>CAIRAW010000009.1 GCA_903876735.1 uncultured beta proteobacterium | reverse complement strand
GGTCAACAAGGTCGTGCCGCGTACTGCGCCTGCCGAAGCAGCCGCCAAGCAGGACCGCGCCCAGTACGCTCAGCGGTGGACGGCGGCGGAAAATCAAGCTTATTATGGCTTTTTGAAGGAGCGCTTCAAGGTTGCGATCATGGCGGCACGTCCGGTGCGCACCGCGAGCGATTCACCGTCGACGGCTACTAAGTAAAAGGCAAGGGTTATAATCAAAAGCTGTGGTGGCTGTAGCTCAGTTGGTAGAGTCCAGGATTGTGATTCCTGTTGTCGTGGGTTCGAGCCCCATCAGCCACCCCATACAAACATTGAGGAGCTTGCTACTAAATCGGTAGCAGGCTCTTTTTAATTGTGTTGCTTGTAGGCAATCTGTAGGCAACTTTGGTAAATCCAGCCCCATGCCACCAACAAAAAACCCAGCGGGTAAGGCTGGGTTCTGGGTGGGTTAGGGTGGTCTTAGGGTTGGTCTGTCAGGACCTTGCCACTCAGCGCCAGCGTTGCCCGGTCAATATGGCCCCGTGCGGCCTCTAAATCTCTCAGGGTGTGGTCAAGTAGCCTAATAAGCTTCCAGTCGCTTACGTGGTCGCTGTCGTTCAGTTCGTCAATAACGCTTGTCAGGTTCTCCATTGCCCACATAAGCAGGGTGCCATCAGTGGTTTGGAGTTGGTTCAAGTGGCATAGTGCCTTTGCTGCATTGGTGGGGCTGGTGGTCTGGTTCATTGGTCATTCCCGTTTTGGTTTGATTGAACCCCGCCTATGGCCTGACTAGGGCAACGGGTGGGGCTGGGTGTAGTCACATGGAAAACGCCATGCTGCCAGCCTTACGGTACTGACACTCCCAGCCCCATAAACCAAAGATTCAGGAACGGCAAAGCCCCGCTATCGTGGGGGCTGGACGGTTTTCCAAGGTGTGACTAGCACCTGTGCAAAGTGTAGCGCATCACTCAGCCCGTGCGCGGCAATCGTCAAGGTATTGAACTAAATCACGATGGTCTACCCATCGCTTCCCATCCTCCACGTAAGACGGAACCTTGAATGTTCCCGCTGAAATCTTGTTGTAAACCGTGCTGGTTGCCATGCCCAAAGCGTGCGCGGTCTGTTCAATGTTCAGGCGCATGCCGTAGGTTTCCAGAATGTAGGCGGTGGTAAAGAAACTCATGTGAAAGATTCTCCCCCTTCCCGTAACCTTACCGTTAAAACCTTGGTGTTACCTTGTGGTGGTGTGGGGCTGGTGGTGTGGGCTGGTTTATGACCATTTCAGACTGTAGCCCCCGTGGAATGTGCGCAAGCAGCTATCAAATGTGTAGCGTCTAGATGTTTCCAATGTGCAAATATGTCACATTGGTTGGGCCTGTCTCGCGCGTGCGTACTTCGGGGTTATCTCGCGTGCGCGTGCGTAATGCGCGGTAAACCCGTTGTCATTGCCTCGCGTGCGCGTGCGTGAGAGCGTTCTAGGTTAGCCCCTCGCGCGTGCGCGTACTGCTCCGCAAACCCTGTCTGTCTCTTCCCCTCCCTTAGTGCGGCCTTAGTGCGGCCTCGCGCGTGCGTGCGCGTTAGGGCCTGAAAAATTACGACTTGTTACGGGGTCGATTCTGTTTTCCCAAGGGTCAGCTTGTCAGGGTCAGCAGCTAACAGGGCCTTACAGAGTTCGTCGCTGGTACTGCCACGGCGGATAAGTTCTGCCAGCACTCCCCGTAGTTCCTCTACCTCGCGTTCTGCCTGTGCCTTGTGTTTGGCATAGACAAGCTGCGCAACCAGTTTGGACAAGTTCGGGTTTAGCTTGCGTAGCGGGTTCACCAGTCTGCCCCCGCTTGGTCGTACCCGTCCGGCTGGGGCTGGTAGTAGTCCCGCTCACGGATAACGCCATCGTCATCAATGACCACACGGGCAAATTGTTGGGCAGTGGTGCGGATTGGTTCCGGCTGGTGGTCTGGGTCTGGTGCGTCAAAGTCGCGCTCAACCGTCCGGCCATCATCTTTCGGGCTGGGTGAATCTGCTATCGAAGGTGTAGCAAATTGGCGCTTTGGAAAAGCAATCCCTACACAAGATAGGGATTGACGTTTTCCGGCCCCGTTTTCAATCCCTATAGGGTTTGCAATGGCTGGTTTCCTCCCCGTTATCTCCCCGTCAATCCCTATAGGGTTTGCAGGTTTGGGGCTGGGTTCAATCCCTATAGGGTTTGGTTTGCGTAAGTGCAACGTCTCGCGCTTCGCACCCTTGCCCGTGCTGGTGAAGATTTGCGCCATCGTTTTCATTTTCTTTGCGGGTCTGTCTGCCAGTTCCAGCCCCATAGATTCGATAAACGGGGCTGGGTTGCGTTCAATGGCTTGCCTCAGTGGTTGCCATAGGTTCGACGCGACAACGGGCCTATGCTGCGTTTCAATGGCTTTCAGCACCATTGCCACGGCTTCCCCCTTGCGCTTGCCTGTCAGCCTGTCACCCATGCGAAGCCCATAAGCGGCGGCAACGTCACGCCCGAATGACTCCCGCATGGTCTGGGTGTTGGTGCGGTCTATCAATGCGCCACCAATCCAACGGCCTGCCTGTATCGGTGCAATCAGTACATGGGCATGGAACGGGCTTGATGGTTCGTCTTGGTGTACGTCCGCGCTTAGGATGTTGCCAGCCCCAAAGCGTTCACAGCACCACGCCACGCAAGCGGCAAAGTATTGGGCGGTGTCTATCGTGGTGGTAGGCGGCAAGCTGAAAACAATCTCCACGGCCTGACAGTAGTCCCGGCGCATCTTGTCCGGGCTGGTGTCTATGTCTGCCATCAGTTGCGAAGCCAGCCCCAGCACCCCAGCCACATTGCCAGCGCCAGCAATGGAGTAATTCAGCTTCACCCTATCAGCATCAATGCGGCCCCGTCCCTCCAGTTCGGCGGCAAGTTCGCGCTTGTTGTGCCTTGCGGCGCTCTCAAGGGTGCAAGGCTTGCGCCCGTTCACAGTTGATAGACCGATGCTTTTCACAGCCATGATGTAGTCGCCACTCATTACACGGCCCCCGATTGTTTGGGGCGGTCTATCAGTTCATAGAAGGCAATGCGCTGGTGTGCAAAGCCTTGTTCATCGGTCACGGTGCGCAGGTCAACCGTGGGTATGTAGTACCCCATGCGCTCGTTCATTTCCTTGATGCGGCCTGACGGGTGCATTACCCCAGCCTTGCGAAAATCAAGGGTGTTAATCAGCTTTCCCTCATGGTCAAACATGCGGTCTATCTGTTCGTACTGCGCTTCCGTTGCTGTTGACTTGCGGCTAAACTTGCGCTGCTTTGGGGCGCTCGGTAATGGCTTGCTGTTATCGGGCGTTTTCATTTATGCAACCCCCAATAGTTTGCGGATAGCCGCTACGGGCCACGCTAAACGGCCATTGATGCGGATAGGGCGGATAGGCCCCGCAGTCTCATACACGGCCCAGATTCTTAGCGTCTGGGGGCGGCGGTCAAGGTAGTGGGCGGCGGCGTTGGTGGTTACTGTAGGGTTTGTGACATCCTTCAACGGGGTGAACGTGGTTTGCATTGCCATCGTTACAACTTTCACCCCAACGGCACAGGCTGGGGAATGTGTTGATGGTCTTTTTGGGTCGTTGTTTCTCCAATGAAGTTAAGGCAATCGTCCGCTAGTTAAGGCAATCGTCCGCTAGTCAATCATCCTGTTTATTGCCTGTCGTATCGCGTCAAGGTCTGCGGCCTTCGTGTTTCCCTTTGCATCGTAGTATTTCAAGGTGTCGCCTGTCGCCTCGATTACCTCCGGTGGTCGCTGTGCTGACCATGCGTCGATTACTTCCCTTGCTGTTGGTATCGGTCTGCCCTCTACATGGGCGGCGGTCAATAGCTTGAAAAGTGGGTTCCCGTAACCTTGAAACCGTTGCGGCCTTTTAATGCTCCAGACTACAGCAGCAGCAACAACGGCGGCGGCTTGCGGCTCTGGTGGTGCGGTGTCTGCTACTGGTGGGGCTGGTGGTGTTGTCGCCTCTATGTACCCATCAATCCATGAATGGTAGGTAAGCCCCAGCCCCCGTGCTGTCTGGTGCCAGTCTCGCAACGTGCGCGGCTTGTGGTCTGCCTTGTCTATGTCTGCCAGCCTTTGCGCCAGCCTTACCAAGTGTTCCGGCCCTAGTTCGTCGGTGGTTGTCTGCCTTGCATCGTCGTAGCTGTCTTCATTCGGATTGAATCGGCATAGAAGCATGGCGGCATCAATGGGCGCTATGTCACCCAGTGCGGCCCAGTGGTCAGCTTCTAGCGTTCCATCGTGCCAGCCCCTCGCACCCTGTAGGTGTTCAATCACATGCGCGTTATGCAAAACCATTGCCACCCCTTCACGGTGTCACTTCATTGGGTGCCCCTGCCTGTCGGTGAAGGTGTCCGACTTTTCGCCAGCGGTAATTAGTCGCAGGCTAGGCAGTGGCAAAACTTATCAGGCGTTCACTACTCGCAGGGCTGGTGTGTCTGCCTGCTTTGCATCAAACACAATCCCGGCCTGCTCCAATATCCACGCCTCTATGCGCTCATGGTGAACCCGCAACAATTCCAACGGGCGCACGGTGTAATGCTTCTCAGCGGTCGCACTGGGTTTGTGTCCCTGTATCTGTGCCACCACGCCCACGGGAACCTCTAGCCACTCGGTCAGGCTTTTGAATGAACGGCGCAAGCCATGCAAGGTAAGCCCCTCAAGGCCAGCGGCCCTACATGCGCGGGTGTGTGGGTTATTGGGTTCACTCAGGCAACCCGTGGCGCTGGTGTTGCTTGAAAACACCCATTCATTGCGGCGCGGTAGTGTTGCCATCAGGTGAAGCATGTAGGGCGTTGCGGGTATCTCGCGGGTGCCCTCTACCTTGTCCCGAATGGCAATGCCTTTCCATTGGGTGTTTATGTCCTCCCAGCGCAGCGCCAGCACTTCCCCCGGCCTTGCGCCTGTCAGCAACATGATTTGCAGGCAAGCGGATATGACGGGGTTTTGTAGCTGTTGCACGGCGGTAAACCATACGGCTAATTGTTCGCGCTGCAATACGTCCGACTTTGTGCCAGCCCTGCCCAGTGCCTCGCGTGCCTTCTTTGTTTTGGCTGGGTTCTTTGTGGGCAGTAGGGCGGCATATTCCGGCTGCTCTGCGCACCACGTTAGAAACACGGTCAGCAGTCGCCATGCGAGACGGGCAGAGCTTGCGCGGGTCTTGCCCTCCTTTGCGGCCCATGCCTCTATGGTGGGTTGGTCAAGGTCACACAAGGCAAGCGGCATCAATGCGGCAAGTGGCCCCGGCGTTGTCAGTTGCGTTCCAGCCCCACGCCTTGCAGACTTCAAGCCCCCGGCTTTTGCCTTGTCGATATGGTCACGGTAATGCAGTTCACCCCAGAAAGGGTGGCGCTGTTGGATGTAGTCTTGCCAGACTTCGCCCACGGTCAGGGCGGCAACCTTTGCGGCCTCAATCTGTGCGGCGGCGGTTGCCTTCTTTTCAACGGCGGCGGCTTGTCGGTCGCGTTCCAGTTCACGCGGGTCTGTGCCACTGTCAACCAACATCTTCAAGCCTTGCGCCTTTGTCCGTGCCTGTTCGATAGGCCATGCGGTCAGGTCGCCAATGGTGATACGGATGGTTTGCCCGTTCAGGCGTGATTCAAAGATGTAGGTTTTGCGGCCTTTCGGGGTTGCCCGTAGTGCCATCGTGGGCGCTTCGGTGTCCCATAGAAAAGCCTGCGCTTTGCCAGTTGGACAGGTGAAAGCCTCTACCCTGCCAGCGGTCAGACGTACCCGGTTTGGTTGCTGTTTCATAAAAGCCCCTGACTTTGGTCAACTACTTGTAGGCAATCTGTAGGCAAATTGCCCATAAATTGCTCTGCATCTTTCAACACTTAGCTGGTTGCAATCACAGTGCAATATGTTCTAAGTTGTTGATTTGTATAGAGTGTAGCAACAACAATCAACGGGTGCAAATATATATTTCTCAGGATTGTGATTCCTGTTGTCGTGGGTTCGAGCCCCATCAGCCACCCCAAGTGATTCAATGGAAACCCGCTATTCAAAAGATAGCGGGTTTTTTTGTGCCGCAGCAGCCTGCGGTCATGGCGCGGCTTGTTCGGCAGCTGCGCCGTTGCGCTTGAGCAGTTCTGTCATTTCGGCTGCCGTGACCGGCTTGCTGAAGTAGTAGCCCTGCAACTGGTCGCAAGCCATGTTCTTGAGCAGTTCTGCCTGCGCGCTTGTTTCAACGCCCTCGGCGGTCACATGCATTTTTAGGCTGCCGGCCATTGCCAGAATCGCGTGGACGATGGCACAACTTTCCACATCGTCTGGCAGGCCGCTGATGAAGCTTCGGTCGATTTTGATATTGTTCAGGGGGAGGCGTTTGAGATAGCTCAGCGACGAGTAGCCGGTACCGAAATCATCGAGCGCAAGTTGCACACCCGATTCCCGCAGCGCCTGCAGCGCCGATACCGTGCCGGCGGTATTCTCTATGACCGCGCTCTCGGTGAACTCGAGTTCCAGTCGTTCGGCTGGCAGTCCACTGTTTGCCAGGGCTTCCAGCACGGATGGCAACAGTTCGGGGTCTTTGAATTGGGTCGCAGACAGATTGACCGCGATTCGCACCGGGTATCCCTCGCTTTGCCATTGCATGGCGTCGGCGCAGGCCATTGCCAGGACCCAGCGGCCGATTGGCAGGATGAGGCCGCATTCCTCCGCCACCGGCACGAACTCTGAAGGCTTCATCAGCTCGCGGCCGGGTCGATGCCAGCGCAGCAGCGCTTCCACCGATTGAATGCGTCCGCTGGCGACGTCAATCTGGGGTTGATAGACCAGACTGAACTCGGCGCGTTCAAGTGCCTGGCGCAGGTCAGCCTCAAGTTCCAGGCGTTGCCTGGCGAACGTCGTGAAGACGGTGTCGTAGAGTCTGAAATTGTCGCGGCCGGATTGCTTGACATGGTAGAGCGCAGTGTCGGCGTTCTTCAGCAACGTGGCTGCCGTGTCACCATCCTGCGGGTAGATCGCAATGCCAATACTGACGCTCAGCGCCACCTCCAGGCCACCGAGCACAAAGGGTTTGCGCATCACTTCCCTAATCCGCTGTGCCACCCGCAACGCATCCTGTGCCGAGGCAATATTCAGGATCAGGGCGGTGAACTCGTCACCGCCCATGCGGGCCATTTCGGCGTGTCCGCCAGACTCGTCGGCGATGGCAATCGGGTCATTTGATCGCACGGCCTCGCTTAAGCGTTCGGCGGCCCATTGCAGTGCTTTGTCGCCTGCGGCATGGCCTAGCGTGTCATTGATATTCTTGAAGCCGTCGAGGTCCGCAAACAGCAAAGCGAACTGTTGCCCGCTGCGTCGCGCGCGCTTGATCTCCCGCTCTGTTCGCTTGAGGAATGAGGGCCGGTTCGGCAAACCGGTCAGGCTGTCAAAGAAGGCCAGTTGCTGAATCTTGTGCTCGGCCTGCTTGCGTTTGCTGATGTCGCGCGACAACACGACGAAATGGGGTTGCTGGCCAGTTTCTGTGCTTTTGCGCGCGACCGAAAGTTCAAACCAGCAGTTGCCGGTGGACGACTGCAGTTCAAATTGCTTGCCGGTGGAGGCGCCGAATCTCTCGGCTTCTCGCAGGGCAGCCATGCAGACCTGGGCCGCAGCGGGGGGCAGGACCTCCGCCATTGTTTTGCCGATTCGGGTCTCGCCTGCTGGCTCTTTTGACAGGTGCAGATTGGGTTCGTGGTAGTTGAGAAAGCGGCCGTCACCGTCGATTTCAAAGAGCGCATCAGGAATCGCCTGCAGGATGGCTGCGTTGTGCGCCACCGCAGCGCGCAGGTCCAGCATGGTCTTGTGCCCACGCAGCAGATTTTTGACACGATGCCCGATCAGCGCCCAGTTCATGGGCTTGGAAATAAAGTCGGTCGCACCCTCGCGGTACGAGTCTTCCACCGATTTGATGTCGTCCATGCCGGTTGCCATCAGGATCGGCAGCAGCGGGTCCGCTTCAGAGCGCAGGGCGGCGCAGACCTGATGCCCGTTCAGGACGGGCATGTCAATGTCGAGCACCACCATGTCGAAGGGATTGCTGCGAAACTGGCGCAGCGCATCCGCGCCATCGGCAGCCACACTGACTTCGTATCCGAAGATTTTCAGCGCAGAGCGAAACAGTAACTGCGCAGTCGGGTCGTCGTCGGCGACCAGTATTCTTGCTGTGGTTGCGTTCATGCAAGTTCCTTCATGAGTTCGTTGATTCGATCGCTAGCGCGCTGATGCGCCTGGCGCACCTGCGCGAGCAGGTCACGGGCCTGCTTGATGCTGCCGTCGCGAGCGAATCTTTCGATTTCCCGCAAACCGGTGGAAAGGGTCTTGGCGCCGACATTGGCGGAGCTTGACTTGAGTGAATGGGCAGCGCGCGCCACAGCCTGGCGGTCGTCTGAGTCAAAAGCTGACTGCAGTTGGCCCATGCCTTGATCAGCCGTTTGCAGGAAGGCCAGAAATACCGCGCGAGCCAGGCTGTTGCCGCCACCCGGATCAAGGCTCTTGAGTGTTTCGATGGTGGCCGGATCGATCGTCACGCTTTCGCTTGCCGGTCGGGCCGTCGGCCTGGGCGCAAGCCAGCGTGTCAGGACGGACCGCATTGCCGCCAGAGTGACCGGCTTGGGCAGAAAGTCATCCATGCCGGCGGCCAGACATTGTTGCGCGTCGCCAGGCGTCGTATTGGCGCTGAGCGCGATGATTGGCAACCGGGTCGCGTGGCCTTGCTCTGATCGGCGGATCAAGGCCGTTGCCTCGAAGCCGTCCATCACCGGCATCTGGCAGTCCATCAAGACCAGGTCGACGGCGCCGTTCTGAATTGCCGCGACGCCTTCGGCGCCGTTGCGCGCCAGTTGTACCTTCAAGCCGAGTCTTTCCAGCATGGCCCGGGCGACCAACAGGTTTGTTGCGTTGTCCTCGACCAGTAACACGGTGCCCTCAAGTGGCTCGGTTGATGGCCTGGGCGATTGACGCTGCAGTTCGCCTGGCTGCGACGGGGGCGGCAGTTCATGCGCCACTGGCAAGCTCAGATCCACGGTGAAAGTTGAACCCTGTCCCGGCTTGCTCTGCAGCGTGATGCTGCCGCCCATCAGCTCGGTCAGGCGTTGCGAGATCGCGAGACCGAGCCCGGTGCCACCGTAGTGTCGGGTGGTGGAACTGTCCGCCTGTGCAAAGTGCCCAAAGATGCGCTGCTGCGCCTCGGGGGCGATGCCGATGCCCGAGTCCTCGACGCAGACCTGGACGTTCGCCATGCCGTCGGGTGCTTCGTCAACGCGGACCCGCAGCAGTACCTGCCCCTTGTCCGTGAACTTGATGGCATTGCCGACCAGGTTGACCAGCACCTGGCGCAAGCGCAGGGGATCGCCGCGCAGTGCCAGAACCGTGTTGGGCGGACTGAACTCGGCGCTCAGCGCCAGACCCTTGTTCCGGCAGGGGTGGGTAAACATGGCGAGCACTTCGTGCGTCAGGGTTACTAGATCAAAATCGATGGAATCGAGCGCAATGCGCCCGGCTTCGATCTTGGAAAAATCCAGGATGTGGTTGATCAGGTCCAGCAGGTGGCGACCGGACGCCTGCACGGTTTCGGCCCAGACACGCTGCTCGGCGTTGAGTCCGCTGTCGAGCAGCAGTTCGTTCATGCCCAGCACACCATTCATCGGCGTGCGGATTTCATGGCTCATGTTCGCCAAAAATTCGCTCTTGGCCTGGTTTGCCGCCTCGGCCGCATTCTTGGCGGCAAGCAGTTCCGAGGTCCGCAGCAGTATCTCGTCTTCCAGATGATCACGGTAATCGGCCAGCCGCTTGTCATTGGCCTCAATCTTCGACAGCATGGTGTTGAAGCCCTGGGCCAGCAGGTTCAGTTCGACAATGTTGCTGGCGGCTGCGCGCAGGGCGTAGTCGTGGTCCGCCGGCACACGTTCCATCAGGTGGCTGAGATCCTCCAGGGGCTTCAATACGGCCGGGTGCAGGCGCCGCAACAGCAGGCTACCGGCCAGCAGACCGATCAGGGTGGCCAGGGCCGTTGCCACGATTCGCCATGCCGTTTCCTGGTAGACCCGGCTCAGGTTGACTTCCACCAGGGCCATCCCGACGTCGTCGCCACGGAACTTGACGCGCTGGATATACAGGACGCTGCTGGCGCCGAAAACCCGGTCCGCCTGTGTGTTCGATGGCTGTGGCATAGCAAGCGGGAGGGCGGCGTGTCCTGGTTGCAGGTAGCTGGCGAGCAGTTCTCCGTTCCTGCTGTAGAGGCTGGCGCGCAGCACGTCCGGGGAATGGTTCAAGGCCTGCAGCAGTTCGGCGCCAGCCCTGGCGTCCTGGAATACCAGTGAAGCGGCAGCGTTTTCGGCCAAGACCCGGGCCTGAACCTGGTTGTTGTTGTCCAGATTGCGCAGGTCCATCGCCAGACCGCTGACGATGACAATCAGAGCGACCAGACTGACCGAGGTCGCAGCGGCGATCAGGTTGATGCGGCGCAGGCGGGCGCCCAGAGTGGCGCGCGCCGTCATTGAATCACCTCTGTGGCCAGGCGCAGCAGTTGGGAATTGATGCGCAACCGGGCCGCCTGCGCCGCCCGCAGGTTGGCAGTGAACCGGATCTTGCCCTGCACCACCGCCATGTTGAGCATGACGCCGCTTTGTGCTGCGTCCGGGCTGTCGGCCACGGTCAGCACCGGCGCGTCACGCAAGGTTTCGAGAACGCGTGGCAAACGCTTGATCGCAGCTGGCGCAATGAAGACGATCTGACAGGCCTGCAGCGGGTCGTTCCCCTGTTTGCGCTGGATTGCCAGCATCCGTTGGCCGATCATCTTCCCGCCCAATTGATTGAGGGCTTCGCCAAACGGATCCTCGCCGAAGAGGCACAGGGTGATGGCCTTGGGGCCATCCTTGGGCCAATCGGTGAACAGGGCGAAGTTGTAAAGAAACGCGGCCTTGAGTTGATATTCCGAGGCTTCCTGGCTTTGTGCCGTTGGTGTCAAACCCATCAGTCCGATCAGGCAAAGCGTCAATAGCAGCGTGCGCTTCATCGTGTCTCAGAAGTGGTATTGCAGCGCCAGGCGCACACTGCGTCCGTCCTGTTCGAGCGCGTTCTGCCAGTTCGTCTCGGCGCCCGGATGGGCGTAGTGCTTGTCGAGCAGGTTGTTGAGGGTGAGCGAGAGCTCCAGGCCATGAATCGGCGTCTGGCGGTTCAGGTGCAGGTTGAACAAGGTATAGCCACCGAGTTCAGTGCCATCCCGTGTCCGGCGCTGGCTGCTGTAGTGCAACTCGCAACCGAGGCGCAGGTCTGCTACGGACAGTGGCGTCGAATAATTGAGTTTGGCCATGGTCTTGGGCGAGTTGAGCAGTGCCGCGCCGCCGCTGTAGCCCGTGTTTTGCAGTGACAGGTTGGCGCGCAGGCGCGCCCCCGAGTCCCAGCGCTTGTCGGCCGACAACTCCAGGCCGCTTGCGGTGATGGGGTCGCCCGACTGGTATTGGGTCAGGCCGCTGCCGGGTTCGATTCCGAGCACGATCAGGTTGGTCAGGCTCCAGCGGTAGACCGAGCCATGCAGCAGCAGTTCGCGCCCGACGCGGTGATCCGCCACGAGTTCCAGCGTGCTGATGGATTCACCCTGGAGGGCCGGATTGGCAACCTGCGCGTAAGTGTCGCTGTAGTCGCGCTCGTAGGCGTTTGGCGCGCGGTGGGCGCGACCGTACAGGGCCTTCAGTGTGGTGGCGGGGTCGGCCTGCCAGATCAGCGCCACGCGCGGGCTGAGCTGGGGCTCGGTGATGTTGTTGTGGTCAACGCGCAGGCCCAGTGTGGCGCTCAGGGTGTTCCCGATCTGCCATTCATCCTGGGCATAGAGGCCGATACGGTAGCCTGTGTTCTGCAGGCGCAAATTGGTTTCCGGAAGTGCGGTGTCAAGCATCAGCTGATCGATGCGGGTGTTATTCTGCGCCTCCACGCCAGCCAGCAATTTATGCCCGGCCACCGCAGTGGACAGCAGGCTGCCTTCGACACCATGCCAGTCGCCTGCTGACGGGTAGGACACCGGGTTGCCACCGTAGCTGAACACACCCTCATAGCGGTAACGGCCCGCAAACAGCCGGGCTGACAACTGCAGCGTGTTGTCGGCAAAGGCATCCTGGTACTGCAGCTGTGTCAGTGATGTGTTGTCGGTAAAGTGCTGACCCGGCACCAGCGGGTCATTGAAGAAACTAGCCGTCGGATCGGCCTTGCGACGCTCGCCCTGGACCAGTTCGAAGGTCCAGGCCCCGCGCGCCAGCCGGGCGAACAGGCTGTGGCCCTGCTCGCCGTCGAGTCCGGCCGCCAAGCCAGACACGCCGCTGTTGCCGTATTCGAAAAAGCGATCTTCACCCGTCGCCTGCAGTCCCGCGACCGACAGCAGCATGTCAAGCCCGTTGTCCAGCCGCTTGCCCCAACTGGCGCGGCCCTCGCGCCCGGCCTGCGGGTACTGGTAGGCGAGGGCCACCTCGGTGCCGTCCAGACTGGCACCGGTGCGCGTGATGACATTGACGACACCAAACATCGCGTTCTGGCCGAACACCGCTCCGCCCGGACCGGGGATGAACTCAATGCGTTCGACCAGGTCCATGTCGAGCGGAAACTCCCGGCCCGCGGGGCCGCCGTCATAGACCGGGTCATTGGTCCGGTTGCCGTTGATGTTCACCAATACCCGCGCCGTCAGATCGCCGGGCAGGCCCAGGCCGCGCGTCCCCAGATAAGCGTACTGACGGTCATAGGTGGTGTAGACGCCGGGCAGACTGGACAAGGCCTGGGCCAGCGTGCGCCAGCCCATTGCCTTGATTTCCTGGCGCGTGATGACACTCGCCGCCGCCGCCACCTGGGTTGGTTCCTGCTCGTATTTGGCAGCGCCGACGATCTTGATTTCGAGCAATTGGTCCAGACTCAGGCTGGTCAGATCGACCGCCGCCTGCGCCCGGCAACCGGCGACGGCGAGTGTTAGCAGCAGTGCATTGCGGAGCGGCCGCAGTTGCATCAGCCTGCGGCCCGTCAGAACGGCGCAGCGCAGCCTGTGCTGATGGCTGGCGCTGCGCATTCCAGCGATAGTGGCCATGGACTATTGCCTCCCCTTTTTGTGCGACTGGCAGTAACCGTTGGAATCTTGCCAACTGTTTGCTTGACTTTACGTCGCGCGCGCCGCTTGGTCTGTAGGGAATTATTGATGCGCGGTGTAGGGAGTTATCGATGATTTTTTGGCGTCGGCGCCGCAGTCGGCTGGAATGGGCTAAACCGGCTTATCCACAAGCCGTGTGCAAGAACTTGTTGATAACTGCTGCATAACTCGCAAAGACAGCGCCGTTGCTGGGATTGCGGACGGTGCACACGAAACAGGCAGTCGCAGCGAGCGCTCAGACGCTTGAACAGCGGTCACTGACGTGCACGCGGTCACCGCCACTTTCTTTGGCGCGGTACATGGCATCGTCGGCGCTTTTGGTCAGTGTGATTTCATCCAGGCCGTTCTCAGGGTAGATGGCAATTCCAAGGCTGCATGAAGTGGTCAGCGCATGGCCATCCACCAGGAAGGGTGCGTGCAATGCAGTCCGGATTTTTTCGGCCAGGGCGAGTGCCGCGCTCGACTCTTTCAATTCCGGCATCAGGACTACGAATTCGTCGCCGCCCATGCGGCCCACTGTGTCGGCGGCGCGAACGCAAGCCTGCAGTCGCTGCGCAAACTCAAGCAGCATGTGATCGCCCACGATGTGGCCGAAGTTGTCGTTGACTTGCTTGAAGTCATCAAGGTCCAGAAACATCAGGGCGCAACGGCCGTCATTGCGCCGGGCGCGCGCCAGTTCCTGGTTCAGGCGGTCACTGAACAGCGCGCGATTGGGCAGATGGGTCAGGCTGTCGTGCTGCGCCATGTGGCGCAATTCTTCAGTCATCTGCGCTGCCAGCCGCAGGGCACGCTCGCGCCCCGTGACCATGAACCAGACGAGCAAGGCCAGCGACAGGCTCAGGCCGGCACCGGCCGCGCCGATCACGGTTGCCGCGCTGCGACCAAAGCGGTCTTCGAACTCGCTTTGCGTGGCCAGCGACAGTGTCCAGCTGTGGCCGGCGACGACCATGTATTCCTTGGCGGTCAACGGTGCTGCGCTGCCGGGCGATCGCTGTTCTGTGGCATCTGCTGTGCGGTAAAGCAGGTTCTGCGGGTTCGGGTTGACGTCGTCGTAAATCGCAAGCGCGAGTCCGGGTGACTGTTTGCCGTACAGGCTGGCCATGAAGTCACTCATGTGAAAGGCGGCATAAACCCAGCCAATCAGGTGTGTGCGGCGCTGCGCAACCGTGTCGCGTGGCTGATCGGGGGCAAAAACCGGCAGGTACATGATGAAGCTCGGGGGCGCCTGGTCTGCGCTATCGATCGCCAGTTGCACCTTGCTGGTGATGGCCGCCATGCCCGAATCACGGGCTTTCTCCATGGCAAGCCGTCGCACCGGCTCGGGCCAGATGTCGAGGCCATGCAGGGCTTTGCTGCGGCTCGCTGCCGGCTCACGCTGAACGACGACGGCATGGGTTTCATTTCCGCTTTCGGGGTGAATCGCGTAGTCCGGTATTCCGCGCTGGCGCATGAGCGCCACATGCGCTGCCTTGTCTTGCGCTGGAATGCGCCGCGCGATTCCGATGACCTGAAGGCCGGAAAAATTGGCATCGAGTCGCAGCGTTTCAACATAATCGTGTATCGCCTTCTGGTTCATCAGATCTGTTGTCGCCAGCAAGCCCTGAACGCCGCGCAGCATTTGTTCGTAGGAAGCCATGCGCTGCTCGATGCCGCTCACGGTTTCACGCAAGGCGAAATCAAATTCGGCGCGCAAGGCTTTGCGACTGCTGACGCGATCGTGATCCCAGACCGCCCAGGTCAGGCCGAGCGTGGCAACAAGAATCAGCCAGGGGAGCAGGTGCAGCAGGGTCCTTGCTGCCCTGGTCGGGTGCGCGAACGTCACAGCGCGGGCTGGAAGTCCACCATGGCCGCCGCCAAAGCTGGCTTGAAGTACTTCTCGAAGATCCGGCGCATGCTGCCGTCGCTGCGCATGCCGTTGATCAGTGTATGCCACTGCGCCTGTTCAGCGGGTGGGAGCGACTTCTTCGACATGATCAGTCCATGCGGAACCGATGGGTCGTTGAACTCCACAACCGTGGTGATGTCGCGAATGGCCTTTTCTTCCAGCGCCGGAAAATCAAAGGGCTCGATGATCATGCCCTGGATCTGGTTGAGCATCAAGGTCTTGTACAGGGGGGCCAGCCCACCGGATTGGCTGACGCGGTTGACGGCCTGCAACTGGTCGACCAGTTGGTTGGCGCTTGCGCTGTAGCGAAAGCTGCGGATGGTGCCAAGCTGGAATTTTTCATTGTGTTCGAAATCGGGCAGGCTCTGTACGCCCGAATCCTTGCGCACCAGCAGGTAGTACTTGTTGCTGAAGTACCAAGCGAAACCGGCAAAGCGGTCGCGCTCCGGGTTGCTGATGCCCGACAGGCTGAAGTCCAGTGCGCCGGACTCGATCAGCTGCCAGATGCGGGCGCGCGGCATCAGGCTCACGGTTACTTTGCAGCCGCTGCGCCGGATCAATTCATCGGCGACATCCTTGTCAATACCGCTGTCGGTGCCTGCGGAATAAAGCAGCCCGTGATCGTGCAGCGCCAGCGTGTAAGGGCGTGCGCAGGCGGCGGCAGCGACGCTGGCCGGGCACAGAAAGCCCAGGGCTAGCAGGAAGGCAAGGAGGTAACGGGCGGTCATGGTGGCGGTTCTGTTGATGTTATTTATTGTTACTTCCCTAACCCGAGATCATACTGAAAAGCGCCGAATCAACCTGGACCGGGTGATTCGGCGCAGGCGGGCTTTAGCGGTTCTTGATCCGACTCACCAAGGCTTGCGTGAACGCGGCGGTGCTGGCGCTGCCGCCGAGGTCGCCGGTGCGCACCTTGTCGAGGTTGAGCGTTTCGTCGATCGCCTGGCGCAGGCGCTGGGCCAGGTCTGGCATTTTGCAGTGTTCCAGCATCATGGCTGCAGCCAGCAGCAGGGCGGTCGGGTTGGCAATGCCCTTGCCGGCAATATCGGGCGCCGAGCCGTGCACGGCCTCGAACATGGCGGCGTCAGCGCCGATGTTGGCGCCCGGCGCCATGCCCAATCCGCCGACCAGTCCGGCGACCAGATCCGACAGGATGTCGCCGAACAGATTGGTTGTAACGATCATGTCGAACTGCCAGGGGTTGAGTACCAGTTTCATGGCGCAAGCGTCGACGATCACGGTCTCGAGTTCGAAACGGCCCTTGTACTTGCGCTCGTACAGGTCGACGCCGGTTTCCAGGAAGAGGCCGGTCAGCGCCTTCATGATGTTGGCCTTGTGCACCAGGGTGACCTTCTTGCGCCCGGTCGCGATGGCGTGCTCGAACGCGTATTCCAGCAGACGCCGGCTGCCGGCACGGGTGTTGATGCCGGTGGCCATGGCAACGGCGTGCGGGTCGTCATCGATCGGAATGTAGTGTTCATGGCCGATGTAGAGGCCTTCCAGGTTCTCGCGCACCACGACCAGGTCAATCTTGTCAAAACGTCCACCGGGGATGATGGTGCGCGCCGGACGCAGGTTGGCGTAGAGCTGGAATTCTTCGCGCAGGCGCACATTCGACGAGCGGTAGCCGCCACCGGACGGCGTCTCCAGCGGGCCCTTGAGCGCGAGTCGGGTGCGCCGGATGCTGTCAAGCGTTGCGGCGGGCAGGGGGTCGCCCGCAGTCTTGATGCCGCCGAGACCGGCGATCTGGCGATCCCATTCGAAGGGTGCACCCAGTGCGTCGAGCGCGCTCAGCGTGGCGTCAACGATTTCAGGGCCGATGCCGTCGCCGGGGATCAGGGTGACGGGAATGGTTTTTGACATTTTTGGGTCTTTCGCAGGCTTGGACAAGCGGGGGATTATCGGTCGGTCGCCGGAAAACTGCTTTGACCACTCCGGATGCGGCCTGCTGCTAAGCTGGCGGGCATCATCACGGAGTTTTCAACATGGAATTGCTGCAAGCTATCGAAACCCGCAGAAGCGTGCGGGGTTTCAAGTCCAATCCGGTTTCCGAAGCGACATTGCGCAGACTGCTGGCTGCCGCTGCGTGCAGTCCGTCCTACACCAATACGCAACCGTGGGAGGTGACGGTGGTCACCGGCGCCAAGCGCGAGGCGCTCGGTCAGGCGCTTCATGCGCTGGCCCAGGCCGGCCTTGCGGGCAAGCCGGACGTGATCGCGCCAGCGCAATGGCCGGCGGACCTGGCGCGGCGCGCCGGTGAGCACAACGCCCGGCGTTTCAAGGCGCTTGAAATCGAGCGTGACGACCATGCTGCCCGCGACGGTTTGCGGTTGATGAACTACCAGTTCTTTGGCGCGCCCTGCGTTCTGTTTTTGTGGCTGGACCAATCGCTGAGCGAGTGGTCCACTTTCGACCTCGGGCTTTTTACGCAAACCCTGGCGCTGGCGGCGCACGGGCTCGGTCTGGGCACCTGCCTGCAGGCCTCGCTGACACATTACCCGGATGCGGTGCGTGATTTTCTGGGCGTTTCCGACAGCAAGCGGCTGATGCTGGGGCTATCGCTAGGTTATCCCGATCCGGATGCCAAGCTCAACAGCTACCAGAGTTCACGCGCCGGGCTCGACGAGTTTGTGCGCTGGTACAGCTAGCGCGTATAGCGTCCGCGCTCAAATCCAGCCGAACCAGCCGAGTACTCCGCCAGCGGCCAGCAGCCACAGCATGTGGATGCGCGTGCGCCAGACCAGCAGGGCGGTGACGCCGGTGAGCAGCCACAGCGGCCAGTTATTCCAGGTGCTGCCCTGGCTGCTGGCCAGAATCCAGCCGGTGGCGATCAGCAGCGCGATCACGATCGGCGCCATGCCCTGCTTGAAGGCGCGCACAGCGCGCAGTTCACGGTTTTGATGCCCCCAGCGTGCGGCCACAAAGGTCAGTGTCGTGCTGGGCACCAGGATGCCGATCATCGCCAGCAACATGCCCAGTGCTGCATAGGGCCAGTGATTGCTGCCGGCATTCATGCCGATGTTCCAGCCCATCAGCGCGATGAACAGCACGTTGGGGCCGGGAGCGGCTTGTGCCAGTGCGATTGAGGAGGTGAATTGGGCATCGCTCAGCCAGTGGCGTTGCTCCACCAGGTAGCGATGCATATCGGGTGCGGCCGTAATGACGCCGCCGATCGAAAGCAGCGACAGTGACAGAAAGTGGCCGAGCAGCGCCAACCAGTCGCCCAGCGTCATGGTCACTGTCATGAATCGACTCCCATGACCCGGTGGCGTCCCAGTTGCCGGTAGGCCCAGACGCAGGCTGCGCCGCCAAAGCAGAGCAGCACCCATGCAAGCGGCACGCGCAGGATGGCAATGGCAATGAAAGTCAGCGCCGCCAGCAACCAGCAGGCCAGCATGCCCATGACGTTCTTCTGCAGCGCGCCCGCCAGTTTGAGACCCGTGGCGGCGATCAGGCCGGCTGCCACCGCGCCCATGCCGCGCAGCGCACCCGCAACGCCGCCATTATCGGAAATTCCGGCAAAAATGACGGCCAGCGTCAGCACGATCAGCAGCGGAAAAGTCAGCATGCCGGCCAGCGCCGCCAGCGCGCCGCGCATCCCGAAGTAGCGGTCGCCGATCATCAGCGAGAGGTTGACCACGTTCGGTCCTGGCAGGATCTGCGCGACGGCCCAGTCCTCGACGAACTCCTCGCGTGTCAGCCACTGCTTTTTTTCGACCATCTCACGCTGCACGATGGCGACGACGCCGCCAAAACCCTGTAGCGCCAGGCCGGTGAAGGACCAGAACAGGTCGGTGATGGATTGGGGGGCTGGTCGCTGCGGCGCAGCGCTTGTGTTTTCGGGTGATGGGTGGCTTGCGCTCATGCGGCAATTATCACCGCGCCCGTCTCACAGCGTGAGGGTCCAGGTCTCTCCGACCAGGTCCTGACCGAAGCCGCGGTAGGGCTCGCTCTTGACCAGTTGAAAACCCCGCTTGGCATAGATGTGGCGCGCCGCGTCCAGGCAGCTGTTGGTCCAGAGCACCATCTTTTTGTAGCCTTTTGCGCGCGCAAAGGCCAGGCACTCGTCGGTCAGGCGTTCACCGAGACCCAGGCCGCGTGCCAGCGGCGTCAGGATCAGCATGCGCAACTGCGCCACGGTTTTGGATTTGCGCACGACGAAGACCGAGCCGACCCGCTGGCCGTCGAGTTCGGCTATCCAGCAGCGCTCCCATTGCGGTTGACGCTTGCGAATGTAGCCGGCAACAATGCCCGCGACCAGTGCTTCGAATTCGTCGTTCCAGCCGTATTCGCTGGCGTAGATGGCGCCGTGCTGCTGCACCACCCAGCCCATGTCGCCAGGGCCGGGTTCGCGCAGGATCACGGACGCTTTCACGCTGTCAATAAACCGGCTGGTAGCGCACGATGGCGGCCTTGACCTCGTCGCTCAGGGCAAAGCCGGCGCCGAATTGGGCCGCCAGTTCATCGGCGCGTTTGACGAAAGCGTCCACGCCGATACCGTAGATGAACTGCATGGCGCCCCCCGTCCAGGCCGGAAAGCCGATGCCGAAGATGGAGCCGATGTTGGCCTCGTGCACGCTGGTGAGCACGTTCTCGCTCAGGCAGCGCGCGGTCTCGACCGCCTGGCGGTAGAGCAAACGGTCTTTCAGATCGGTGATGTCCCAGGGCGCATCGGCTTTCTCGAACAGCGGTTTGAGCTGCGGCCAGAGGAATTTCTTCGCGCCTTTTTCCTTCGGGTATTCGTAGAAGCCCGCACCACCCGCGCGACCCGGACGTTGATGAATGCGCACCATGTCGGCCACCAGCAACTCGCCCGGTGTCGCAACGTAGGTCTTGCCTTCGGCAGCGAAATCGGCACGCGTCTGCTCCATCACGTGCAGGCTCAGGCTCAGCGCTGTCTCGTCAAGCACGGCCAGCGGTCCGACCGGCATGCCGCACTGGATGCCGGCGTTCTCGATGGCCGGTGCCGGGATGCCTTCGCCCAGCATCGCCACACCTTCCATGACGAAAGTGCCAAAGACGCGGCTGGTGAAGAAACCGCGCGAGTCGTTGACGACTATCGGCATTTTGCCGATCGCCTGCACATAGTCGTAGGCACGCGCCACCATCTCATCGCTGGTCTGCTTGCCGCGAATGATCTCGACCAGCTTCATCTTGTCAACCGGGCTGAAGAAGTGGATGCCGATGAACTTCTCGGGCGCGATGCTCGCCTTGGCCAGGCCGCTGATGGGCAGTGTCGAGGTGTTGGAGGCAAAGAAGCCGCCGGCGGCGAGCATCGGCTCTGCTTCCTGCGTCACCCTGGCCTTGAGTTCGCGGTTCTCGAACACGGCTTCGATGATGAGGTCGCAGTCTTTCAGGTCTTGCACTCGTCCGGTGGGCTGGATGCGTGCCAGCAGTTGTTCCTGCTGCTCGGCACTCATGCGGCCCTTGTCAACGCGTGCCTGCGTCAGCTTGGCACTGTAGGCCTTGCCGGCCTCGGCCTTCTCCTGGCTCACGTCCTTGAGTACCGTGGCGATGCCCTTGCCGGCTTGCACGTAGGCGATGCCGGCACCCATCATGCCGGCGCCCAGCAGGCCGACCTTGGTCGGCTTGAAGCGTGGCGCTTTGCCCGGGCGCGATTGCCCGCTTTTGATGGCGTTGAGGTTGAAGAAGAAGGTATTGATCATGGCGCGCGCATTGGGGCCGGTCATGAGCTTGGCCAGGTAGCGGCTCTCGATGCGCAGCGCGGTCTCGATGTCCACCTGCAGGCCTTCGACCATGCAGGCCATGATGGCTTCAGGGGCCGGGTACAGGCCGCGCGTCTGCTTCTTGATCATGGCCGGTGCCACCACCAGCATTTGAGCCACCGCCGGGCTTGACGGCAGGCCGCCGGGCACCTTGTAACCCTTGACTTCCCACGGGTGCTGTGCGCTTGGATTCGCGGCAATCCAGGCCAGTGCTTTGGCTTTGAGTTCGGCTGCCGCATCCGGTCCCGGGCTGACCAAGTCATGCACCAGGCCCAGGCTCTTGGCGTCCTGCGGCGAAAACAGTTTGCCTTCGACCAGGTAGGGCTGCGCGCCCATCAGGCCCAGATGGCGCGTCATCTTGGTTACACCACTGGCACCGGGCAGCAGGCCCAGCGTCACCTCGGGCAGGCCGAACTGGATCTTGCGGTCATCGATGGCGATGCGGTGGTGGCCGATCAGCGCCACTTCCCAGCCGCCGCCCAGCGCCGTGCCGTTGAGGCAGCTCACGACCGGTTTGCCCAGGGTCTCCAGCGTGCGGAAGTTCTTCTTGACGAGTTCAATTTCGGTGAAGATGGCGCTCGCGTCGGCCACCTTGAGCCGCATCGCGCCTTTGAGGTCGGCGCCGGCAAAGAAGGTCGATTTGGCGGAGGCCAGGATGATGCCCTTGATCGCGTCTTTGTCTTTCACGACCTGGGTCACCAGGTCCGACAGGTCCTGCTGCCACTGCAGGCACATGGTGTTGACCGGCGAATTGGGTTCGTCGAAAGTGACGGTGGCGATGCCGTCCTGCAGTTCGTATTGGATGGTTTTCATTAGATTCTCTCCACAATGGTCGCGATGCCCATGCCGCCGCCGACGCACAGCGTGGCCAGGCCGTAGCGCAATTTGCGCCGGTGCAATTCGTCGATCAAAATGCCCAGGATCATGGCGCCGGTGGCGCCCAGCGGATGGCCCATGGCAATGGCGCTGCCGTTGACGTTGACCTTGTCGTGCGGCACCTTCATTTCCTTCATGAAGCGCATCACGACCGCAGCAAATGCCTCGTTGACTTCGAAAAGGTCGATCTGGTCAATCGTCAGGCCGGCTTTGGCCAGTGCCTTGCGTGCCGCCGGCATCGGGCCGGTCAGCATGATGGTCGGGTCGGCGCCGCTCAGGGCAGCCGAGACGATGCGCGCGCGCGGCGTGAAGCCGTGGCGCTTGCCGGCGGCTTCCGAGCCGATCAGAACCGCCGCTGCGCCGTCCACAATGCCGCTGGAATTGCCGGCATGGTGCACGTGGTGGATGCGCTCGACCTGCGGGTAACGGCTCAAAGCGACCTGGTCGAAACCCATGGCGCCCATTTGTTCGAAAGCCGGTTTGAGCGAACCCAGGCCTTCGAGCGTGGTTTGCGGCTTGATGAATTCGTCCTCGGCCAGAATGACCTGTCCCAGAAAGTCTTTTACCGGAACAATCGAGCGTGAAAAATAGCCGTTGGCACGTGCCAGCGTGGCGCGCTTCTGGCTCTCCAGCGCGAAGGCGTCCACGTCCTGGCGCGTGAAGCCTTCGATTGTGGCGATCAGGTCGGCGCCAATGCCCTGCGGCACGAAGGCGGTCTGTGAATTGGTTGCGGGGTCCATGGCCCAGGCGCCGCCGTCGGAGCCGATCGGCACGCGGCTCATGCTCTCGACGCCACCGGCCACCACCAGTTCTTCCCAGCCTGATCGCACTTTTTGCGCCGCCAGGTTGACCGCTTCCAGGCCGGAGGCGCAAAAGCGGTTCACCTGGACACCGGCGCAGGTGAAGTCCCAGCCGGCTTTGAGCGCCGCCACCTTGGGCAGGACGGCGCCCTGTTCGCCGATCGGTGAGACGATGCCCATCACCACGTCATCGACCTGGGAGGTGTCAAGATCGTTGCGGCGCTGCAGTGCGGTCAGCACGCCAGCCAGCAGATCGACCGGCTTGACCTCGTACAGGCTGCCGTCCTTTTTTCCTTTGCCACGCGGCGTGCGGATGGCGTCATAGACAAATGCTTCGGTCATGGGATATCCCTTTCAAAGTCGATTGAAACGCAGGTGTCACTGCAACAGGCTGGAATGCAGTATATTGGTTTTTGCAAAGCGGCTGCTTCGCATAAATCCCCCAATTTTGAAAACCAGGTACTGCCATGATTCAGAGAACGCTTTTCACGCCCGAGCACGAAGCCTTTCGCGACAGCTTCCGCCGCTTCATCGATAAAGAAATCGCCCCCTTTCACGCTGACTGGGAAGAGCAGGGCTACGTCGATCGCGCTGTCTGGAACAAGGCCGGCGAAAACGGTTTTCTGTGCCTGACCATGCCCGAGGAATATGGCGGCGCCGGTGCCGACAAGCTGTATTCGGTGGTGCAGATGGAAGAGGTGGCACGCGCCGGCTGCTCCGGCATCGGTTACTCCTTGCACAGCGAGATCGTGGCGCCCTACATCCTGCATTACGGCACCGAGGCGCAGAAGAAAAAATACCTGCCCAAACTCGCCAGCGGCGAGATGATTGGCGCCATTGCCATGAGCGAGCCGGCCGCCGGTTCTGACTTGCAGGGCATCAAGGCGACGGCGCTGCGCCAGGAGGATGGCAGTTATGTACTCAACGGCAGCAAGACCTTCATCACCAACGGCTGGCATGCCGATCTGGTGATCGTCGTCGCCAAAACCAACCCGGCGGCCGGCGCCAAGGGCACCAGCCTGTTGCTGGTGGAGCGCGGCATGGCCGGCTTTACGGTGGGCAAGCGCCTGAAGAAACTGGGCCTCAAAGCGCAGGACACCTCGGAGCTGTTTTTTGACAATGTGCGTGTGCCGGCCGACATGCTGTTGGGCGAATCCGTACAGGAGAACCGCGGCTTCATCTGCCTGATGGAGCAGTTGCCGTGGGAGCGCATGCAGATCGCGATTGGCGCGGTTGCCGCGGCGCAGGCCGCCATCGACTGGACGGTGGACTACGTCAAGCAGCGCAAGGTCTTTGGCCAGCCGATCGCCGCCTTCCAGAACACCCGCTTCACCCTGGCCGAACTGCAGACCGAGGTGCAGGTGGCGCGCGTCTTTGTCGACAAGTGCCTCGAGCTGCTGCTGGCCAATACGCTCGACACCGCGACCGCCAGCATGGCCAAGTACTGGTGCAGCGACCTGCAATGCAAGGTGATGGACGAGTGCGTGCAGTTGTTTGGCGGCTACGGCTACATGTGGGAGTACCCGATCACGCGCGCTTACGCCGATGCCCGCGTGCAGCGCATTTACGGCGGCACCAACGAGATCATGAAGGAAGTGATCACGCGTGCCATGGGGCTGGGCGGCAAGTAATGGCCCTGCTGCTGTCGATACAAACCGGTCCGGCGCGCCGGGTTCAGATCAGCGGGCGATCCATCCTGACCGCCATCCACAAACAACCGGTTGCCAGCGCCGTGCAGGTGAGGCCGATGGGCCTGACCGGCGACGAGCAGGCCGACCCATCGGTGCATGGCGGACTCGACAAGGCGGTTTGCGCCTACCCCAGTGAGCATTACCCGTTCTGGCAGGCAGCGCGCGCGCAAGCGGGTCTGGCCGGTATCGACGATGCCTTGCCTTTCGGCTCGGTCGGTGAGAACCTGAGCCTGCAAGGTGTGCTGGAGAGCGATGTCTGGGTTGGCGATGTGCTGCGCTTTGCCGATTGCGTGCTGCGCGTGACACAAGCGCGCGAGCCCTGCTACAAGTTCAATGCGGCGATGGGCTTTGCTGGCGCGAGCAAGGCGATGGCGCAGGCGGGTTGTTGCGGTTTTTATCTGGCCGTGCAGCAGAGCGGACGATTAAGCGCGGGTGAAAGCTTCGAATTGGTGCCGGGGCCACGGCGTTTAAGCATCACCGAGGCATTCAACGCCAAGATGTTTAAGCACCTGCGTTAGGCCTTATTAGCGCTTCGATCTGCGCGTCCTTGTCGAGCCAGAGCTGGTGCACCCACTTCTGGTAGGCCTCGCGCACAGCCGGGTCGCCGGCATAGTCGCCCTGTGCGAGTTCCTGCGGCACTGGCAGGCGGCGCACGCGCACGATGACTCGGCGCAGTTTGCCACTCAGGAACTCGGTGAATTTCGGCGTGCCGTCGGGGTAAACAATGGTCACATCCAGAATCGCCTGGAACTTGTCGCCCATGGCGTTCAGGGCCAGCGCGATGCCGCCGGCCTTGGGCTTGAGCAGATGCTTGTAGGGTGACTGCTGGCGTGCGTGTTTGGCGCGCGTGAAGCGCGTGCCTTCGAGGAAATTCATCACGCTGGTTGGAATCAGGGCAAATTTCTCGCAGGCCTTGCGTGTGGTTGCCTGGTCCTTGCCACGCATCTCGGGGTGCTTCTTCAGGAACTCTTCGCTGTGCCGGCGCATGAAGGGGAATTCCAGCGCCCACCAGGCCAGGCCCATGATCGGAACCCAGATCAGCTGCTGTTTGAGAAAGAACTTGAGCAGCGGAATGCGCCGGTTGAACAGGTGCTGCAACACCAGAATGTCGACCCAGGACTGGTGGTTGCAGTTCACCAGATACCAGCTGCCGTAGTCCAGGCCTTCAATCCCCTGCACATCCCAGGTGGTGCGCTGCGTCAGGCCCATCCAGCCACTGTTGCCGGCAATCCAGGCCTCTGCAATGCGCAGCAGGATCGGGTCGATCAGCAGACGCATCGCCTTGAACGGGAGGATCAGTTTGAGAAGCGCGAAAAAGAGCAGGATCGGAACCCAGAACAGCACGTTCAGGACCATCAACAGGGTGGCAATCAGGCCAACCAGTGGCTTTGGCAGAAAATTCAGCATGGCTTGGGCAAGGTGCGGACCTTGAAAATGTCACCTGATTATGCCGATCTCCATTTTTCTATCGGCAAGCGCTGCCAACCGTCGTGCGACTTCAGCCCGGCACCAGCGCCACATTGCGCCATGCCGCATCAGGCTTCCAGGCCCTCACCCAGTCCGGCAGTTCGGCCGCTGGCATCGGGTGCGCAATGCCATAACCCTGCGCCAGTTCGCAGCCGAGTTGCAGCAGCATGGCGCCATGCTCGACGGTCTCCACACCTTCGGCAACAACCTGCAGGTCAAAGGCACTCGCCAGTTTGAGAATACCGATCAGAATCAGCAGGCTGTCGCTGTTGTCGAGCATGTCACGAATAAAGCATTGGTCGATCTTGAGGTACTTGACCGGCAGTTTCTTCAAGCTGGTTAGCGAAGAGGTGCCGCTGCCAAAGTCGTCGAGTGCGCATTCAACGCCGATCTGCCGACATTGTTGAATGACTTGCGAGGCATGGGATAAATCTTCATAGGCCCAAGCCTCTTGTAATTCAAGCTCCAGACGGTCCGGCCTGAGCTGTGGGTGCGCTGCCAGGCATTTTTGCAGGCGCTCTACAAAATCGGCCTGCCGCAGATGACGCATTCCGATATTGACGCTGACCGCGATGTCCAACCCGATTTGCTGCCAGCGTTCAAGCTGCAGCAAGGCATTTTCAATCACCCACTTGCCCAACCGAATGGCCAGGGGGTGATCTTCAATCATTGGCAGGAAGTCCGCGGGCTGCAGCAGTCCGCGTTCCGGGTGCCTCCATCGAATCAAGGCTTCGGCGCCTATGACCACGCCAGTGCGCAGGTTCACCTTGGGTTGATAAGCAAGAATGAACTCGCCTTCATTCAAGGCCCGCTCAATGCTGCGCAGGCTTTCATGGCGCGCACGCACCCTGAGGTCCTGCTCGGCGTCGAAGATATGAAAACGGTTCTTGCCTGCCTGCTTGGCCTGGTACATGGCTTGGTCAGCCTGGCGCAGCAGCTGATCCATTTCCACCTTCTGCGCCTGCGGGCAAAAAGTGACACCCAGGCTGGCCGAGACCTGCAGCATGACCTGGCCAAATGGCACCGGTTGCGCCGCTGCGGCCAACAAGCGGTTGAGCATGGGCGCGCTGTCGTCCACATTGTCCAGGTCGAGCAGCACGGCGACGAATTCGTCGCCGCCCAGTCGCGCGAGGATGTCGCCGTCGCGCAGTGCCTGCTTCATGCGATTGGCAAGGGTGATCAGCAAATGATCCCCGGCGTCGTGTCCGTGTAGGTCGTTGACCGTCTTGAAGCCATCGAGGTCAAGAAAGGCGACGGCCATGCTTTGCCCCCGACGCAGCGTCTGTGTCAGCGCCTGGCCCATGCGCTCGCTCAGCAGGGCGCGATTGGGCAGTTGGGTCAGGCTGTCGTAGAGGGCCAGAAATTCAAGTTCTTTTTCATGGTTCTTCTCCTGCGTGATGTCGGAGAACAGCGAAACGTAGTGCCGGGGCAGGCCGAATTCGTCGCGCACAGTGCTGATCTTTTGCAGTTGGGCGTAGACCTCGCCGTTCTTGCGCCGGTTCCAGTTTTCGCCAACCCAGTTACCGTTCTCGCTTAGTTCACGCCACATGGCGGCATAAAACGTTTCGGCCTGAAGTCCGGATTTGAGCATTCGCGGGTTACGACCCAGTACTTCGGTGCGACTGTAGCCAGTGATTTCAGTGAAGGCCTGGTTGACCTCGACGATGTTGCCATCGAGGTCGGTGATCATGATGCCTTCGAGCGCATGCTTGAAGACATTTGCCAACAGGCGGGCGCGCTCGTCGGATTCCTTGCGCTGATGGATGTCGGTGTGGGTGCCTATCATGCGCAGCGGGCCGCCATTGGCATCGCGGCTGACAATCACGCCGCGACTGAGAATCCATTTGTAGCTGTCGTCCTTGCAGCGCATTCGGAATTCAATTTTGCAATCATGGGTTTCGCCGGCCAGGTAGGCACGATCCGCTGCGATGGCTGCCTGGCGGTCGTCGGGATGAATCCGACTTTCCCATTCCCGGTTGTCTGGCAGGATGTCTTCGTCGGCATAGCCCAGCATGGCTTTCCAGCGCAACGAATACAGTTCCTCGCCGGTTTGGATGTTTCGGTCCCAGACGCCATCACCGACACCTTCGACGGCAAACTTCCACCGAAATTCGCTCTCCTGGAGCAATTGCTGTTGCTGCTCCAGTGTTTGCGTCAACTCGGTTTTTTCAGCCAGCAAGCGCAGCACTTCAGCATGCGCCTGGCGTTGTTGGGCCGCTTTCATCTTTTCGCGCTGTGCGCGCAGCAACGCCAGGGTTGTCAGCACTGCAAACAGGACACCGACGGCGATGGCGACAGCGTGGTCTTCGTACAAGGTTTTAAAGGCGGCGCTGGATAGGCTGAAACCGAACAGGCCCAGGTAGCCGATGAGCAGCAGCAAGGTCCACAGCACGCCAATCAACCCGAACAGACGCGTCGATGTCTTGAGCTCGCTCATGACAGACGGTCTTCGATCCAGGTCTTGAGGTTGCGCGGGCTGAAGGGCTTGATGAAGTAGGCGTCGGCACCGCGCATGCGTGCGTCGGTGTCGTCCGAGGCCTGGCCGCGCGACGTCAGCATCGCGACCACGGTGTGCTGCAGATCCGGGTCGCGCTTGATGATGTCGAGCACCTGCAAACCACCCAAATCGCCTGGAATCATGATGTCGAGCAGGACGATCTGCGGGCGCTCAATCGCCATCAACGCCAGGGCGCGACGGCCGTTGGAGGCCTCCAGTAGCGTGTGCTGGCGGCCCAGCGCGATGCGCATCAGGCGACGAAGGTCGGCGTTGTCGTCAACGATCATGACCTTGCGAGTCGGTGCGGCCGTGTCTGGTGTGGCAGTTGGAGTTTCCATTGCCCTGTATGCCCTGGTTGATTTGTCAGGAAGCTGCTTCCATTCCGATAAACATTTCGCGTTCATCATACACGTTTGTCCAGGACGAAGAAGGCGCATCGTGCCGGTCCCGGCCCAAGCTGGCACGCCAGTACCCATTCCAGGCTCATTGATCGGGGCAAAACCTTACACTCGGCGCTTGCCCATTATTCCTGTCCGCATGACCGCTTTCCTCGACGTTTCCCTTTTTCCGCGTGCTGCCAAGCCGCTGACCAGCTACCGCAAGTACTGGGCGGCGCGTTTCGGCACGGCCAAATTCCTGCCCATGAGCCGCGCCGAGATGGACACGCTGGGCTGGGACAGCTGCGACATCATCCTGGTGACGGGTGACGCCTACGTCGATCACCCGAGCTTTGGCATGGCCGTGATCGGGCGCATGCTCGAAGCGCAGGGTTTCCGCGTCGGCATCATTGCGCAACCGGACTGGCAAAGCGCCGATCCATTCAAGCTGCTGGGCAAGCCCAATCTGTTCTGGGGCGTGACGGCGGGCAACATGGATTCCATGATCAACCGCTACACAGCGGACCGCAAGATCCGCAGCGACGACGCCTACACGCCGGGCGATGTCGGTGGCAAGCGCCCGGACCGCGCCGCCATCGTTTACAGCCAGCGCTGCCGCGAGGCTTACAAGGATGTGCCAATCGTGCTCGGCGGCATCGAAGGCTCGCTGCGCCGCATCGCGCACTACGACTATTGGTCGGACAAGGTTCGCCGCTCCATTGTTGTCGACGCCAAGTGCGACCTGCTGCTCTACGGCAATGCCGAGCGCGCGTTGGTCGAGGTCGCGCACCGGCTTGCGGCGCGTGAGCCGGTTGAATCCATTACCGATGTGCGTGGTACCGCCTTTGTACGCCGCAGCGACGATGAATCCGGCCATGGCTGGTTTGAAATCGACTCCACCCACGTTGATGAGCCGGGCCATGTAGAGACCCACATCAACCCGTACCAGACCACCAGCGAGCAGGCTGCGGGGCAGGGTGCCTCCTGCGCCAAGGAAGAGGGCAGCGCCGCCGCTGCGCCGGCCGGCCCGGTCAGCCAGCCATTGACCTTCATGCCGAATCCGGCGCTGCGTGGCAAGGGGGGCATCAAGGCGCCGCCACGCGAGCGCAGCGTGATCCGCCTGCCGAGCTACGAGCAGGTCAAGGCGGACGCTGTGCTCTATGCCCATGCGAACCGCGTGCTGCACCTGGAGACCAATCCCGGCAATGCGCGCGCCCTGGTGCAGGCGCATGGCACTGGTGTCACGGCGCGCGATGTCTGGATCAACCCGCCGCCGATTCCGCTGACCACAGCCGAGATGGATTTTGTTTTTGACCTGCCATACGCGCGCAGCCCGCACCCGGCTTACGCGGACGAGGCCGGCAGCCACGATGGCGCGACCAAGATCCCGGCCTGGGAGATGATCCGTTTCTCCATCAACATCATGCGCGGCTGTTTTGGTGGTTGCACCTTCTGTTCGATCACCGAGCACGAGGGCCGCATCATCCAGAGCCGCTCGGAAGATTCGGTGATCCGCGAGATCGAGGACATCCGCGACAAGGTCAAGGGTTTCACCGGAACGATCTCGGACCTCGGCGGCCCGACCGCCAACATGTACCGCCTGGGCTGCAAGAGCCCCGAGATCGAAGCGGCCTGCCGCAAGCCCAGCTGTGTCTACCCCGGCATCTGCCATAACCTGACCACTGACCACCAGCCCTTGATCCATATGTATCGGCGCGGTCGCGCACTCAAGGGCATCAAGAAAATCCTGATCGGCTCCGGTCTGCGCTACGACCTCGCCGTGCAAAGCCCGGAGTACGTCAAGGAATTGGTGACGCACCACGTCGGTGGCTACCTCAAGATTGCGCCGGAGCATACCGAGCAGGGGCCGCTGTCAAAAATGATGAAGCCTGGCATCGGCAGTTACGACAAGTTCAAGACCCTGTTCGAGAAGTTCTCATCAGATGCCGGCAAGAAGCAGTACCTGATTCCCTACTTCATCGCCGCGCACCCCGGCACCAGCGACGAGGACATGATGAACCTGGCGCTCTGGCTCAAGAAGAACGGCTTTCGCGCCGATCAGGTGCAGACCTTTTACCCGTCACCAATGGCCACCGCCACCGCCATGTACCACAGCGGCCGCAACCCCCTGCGCAAGGTGACGCATGACAGCGAGACGGTGGACGTGGTGCGCGGCGAGCGCCGCCGGCGCCTGCACAAGGCTTTCTTGCGCTACCACGATGCCAACAACTGGCCGCTGCTGCGTGAGGCGCTCAAAGCGATGGGTCGCGCCGACCTGATCGGCAACGGCAAACACCATCTGATTCCGACGTTCCAGCCGCTGAGCGACGGCAACTACAGCAGCGCGCGGCGCAAGAATTCAACACCCGCAGCACCGCCGTCCAAGGCCGCTGCGCCGGTCAAGGGTCGGTTGCTGACCCAGCACACCGGTCTGCCACCGCGCGCGGGTAACGCAGCGCCTGAGAAGACGAAAGCGCCGCGGCGATCCAACTGAGTCAGTGGCTTGCGGCGCGACGCAGCTTGATGTTGGCGGCCAGGCCGCCAGACGTCGCGTTGTAAAGGGAAAAGGCGCCGCCCATGCGTGAAACAGTGCCTTCCACGATGGCCAGGCCGAGGCCGGCGCCATTGGCTGCGGTGCGCGCCGCCTCGCCACGGTAAAACGGTTTGGTCAGGTCGGGCAGTTGCTCGGGCGGAACGCCGATGCCGTGGTCGCGCACGCGCAGCAGCACCCACTTGTCGCGCGCGCGGGCGGTGATGTGGAGTTCCGCTATGCCGCTGTCAACCGATTTGCCGTAGCGGGTGGCGTTCTCGATCAGGTTGCTGATGATGCGGCCCAGTTCCACGCCGTCGGCGAGCACACTCAAATCATCCTCCAGGTCGAGACGTATGTGCAGGTCGGTCCGGTTGCGAAGGCTGAACAAACAGGTGTCGATGACCTGCTTGAGCGCCACGCTGTTGAGCGGCAGTTTGCCGGGTCGGGCGTATTCGAGGAACTTGCCGATGATGGCGTCGAGTTGCGCAATGTCGGCCGCCATATTGGCGCGTGCGTCCGCGTCGCTGACGCTGAGTTCCGTTTCCAGGCGCAATCGGGCGAGCGGGGTGCGCAGGTCGTGCGAGATGCCGGCCAGCATGATGGCGCGGTCCTGATCGATCTTTGCCAGCTTTTCCGTCATGCGGTTGAAGCCGATGTTGACGGCGCGGATCTCGCTGGTGGCCACCGTTTCGTCCAGCGTGCTGGCGTCGAAGTCACCTTCGCGCACCCGGCTCGCGGCAAACGACAGTTCTTTTAACGGGCGGTTGATGCGACGGGCAATCAGGGCTGCTCCCACCAACGACAGCGCGGCGGCCGTCAGCAGCCAGATCAGCCAGGTGCGTCCCGCCGTGCGGTTGAAGCGCTCCCGGTCGGTGCGCATCCAGTAGTTGTCGCCATCGATGGTGAAACCGACCCACAGACCTTCCTGCTGGTTGACGCTGTTGGCAACCTCGGTGCCGGGGCCCAGGCGCGCGACCAGTTCGGCGGCGATGCGCTGGCCCAGCGCATCGTTGTCAAAGGGCTCGAAGCGGTCGCTCGGTTCGCGCGGCAAGATGCGCAAACCCTCTTCCTCGGTCATGGTCTTGATCAGCGAGACGCGGGCGATCGAGTCGGCGTGAATCAGCGCGGCCCGACTCAGGTTCACCAGCGACGCGATCTGTTGCGCGGTCTGGATGGCGCGTGGCTCGAACTCCAGCGCGCGCAGCGTTTGCAGCCAAGCCAGAACGCTGCCGATCAGCAACAGCGCCAACAGGAAGAAGGTGCGCCAGAACAGACTCAGACCCCAGCGCAAACCCGGTTTTTGCCCAGCGCCACCCGGCTCCAGCGGCATGATGCCGGAGTTGTTCGGATCGCTCGCGTGCCTGCCGCTCAAGACGATCAGCCCGCGCCGTCCGGAACAAAAACGTAGCCAACGCCCCATACGGTCTGGATGTAGCGCGGGTTGGCGGCGTCGACTTCAACCAGTTTGCGCAAGCGCGAAACCTGTACGTCCAGGCTGCGGTCGAAGGGCTCAAACTCGCGACCCCGTGCCAACTGCGCCAAACGCTCGCGCGACAGGGGTTGGCGCGGGTGTCGCACCAGCGCCTTGAGCATGGCGAATTCGCCGGTGGTCAGTGGCAGATCTTCGCTGCCGCGGTGCAGGGTGCGCGCACCCAGGTCAAAGCAGAAGGGGCCGAAGTTGACGACCTCGTTTTCGCTCGACGGCGCGCCCGGTGCTTCCTGGGTCGGGCGCCGGCGCAGCACGGCATGGATGCGTGCCAGCAACTCGCGCGGGTTGAAAGGCTTGCCCAGGTAGTCATCGGCACCGACTTCGAGGCCGACGATGCGGTCCACGTCTTCCCCCTTGGCGGTCAGCATGATGATGGGGGTGCGGTCGTTGGCGGCACGCAGGCGGCGACAAATCGACAGTCCGTCCTCGCCCGGCATCATCAGGTCGAGCACGATCAGGTCGACCGTCTCGCGCAACAAAACGCGCGTCAGCGACTTGCCGTCTTCCGCCTGCACCACATCGAAGCCCTCCTGCGTCAGGTAACGGCGCAGCAGGTCGCGGATGCGCACATCGTCGTCTACAACCAGGATCTTGTCGGTTCGGACCGGGACTTGACTCATGAAAGCACCCAAAAATTTGTAACAAAGCCGATTTTGCAAGCTAGTTGTGCCGGATATGGTGGTTTTGCGCACACATTGACACACTGTTACAAATCTTGTTCTCACATGAGGTGCTTCAGCTTAACAATATGGACAGCCTTTCCTGTTTTGTTTTCATTTCATGCGCACGCACTGTCTTCTATCGATTCCGCTGATTTGCCTTGCTGGTGCCGCTGCCATTGCGCAGCCGCAGGCCGGGTCGCGCACTGGCGCGGAGCAGACGGTGCCCTTGCAGCGGCGCGCCGAGTTGCGCGAGGCCCTGAAGCCGGCCCCGGCCCCCAGTCGCGATGGCAAGGCCAGAGAACAGACCGCGCAGGCCGTGCCCCTAAACCGACAGTTGTCGGAGCAGGAGCGGGCGGAGCTGCGGCGCATATTGCGCCAGCAGGGCACGCAGGAGCGACCGGAACGGCGCTGAAGTCGGGCTATTTGTCCAGGCCGCCCATGCACAGGTACTTGATGACCAGGTAGTCGTCCATTCCGTACTTGGAGCCTTCGCGGCCGAGGCCCGATTGCTTGACGCCGCCAAAGGGCGCGACCTCGTTCGAAATAATGCCGGTGTTGATGCCGACCATGCCGCTCTCCAGACCTTCGGCGACACGCCAGATGCGCCCAATGTCGCGCGAAAAGAAATAGCTTGCCAGCCCGAATTCGGTGTCGTTGGCCATGCCAATCACTTCGGCATCGGTCTTGAACCGGAATAGCGGTGCCAGCGGGCCAAAAGTTTCTTCGCGCGCCACCAGCATGTCGGGCGTGGTATCGGCGATCACGGTCGGCTGAAAGAAGCTGTGCCCCAGTGCATGGCGCTTGCCGCCGGTGAGCAGGCGCCCGCCCTTGGCCAGCGCGTCGGCGACATGCTCTTCGACCTTTTTGATCGCGGCGTTGTCGATCAGCGGACCTTGCGTGATGCCGGCCTCAATGCCGTTGCCAACCTTGAGCTTTTCAACTGCCGCCACCAGCTTGGTCGCAAAAGCCTCGTAGACACCGTCCTGCACATAAAGGCGATTGGCGCAAACGCAGGTCTGTCCGGCGTTGCGGTACTTGGACATGATGGCGCCTTCAACGGCGGCGTCCAGGTCGGCATCGTCGAACACGATAAAGGGCGCATTGCCGCCAAGTTCCAGGGACAACTTCTTGATGGTCTTGGCGCATTGCTGCATCAGCAGGCTGCCGATTTCGGTCGAGCCGGTAAAGGACAGCTTGCGCACGGTCGGGTTGGCGGTCATCTCGCCACCAATGGCGCTGGCCGACCCGGTCAGCACATTGAAGATGCCGGCTGGCACACCCGCGCGTTCGGCCAGCACCGCCAGCGCCAGCGCTGAATAGGGTGTGGCCAGTGCCGGCTTCAACACCATCGGGCAACCCGAGGCCAGTGCCGGGCCCGCTTTGCGCGTGATCATCGACGAGGGAAAATTCCACGGCGTGATCGCGGCGCAGACGCCGATTGGCTGCTTGATGACAACGATGCGACGGTCGGTCCAGGGCGATGCCAGTGTGTCGCCGCTGACGCGTTTGGCTTCTTCGGCAAACCATTCGATGAAGGATGCGGCATAGGCAATCTCGCCCTTGGCTTCGGCCAGCGGCTTGCCTTGCTCAAGCGTCATGATCAGGCCCAGATCATCGGCATTGGCCAGCATCAGGTCGTTCCACTTGCGCAGCACCGCGCCGCGGTCTTTGCCAGTCCTGGCGCGCCAGGCGGGCCAGGCGGCGTCGGCTGCAGCGATGGCGCGCCGTGTTTCGGCCGTTCCCATTTTCGGCACCGTGCCAATGGTTTCACCTGTGGCCGGATTGGTGACGGCGCAGGTTTCACCACTGTCGGCATCACACCATTGACCGTTGACATAGGCCTGCTGGCGCAGCAGCGTGGGATCTTTCAGTTGCATCATTTGATTACTCCTGGTTGACAGATCAAGTTCAAAAAGCGGCCTGGTACATCGCCAGCGCATCGTCATAAGTGACATCGCGCGGGTTGTTGACCAGCAGGCGCTGGATCGCCATGACATCGCGCGCCAGCATGGGCAGGTCTTCCTGCTTGATGCCGGCCGCGCGCAGCGTCTGGGCGTAGGGCATGGCGCCAACACGTTCAGCGATGGCTGCGACGAAAGCCGCTGCCGCTTCAGCATCGCTTGCACTCGCCAGTTGCGGCAGGATGGCGCGGCCCAGTTCGGCATAGAGCGTGATTGCAACTGTCAGGTTGAACTTGAGCACCGCAACAAAGACCAGCGAGTTGCTCAGGCCGTGCGGCAGACCGTAGTGGCCGCCCAACGGATAGGCCAGTGCGTGGACCGCCGCCACCGGCGCGTTGGCGAAGGCCATGCCGGCAAAGAGCGAACCCAGCAGCATGGCTTCGCGCACGGCGGCATCCTTGCCATCCGTGACCGCCGGTGGCAGGTTGGTGTACAGCAGTTGCAGGGCTTTCAGGGCCAGCGCGTCGGACAGCGGGTTCTTCTTGTGGCGGGTGGTAAATGCTTCGATCGCGTGCACCATGGCGTCGACGCCGGTCATGGCGGTCACGGCTGGCGGCAGGCCCAGGGTCAGCCGGCTGTCGAGCAGCGCCACATCCGGGTACAGCAGCGACGAGACCACGCCCTTTTTCTCATGGCTGGGCGTGGTGAGGATGGAAATCGGCGTGACTTCCGAGCCGGTGCCGGCGGTGGTCGGTACCTGGATCAGCGGCAGGCGCGGCCCGCGGGCCAGGCCGATGCCGTAGATGCTGGGCAGCGTCTGCGGCGTGCACACCAGCAAGGCGACCAGCTTGGCCGTGTCCATTGAACTGCCACCGCCAAAACCGACCACGCCGTCGGCGCCTGCCGCGCGCGCCGCGTCGACCGCGGCTTGCACGCTGAGCTCGGGCGGGTCCGCCAGCACGTCGGAAAAGACAGTTACCTCAACCTTGGCTGCGGCCAGCGAAGCCAGCGCGCCTTTGATCAGACCGGCCTTGATCAGACCGGAATCGGTGACCAGAAAGAGCCGGGCAATGCCCAGGCTGGCGGCGATTTCGCCGAGCCGCTCGGCGCCGCCCTGTTCGCAGATGATTTTGGGCGTGGTTTCAAACGAGAACGGTGCCATGGCGAATCCTTTGAGTGAGTTTTACTGGGCGGTCCAGCCGCCGTCCATGTTCCAGGCCACACCGCGCACGTTGTTGCCAGCGGGCGAACAGAAGAACACGGCCAGCGCGCCGAGCTCTTCAGGCGTGGTGAACTGCATTGACGGCTCTTTCTCGCCGAGCAGCCGTTTGATTGCTTCCTCATTTGAGACACCCATGGCGGCAGCCTTGGCGTCGACCTGCTTTTGCACCAGCGGTGTCAGCACCCAGCCCGGGCAGATGGCGTTGCAGGTGACGCCCGTGGTCGCGTTCTCCAGGGCCGTGACCTTGGTCAGGCCGACCACGCCGTGCTTGGCTGTCACGTAGGCTGACTTTTCAGCCGAGCCGACCAGGCCGTGCACCGAGGCCACGTTGATGATGCGGCCCCAGTTGGCGGCCTTCATGGCTGGCAGGGCGAGACGCGTGGCGTGAAAGGCGCTGCTCATGTTGATGGCAATGATGGCGTCCCAGCGCTCGACCGGGAAGTTCTCGATCCGCGCCACATGCTGGATGCCGGCGTTGTTGACCAGGATGTCGACGCGGCCAAAACGCGCGGCGGTCTGCTTGATCATGTCTTCGATCTCAGCCGGCTTGCTCATGTCGGCGCCGTGGTAATCAACCTGCACGCCAAGGGCCGCGACCTCCGCCTTGGGGCCTTCGACATCGCCGAAGCCATTGAGCATGATGTTGGCGCCTTGCGCGGCCAGGGCCCTGGCGATACCCAGGCCGATGCCGCTGGTGGATCCGGTAACGAGTGCGGTTTTGCCTTTTAGCATGTTGTTTCTCCGTGAGGGGGCAGTGGGCACTGCGATTGAATTAGGATGATGCCATTATCCAGGGAATGATTTCAACATGAACGAGCCTAAGCTGAACTACGTAAGCTGCCCCGATGCAGACGGTGGGCATCGCATGGCCTATTGGGAGTGGGGCCCGGCGGACGCGGCTCACGTGGTGGTTTGCGTGCATGGACTGTCACGTCAGGGACGCGATTTTGATGTGCTGGCGCAAGCCCTGTGCGAACGATCGGGCAACACGATCCGCGTCGTCTGTCCGGACGTGGTCGGGCGCGGCCAGAGCGACTGGCTGAAGAACCCGATGGGTTACCAGATTCCGGCCTACGCCGCCGATATGCTGGCCCTGCTGGCCCAACTCAAGCCGCGCACGCTGGACTGGCTCGGTACCAGCATGGGCGGGCTGATCGGTCTGATTCTGGCGGGGTCGCCTGATCTGCCGCTGCCGGCGCCAATCAGGCGACTCGTGCTCAACGACGTTGGTCCGGTCATCCAGTGGCAGTCCTTACAGCGCATCGGTGAATACCTGGGCCAGACCGGCCGTTTTGACTCGCTGCAGCAGGCCGCTGATGCGCTGTGGGCAGACTCCACCACCTTTGGTCCCCACACACCAGCGCAGTGGCTGGCGCTCTCGCGCCCCATGGTCAAGCCGCTACCCGGTGTGCCGGGCAGCCTGACCCTGCATTACGACCCGGCGATCGCCGTGCCGTTTCGCGAGGTGACGGCCGAGTCCGTGGCCCAGGGCGAAGCCATGCTGTGGGCGCTTTACGACAATATCAAGGCAGAAACCCTGTTGACCCGCGGTGCCGACTCGGATTTGCTGTCGCCGCAGACCGCACAGGCCATGACGCAGCGCGGGCCGCGTGCGCGGCTGATCGAATTCGCGGGTGTCGGTCACGCGCCGACCTTTGTTGCCGCTGCGCAGGTGCAGGCGGTCGTGTCATTTTTTCTGGACTAGGGCGCCGATGAAAAGTCTCTCAGTCGAGCGCGAGGGCTCGGCCCCTGTCGTGCTGGCAACGGCGCAAGATCTTCCCGGTCAGGCCCAGGCGCTGGCGCGCGCGCGCGCCTTTGCCGAGCCGCTGCTGGCCAGTGAAACGCTGGACACCGGCGAAAACACCCTGGCGCATGCCGACGCCGTGGCCGCCATTCTCAAGAGCATTGGCAGCTCCGAGCCCATGCAGGCCGCCAGCTACCTGGTCTATGCCTGCGACCATCTGAACAAGCCGCAGGAAGTCATCGCCAAGGCCTTTGGTGAGAGTTTTGCGGCGCTGGCGCTGGAAACCACCAAGCTGGTGCATGTGCAACGTCAGGCGCGCCAGACCCAGGTGGCCAGCGCGCGCGCCGCCACCGCGATCCCGATGGCGCAGACGGCCGCCGCGCAGACCGAGAACGTGCGCAAGATGTTGCTGGCGTTCTCGCGCGATCTGCGCGTGGTGATGCTGCGCCTGGCTTCGCGCCTGCAGACCTTGCGTCATTTCGCCGCTTCCAAGCTGCCGGTTCCGCCGGGTCTGGCGGCCGAGGCGCTCAACGTTTTCGCGCCGCTGGCAAACCGCCTGGGCATCCGCGAAATCAAGTGGGAGATGGAAGACCTGGCCTTTCGCTTCCTGGAGCCCGATGTGTACCGACAGGTGGCGAAACTGCTCGATGAGAAGCGCTCCGAACGCGAAGCCCATGTCGAGCGCCTGCGCGCACGGCTTGAGGACGAACTCAAGGCACAAGGCATGGCGGCCACGGTGCTGGGACGGCCCAAGCACATCTACAGCATCGTCAAAAAGATGCGCGGCAAGTCGCTCGGCTTCGAGCAGGTTTACGACATCCGGGCCCTGCGCATCGTGGTCGAGAGCATTCCCGACTGCTACTCGGCGCTGGCCTGGGTGCACAGCCAGTTCACGCCGCTGCCCGAGGAGTTTGACGATTACATTGCGCGGCCCAAGATCAATGGCTACCAGTCGCTGCACACCATCGTGCGTGACCAGAGCGGCCAGCCGATCGAGATCCAGATCCGCACCCGGGCGATGGATGACCATGCCGAACTCGGTGTCGCTGCGCACTGGGCCTACAAGGAGGCCGGCACCAAAGGCTACGCCGGCGTTTCAGCCAGCGGCGCCTACGACGCCAAGATCGCCGTGCTGCGCCAGTTGCTGGCCTGGGAGCGCGAACTCTCCGGCGCCCAGGAGCAGGGCGCTTTCGAGGACCGGATCTACGTCTTGACGCCCGATGCCGCCATTGTGGAACTGCCACAAGGTGCTACGGCGGTTGATTTCGCCTACAGCGTGCACACCAATCTGGGCCACCGCTGCCGCGGTGCGCGCATCGACGGTGTCATGGTGCCGCTCAATACCCAGCTCAAGAACGGGCAGACGGTGGAGGTCACGGTGGTGCGTGAAGGCGGCCCCTCGCGTGACTGGCTCAACCCGGAACTTGGCTATCTGGTGAGCCACCGGGCGCGCTCCAAGGTGCGCGCCTGGTTCAATGCGCTGGCGGTGGACGAGACCGTGGCCAAGGGGCGCGAGGCGGTGGAAAAGCTTTTGCAGCGCCTGGGCAAGACCGTGGTCAAGCTCGAAGATCTGGCCTCGCAACTGGGCTTCAACTCGGCCGATGATTTGTTTGAGGTGGTTGGCAAGGACGAGTTCTCCTTGCGCAACATCGAGACCGTGCTGCGCCCGCCGGAGCCGTTGCCGACCGAGGACGAGCAACTGCTGCTGCGAAAACCGCGCAGTCAGGCCAATCCGGCCAAGGGCGGCGTGCTGGTGGTGGGCGTCGATTCGCTCATGACGCAGCTCGCCAAGTGCTGCAAGCCGGCGCCACCCGACGCCATCTGCGGCTTTGTTACGCGCGGCAAAGGGGTCAGCGTGCACCGCACCGACTGCTCAAATCTGCGCGAGATGGTGGCCAAAAATGGTGAGCGCGTGATCGAGGTCGAGTGGGGGCAGGCGCAGTCGAGCGCTACCGCCGCCGTCTATCCGGTCGATATTGCGATCGAAGCAACCGACCGCCAGGGCTTGCTGCGCGATATTTCGGAAGTCTTCACCAAGGAAAAGATGAACGTGATCGGTGTCCAGACGCAGTCGATCAAGGGTACGGCCTGGATGACGTTCACGATCGAGGTTGCCGATGCCGGCCGCCTGACCAAGGTGCTCTCGGTCGTGGCAGAACTCAAGGGTGTGCGCTCGGCGCGCCGGCGTTGAACGGGTGGCGAGCCCGGGTGCAGTTGCCTGTGTGACGCTGCTCAAGAAGCGCCCTCGTGCGGCGTATCATTCTCAAGAGCATAAGTTTCTGCTCTAGCAAACACAAATTACCCCAGATGATCAAGAATCTGCGCACAACGCTGCGACATGTCACCGAACCGGATTTGCCGATATTGTCTAGAGTGTCCGGAGATATCGTTGCACGCGGTGAGTTCAACCCATCCATAATCGCCAGTCCGCAAGCCATTCAAAAACGCTTCCAGGAAAATGGGTTTTCGTCCGATCAGCATGAGCTGTTGTTGATCTGTGATGAATCCGAGGCTGTCATCGGGGATGTGGTCCACTTTCAGGCCAGGCGGTACTCCACAGCGCGTGAAATCGGGTGGACCATTCACGATCCGATCAATCGAAACCGTGGCTACGCAACAGAGGCTGTCACAGCACTCATTGACTATCTATTCAAGAGTTTCCCAATCAACCGTATCGAGTGCAGTACGGCGACTCAAAACCTTGCGTCCATCCGACTGGCGGAAAAGTGTGGACTTATTCGAGAGGGCGTTCTGCGCGGCCTTGTTTTTGTTGGTGGCGTTTATTTGGACGACTTGGTGTTTTCCATACTCAGGTCAGAATGGGAGCAAAGGCAAGAGAAGGCAAGAACCTCGCTACCGTCCACGCCGTTGAACGTCAGCAATCACATCGATTGAAAGACGGCAATCGAGCAAATCCTAGACTGGCAGTGCAGCGAGAGCGGTCGCTCTGGCTGGGAGGTTGGTGGTCCGATGACACCGCGGCAGATAGCTCCGCGAATGTCCTCCGGCCTGCGGCCTCCCCCTTGATTTCGCTGCGCTATCCGCCCCAGCGTCATCGCCAAGAGGCCATGTCGGCCTGCGTCCCGCAGCGCCACAACAGGGAGAGACTGCAACGTGTTCTCTTGACAGCCAGGGGACGAATCTGCAGTTCATGGCATGCAGCCAAAGCCTTGTTACGATTGCGCAAACTCCACGCCCAACCTGATCGTCCACGATGACAACTGCCGCCACCCACACTTTTCTCTGGCATGACTACGAGACCTTCGGCATCCAGGTGCGGCGCGACCGGCCGGCGCAGTTCGCTGCCATCCGAACCGACGCTGACCTGAACGAGATCGGCGAGCCGCTGATGCTGTACTGCCGGCCGGCGAATGATTTTTTGCCCGACCCGCAGTCCTGCCTGATCACCGGCATCACGCCGCAGCTGTGTCTGGAGCGCGGCATTCCCGAATACCAGTTCGCGGCGCAGATCGAGCAGGCGCTGAGTCTGCCCGGCACCATTGGCGTGGGCTACAACACGATCCGCTTTGACGACGAGATCACGCGCTTCATGTTCTGGCGCAACCTGATCGACCCCTATGCGCGCGAGTGGCAGAACGATTGCGGGCGCTGGGACCTGCTCGACGTCGTTCGCACCGCCTATGCCTTGCGCCCGCAGGGCATAGCGTGGCCGACCAAGCCCGAGGGTGGCGCCAGTTTCAAGCTGACCGACCTCACGGCCGCCAATGGCCTGGCGCATGAGAGCGCGCACGATGCGCTCAGCGACGTGCGCGCCACCATTGCGCTGGCACGGCTCATCAAACAGGCGCAGCCGAAGCTGTTCGATTTTTGTCTGGGTCTGCACAAGAAGGACAAGGTGGCGGCTGAACTCGGTCTGCCGACTGCGCCCATGCATGCCAAGCCGTTTCTGCACATCTCGGGCATGTTCCCGGCCGAGCGCGGCTGCCTGGCCCTGATGTGGCCGCTGGCCATGCACCCGGTCAACAAGAACGAGTTGATCGCCTGGGACCTGGCGCACGACCCGCGCCCGCTGGCTTTGATGAATGCTGAAGAAATCCGGCTGCGCCTGTTCAGCAAGAGCGCCGACTTGCCCGAAGGCATGACGCGCCTGCCGGTCAAAAACATCCACCTGAACAAGTCGCCGATGGTGGTTGGCAATTTCAAAACGCTGACGCCCGAGATGGCGCAGCGCTGGGGTCTGCAGATGGACGCGCAACTGGCCAACGCGGCGCTGGCGCGGGGCCTGCCCGACATGAGCGCGATCTGGCCCGAAGTCTTCATGCGACCCAAGGAGGGGCCGGTCGATGTCGATGAGGACCTCTATGGCGGATTCGTCGGGAACAGCGACCGGCGCCGTCTCAACGAACTGCGCACCACCTCACCGGAAAAGATGGCAACGATGCGTCTGGCCTTTGACGACGCCCGCCTGGCAGAACTGGTATTCCGTTACCGGGCGCGCAATTTTCCCGGCAGTCTCAAGCTTGAAGAAGCCGCGCGTTGGGAAGCGCACCGCGCAGCGCGATTGTTTGAAGGTGAGGGCGGCGCCCGCAGCATGGACGCACTTGCAGCCGAGATTGACAATTTGGCCGAATCAGCCGACGAGCGCGGCGAAGCCATTCTGGGCTCGCTCTACGACTACGCCGAGTCGATCGCCCCGTAGCGCGATTGATTACTGTGTGCCAAAAATCCGGTCACCGGCGTCGCCCAGGCCCGGCAGAATGTAGCCGTGGTCATTGAGCTGGCGGTCAATCGCTGCGGTGTAGATCTTGACGTCCGGGTGCGCCTTGCGCAGCGTGGCAATGCCTTCCGGACAGGTCAGCAGGCAGACGAACTTGATCGACTTGGGTTTGGTCGCCTTGACGCGCTCGATCGCCGCCACGGCTGAATTGCCGGTGGCCAGCATCGGGTCGACGACGATGACATCGCGCTCCTGCATGTCCTTGGGCATCTTGAAGTAGTACTCAACCGCCTGCAGCGTCTTGGGGTCGCGGTACAGGCCGATGTGGCCGACGCGCGCACCCGGCACCACGGTCAGCATGCCGTCCAGAATTCCGGTGCCGGCACGCAGGATCGAGACCAGCACCAGTTTCTTGCCGTCGATGACCTTGGCCGTCATGGTCTCCAGCGGCGTTTCGATTTCGATCTCCTGCGTTGGCATGTCGCGCGTGACCTCGTAGGCCATCAGCATGGCGAGTTCGTTGAGCAGGGTGCGAAAGCTGTTGGTGCTGGAATCTTTCTTGCGCATCAGGGTCAGCTTGTGCTGAACCAGCGGGTGGTCTACGACGATGACCTGGGGGTCGCTGCCGGTTTGTGGCTTCATGCTTGCGTCTTTCTCAAAAAGTACAATCGATGCGATAGCGTAACGAATTTTTGAAGGATTTCCCGTGGCAGGACACAGTAAATGGGCCAATATTCAGCACCGCAAGGGTCGGCAGGACGAAAAGCGGGGCAAGATATGGACACGCATCATCCGTGAAATCACGGTGGCGGCCCGTGCCGGCGGCGGCGATCTGGGCACCAATCCGCGCCTGCGCCTGGCCGTGGACCGGGCCAAGGCGGCCAATATGCCGGCCGACCGCGTCAAGTACAACATCGACAAGGCCACCGGCAACCAGGAAGGCGTGACCTACGAGGAAATCCGCTACGAAGGTTACGGCATCGGCGGCGCCGCCATCCTGGTCGACACCATGACGGACAACAAGGTGCGCACCGTGGCCGAGGTGCGGCACGCTTTCAGCAAGCATGGCGGCAACATGGGCACTGCCGGCTCCGTGGCCTTTCAGTTCAAGCACTGCGGGCAACTCATTTTTGCTCCCGGTACCGACGAGGACAAGGTGATGGATGTGGCGCTGGAAGCTGGCGCCGAGGATGTGATCACCGACGAGGAGGGCGCCATCGAGGTCTTGACCAGTTACGCTGATTTCGAGGCGGTCAAGAACGCGCTTGAAGCCGCCGGCCTCAAGCCCGAAGTGGCCGAAGTCACGATGCGCGCCGAAAACCCGATCGCCCTGAGCGGCGAGGACGCCGCCAAGATGCAGCGCCTGCTCGATGTGCTCGAAGATCTTGACGATGTGCAGGCGATCTACCACAACGCCGAAATGGACAACGCATGAAGGTGCTTGTTATCGGCGGCGGCGGCCGTGAACACGCGCTGGCCTGGAAGTTGCGCCAGTCGCCCAAGGTCGAAGTGGTGTTTGTGGCGCCGGGCAACGGCGGCACGGCGCTCGACCCGCAACTCGAAAACGTGGATGTCACGAGCGTGCCCGAGTTGCGCGCCTGGGCCCTGGCCAACGATATCGGGCTGACTGTGGTGGGCCCGGAAGGTCCGCTGGCCGCTGGCGTGGTGGATGAGTTTCGCAAACACGGTCTGCGCGTTTTCGGGCCGACGCAGGCTGCCGCGCAACTGGAAAGTTCGAAAGCCTTCTCCAAGGCCTTCATGAAGCGCCACAGCATTCCGACCGCGGCCTACGAAACATTCTCCGATCCGGTTGCGGCGCACGCCTACATTGATCAGCAGGGCGCGCCGATTGTGGTCAAGGCCGACGGCCTGGCTGCCGGCAAGGGTGTGGTCGTGGCCATGAGTCTGCTCGAAGCGCACGAGGCGGTCGATTTCATGCTGCTGGACAACGTGCTGGGCGTCAGTCACAACGAAGGCGGCGCGCGCGTCGTGATCGAAGAGTTTCTGCAAGGCGAGGAAGCCAGCTTCATCGTCATGTGCGACGGCAAGAACGTATTGGCGCTGGCCACCAGCCAGGACCACAAGCGCCTGCTCAATGACGATCTGGGCCCCAACACCGGCGGCATGGGCGCTTATTCGCCGGCACCGGTGGTGACGCCTGATGTGCATGCGCGCGCCATGCGCGAAATCATCCTGCCCACCATTCGTGGCATGGAAAAAGACGGCATTCCCTACAGTGGCTTCCTTTACGCCGGTCTGATGATCGACGCCAATGGGCACCCGAAGACGCTGGAGTTCAACTGCCGCATGGGCGACCCGGAGACCCAGCCCATCATGCTGCGCCTCAAGACCGATCTGTTCGAAGTCATGCTGGCTGCGACCGAGCCGGGTCCGCACGGCCGGCTTGATCAGATCGAACTGCAATGGGACCGGCGCACGGCGCTGGGCGTGGTGCTGGCGGCGCACGGCTACCCGGCGCAGCCGCGCAAGGGCGACCTGATCACCGGTTTGCCCAAAGAGACCGAGGATGCCGTCGTGTTCCACGCCGGCACCGCCATGCGCGACGGCGACATCGTCAGCGCCGGTGGTCGCGTTCTGTGCGCAACCGTGCTGGCCGACAACGTCAAGCAGGCGCAGCAACGTGCCTATGAAGTAATTGCAGGCCTGCATTTCGACGGCATGCAGTACCGCACCGACATTGGCTACCGTGCCATCAAGGGTGCGGCATCATGAGCATGCAGGACCTCAGTGCGAGCCAGACCGGCACCGTGCGCGCCTATCTGACGGGGCTGCAGGCGCGCATCACGGCGGCCATCTCGGCGCTCGACGGCACGGCCTTTCTGGTCGACGCCTGGCAAAAGCCGCCCGAGGAAAAATTGCAGGGGCAGGGCATTACCCAGATTCTCGAAGGTGGTCCGGTGTTCGAGCGCGCCGGTTGTGGTTTCTCGCATGTACGCGGTCCCGCCTTGCCGCCCTCGGCGACGCAGAGCCGGCCGGAACTCGCCGGTGCATCCTTCGAGGCCATGGGTGTCTCGCTGGTGTTTCATCCGCGCAACCCTTATGTGCCGACAGTGCACATGAATGTACGCATGATCGCCGCCACCGGGGCCGACGGCAAACTGGTCTGCTGGTTTGGCGGTGGCATGGACCTGACGCCGTATTACGGTTTCGACGAGGATGTGCTGCATTTCCACACCAGTTGCAAGGCGGCGCTTGCGCCCTTTGGTGCAGACAAGCATCCGCGTTTCAAGAAGTGGTGTGACGAGTACTTTTATTTGAAACACCGCGACGAGCAGCGCGGTGTTGGCGGCATCTTCTTCGACGACTTTTCGGAACTGGGTTTTGACGAGAGTCTGGCCATGATGCAGTCGGTGGGCGATTCCTTTTTGGGCGCCTACCTGCCGATCGTGCAGCGCCGCATGCATCTGGCCTATGGCGAACGCGAGCGCGCGTTTCAGCTGTACCGGCGCGGCCGCTATGTCGAGTTCAACCTGGTCTGGGACCGGGGCACGCACTTCGGCCTGCAATCGGGCGGGCGCACCGAATCGATTCTGTTGTCGATGCCGCCGCTGGTGAGCTGGTCCTACCAGCAGGTCCCCGAAGCCGGTTCGCCTGAAGCCGAGCTGTACGCCAAGTACCTGGTGCGCCGGGACTGGGTCTGAGGTGCAGGTGGCGCCGAGCCCGCAGCGGAGCCGGCGCATTGCCGTGTTTGGCGGCGCTTTTGATCCGCCGCACGCAGCCCATGTGGCACTGGCGCAAGCAGCGCTGGCGGAACTGCAACTCGATGAACTGCGTGTCATCCCCACCGGTCAGGCCTGGCACAAGGCGCGACCCCTGAGCCCGGCAGCGCACCGGCTGGCGATGGCGCGGCTCGCCTTTGCCGATTTGCCCCAGGTGCTGGTTGATGCGCGCGAAACCGAACGCGCCGGCCCAAGCTACACCGTTGACACCTTGCGCGAGTTGAAGCGCGAATGGCCGGACGCCGAACTGTTCCTGCTGCTGGGTGAAGACCAAGCGCGGGCGCTGCCAAGCTGGCACGCTTGGCAGGAGATTGTGCAAACCGCTATAATTTGTGTAGCTGATCGCGGAGACGGGGCTGAAACACAAGCTCAGTTTTCCGCTCCAAAGCCTTACGAATCGCGTTTTCGGCGCCTGCCAATGCCAGCCTTGCCGGTTAGCGCAACCGAGATTCGAAGCCGAATTGCAGCGCATCAGGCCCTCGGGCCTCTGGTCTTTGAGCCGGTTGCGCGTTATATTGAAGACAACCACCTTTACCAGACTGCTTGATGACTACCTCCACAATCGCCAAAAAAGACATTCAAAAACTCCAGCGCACCATTGTTGATGGGTTGGAAGATGTCAAAGCACATGACATCGTGGTGTTCGATACCGAGCATATTTCGTCCATGTTCGAGCGCGTCATCATTGCATCGGGCACCTCGAATCGCCAGACCCGTGCCCTGGCGGCCAGCGTGCGCGATGCCGTGCGCGACGCCGGTTTCGTCAAGCCGCGCATTGAAGGCGAGACCAATGGCGAGTGGATCATTGTTGACTGTGGTCAGGCCGTGGTGCACATCATGCAGCCCAATTTTCGCCAGTACTACAACCTCGAAGAACTCTGGGGTGACAAGCCCGTGCGCCTGAAGTTTGGCGCGGCCAAGCCGGCCGCTAAGGAAGTCGCTGCACCGGCCAAGCCCGTCAAGGCTGCGGTCAAGCCCGAAACCAGTCTCAAGCGCTCCAATGCCGCCAAGAAGGGCGTGCAGGAAGCCTTCCCGTCCAAGGCTCAACTCAAGCGGGTGCAGGACGCCAAGTCGGCCGCCACCAAGGCACCGGCGAAGAAGACCGTTGCCCGCAAGACCACGCCCAAGGCGCCGACCGCAACCGCGGTGCTGACCAAGGTCACCGTCAACGCGCCGGTCAAGGCCCCGGTGGTCAAGGCGCCAGCGCGCAAGGTTGCGACCAAGAAGGTCGGCGCGCGCAAGCCGGTAGTGCGCAAGGCCTGAGCGGGTTGCCCCGGTGCGGCTGGTCATTGTTGCCGTCGGCCAGCGCGTACCGGATTGGGCACAGACCGCCTGGGACGATTACGCCAAGCGCTTTCCCTACGAACTCAAGGTTGAACTGCGCGCCGTCAAGACCGAGCCGCGCGCCTCCAAGTCGGTAGAAACACTGTACGCGGCCGAGCGCGCCCGCATCGAAGCGGTGCTGCCCAAGGGCTGCCGCATCGTGGCCCTGGACGAGCGCGGCACCGCGCTCACCACTGCGGCCCTGGCGCAAAAACTCACAAACTGGCAACTCGAGAGCGACGACGTGGCCTTGGTGATCGGCGGCCCCGACGGGCTCGACCCGGCCTTCAAGCAGGCCGCACACGAGCGCATTCGCCTCTCCGACCTGACCCTGCCACACGCCATGGTGCGCGTGCTGCTGATCGAACAGCTCTACCGCGCCTGGTCGATCAATGCCCATCATCCCTACCATCGCGAGTGACATGGCCTCCACACTCACGCTCTGTCTTGTCATTCGGCCCCCGGCTGCCATCCCGGACCCGATCCGGGATCCATGCGTTTTGAAAGTGCCACGCGGACCCTGGATTGCGGGTCGGAGCCGGCAATGACAGATTTCATCTACCTCGCCTCGCAAAGCCCGCGCCGCGCTCAGTTGCTGGATCAATTGGGCGTGCGCCATGAATTGCTGTTGCCCGACGCTGCGGAAGATGCCGAGGCACTGGAAGATGTGCTGCCCAACGAGGCACCTGCCGCCTATGTACAGCGTGTCACGCAACTCAAGCTTGATGCCGCGCTGGCGCGCCTGAAGCGCCGTGGCTTGCCGGCGGCACCGGTGCTGTGCGCCGACACCACGGTGGCGTTGGGCCGCGTGATTTACGGCAAACCGGCTGATGGCGCTGACGCGGCGCGCATGCTGGGTGAACTGTCCGGGCACACGCACCGGGTGCTGACGGCCGTTGCCATCGGCGGTGCGCGCAAGCGCGTGCAGGCCCTGTCTGATTCCCGCGTCACGTTTGACACGATCGGCGCGGTGCAACTCAAGGCCTACGTCGCATCGCAAGAGCCGCTGGGCAAGGCCGGCGCCTACGCCGTACAGGGCCGCGCTGCCGCCTTTATTTCCCATATCAGCGGCAGTTATTCTGGCATCATGGGGCTACCGATGTTTGAAACCGCGCAATTGCTGCGATCGTTTGCTTTCAAGGTATAAAAAGACAAGCGCATGCAAGAAGACATATTGATCAACTGGTCACCGCAAGAGACGCGAGTCGCCATCATTGAGTCGGGCGCCTTGCAGGAGTTGCATGTCGAGCGCACGCTTGAGCGGGGTCTGGTCGGCAACGTCTACCTGGGCAAGGTCTCGCGCGTGCTGCCGGGCATGCAGTCGGCTTTTATCGACATCGGGCTCGAGCGCGCCGCCTTCCTCCATGTGGCCGATGTCTGGCACCGCCAGCCCGATGGCGAGCCGCCCAGCATGGTGCGCAACACCTTGCCGCAGGTCCCGATCGAGAAGCAGGTGTTCGAGGGCCAGGCGCTGATGGTGCAGGTCATCAAGGACCCGATCGGCACCAAGGGTGCGCGCCTGTCGACCCAGATCAGCATCGCCGGGCGCATGCTGGTGTTTCTGCCGCAGGACGACCATGTGGGCGTGTCGCAGAAGATTCCGCAAAGCCAGCGCGATGACTTGCGCGCGCGCCTGCAACTGCTGGCCGGCAGCGAAGGTGGCGGTTTTATTTTGCGCACCAATGGCGAAGACGCCTGCGACGCCGAGTTGTCGGAAGACATCGGCTACCTGCGCAAGGCCTGGGCCCGCATCCGCACGGCCTCGGTCTCGCTGCCGCCGACCTCCTTGCTGCACCAGGACCTGAATTTGCTGCAGCGCGTGCTGCGCGATCTGGTGACCGAGAGCACGCAGAGCATCCGGCTCGACTCGCGCGAGCAGTTCGATGCGCTTCAGGCCTTCGGCTCCGAGTTCATGCCGGCAGCGGCGCAAAAATTGCAGCATTACAAGGGCGAGCGCCCGATCTTTGACCTCTACGCCATCGACGAGGAGATCGCCAAGGCCTTGAAGCGCCGGGTCGATCTCAAATCAGGCGGCTACCTGATCGTGGACCAGACCGAGGCCCTGACCACGGTTGACGTCAACACCGGCGGCTTCGTCGGCGCGCGCAACTTTGACGACACCATCTTCAAGACCAACCTGGAAGCGGCGCAGGCCATTGCGCGCCAGCTGCGCCTGCGCAACCTGGGCGGCATCATCATCGTCGACTTCATCGACATGGTGCGCGAGGATCACCGCGACGCGGTGCTCGCGGAGTTTCGCAAACAACTGGTGCGCGATCGCGTCAAGACCATGGCCGGCAGTTTTTCTCAGCTCGGCCTGGTCGAGATGACGCGCAAGCGCACGCGCGAATCGCTGGCCCACATGCTGTGCGAACCCTGTCCGACCTGTGAGGGCAAGGGCATCGTCAAGACCGCCCGCAGCGTGACCTACGACATCTTCCGCGAGATTCTGCGCGAGGCGCGCCAGTTCAACCCGCGCGAGTTCCGGGTTGTTGCGTCGCCAAAGGTGATCGAGCTGTTTCTGGACGAAGAAAGCCAGCATCTGGCGGGCCTGAGCGAGTTCATTGGCAAGCCGGTGTCACTGCAGAGCGAGGCGGCGATGGCGCAGGAACAGTACGATATTGTTCTGCTGTAGGCGATCGGGACGCGCGCCGGTATGTCACCTTCTCTCACCGCCAACAGCAGGCCGATTCCGGTTCTGACCTACCACCAGATCGCGCCCGCACCGGCCAAAGGTGCGCCTTTTCGTAGCCTGTACGTTGCGCCGCAAGCATTTGCCCGGCAGATGGCCTTGTTGAAGTTCCTGGATTACCGTGGGCTTTGCATGTCCGAACTGCTGCCTTACCTGAAGGGCGAGCGCAAGGGCAGGGTGGTCGGCATCACGTTTGACGACGGCTTCCTCAATAACCTGACCCATGCCCTGCCGGTACTCAGGCGCCATGGTTTCTCATCGACCTGTTATGCCGTGAGTCAGCAGCTTGGCCGCAGCAATGCGTGGGACCTCAACGCAGGCGTGGCGCAAACGCCGCTCATGAGCGCGGTGCAGTTGCAGCAGTGGTGCGCGGGTGGGCAAGAGGTGGGCGCGCATACCCGCCACCATGTGAACCTGAGCCAGTCCAGTGCTGCAACCTGCATGGACGAAATTTCCCGGTGCAAGTCTGAGCTCGAGACGGTCACGGGCGCACCGGTGCAGCACTTCTGTTACCCCTACGGTGAATTCACGGCCGTGCATGTGGCCATGGTGCGCGCTGCCGGCTTTGCCTCGGCCACCACAACCCAGCGCAGCCGCTGCCAAAGCGGCGAAGACCTGCTGCAACTGCCGCGCGTACCGGTGCTGCGTTCCACCAGTTTGCCGCTGCTGTGGCTCAAACTGGCCAGCGGCTACGAAGATCGGCGGCGCACATGACGACCGGTCGGCGTTTGCGCATTGCGGTGTTGAACCGCGTGTTTACGCCCACCGCTGGCGGGGCCGAGCGCTATTCGATGGCGTTGGTCGAGCAACTGGCGTCCGGGCACGAACTTCATGTGTTTGCCCAGCGGATTGAGCACAACTGGCCTGGTGTCAGCTACCACCGCGTATCCTCACCGCTGACCCGACCGCGCTGGATCAACCAGCTCTGGTATGACTGCGCCAGTTGGTGGGCCACGCGGCGCGGCTTTGACCTTGTTCATTCGCATGAGAACACCTGGCATGGCAATGTTCAGACCGTGCATGTGCTGCCGGTGAAACACAACCTGTTTCAGGGGCGCTCCGGCTGGCGCCTGGCGCTGCGCTACCTGAAGGTTGCCACCAGTGCACGCCTGCTGACCTATCTGGCGATCGAGCATTGCCGCTTTGCCCCGCGCCCCGGGAAGCTCATCGTGGCAACTTCGCCGGCGCTGCGCGACGTGGTGCTGAAGACCTACCCCGGTTGCCAGGTGACGGTGCTGGCGCCGGGTGTTGCCATGCCAGACCGGGTGGCGGATCCACAGGCGGCCCGAGGCAGGCTGGGCTTGCCCCGCGCGGGTCGGCTGCTGGCTTTTGTGGCCAACGATTACGGCAAAAAAGGCTTGTCCACGCTGCTCGAAGCCCTATGCCGATTGCCGGCGGATCTCAATCTGGCGGTGGTCGGAGACCCACGCCATATCGAGAAGTTTTCAGATCAGGCCAGCAGCCTGGGGCTGGCTTCGCGCGTCCATTTTCTGGGCTATCTGAAGGAGGTCGCTCCGCTTTATGAAGCGGCCGACTTGCTGGTCCATCCAACGTTGGAAGACACTTTTGCGATGGTGGTCCTGGAGGCCATGGCGCATGGGCTGCCGGTGGTGGTGAGCGATGCGCGCTACTGCGGCATCGCCGGTCTGCTCTCAAACGGCGTCAACGCCATGATCCTGAACTCGCCAACCGATGCCGCGCAACTCGCGCAAATCATTGAGCGCGTTTTGACGGACGCTGCGCTGCGCGAGCAACTCGCAACCGGTGCGCGCCAGTTTGCCCGGCAGTACGCCTGGCCAGGCGTGGCCCGGGCGCAGGAAGAGACTTACCGTCAGCTGTGCGCGCTTTAACGCGCCCTCTTTTAAATCACCAATCGAGCACCATGAAACTGACACCCCAGGCCGTGCCGCCCCAGAACCAGTTTTCGATCGTGATTCCGAGCTGGAACAATCTCGCGCTGCTCAAACTGTGCGTCGAGAGCATCCAGCGCAACAGTGCGTTCGCGCATCAAATCATTGTCCACGTCAACGACGGCAGCGATGGCAGTCTGGAATGGGTGCGCGCCCAGGGCCTGACGCACACCCATTCGGCGCAGAACATCGGCATCTGCCTGACGGTGAACCAGGCAGCGGCGCTGGCCCAGCATGACTTGATCCTCTACCTCAACGACGACATGTATTGCTGTCCGCAGTGGGATGTGAAACTGCTCGACAAGGTGAAGCTGATCGGGCACGACGCCTTCATGCTATCGGGCACCATGATCGAGCCGGTGGATTCCGGCAACCCCTGCGTCAGCGTCCATGACTTTGGTCGTGAGGTCGACAGCTTTGACCAGGACGCGATCCTGAAAAATTACCAGTCGCTGGCCAAGCCGGACTGGTACGGCGCCACCTGGCCGCCGACGCTGGTGCACCGGCGCTGGTGGCACGCGGTTGGCGGCTACAGTTCCGAGTTCAGTCCCGGCATGAGCAGCGACAACGATTTTTCGATGAAGATGTGGGCCGCCGGTTGTCGTATTTTTCTCGGCGTCGGCGACAGTCTGGTCTACCACTTCATGTGCAAGAGCACCGGCCGCATCGTCAAGAACAACGGGCGCAAACAGTTCATGCGCAAGTGGGGCATGACGTCTTCGCTGTTCGACCGCTACTACCTGCGGCGCGGCGAACCGGCGCTGCAGGTCGAACTCGGCGAGCCCGATGCCACGCCGGAATTCAATCGCAAGCTGCGTCTGAGCCGGATCAAGGCCTGGCTGGCCTGACTCGCCCGGATTCAGTCGCGCCCTGCGGGCGCGCTGGCGGCAAAACCCATCTGGTACAACTGCGCATAAGTGCCCTGCGCTGCCAGCAGTTGGGCGTGGCTGCCGCATTCAACCATGCGACCGCCGGCCATGACGACGATGCGCTGGGCGTGCTGGATGGTGGAGAGCCGGTGCGCAATCACCAGCGTGGTGCGCTGTTGCATCAGGGCTTGCAGCGCCTCCTGAACCGCGCGCTCGGATTCGGCGTCCAGCGCCGAGGTCGCTTCATCCAGGATCAGTATCGGCGCGTCCTTGTACAGGGCGCGGGCAATGGCCAGGCGCTGGCGCTGTCCGCCCGAGAGCTGGATCGCGTTGTGGCCGACGACGGTGTCCATGCCCTGCGGCAGGTCGGCAATCAGCTCAGACAGATTGGCAGACTTCAGGCATTGGGCAACGCGCTCGCGGTCCGGTGTCTGCCCGAGCGCGATGTTGACGGCGATGCTGTCGTTGAGCATCAGCACATGCTGGCTCACCAGCGCGAACTGCGAGCGCAGCGACTGCAGGTCCCACTGCGTCAGTTCATGCCCGTCGAGCTCGATGCTGCCGCCCGACAGGTCGACAAAGCGCGGCAGCAGGCTCACCAGCGTTGTCTTGCCCGAGCCCGATGCGCCGACGATGGCGATGGTCTCGCCGGGCTGCACCTCGAAGTCGAAGCGGTCGATTGCCGGGGTGTTGCTGTCGGGGTAGGTGACGCTGACCTGCTTGAAGCGCAAATGGCCCTGGGCTCTGGGCAGGGTGAAGCTGCCACCGGACTCGCTGGGCGTGAGCGCCATCAGGTCCAGGCCGCGCTCCAGCGCCGCCAGCCCGCGCGTGATCGGGTTGGCCAGTTCCGACAAATGCTTGATCGGTGCAATCAGCATCAGCATGGCCGTCACAAAAGCCGCGAAGCTGCCGACCGAGGTCGGTTGCCCGGCACTTTGGACCAGGGCCACCGAGATCACGGCCGAGAGGGCAAAGGCCGCCAGCATCTGCGTCAGCGGCGTCATGGCAGCCGAAGCCGTGGTTGATTTCATGTTCAGCCGGCGCATGGATTCGCCCAGCAGGTTGAAGCGCTGCGCCTGCGACGCCTGTGCCGCCTGCAGGCGCACATCGCGGTGCGCCAGCACGTTCTCTTCCACCACATAGGCCAGTTCATCGGTCGCCGTCTGGCTGTCCTTGGTCAGACGGTAGAGGCGGCGCGAGAGCGTTCGCATGACGAAGGCCACGGCCGGGAACAGGACGGTCACGATCAGCGTCAGCTTCCAGTTCAGGTACAGCAGGTAGCCCACCAGCGCCAGCAGGGTCAGGCTGTCGCGCATCAGCGTGATCAGGGAGTTGACCAGCATGATGGAGCCGTTTTGAACCTCGTAGACCAGGGTGTTGGCCAGGGCACTCGATGTCTGCTCGCGAAACAGCGCAAGCTTGGCATCAAGCAGCCGGTCGAACATGGCGCGGCGCAGAATCAGCAGCCCATTGTTAGTGACCTTGGCCAGGGCCAGTTGCGCGCTGAAACTGGCCAGACCGCGCACGCCAAAGAGACCGATCAGCGCCACCGGCACGGTCCAGATCGCCAGCGTGCCCTGCGAAAAGCCCTTGTCCAGCAGCGGCTGCATCAGGGCCGGTATCAACGGCTCGGTCAGCGACATGATGGCGGTCGCCATGATGACCAGCAGCCAGGCGCTAAGCGGCTTGCCAAAATACGGCCACAGCCGTGTCAGTCGGGCGATCAGGCGCATCGGTGTTTGGAGATCGGGTGTTTTGGGCATGTCGCGGTGTGCTCAGGCGCTGGTTTGTGGGGAGGGCGCTACGGCTGCAAGTGGTGTTGCGTCGGCGCGCAGCGCCAGCACCAGTGCCAGCGCAATGCAGAAAAAATCGCCGATCAGGGCGTCGTACAGGGCGCAGTTGAAAAGACAGGCCAGGCCTAGCGCCATCAGGATCGACTGCAGGGCGCGCCGGGCTGGCGTCTCCAGTTGCCGGCTGTCGTGGTAAAGGGCCAGCAGCACGGCACAGAACAAGGCGGCGCCGGGCAGACCGAGTTCAACGGTCCAGAGCAAAAATTCCTGGTGCGGGTTCTGATGGCCCACGCCTGGCGCGCCCTGGGCCGGCGTCTGGTCGGCGCTGCTGCGCGCAAGCTCGTTGAATTCCTTCTTCCAGCTCCCGGTGCCGGTGCCGTGCAGCGGGTTGGCCTCGATCAGGCGCAGCGAGCCCAGCCAGAGGAAGATCCGGTTTCCCGACGAGCTCGAAGGCGTACCGGACTTCTGATACGACTGAATGCCGCTGTCAACTTCCAGCACCCGCTGGCGCACCTGGCTTGATGTCATCACCAGCGCTGCCAGCAGTGCCATCAGCAGCAGGGCGGCGCCAAATTGCAGGCGGCGTGGCAGTTCCCAGGCAATGGTCATTGCGATCAGCGCGGCCGCAATCAGATAGGCTGTGCGGCCCTGAAAAACCAGAAAGACACAGGCCAGGGCCAACAAGGCAACGGCCGGCGCCAGCAGGGTGCGCAGGCGCCCCGGCAGGTAGCTGCGGCAGTGCCAGGCCACGGCCGCCAGTACCGCCGTCATGATCGATTGGTCAAGGTAGCTGGAAAAAATCGCATACGAGCAGGTGTCGCACGTCCCTACCTCCTTGGATGTGATCCACGCAATGGGCACGCCCGCGTAATGCAGCCAGGTGCTGGCCAGCAGAAACACTTGCGCGCCGCCAAAGCAGGCCAGGGCGATCAGGGCTTCGCGGCGCGAGCGAATCAGGCACAGCAGCACCGGAATCAGGATCAGCTTGCCGTGTTTGACCAGCGCTTGCAGCGCATCGTCCGCCGGCCCGGTGCTCCAAAGCGCGCCGGCGGCCAGGCAGGCCAGGGCCAGCAGAATCAGCGCGGACGTGGCGCCGTGCAGCAGGGGCGCTCGCCCGTCGGGGCGCAGCCACTGGTATGCCAGCACCACCAAGGCGCAAAGCAGCAGCAGCAATTTGGCAAGACCGATCAGGGCAACCCCAAAGGCAACGGCCACGGCTGCCAGGCAGACAAGGAAAAAGCGAACGGTAGGGAGCGACCTGGTCATGAATGGGGCGGTGGCAAGTCTTTGGATGTGGCCGGGGCCGCCTATTATCGGTGCTGATCCGGTTGCGCCGGGGTGTAGCGCGCTTGCGCTATGCTGTGCGCCTGTCCGCAAACTCCGAAACGCAAGCACCTTGAGCCAACTCAGCGTCATCATCATCACCTGCAACGAGGCGGCCAATATCGAGGCCTGCCTGAAGTCGGTGTCTTTTGCCGATGAGGTCGTGGTGCTGGATTCGGGCAGCAGCGACGGCACGCCCGAGCTCGCGCGCCAGCTCGGGGCGACGGTTCATGTCAGCGCCGACTGGCCCGGCTTTGGCCCGCAGAAGAACCGGGCGCTTGCGTTGGCAAAATTTCCGTGGGTGCTGTCGCTCGACGCCGACGAGCGCGTAAGCAGCGATTTGGCGCAGCAAATTCAGGCCGTCGTTGCTGCTGACAAGACCGGCGCCTATGAAATCCCGCGCCTGACGCAGTTCTGCGGCCGCTGGATTCACCACTGCGGCTGGACGCCCGACCATGTGCTGCGGCTGTTCAAGCGCACAGAGGCGCGCTTCAGTGACGACCTGGTGCACGAGCGCGTGCTGCTGGCGCAGGGCACTGCCGCGCGCCTGTCGCTGCCGCTGCTCCACTACAGCTACCCCACGCCGGCGAGCTACTGGCGCAAACTGGAGCAGTACAGCCAGGCCTGGGCGCAGCAGCGCTTTGCGCGGGGTCATAAAACCTCGATGTCACGGGCGGCGCTGGCCGGGGTGGTAGCATTCCTGCGCAGTTATGTGTTTCGCCTTGGGTTTCTGGACGGTGCAATGGGATTTGCCGTATGTGCCATGCAGGCCCAGGCTGCGTTTGGAAAGTATTTCGCTTTGTATTGCCTGAATCAGAAAAATGACAGTTAACCGCTTACTCCGCTGGCCCGTTCTGTTGCGCATCGTGGGGTTCGGCCTGGCACTGCTGGCCAGCGTCACGGCACAGGCGCAATTCCGGGTTGACGTGGCCGGCATCGGTCTGAACCAGTTGCCCATCGCGGTCTCGGCGTTTCGTGGCGAAGACGCCGCGCCGCAAAAAATTGCCGCCATCGTGCAGGCCGACCTTGAGCGCAGCGGTCAATTCCGCGCGGTCGATGGCGCTGGCGCCGCGCTCGACGAACTGAGCCGTCCCGACGTGACCGTGTGGCGCCAGAGGGGTGCCGACTCGCTGGTGTCAGGCAGCGTGTCGCGGCTGGCCGATGGCCGCTACGACGTGCGCTTTCGGCTCTGGGACGTGGTGCGCGCGCAGGATCTGGGTGGCCAGAGTTACGCCGTGACGCAGGGTGATTTGCGCCTGGCGGCGCACCGCATCGCTGACTTTGTCTATGAGAAGCTCACCGGCGACAAGGGTGCTTTTTCGACCCGCATTGCCTACGTTACCAAGGCGGCGCAACGCTACCAGTTGTGGGTTGCCGATGCTGACGGCGAAAACGCCCAGTCGGCGCTGGCGAGCCCCGAGCCCATCATCTCGCCAGCCTGGTCGCCCAATGGCAGTCAGCTGGCCTATGTGTCCTTCGAATCGCGCAAGCCCGTTGTCTACAGCCACGATGTGGCCAGTGGCAAACGCCGCCTGATCGCCAATTTCAAGGGCTCCAACAGTGCGCCGGCCTGGTCGCATGACGGGCGCACGCTGGCCGTCACGCTCAGCCGGGACGGCGGCTCGCAGCTCTTCGTCATTGACGCCAACGGCGGTGAACCGCGTCGGCTGGCGCAGTCGAGCAGCATTGATACCGAGCCGGTCTACAGCCCGGACGGCAGGCTTATTTACTTTGTCAGCGACCGGGGTGGCGCACCGCAAATCTACCGGATGCCTGCGGTTGGCGGCAACGCTGAACGCGTCACCTTTACCGGCAGTTACAACATTTCTCCAGCCCTGAGCCCGGATGGCCGCTGGCTGGCCTACATTTCCAGGGTGAACGGGGCTTTCAGATTGCATTTGATGGAACTCGCGGGCGGCGGCGTCACGGCCCTGACCGACAGTTCTGCCGACGAGAGCCCAAGCTTTGCGCCCAACAGCCGTTTGATCGTCTACGCGACGCAGCAACAGGGGCGCGAAGTGCTCATGACCACGACGCTCGACGGCCGGATCAAGGCCCGCTTGAGCGGTCAAAGCGGCAATATTCGGGAGCCGGACTGGGGTCCGTATCCGCGTTAATTGGAATTTGATAAAGGGAAATTGAATGAAAAATACGATCTTGGTTTTGTGCGCAGCGGTATTGATGTCAGCTTGCGGTTCAGCGGTCAAACTCGACAATGTTCCGGTTGAGGACAAGTCGGGCACCAGTGTCTCGCAGCAGGGGGCCGATGGCTCCGGCAGTGCGGTCGGCAAGGGCGGGGTGACCTCGGTCGATGTCGGCAAGTCGGGTCAGCAGGGCGCCGTGCCAGCCGGGTCCCGCATTGTCTATTTTGACTACGACAGTTTCATCATCAAGCCCGAATTCCAGTCCATCATCGAAGCCCAGGCGCGCTTCATCAAGTCTGACAAGAACCGCAGAATCGCCATCGAAGGCCACACCGACGAGCGCGGCGGGCGCGAATACAACCTGGCCCTGGGCCAAAAGCGGGCTGAAGCCGTGCGCGGCGCGCTAGGCTTGCTCGGTGTTGCAGAGGCGCAGATGGAAGCCGTCAGTTTCGGCAAGGAAAAGCCGGCCGCACAAGGCTCTGACGAAGGCGCCATGGCCAAAAACCGGCGCGCTGAAATCAATTACCGATGAGCACGCCGATGCGCAGTGCCACCAGCGTGTTGCGGCGAGCACTTGCTTTCTCGCTCCTGTGTCTGGCTGCGGTCTCGGCCCAGGCCGGACTGTTTGACGACGAAGAAGCGCGCAAGGCCATCCTCGACCTGCGCCAGCGGGTCGAGTCGGTTCGGTTGTTGACCGAGCAGGGCGCAAGCCGTGCCAGCGACGACAACGCCGCCTTGCGCCGCAGCCTGCTTGAGTTGCAAAACCAGATCGAAACCCTGCGCGCGGAAACGGCCAAGCTCCGGGGCATGAACGAGCAGTTGTCGCGCGACCTGGCAGAAACCCAGCGCGTGCAAAAAGATATGGTGCAGGGTGTGGACAGTCGCCTGCGCCAGTTTGAGCCAGTCAAGGTGGCGCAGGATGGCCGCGAGTTCATGGCCGAGCCCGCCGAGAAGCGCGATTTTGAAGCCGCCCTGCTGGTGTTCAGAAAAGGCGATTTTGCGGCGGCGCAGCCTTTGCTGGTGGACTTTCTCAAGCGCCACCCCCAAAGCGGCTATGGCACGTCGGCCCTGTTCTGGCTGGGCAACGCCCAGTACGCCACGCGCGACTACAAAGAGGCCATGATCAACTTCCGCTCCCTGATCGCGCGTGAGCCCGAGCACCTGCGTGCGCCGGAGGCCGTGCTGTCCATCGCCAACTGCCAGATCGAACTCAAAGACAGCAAAGGCGCGCGCAAGACGCTTGACGACCTGATCAAGGCCTATCCGCAGTCGGAGGCCGCAACTGCGGCAAAGGACCGTTTGACGCGGCTCAAGTAGCCCGCTGGCGGCGATGAGCATGGACCGACGTTTTGGTGGTGTGGCGCGCCTTTATGGCGTCACCGGCGCGCAGCGCATTGCAGCGGCACACGTTGCGGTGGTTGGCATCGGCGGTGTCGGCTCGTGGGCAGCGGAGGCGCTTGCGCGCACGGGCGTTGGCCGGCTCACCCTGATCGACCTGGACCACGTGTCCGAATCCAACATCAACCGCCAGATTCAGGCACTTGATTCAACGCTGGGGCAGGCCAAGGTTTTGGCCATGCGCGATCGCATCCTGTCCTTCAACCCGGCCTGCGCGGTCAACTGCATCGAAGAGTTTGTCGAGCCGGCCAACTGGCCGGCCCTGTTGCCGTCTGGCGTAGACGCCGTCATCGACGCCTGCGACCAGGTCAAGGCCAAGACCGCAATGGCGGCCTGGGCGCGTGCCACGGCGGCCATCTTCATATCGGTGGGCGCGGCCGGCGGCAAGCGCCACGCGCACCAGGTTGATATCGACGATCTGGCCCTGACCACCCACGACCCCTTGCTGGCGCAGCTGCGCTATCGCTTGCGCAAGGAGCACAACGCGGCGCGCGAAGGCAAGAAGATCGGCGTGGCCTGCGTTTTCAGCCGTGAGGCGGTCAAACCGCCCGATGCCTCCTGTGCAGTGGAGGGCGACGGCACGCTCAATTGCCATGGCTACGGGTCGGTGGCCAGCGTCACGGCCACCTTTGGGCAATGTGCAGCGGGCTGGATCCTGGATCGAATTTCCGGCCGTCCTGGAAAACCCTGAAAAGAAAGCTACAATTCGACCCTTTCCTGTGCAGTGAAAACGACGCAGAAAAGAAGATTCGGGATGTTAGCTCAGTTGGTAGAGCAGCGGACTTTTAATCCGTTTGTCGTGGGTTCGACCCCCGCACATCCCACCAAATGAGCCGTACGGCACAAGAAAAGCCCGCTATCTAATCGCTAGCGGGCTTTTTTCTGGCGGCGTCACGGGTGCGCCAACGGACCCGATGGCTCAAACGAAGGACGGCACATTGAATGCTACGGACCAGGGGTTTGCATCGGCTCAGGCGCTGCGCCAACTTGCCGAGGCAAGTCTGGACGGCGGCTTGCCCGCCTTGACGCACCAGGCGCAGGCGCTGCGTCCTGAAACCGGGCAGCAAACCTTGCATGAGCTGCGCGTGCACCAGATCGAGCTGCAGATGCAGAACGAAGAGTTGCGCCGCATCCTGGCTGAACTCGACAGCTCGCAAGCGCGCTATTTTGACTTCTACGACATGGCGCCGGTTGGCTATTGCACGGTGGGCGATACGGGGCTGATTCTGGAGGCCAACCTCACCAGCGCCAGCATGATGGGTGTGTCGCGCAGTGCGCTGCTGAAGAACCGTTTCTCGCGTTTTGTGCACCGCGACGACCAGGACATTTTTTACGCGCTGCGCCAGCAGATCGTTGCCAGCGGTGGGGCGCGAACCTGCGAGCTGCGCCTGATCAAGGCGGACGGCCTTGCGGTCTGGACCCGCCTGAACGCGATGACCGTGTCGAGCGGCGGCGCGCCAGCCGTGCTGCGCATCGTGCTCTCGGACATCAGCGAGCAGATACAGGCCAAAGCGGCACTGCAGCAAAGCAAGCACTTCAAGCAGACCATTCTGGACTCGATTTCAGATGAAATCGTGGTGCTTGACCACGCCGGCATGGTGCTGGCGGTCAACCGCTCATGGCAGGTTTTTTCAAGCAACAATGGCGCCATGGCCGACGACCCGGCCTGTGCCATGACCCCGGGCGCCAATTACCTCAAGGTCTGCGATGCGCAATCCCTGGCCGGCATCCAGGGCGTGATGCAGGGGCGGTTGCCGAGCTTCACGTTCGAATACCCCTGCCATGCGCCGCAGCAGCAACGCTGGTTCAGCATGAAGGTGACGCCGATGGGCGACGCCGCCTTCGGCAGTGTCGTCATTGTGCATACCGAAATCACCCCGCGCGTGCGGCTGGAGCAGGAGCGTGGCGAGGCGCTGGCGCTGTTGCAGAAGATTGCCAACCGGGTGCCGGGCCTGGTTTACAAATACGAGTTGCGTCCCGATGGGCGTAGCAGTTTCCTGTATGCCAGCGAGGCGATCCACGACATCTACCGCGTCAGCCCGCAACAAGCGCGTGAAGACGGCTCCATCGTGCTCGATCGCGTGCACCCGGATGACCTTGACCGCGTCATCGCCTCGATAGCGCAGTCGGCCCGCGACCTGAGCCCGTGGACCGAGGAATACCGGGTTCGGTTTGACGACGGCACGGTGCGCTGGCTGCAGGGCAATGCGCTGGCGCAGCGCGAAGGCGATGGTGCAACCCTGTGGCATGGGTTTATCACCGACGTCACAGAGCGCAAGCTGGCCGAAGAAGAATTGACGGCGCACCGCGCCGATGCCGCGCTTGGCGAATCACGCCAGCGCCTGCGCGAACTGGTGGCGCAAAACGAGAAGGCGCGCGAGGACGAACGCAAGCATGTTGCGCGTGAAATCCATGACGAACTGGGCCAGGTCCTGACGGCGCTGCGCATGAACCTCTTGCTCATGGAGATGCGCTTTTGCGAGCTGGACCCGGCTTTGGCCGAGCTTGTGCTCGACATGAAGACGCTGGTTGACCGTGCCATCCACGGCGTGCGCGGCGTGGCGCTGAACCTGCGTCCGCAGGCGCTGGACCTGGGCCTGGTCAGTGCCATTGAATGGCTGCGCGAAGAGTTTTCCAAGCGCACCGGTCTGCCCTGTGTGCTGCACGTGCAGGACCAGGCCATTGACCTTGATGAAACAAGATCGGTCGTGGTGTTTCGCATCGTGCAGGAGTCGCTGACCAATATTGCGCGCTACGCCCATGCGAGCCGGGTTGATATCGAGCTGCGTCACCTTGGGGATGAGTTGTCGGTTCAGGTGCGCGACGACGGCCAGGGCTTTGACGTGGCGCTGGCGCGGCTGAAGAAATCGTTTGGGCTGCTGGGCATGCGCGAGCGGGCCAATGTGCTGGGCGGGCGGCTTGAGATTCAAAGCGCCATCGGTCAGGGGACGACCGTCAGTGTCGTGATACCGTTTGATTTTGCTGACCAAGGGGAAGAATCATGATTCGCATCATCCTGGCCGATGATCACGCCATTGTGCGCAGCGGCCTGAAGCAGATCTTTGCGCAGGTCGACGACTTCCAGGTGGTGGGCGAGGCGGCCAACGGTTTTGACCTGCTGGCGCTGCTGCGGCAGATTCCGGTTGACATCCTGCTGCTCGACTTTGACATGCCCGGCATCAGCGGACCCGATCTGATCACGCGGGTCAAGTCGCATTACCCGGGTCTGCCGATTCTGGTGCTCAGCATGCACAACGAACCCTATGTGGCGGTGCGCGCCATCAAGAACGGTGCCAGCGGCTACATCACCAAGGATTGCGATCTGGTCATTCTGTTGCCGGCGATCCGTCAGGTGGCGGCCGGGCAGACCTTTATTGCGCCCGGGTTGGCCGAGAAGATGCTGTTTGACGACACATTGACTTCTGGACGCGCGCGCCATCAGCTGCTGAGTGATCGCGAGTTGCAGGTGTTTCAATTGCTGGTCAGCGGCCTGGGGGTGAACGAGATCGCCACCCAGCTCGCCATCAGCAACAAGACCGTCAGCACGCACAAGGTCCGGATGATGGAGAAGCTCAACACCCCCAGCATGGCCGACCTGATGCGCTATGCCATGCAGCACAGACTTGCCGGCCCCGTTTTCTCGCAGGCCGCGCATTAAGGCGGCAGTCCTAGGGATTTCCTTAGCCTTCATCAGAATAATCCTGGTACAAATCAGAATCGTCTGATTGCGGGTTCAGTCCGCCTCACGCATGATGGCCGCGTGAACAATCAGTTGCCATCGGGGTCGCAAGCCTCGCGCTTGCGTCTTGATGCCGTGGCCCGGCACTATTTGAGTGCGGTCGCGCAGAACGACAAGAATTTGTCGCCGCAACAGGCGCAGCAAACCCTGTTTGAACTGCGCGTGCGCCAGATCGAACTTGAGATGGAGCAACAGGAACTGCGAGCCGCCAGCGCGCAACTGAGGATGAATGAGCAAATCATCCGCACGCTGGCCTACAACGACGCATTGACAGGCCTAGCCAACCGCCTGCTGCTGCGCGTGCGGCTGACGCAGGCCATGCTGGCCGGTAGCCGCAGCGGTTGCCATGGCGCGCTGCTGTTTCTGGATATGGATCATTTCAAGGCGGTCAACGACCAATACGGGCACGGCGCTGGCGACCAGCTGCTGATAGAGGTCGCCGCTCGCCTGAGTCGTTGCGTGGGCGCGAGCGACACGGTGGCACGCCTGGGGGGTGACGAGTTTGTGGTGCTGCTCGATGAGCTGGCGCCGGACATGGCGCAGGCTGGCGAACACGCCGCAGTGCTGGCCGAGGCGATTCGCACGGCGCTGGCGCAGCCCTATTCGCTGCGTACGGCCACTGACGGGCCGACTGTGCGTGTGCAACACGCTTGCAGTGTCAGCATCGGTGTTGTGCTGTTCCTGGGTCAGGCCCGCAGCGAGGAGCGTCTTCTGAGCCAGGCCGATGCCGTCATGTACCAGGCCAAGGCCGCTGGCCGCAATCAGGTCCGCTTTCACGCGTCCGCCCGAGGTCTGCCGGCCTGAGTTCGCTGCTGCTACCATTGGCAGCAACAAGCCACCCGGCTTCACCTGGAAGTGAAGATGAGATACCCCGACGCCATGGCCAAGCACCTGCCATGGGCCAACATGTGTCAACGCGATGTTTAGACAGGCGCTGAACTGGCCGCGCAGAGTCAAGCGCGCGGTTGTGATTGGCATCGACGTTGTCTCGGCGCTGCTGTCGACCTGGATTGCCTATTCGCTGCGCTTCGAAACCCTGCACTGGCCGCAGGGCGGGCAGTGGTGGGTCTACCTCCTGGGTCCGGTTCTGGCCGTGCCGATTTTTATCCGTTTCGGGCTTTACCGCGCCATTTTTCGTTACTCCGGGCTGGACGCGATGCTGGCAACCACCCGCGCCATCGGGCTCTACGCACTGCTGCGCATTGCCTTGCTATGGTGGCATAACTGGCCGGTTTTCCCGCTCACGCTGGGCATTCTGCAGCCCATTGTTTTCTTTCTGATGGTGGCCGGCAGTCGCGCTTCGGCGCGTTTCTGGCTGGCTGGCAGCAGTGTTGCCAACCAGGTCAATCGCGGGCGCATGCTGATTTACGGCGCTGGGGCTGCCGGGGTCCAGACCTTGTCGGCGATGGCGATTGGGGACCATCCCAGGCTGCTCGGGTTTATCGACGAAGACCCGTCCAAGATCGGCCGGACCATCGACGGCATTCCGGTTTTTGCACCCGAGGCCATCGCCCAAGTGGTGCGCGATCTGGCCATCAGCGACATCCTGCTGGCAATGCCAAGCGCCTCGCGCGAACGGCGCAACCGCATCATCCAGAGCTTGCGCACGCTGCCGGTTCACACCCGGACTCTGCCGGGCCTGGCCGATCTGGCCAGTGGGCGCGTGACGGTGCAGGATTTTCGCGAACTCGACGTTGAAGACCTGCTTGGGCGCGAAGCCGTGACGCCGCAGGCCGCTTTGCTCGGCAAGGGGCTGCGCGGCCTGACCATCCTGGTAACGGGTGCGGCTGGCAGCATTGGCAGCGAGTTATGCCGCCAGATTTTGCAGCAGGGCCCGAAGCGCCTGCTGCTGCTCGACCACCATGAGTTTAGCCTGTACGAGTTGCAGCGCGAGTTGCAGGCCCGGTGCGAAGCGCTGGCCTGTGCGGTGGAACTGGTGCCCTTGCTGGCCAGTGTGGTCAACCGCCGCCGCCTCGACTGGATTTGCACCAGCTACCGGCCCGATGCGGTTTACCACGCTGCCGCCTACAAGCACGTGCCCATGGTCGAATGCAACCCGTCCGAGGGCATCGTCAACAATGTGTTTGGCACCCTCAACATGGCGCAGGCCGCGCAGCAGGCCGGTGTGGCCCGCTTTGTGCTGGTGTCGACTGACAAGGCGGTGCGTCCCACCAACCTGATGGGTGCCAGCAAACGCATGGCCGAACTCATCCTGCAGGCGCTGGCGCACCAGGCCGGGCCGGGCGAGACCTGTTTCAGCATGGTGCGCTTTGGCAATGTATTGGGTTCAAGCGGCAGTGTCGTGCCGATGTTTCGTGAGCAACTCGCGCGCGGCGGACCACTGACGGTGACGCACCCCGAGGTCACCCGCTATTTCATGACCATCCCCGAAGCCGCGCAACTGGTGCTGCAGGCCGCCGTCATGGCCAGCGGCGGCGAGGTGTTTGTGCTGGAGATGGGAGAGGCGGTGAAGATCGTTGACCTGGCGCGCCGCCTGGTCGAGTTGTCGGGGCTCAAGGTGCGCGACGCGCAGCAGTTGGATGGCGATATTGAATTTGCCTTCATCGGACTGCGACCGGGCGAGAAGCTTTATGAAGAGCTCTTGATTGGCGACAACCCGACTCCGACAACGCATTCGCGCATCATGAAGGCGCATGAAGACTTCATGGTCTGGCCCGAGCTGTCAGTGCAGTTGCAGCAACTGCGCCGGGCGGCCGAAGACGAAGATGTTATCGCCGTGCGTGAGGTGCTGCGTGCCTGTGTCCACGGTTTTCATGATCAGCCGGCGGTCGATTCCTGACGCGGCATCATGGTGTTGGCGTTCCCGTGGCGTTGGAGTCCGCCGCCAGAACCTGGATTTCAACCCGGCGGTTGCGCAAGCGGCCCTGGGTTGTTTCGTTGGATGCTACCGGTCGGTTCGCCGCGTGACCGACCGCCAGCAGGCGCCGATCGTCGATGCCGGAGTCGATCAGCAGGCGCACGACACGGCTGGCCCGCGCTGCCGATAGTTCCCAGTTTGAGGGGTAGGCCGTGGTCTCGATGGCGCGGTTGTCCGTGTGGCCCTCGACTTCAATGGCATTGGGCTGAAAGCGCAGAACTTCAGCGATCGATTGCAGGGCCGCGATTGACTCCGGATTCAGGCGCGCATCGGCCGGTGCGAACAGGATGGCGGCATTGATCTCGATGCTGATGCCGCGGCTGGAACGGGTCACGCGGACCGTGCCCTGCCGGACCAGCGCCGAGAGTCGCTCGTCAAGCGCCAGCGCCATGCGCGTCATCTGCTTGTGCTCGCGCTGGGCCGTCGATTTCGTCCGGCGCGCCACGCTTTGCGGCAGCAGGTCCGGCACCGCAGGGGCCAGCGGCGTGCCGGCTTCTGCCTTGATGTGGACTTTCTTCCCGAGCGCCTGGCCAATCGATTCCGACAATTGCCGCACCTTGTGGTCCTGCACCGATGACACGGCGTACATCACGACAAAAAAGGCGAACAGGAGGGTGATGAAGTCGGCGTAGGAGACCAGCCAGCGGTCGTTGTGCTCGGGTTCTTCCGGATACGGTTTGCGCTTCACTTCAGGTCTCTTGCTGCCAGTGGCTGCTCAGGCGCTCGCGGATCAGCAGCAGGTTCTCACCGCGGCCTATGCTCACGAAGGCCTGCGCCAGCATTTCGCGCTTGAGGACTTCATGCTGCACATGCTGTTTGATCTTGTTGGCGATGGGCAGGCAGATCAGGTTGGCCAGGCCGACGCCATAAATGGTGGCAACAAAGGCGACTGCAATGCCGCTGCCCAGCAGGGTCGGGTCGGCCAGGTTCTCCATGACACGGATCAGCCCGAGCACGGCGCCCAGAATGCCGATGGTCGGGGCGTAGCCGCCGGCCGCCTCCCAGACCTTGATGGCATGGCGCTGGTCGCGCTCATAGCTTGAAATATCGATCTCAAGAATCTCCTGCATGGTGTCTTGGGCTACGCCATCAACCACCAGGCGCAAGCCCTTGACGATGAAGGGGTCGGGGTCGGTGTCGATGAAACGCTCCAGTTTCAGGAAGCCTTCCATGCGTGCGGTCAAACTCATTGACGCCCCAAGTGCTGCATCGAACCAGCGCGCCAGCGCCCAGCTGACAGCCAAGATCAGCAACGCCGAGCGGCGATTGCCATGCCAGGGCAGCGCCGACTCAAGCTTCAGACTGCGCCGCGAGACTGGCTGCATCGAGGACCTTTCGCGTCTTGCCAGCCCGCGACGGCAAATGACATAGACCACAGACAAAACGGTGACCACCACGGGGTCTCACAATAAAAATGCCACCGCACTTCTTGCAATCCGTGGTTGACAGCATCGAATTCTTCAGGAATCGGATCAGTGTCCAGGCACGCGTCAGCGAAAGAACAGCATCCTGTCCCGGCTCAGGTGGCATTTGTTCCAGATAGATCTGATAGGCCTTGTCTTCTCGCGCTTTCCGCGCATGGTGCATGAACTGTCGAGCAAACTGGGCAAGCGCATCAATTTTGTGACAGAAGGCGACAGCACGGAACTGGACAAGGGCCTGATTGAGAGAATCATCGATCCATTGACCCATCTGGTGCGTAACAGCATTGACCATGGCATCGAGACGCCGGCTCTACGCCAGCACAGTGGCAAGGGTGAAATAGGCCAGATCCGGTTGAGCGCCGCGCACCAGGGCAGTCACATTGTGCTCCTGGTTCAGGACGATGGCGTCGGACTGAACCGGGAGAAGATCCTGGCCAACGCACGGTCTCAGGGCCAGTTGTTTGACGAGGGCATGGCGGACGAGGATGTCTGGCAGTTGATCTTCCTGCCCGGTATCTCGACCGCCACGGTGGTGACCGATGTCTCGGGGCGGGGTGTTGGCATGGACGTTGTCAGGCGCAACATCCATGCCCTGGGCGGCAGTGTCAGCGTGAACTCCAGCCCGGGGCAGGGCACGACGACCCGGATCTCGCTGCCGTTGACACTGGCCATTCTGGATGGCATGTCGGTTCAGGTCGGGGTTGAAACCTATCTATTGCCGCTGAGCCATGTGGTGGAATCATTTCAGCCACGCGCCAGCGATGTCAAGAGTCTGAACGGCCAGGGTCTGGTGGTGCAGGTGCGTGGCGAGTATTTGCCCGTTATTTCTCTGGCCAGTGTCTTTGGCAGTGAGCGACGCAGCAATGGGCCGACCAGCGGTATTCTGGTGATCGTTGCAAGCGAAGCGCGCAAGGCGGCCTTGTGGGTCGATGAACTGTTGGGTCAACAGCAGGTTGTGGTCAAGAATATTGAAACCAACTACCGCAAAGTTGCCAATGTTTCAGGCGCCACCATTTTGGGCGATGGCAGTGTCGCGCTGATTATTGACGTTGGCGCACTGCTAGGCCGCGTTTAGGCGCTGAATGTCTTGTCTCAGTCTGCCTGGATTGCGGTGGCGGGCGGCTTTCATTTCGACGCCGGCAGATTTTCCATAAAGGGGCGCAGGGTGTTGCAGGTTAGCACAACGGCTGCGCGAAAGACCGCGCACAAGGGTTGCTTCTCGGCCGGCTCCAGGCCAGCCTTGAGTTTGTTTGATGTCTGGCGCGCCACGGCTGCCATATGCTTGGTGCCGACGATGGCGGAGATTCCGATCAAGGTGTGCGCCAGTTGTGCGGCGCCCTTGAGGTCGCCCGTTTGCAGCAGGGCTTCAAGCTGATCGGGCAGATTGGCAATCTCGCTCATGTAGGACTGAAGAAGTTCGGACAACATGGCAGGGTTGCCGCCGAGTCGTTGCAGCACGCTTTCATCCAGAACGATCCGGTTGTCGTCATACTCAGGCGCCACCGGCGGGGCGACCGGCGCCGCCTCGGCTTCGCAATCGCGTCCGGTGTGGGTCAGCAGCACATTGACCAGGTGTCGCATATCAAAGGGCTTGCCAACGTGGTCGTTCATGCCGGCATCCAGGCAGGCCTGCCGGTCGCTCAGACTGGTATTGGCTGACAAGGCGATCACCGGCAAGGTGGTCAGCGCCAGTTCCTTGCGAATGACGCGCGTGGCGCCGTGGCCGTCCATCACCGGCATCTGCAAGTCCATCAGAACGGCGTCAAAGGGCGGTTTGGCCTGGGCGATGGCCGCCACGCCTGCTTCGCCATTGTCAGCGAGTTCCACCACTGCGCCTTCGTTGCGCAGCAGTTCCTGCATGACGCGTTGATTGAGCGGATTGTCTTCGACTACCAGTAAGCGCAGACCGCTCAGTTTGTTTTGACTTGACAGAGGCTTTCGGGCTTGGGTGCGCATGGTCAAATGACCATCCAAGGCTCTGGTCAGCGCCTGCGACAACATGCCGGTGGTTACGGGTTTGACCAGATAGCCTGCCAGCAGTGCCAGTTCCGCCTCCTTGCGTTTGGATAGTGCCTGGCGCGGGTGGGTTGCCAGCATGATGACCAGCGGTGGCGTCGACAGACTCGCCGCGCGCAGGCGCTGGCTGCATTCCCAGCCGTCCATGCCGCTCATCTCCTCATCCATGAAGATCACCTGGTAGGGTGCGGCGCCGGCTTCGGTTCTGGCTTCGATCAGGGCTATGGCGTGTGCGCCGCTGTTGGCAACATCGGTTTGCCAGCCCAGGGATTGCGCCATCGCGAATTCTAGTTGACGTGCGTGGTCATGGTCATCGACCAGAAGAACCTGCGGTGCTTCACGCACGGCGCTGCTGTTGACGTCCTGTTCGGCGACCGGTTCCGGCTGCAATTGCAATGGAATCGAGAGGCTGAAGGTGCTGCCCTGGCCCAAAACACTGCTCAGTTCGATTTGACCCCCCATCAGATCGACCAGTTTCTTGGAAATCGACAGGCCCAGTCCGCTGCCGCCAAAACGGCGCGTGATAGACGACTCGGCCTGTGAGAAGGCTGAGAATATGCTGGTCTGATTTTCAGCCGCAATACCGATGCCCGTGTCGCGCACCGAAACGCTCAGGACAACGCGGTCGGCATTGTGGTTCACCACCCGTATCTGGACCAGCACCTCACCCTGCGAGGTGAATTTGACAGCATTGTTGCCCAGATTGAAGAGGACTTGCTTTAGGCGCAGCACGTCGCCGATCAGCAGTCTGGGGATGGCGTTGTCGATGTCGAACAGCAACTCGATGGGCTTGCCTTCGAGTTGTGTGGACAACAGGGTGGAGAGTTCACGCATCAGGTCGTCGAGTGCGAAGGGCTGCAGTTCCAGCGTGGTTTTGTCGGACTCGAGCCGGGAAATGTCCAGGATGTCGTTGAGCAGTTGCAGCATGGAGTGTGCTGCCTGTCGGGTCTTCTGGATGTACTCGCTTTGCTGCTCGTTGAGTTCGGTCACGGCGAGCAGTTGCAGCAGGCCCAGCACGGCATTCATCGGTGTTCGGATTTCATGGCTCATGATTGCCAGGAACTCCGATTTCGCGCGCGTCGCCTGGTTCGCAGCCTCCGTTGCACGGATTAGTTTGGTGATGTCAAAGCGCACGCCGACGGTGTGGCCGTTGGGCGTCTGGCGTTCAATCACGCGTAGCACGCGTCCGTTGGTCAATCGCTGTGTCAATTCCGATGCACTCTGACGGTGAATGGCCAGCCGCTGCGCAACCCACCCGTCGACGTCGCCCATTGCCTGCTCAAATTGCCCGCGTTCAGCTCCGGCTCGCATGATCTGCTCAAACGTGTTGCCGGGCAGCATCTGGTCTGCGCATAGCGGCAGGGCCTCTCTGTACTGCTGATTGCATAGCACCAGCCGGTCGTTGGCGTCAAACAGGGCGAAGGCTTCACCGATGGCGTCAATCGCGCTGAGCAGGAGGCTTTCGGCATTTTGCTGTTCGATCTGAGCCTGCTTCACCTTGCTGATGTCGGTATGGCTGATGACCAGTCCGGTGGCGGGTGCAATCAGGCGAGTCGCCGTCATGTGGAACCATTGCGTTGCGTGCGCTGACACGTAGGGGTAGTCGATTTCGAACGAACTGTGTTGATTGGAAAGCACAGACTGCAGCCCGTCTGCGATGCGCGCCGAGATCGCGTCGACGCTACCCGAGGTGCCATGGAAAGCGGCGAGGTAATTGGACCCAACGGGATGGCTGGCGTAGTCCGATGCTTCGCTCTCCTTGTCAAATTGATGCCATGCGCCATTGACCGTGAGAATCATGCCTTGTTCGTTCAGCACGGCAACGCGGGCCGACAGGGAGTCGAGCACGCAGGCGCTGAAGGCTTGGCTTTCTGCGAGCTTGTTCAAGGTCTGCTTGCGTTCGGTGATGTCCTCAATCAGACAGCAGATGTACTGGCTGTCGTTGGCGCCAACCAGGCGCATTCCGTTCAAGGCCACTGGAATCACATGGCCATCCTTGTGCAGGAACATTTTCTCGTGAGGATGGAAAAAACCGGGTTGCGATTCCAGTTGTTCCATCTCGAAGGCATGGAAGTGCTCCATGCTCAAGCCCCAGTAGTTGAGCTTCTTTGCCTCTTCGGTGCTGTAGCCGAACAATTTCTCGAAAGCGGGATTGGTCGAGATGAAATTGCCGCCGAGGTCACACAGTGCAATCGCCAGGGGTGACATCTCAAAAATGCCAGCGACCAGATTGTCTTTCTCACCCAGTTCTGCCGTAACCGCATCAATCTTTTGCTCGGTTTGGCGCCGTGCCAGCACTTGGCGACTGTAGATCCCACCCATCAGCAGCGTGATCGCTGCGCCGCTCAATGCGATCAGCCAGGGCAGGAGATTGCCGAGCGATGCGACGGCCTGTCTGGGGCTGCGCACAGACAGGCGCATCGGCCGATCAAACAGCGTCAGATTCTGGCTGGTCTGATGAAAACCACTGTCCTGGGCTTGCAGTTGGGCGCTTGTGATGCGGTGTTGATGATCCGCGTCGTAAACCATGGATGGGGCGCTATCGGCTGGTGGGGTGTCGAACAAATGAATATCCGAGCCCGGACTCAAGGTCTCGTTTATTCCGGCCAGCAAGCGGTCTGCGCTGAAGCTTGCAAACAGTACGCCCAGCAGCGCCGACCGGCGTTCGGCTACCGTTGTCAAAGTTGCGCCACGCGAGAATATCGGGACAAAGACAGTCAATTCGGAACTATTGGTGTTGCGGATCAGGGGCGAAATGCGGCTTAAGGCCGGTCGGGCGCTGTCGACCGCCAACTGGATGACGGCGCGCTGCCTGGGGTCGGAGCCGGCATCCAGGCCAAGTACTTCGGCGTTGCTGCGCATGGGCTCGATGCGTTCTACAACGTAGAGATCGTCACGACTTTTATCTTCAAGTTGAGAAACCGAAAATGTCGGGAATCCATCGGCCTGCTCGGCTGCTACAAAGGCTGGCAGATCACGGCGCGCCACGTGTTTGATAAAGCCAAACGCCTGCACGCCCTGGTGATTGAAGTTGACTTCAAGCTCGTTGACGACCGTTGCAAAATTTTGCCGCGACAAGTGACGGTTGACGCTGTATACGCTTTTTAGCGCGGTCAGGCCACCGGTCATGATTTCGAATCGCAGGCTAACCTCATCCCGCACGCGTTCGCTGACATGCAGCGCTTCCTGAGCGCCCGCAGCCTGGTTGTCACGGTGTACCCATATCGCGGCACCAGCGCTCAGACCCAGCCCGAGCAACACTGCCAGCAGCAACAGGCCGTTGACTTGACGCCACTGCTGCGTGAACCAAAGCCGGTCAGGTAACTTCATTTAAATTTTCGGACTCATGGTTTGAATCATTGCATGTTGCCTTGGCAACGGGCGTGCCTGGATAGCGTGATAAGAATTGGAAACTGGCCTCTCCTAAACACTTTGATGCGAATTATTGAGATTTATAGGCACCAGCGCAATTTTAGAAGCTACGGCAGTACCCCTATCCGCCAGCCAGGATGAGCGCTCCAGCCCGCATTCACCTATCATTGCCGCATTGAAGCACGGCGGGAACTCCATTGGCAGTCCGAATTCCGAACATTGACACGACACGCTGTTCTGGTTGTGGACGGTGCATTGCTGCCTGTCATCTCGGACTTTTTTCTTTCGAACGTCAGGGCTGGAGAAAGGTCTCGGCTCTGCACGACAGCGACCGCTGCAGTGGTTGCGCAAAGTGCGCGGCGATATGCCCCCTCGACGTGATCAGCATGAATGAAAGCGCTTCCGTGCAGTCGTCGGTTCGGGCACCGTTTTTCTTGTCGGAGACTGGCGGGTTGGCGCAACTGTGCGCACCGCTGTGCAAATTATCTTGAGGGTCTGCTCGGTGTTGCATCACCCACCGGGTACTTGCAGGCATTTTTCTTCAGCTTGTGCACGACTGCATCGTTCAGATTGACACCCAGAACCGAGGCAAGGCGCACCAGGTAGAGCAGTACATCCGCCAGTTCGTCACGCACAGCCTGAGCCGTTTGGGGATCCGCTGCGATGGACCTGGATTGCTCCTCGGAGAGCCACTGAAAAAGCTCCACCAGTTCGCCGACCTCGCCCGTCAGCGCCATGGCCAGATTTTTTGGCGAGTGGAACTTTTGCCAGTCGCGCTCGTCGGCGAATTTTTGCAGCGCGGCCTCAAGGGCCGAAAAGTCAACGAGTGTTTGATCGGACATCTTGATCGAGCGCTTGAAAAGCATGGGTAAAGTTGAAAGCAGGTCTTGCGCGTCGTGCAAGCCTACTTCTTTGCTTTGGCTTTCGCCGGGGCGGGCGCCACGGGTGGCTGGCTGCTGGCTTCAATGTCAACGCTGGCACTCTCTTTAAGCACGTCTTCAAACTCAGCCAGCTCTTTGCTGATGGCGGCATATTTTTTGGACTTGGCTCGGTTGTCTATCCATTCGAGTACCGCTGCTTCAAGGTCTTCCTTGAAGTGAGCGAGGGCCGATTCCTTGCGGGCTTTGCTTGCCGTTTTTGAAGTGCTGGACCAGAGGTCAATCAGGTTTGACAGGCCGTTGTCAAAATCGTCGAACGTTTCAAGGTGGATCCACTGGCCGCTTTTGTCAAACATTTGTTCTTTCGGTGATTGCATGGGGTTCAGTTTAGCGCGCTGGCCCCGGACTGCGAGGGAGCAAGGTCGCAATAGGTGACAATCAAATTGAGCCCTGCTGTCGGCGGACCAGATAATTTTGAAACCAAATGACCCACGAACCGAGATTAAGCCGTGAGCTGAGAAAGCTGCTGAGCACCCAACGGGTGGCCGCTTTGGGAACAATCGATGATGCCGGCACACCCTTTGTTTCCATGGTGCCATTTGCTGTTGACCCCCGGTCTCAATGCTTGCTTATCCATGTGAGCGGGCTGGCTGCACATACCCGCAACCTGCAAGCACGCAACAACGTATCCCTGATGGTCATGCAGTCAGAACTTGCCGGCCAGCCGGTGCACGCCCTGCCACGCGTCACGCTGGAGGGTATGGCCAAGGTGGCAGAGCAGGGGAGTTCCGAGTGGGTTGAGTTCAGAACTGCGTACCTGACAAGATTTCCGGAGGCTGAGCCGATGACGGCGCTTGGTGATTTCAGGTTTGTCGCGATCGAGGTGAGCGGCGCACGACAGGTTGCCGGCTTTGGCGCGGCACGCTCGCTTGACGAAGATGAAGTCAGGATGGTGTTGGGGACAGTCACAAGTACAGCGGCCATGTCGTCCGGTGCAGAAGCGATTGACTGGCAGTGGCAAGGTTTTGCGCAACTCTCGGGCGCCGACCTTTATGAAGTGCTTTCAGCACGCCAGCAAGTGTTTGTGCTTGAGCAGAAATGCATGTACCGGGACATGGATGGGCTGGACCAGGGTGCACACCACTTGCTCGGCTGGCGCAAGATCGAGGGCAAGCGCTGCCTGGCAGCCTATTTGCGGTGTCTGGCGCCTGGGGCAAAGTACGCGGAAATATCACTTGGACGCGTCCTCACGACGTCAGGCAGTCGGGGTACAGGTGTCGGATGTGAAATGATGGCCAAGGGCATTGCTTGCGCTGAGCAGCAGCATCCGGGCCATCGCATCCGGATCAGTGCGCAGGCGCACTTGCAGCGCTTCTATGCAGGTTTCGGGTTCGAGGCCGTGTCTGCGCCTTATGACGAGGACGGCATTTTGCACATCGATATGCTGCGCTGACGCATGGACAGATCGAAACTGCGGCATCCGGTTTTTTGGACTCTTATATGACAGGCATCAGGGCGTAAACAAATGGCACTGACCGAACTTGAAATCAAACGCTGCCAGAAGGCAATTGCATCGTTCCTGGAGCGTCGCCGGATGCCTTTTTTTGCGCTTGTTGAGCGCGATGTTCAATTTCAGGGCAAGAAAAAACCCTGCTACCAGTTAGATAGCAGGGTTTCCAGTTGCCTTGCGGTTTTATTTGGCTCCTCGACCTGGGCTCGAACCAGGGACCTACGGATTAACAGTCAGAAAAATAGCACCGTGAAGAAAGTGCAAAACACTTATAAATCAATAGGTTACGTGTATTTGTTGGTATGCAGCCTGTACCTATTGCTACGAATATTGCCTACATGGGTGCCTACATGGGCATAATGTAGGCATCACAAGGGATGCGGACCAGGAAGGTGTTAGAGCGCCGACTGAAGCGTAAACACCGCAACCTAAACAGGAACCCACCATGTCTTCATCCATTATCACCACCGGTGCGATCGACGCAATTTCCGAAGGCTTGACCCAAGCCAATGCAGCGGCATCCAGGGCTTGAGACATGGCCAAACTCGACAAACGCCTCACAGATAACCTGGCCCGTACATTGCCGGGGCCGAAGACCGCCGCAGAGTTAAAGGCATCGTACGTGATGCACTGGTGCAGGGACACCCCAGGCTTCGGCCTGCGGGTGACTGCCACCGGCGACCGGGCGTTTGTGTGTGAGCGTCGCGTCGACGGCGAGACGGTCCGGCGTACTTTGGGTAAGGCACCTGGCGGCAAAGCTGCTGGCGCAATTTCCGCTGACGCTGCACGCAAGTTGCAGATAGAAATTTCCAGCGAGTTGCAGACCGGTGTGGATCGCACCAAGGTCAAGCGTGAGCAGCGCAAGGTCGATAAGGAGGAGGCTGTCACTTTTGAGGAGGCGCTCAAGGCCTATGTGAAGGGCAAGCGCCGCGCCAAGGACGGCCTGCCACTCAAGGATCGTACTAAAGCCGATTACCTCAACATGATCTCGCACGGCGGCGTACGGGCTATTCGAAAGGATGGAACCGGTGGCGAGCCTTTTCTGGATGGGCCGCTGTATGAGCTGGCCGACAAGCCCGTCACTAAGATCAAAGCCGATGACATCCGCAGGATCTACAAGGCCACTGAAAAGCGCAGCGTGCGCCGAGCCACTTACGCGATGCAGGTACTACGCGCGGTGCTGAACTGGCATGGCATTCAGGTGGATGACTCGCCCTTGGCCAAGACCACTGCAGGCAAGGACCGCATCATCCTGCCGCCCACTGCAGGAGATCCCCACCCCATCCCACCGGAGAAGCTGGGCCCTTGGTGGAACGCTGCTACTGCTCATGCGGGTGGTGTTGCGGCGGATGGGTGTCGATTCATTTTGCTGACCGGTGCACGTCCTGGTGAAGTGTTCGGCAGCACGGGCGAAGGTTGGGACGAGCCAGGCCTGTTGGTTGAAAACGTGGATATCAAGGGTGCAAGACTCATCCTCCTGGACACAAAGAATCGCAAGGACCACACAATTGCACTGTCCACCCAGGCTTTGAAAATCGTGAAGACGCATTGCAAGGGCAAGAAACCGGATAAAAAGGTGTTCGATGTGGCCGACCCAGGAAAGACCTTGGAAACCATCAATGCGGCGGCAGAGGTGGAGGGCATTACGCCGCACAAATTGCGCCACACCTTCGTCAGCGTTTCCGAGGAGCTCGTGAGCGGCTACGCCCTCAAGCGAATGATTAATCACTCAAACGCCAATGACGTGACTGGTAATAACTACGTCGGCAAAAGCGAGAACCAAATGCGCGTGGCCTGGCAGACCGTGGCCGACTTCATTGAGAGTAGCGCGAAAGCGACGCCTTGAAATTTAAATTCCACACGGTTCTGTGGTCCATCCATAGAATCGCGGCATATTAACCGG
>CAIRAW010000008.1 GCA_903876735.1 uncultured beta proteobacterium | reverse complement strand
GGCCTTGCTGGGGGCGGCCCGGCGCGGCGGCCATGGCCCCCACGCTTGTCACTACGTGTACTGCGCTGCCCCCCGGGGGGGTGCGGCCTTGCTTGGGGCGGCCCGGCGCGGCGGCCATGGCCCCCACGCTTGTCACTACGTGTACTGCGCTGCCCCCCGGGGGGGCGCGGCCTTGCTTGGGGCGGCCCGGCGCGGCGGCCATGACCCCCACGCTTCTCGCTTCGCGTAGTTCGCCGCCTCCAAAAGGGGGCTGTTTCACCTTGGGGCGGCCCGGCGGTGCAACGATTCTTCACGACGGACCTGATTTGAACTAATGAAACAAGGTCTTTCGCTTCGCGTCTCCCAGCACCTGGCTTTGACACCCCAGTTGCAGCAGTCGATCCGGCTGTTGCAGTTGTCCACGCTCGAGCTCAGCCAGGAGGTGGGGCAGATGCTCGACGAGAACCCGTTTCTGGAGCTGAGTTCGGATGAGGCTCCGCGCGAGGAATTTGGCTTGGCGCAGGCCGATGTACCGGTTTCGCGTGATGTGCTGGAAAGCGAAATGGCGGCTGGTCCTGGTGCCGATTACGCGACTGCGACCACCTCGGTGGCCGAGAGCGACACCGAGGTGATGCCCTTGTCGGCCGACGACGGGCAGAGCTGGGAGGGCGACGGCAGCGCCGTGCTGGCGCCGGACGACAGCGAGTGGGGCGGCGACGCCAAACCCAGCAGCAACAACCTGAGCGGCGATGAAGACGCCGATGCCAGTGAACTGGCGCGCTCGCAGGAATCGCTGCAAAGTCATTTGCACAAGCAGGCGCTGGCCTTGCGCTTGAGCGAGGAGGACAGCGCCGCGTTGCGCTTCTTGATCGAGTCGCTCAATGACGATGGTTACCTTGAGGACACGCTGACCGAACTCGCCCAGGGCCTGGCCGGTACTGATGAGGATCAGATTGACGAACTGGTGCACCATTTCACGGTTGCACTGTTTCTGCTGCAAAGCCTGGAGCCCGTTGGCGTTGGCGCGCGCGATCTCGCGGAATGCCTGAGCTTGCAGCTCAAGGCCCTGCTGGCGCAGCGCAGCGCCGAAGCCAGCAGCCTTGCGCCCTTGGCCACGGTCAAGGTGGCGCTGCGCATCTGTGCGCAGCCGATGGACCTGCTGGCGCGGCGTGACATCAAGCGTCTGATGCAGTTGTGCGCGGCCTCCGATACCGCGGTGCGCGAGGCGATTGCGCTGATCGGCCATCTGGAGCCCAAGCCGGGCCGGCGCTTTGTGGACGTCGAGCGCAATATCGTGGTGCCGGATGTGCTGGTGGTAAAGGTCGGAAAAGGTGCCAATGCCCGCTTTCAGGTGCGCCTCAACCCCGATGTGATGCCGCGCCTGCGCGTGCACGACATCTATGCCAATGCCTTGCGCCAGCACAAGGGCGGTGGCAGCGACGCCGCGAATTACGCCGCGCTGCAGCAGCGCCTGCAGGAGGCGCGCTGGTTCATCAAGAACATCCAGCAGCGTTTCGACACCATTCTGCGCGTCAGTACCGCCATCGTCGAGCGCCAGAAAAGTTTTTTCACGCACGGTGAGCTGGCCATGCGCCCGCTGGTGCTGCGCGAGATCGCAGACGAACTGGGTCTGCACGAGTCCACCATCAGCCGCGTCACCACCGCCAAGTACATGGCAACGCCCTTTGGCACCTTCGAGCTCAAGTATTTCTTCGGCTCGGGCCTGGGCACCGACTCGGGTGGCAACGCGTCGAGCACCGCTGTACGGGCCCTGATCAAACAGTTCATCGCCGCCGAAGACCTGAAGAAGCCGCTCAGCGACAACCAGCTCTCCGAGATGCTGAAAGAACAGGGCATCGACTGCGCCCGTCGCACCGTTGCCAAATACCGCGAAGGCCTGCGCATTGCGACGGCCTCATTAAGAAAAGCGCTATGAACCAGATCCAGTTGTTTCTTCCCTGCGCCGCTGGCGTTGAGGACTACCTGGCACCCGAGGTGCAGCGCATCACGGGTCTGTCCGGTGCCGATGTGCAAAAACAGCGCGGCGGTGTCGCCGTGCGCGCGTCCTGGCGCGACGCCATGCTGCTCAATCTGCACAGCCGCTTGGCGCAGCGCGTGCTGATTCTGCTGTCGTACACCGAGTACCGCAACGAGCAGGACCTGTACCGTGCTGCCAGCGAGGTGGCGTGGGAGGTCTGGTTCACGCCGCGCGAGTCGATCAAGGTCGAGGTGACGGCGCAACACAGCCCATTGACCAGCCTGAACTTTGCTGCGCTCAAGATCAAGGACGCGGTTTGTGACCGCTTTCGCGTCAAGGCCAACGGCGTGCGCCCCGACGTCAACACCCAGTGGCCCGACGTGCGCCTCTACACGCACCTGAGCACCGATCATTGTTCGCTCTACATCGATACGTCCGGCGAGCCCCTGTTCAAGCGCGGCTGGCGCGAAGACAAGGGTGAGGCGCCTTTGAAAGAAACGCTGGCCGCCGCCATGCTGGCCGCCAGTGGCTGGGCCGACGGCGATGGCGATCTGCTGCCGCTCTACGACCCCTGCTGCGGCAGCGGAACCATCGCCATCGAAGCGGCCCAGATCGCCTGCAACATCGCGCCGGGCTCGCTGCGCCGCTTTGCCTTCGAGAAATACCTGCCGTTCCAGAAGCATGTCTGGGACGCGATCAAACAGCAGGCGCAGGACGCCGAACTCGAACTCGCGCCGGGGCAACCGCCCATCATTTTTGGCAGTGACGTGGCCCACCGCATGGTCGACTTCGCCCAGCGCAATGCGCAGCGCGCTGGTGTGGCTGACGTTATCGAGTTCCGCGGTGGTGACGCCCTGCAGCGCCTGCCGCCCCGCGAGACGCCGGGCATCATGCTGCTCAATCCGCCCTATGGCGAGCGCATCGAGGTTGCCGGTGTCGCCGGTGCCCAGCGCGGCGGACGCGAAGAAGCGCAGATGGAGGACGGCGGCGAATTCTTCAACCGGCTCAGCGCCCACTGGAAGAAAAACTACCCTGGCTGGAGTGCCTGGGTGCTCTCGCCCGATCTGAAACTGCCGGGCAAGATGCGCCTGAAGGAGTCGCGCCGGGTTCCGATGTGGAACGGTCCGATCGAATGCCGCTTGTTCCGGTTTGACATGGTCAAGGGTTCGGCCCGGCCTGCATGATCGTCATCGACACCAACATCGTGCTCGATGCCTTTGTCTTCGATGATCCGGGCAGCGCGGGCCTCAAGGCGGCGCTGGATGGTCGGCAGATCCGCTGGCTGGCGACGCCGCCGATGCGCGAAGAGTTGGAGCGCGTGCTGGGCTACCCCCTGATCGTCAAGCGGCTGGCGCGTGCCGGGCGTGGCGCGGCTGAGGTGCTGGCGCAGTTCGATAGCCGGGCCGAAATCGTCGAGGTTGCCGCGCGCGCTGCCATGCGCTGCCGCGACCCGGATGACCAGAAATTTGTCGACCTCGCGCTGGCCCACAAGGCGGCGCTGCTGAGCAAGGACCGCGCCCTGCTGTGCCTGTCAAAACGTCTGCTGGCGCTCGGTGTGCGCGCGCAGGCCCACTTCGATTGATGACCATGAACCAAGACCCGACCGCCGCCCCCTTGAGCCCTGAGGATTTTGACGAAATCGACACCATCCTGGACGATTTGCGCAGCCGCTACGACGAGACGCCGCAATGGGAATTCTGTGAAGGCTTCATGGCGGCGCTGATTTGCTGCCGGCGCGTGATCGCGGCTCCGGAATTCCTGCCGGTGTTGCTGGCCATCAGCGACGGGGACGAAGAAGACGAAGGCTCGTTCGCCGATGCGGCGCAGGCGGCGCGCTTCATGGAGCTCTGGACGCGGCGCTGGAACGAAGTAGCGGCCGCGCTCGACGCCGAGATCGATTCGCTGGAGGACGAAGCCGCCTACCAGCCCGAGGTGATGGACTTGCGTGGCGCCATCGCGGCCCTGCCCGAAGCCGAGCGCGCGGCCATGGCGGGCGAGGCCCTGCCTTCGTTTGCGCAGGTCTGGGCCCTTGGCTTCATGTTTGCGGTCGAGGCCTGGCCCGAGGAGTGGGCGCCGCCGCGTGACAAGGAAGCGGTCAAGTGGCTCGACGGCGCCCTGGAAGCCATGGTCGCGCTGACCGAGGACGACCTGGATGCGCCGACGCTGTCGGTTTTCGACGAGAACGGGCCGCCCAGCCTGAGTGTTGCGCGCCTGAACGCCTATGCCGACGCCATCTGGGCGGTTTATGACCTGCGCGAACTGTGGCGCAATTTTGGGCCGCGTGTGGAAACGGTACATGCCGTGGCCACCCCGGGCCGAAATGACCCGTGTTCCTGCGGCAGCGGCAAGAAGTACAAGAAGTGCTGCGGCGCCTGAAGGATTTTGCCGGTGTTTGCGCACCGGATCGGCCCGCCCGGTGATTGCGCAGCCCGATCGCTTGCGCGACAATATTCTTAGAATTTCAGGCCAAGCCGGGCTGCTTTGATCGAAAGCCAGGGCGGCAACTTGGAGAAAACGGGATTCTTGTTTCGTTTGGGGAGTGCGATTATGAAACGTCGCAATTTTATTCGTATCACTGGCGGTGGTTTTGTTTCGGCTGCGAGCGTCACCGCCATGGGATTGGCCAGTTGCAGTTTCGCCATGCCGCCCGAAGCGATCGAGGCCTGGCGGGGGCCAGGTCCTGATGTCGCGGCCAGTCCGGACCTGCGGCGCTGGTTGCTGAGCTACGCCATCCTGGCGCCGCACTCGCACAACCTGCAGTCCTGGATCGCCGACTTGGCTACACCCGACGAAATTGTGCTGCGCTGCGATTTGCAGCGCCTGCTGCCGCAGACCGATCCTTTTTCGCGCCAGATCATGATGAGCCATGGTACTTTTCTGGAGTTGCTTGATCTGGCGGCGCGCGAGCGCGGACTGCGTGCCGATATCACCCTGTTTCCCGAGGGCTTGTTTGGCCCGGACAAACTCGACCAGCGACCGGTCGCACGCATTCGCCTGAAGGCCGATGCGACAGTGAAAAAGGACCCGCTGTTCGGGCAGATTTTGCGCCGGCACACCCATCGCGGCGCCTATGAGCTTGAGCGCGCCGTGCCAGAGCAGACCTGGGCGGCACTGGCCGATGCGGTGAAACCCTGGCCTTTGCGCTTTGGTCATGTCGGATCACGATTGGGTGAACGTCTGGAGGTGTACCGCCAGATCGCCCTCGATGCGTGGCGCATCGAGCTGAGCACGCCGCGCACCATCATGGAGTCCTATCGCGTCCTGCGCGTCGGCGTGGCCGAGATCGCCGCCCATCGCGACGGCCTGTCCGTGCTCGATCCAATGGTGGTTTTGCTGAACCGTGTTGGCCTCTTTGACCGCAGCAAGGCGCCGCTCCCCGATGACTACGCGAGCACCAGCCAGATTGAAGATTTCCGCCGAAAACTGGGCTCCACCCCGGGTTTTTTGTGGCTGGTGAGCGCTGGCAATGACCGCGTGATGCAGGTCAATGCCGGGCGTGCCTACGTGCGGGTGCAACTGGCGGCCGCCGCGCAGGGCCTGTCCATGCAACCCTTGTCACAGGCTTTGCAGGAGTATTCGGAGCAGGAAAAGCCCTATGCCGAGATCCACGCCCTGACCGGTGCAACGCGGCCCGGGCATACGCTGCAGATGTGGGCGCGTGTTGGCTACGCGCAGCCGGTGGAGCCGGCGCCGCGCCGCGCGCTCAAGGATTTCATCCGCGCCTGAAACCGGGGCACTGGGCGCTGATTAGCCCATCAGTTCCAGCAGTCGGGTGAATGCATGCTGCACCGTAGCGGCGCGCACGGCGGCCCGGTCGCCCTCGAAGCGGCATTTTTCGGTGATGACCTCGCCCGGCACGGCAAAGCCGAACCAGACCGTGCCCACCGGTTTGGCCGGACTGCCTCCTGTTGGTCCCGCCACACCCGTGACGGCGACCGCCACTTGCGCTTTTGAGTGGGCGAGGGCGCCCTCAGCCATGGCGCGCGCCACGCCTTCGCAGACGGCACCAGCGCGGCGCAGGATGCGTTCTTCAACGCCGAGCAACTCGTGCTTGGCCTCGTTCGAGTAGGTGACAAAGCCGCGCTCGAACCAGGCGCTCGACCCGGCCAGGTCGGTGCAGGCGGCGGCAATCAGGCCGCCCGTGCAACTCTCGGCCGTCACCAGTTTGAGCTGTTTGGCCAGCAGCCGGTCGGCCAGTTGGCGCGCCAGAGCAGGCGTGGCAGTCGGCGCACAAGGTGTCAAATCGGTCATTGAAAGAATCTCCAGGCGGCGATCACCAGCAGGGTGCAAACGGCGGCCACAAAGTCGTCGAGCATGATGCCAAAGCCGGCCTTGCGCCAGGCGGCGGGATCAGTGCCGGGATCGACATCGTGGAACAGGCGATCCGCCCAGCCGACGGGGCCAGGCTTGACGGCGTCGAAGAATCGGAACAGGGCGAAGGCCACAAACTGGCCCCAGAAACCGGCTGGCGTTACCAGCCACAGCACCAGCCAGAAAGCAGCGATCTCGTCCCAGACCACGCTGCTCGGGTCGAGCACGCGCATGTTTTTGGCTGTCACGCTGCAGGCCCACCAGCCCAGCGGCAGCGAAGCTGCAATCAGCCAGGCCCAGCGTGCGTCGTTCATCCAGGGTTGCAACACCCAGAACGCAAGCCAGGCCCAGAGTGTGCCCATGGTGCCAGGCGCCAGTGGGCTCAGGCCCGAGCCAAAACCCAGCGCAATCCAGTGCGCCGGCTGCGCCAGCATAAAAGCTGCGCTGGGGCGCACCGGTGCGGCGGGAGGCGAAGCGTTCTCGGTCATGGTTCAGGCGAAGTGGTCGAACGAGGCGTAGGTGTTGGGCAGTGCCTGGCCGGCGCCATCAAGCAGACGCAGACCGCGTTCGGCGTCGATCTGGCCAATTCGGGTGACGGCGGTCTGGCTGGCCAGGGCTGCCGCTGCGACCGCCTCGCGCTGCGAGGCTGGCGCGCAAAACAGCAACTCGTAATCGTCGCCGCCGGCCAGCGCCCAGTCGCGCCACTGAGATGGCGCGAAGTCGCTGCACTGCAGACGCGCCGCGACCCGGCTGGCTGCGATGTCGGCCTGCACCGTGGCGCCGACGCCGGACTGTTTGAGGATGTGGCCGAGGTCACCGAGCAGACCGTCGCTGATGTCAATCGCCGCCGTGGCGATGCTGCGCAAGGCCATGCCGAGTGCCACGCGCGGTGTCGGCTGCTCCATTCGGCTGCGCGCGGCCTCGAACACGTCGGCCGGCAGACTCAGCGTGCCGCGAAACACTTCCAGCGCCATGCGCGCATCACCCAGCGTGCCGCTGACGTAGAGCTCGTCACCGGCCCGGGCGCCGCTGCGCAGCAAGGCCTGCGAGCGACCGCCAACGATCGGCACTTCGCCAAACACCGTGATACAGATATTGAGCGGCCCCTGTGTCGTGTCGCCACCGATCAACTCACAGCCGTGGGCGTCGGCCAGCGCGAACAGACCTTGCGCAAACGGCGCAGCCCAGGCGGCGTCGGCGCGTGGCAAGGCCAGTGCCAGCGTGAAGGCCAGCGGCCTGGCGCCGCAGGCCGCCAGATCGCTGAGGTTCACGGCCAGCGCCTTGTGGCCAAGCTTGAACGGATCCACGGTCGACAGAAAGTGGCGCCCCTCCACCAGCATGTCGCTGGAGATGGCGAGTTGGGTTCCGGGGCTGGCTTGCAGCAGCGCGCAGTCGTCGCCAACGCCGAGTGCTGCGTGGCGCGCCGGTCGCTTGAAAAAACGTTCGATCAGATCAAATTCACCCACGGTCTTCAGTCCTTTGTTGCTGGTAGCGTGTCACGGGTCGGCCAGAAAAAGCTCAAAGGCGCATCGCGCCAGCGCCGCGCGATCGCCTGTGTAACGTGCAGACGGTTGATGCCGGTGACATTGTGGGCGCGCAAGGCGAGCCGAAAGGCCAGGTAAAAACTCACGATCAGGTTCAGCGCGCCCATGACCGGCAGGGCGGCGACAGCCCACCACAGGGCCGGCTCGTAGACAACGTTCCAGCCAATGGCTGCGCAGGCTGCGCCCAGTTGCCCGGCGGACAGCGTGACGTGGCGCACTTCGAGCAACAGGCCAAAAAAGCCGGCAAAGGCCGGGACCAGTCCGAGCATGAAACCCAGCGAGATATTGGAGGCAAAGCCCGAGATGTTCAGGCGCATGAAGGCGGCCCAGCGCTGCGCGCGCTGGCGACCGAGCCAGGCGGTGATGCGCGGGTTGTAGCGCATGGCGGAGTCGAGCCGGTGCAGCACAAACCAGTTTTCGACCCAGCCCGCAATGATGCTGGAGGCAAACAACAGGACGCCGGTGAAGGCTGCAAACAGCGCGGTCGGCCCGAGCAGCGTGAGCGAATGGAAGACGTGCTCGGCTTCCTTCGTGTCTACCATCGGCTGGCCAACGATTAGCTGCAGCGCCAGCGAGATCAGCAGCACGGCGGGAAACACCAGCAGCACATTGCCCAGCACGGCGGCCACCTGCGAGCGCACCAGGTGCGTGACTTCGTCGGCAAAGGCGGTAAAGGCGTTCGGGTCGCCCAGGTCCTTGAGCTTGGCCGCCATCGCCGGCGCGGTCATGGCCGGCTGTTTGGTCGCCAGCGTGAAATGCAGCAACTGGATCACGACGAAGCTCAGGGCATAGGCGGCACCGGTCCAGAAACCACCCCAGAAAGCCGACAGCCCGAGCCCGAGCACGGCAAACTTCATCCAGGTGGTCAACGCCGTCAGCGCACCGCCGCCGGCAGCCTGGCGCAGCATGTCGCGGTACTCAACGGCATTGCGCGTGATGTAGTGCTCGCCGGTCTCGGAACTGCGCTCGGCCACCTTGGCCGCCAGCAGCGAGGTGTTGGCGGCAATCAGTGCGCCCAGGCTGCGCCGCTCGCGCCCGACCAGCACCAGGTGCGCCAGCAGGCGGGCGCTGGCGCTGTTGGGGCTGGCCGAGAGCAGGCAGTCGAGCAGGGCGCGGATGCGCAGCACGCGTTCGCGCATCTGGCGCAACTGAAACACCAGATTGACCGATATGCCGTGCGCATCGAGATGGGTGTAGACCGAGGCCGCCGCATGGCGGCAGGCTTCCAGCCGCTCGCGAAAGTTCAGCAGCGCCGCCTGCCGCGCCTCGCTGTCGCGGTCCGGGCTGGCCAGGTAGGCGTCACGCAAGCGGTCAAAGTCGCGTGCCAGGGCATGAAAAGGCCCGGCCTCGCGTGCGGGTGCGCTCATGCGCAGGCGCAATTCAGGCGAGAAGCCGGCCGAGCGGACCTGGCTGGTGCAAAAGGTGATGGCCTCCAGCAGTGTGTTCTGCCAGGGGGAAATTTGCGGACCGGCGGTGTGGCCTGCCGGCAGCTGCAGCAAATTGGCAATACGTTGCAGTGTGGCCTCATCGAGTGCGCTCAGCCATTGGGCGTCAAATGCGTCGCACAGCACCAGTGAAAACAGCGCCGAGGCGTCGGCTGTTTCGGGTGTGCCGGGCAGGAGCTTGTGGCGCAGGCGCTCGAAAAATTCGCTCAGGAAGGCGCTGCGCGATGAAAAACCGTAATCGGCCAAAAGGGTTGTGCCGTCCAGCGTGTCGAGCAGGGTCTGCCACCAGGCCTGCAGGCGCAATTGCGTCTGGGGTCGGACCTGCATCGCGTCGAGCAGCAGGTTCAGGCGGGCCAGCGTTGCGCTGACGGCGCTGCGGTCGCCGCGCAGCCATTCAAACAAGGCGATCAGCCACAGGTGACGCTGCACCAACTCGGCTTGCGGGTCCAGGGCGGCGAGCAGTTCCGGCAGGTCGTGTGGGGGCTTCATCCGCAGCCAGTGATCAATGCAGCGTGCGCTTGCCGCCACTCGAACTCAGCGCGTCAAGCACGAACATCGGGATATCGGTGTCAAATTTCTCGCCGTCTTCAGCCACGCAGAAAAAACTGCCGTGCATGGTGCCGGTGGCAGTGTGCAGCCGGGTTCCGCTGGTGTATTCAAAGGACTCGCCCGGTTTGAGCAGTGGTTGCTGCCCGATCACGCCCAGGCCCTTGACGCGTTCGGTGTGGCCCTTGGCGTCGTTGATGTTCCAGGTGCGCGAGATCAGCTGCGCGCTCACCTCGCCGGTGTTGGTGATGGTGATGGTATAGGAAAAAACGAACATGTCCTGCTCGGGCGCGGACTGCTCGGGCAGATAGCGGGGCGCCACATTGACGCGAAACTGGTACTTGGGCATGGCGCAATGCTATCCTGAAACCAGTGGGGGCTCGCCTGCTTCCCAACTGTCTAGAATTCGCCCATGACTTACCGCATCGCCCCCTCTATTCTCTCCGCCGATTTCGCCCGCCTAGGCGACGAATTCAAGAGCGTCATCGCCGCCGGCTGCGACTGGATCCATTTTGACGTGATGGACAACCATTACGTGCCCAATCTCAGCTTCGGTCCGATGATCTGCAGCGCCTTGCGACCGCACGCCAAAACCGCCGCCGGCCTTGCCGTGCCGATCGACGTGCACCTGATGGTGCAACCGGTCGATGCGCTGGCGGCGGCCTTTGCCGAAGCGGGCGCGGATTTCATCAGCTTTCACCCGGACGCCTCGGGCCATGTGCACCGCAGCATCCAGGCCATCAAGGCGCAGGGCTGCAAGGCCGGTCTCGTGTTCAACCCGGCGCAACCGCTCGATGTGCTCGACTGGGTGATCGATGACCTCGATCTGATCCTGATCATGAGCGTCAATCCGGGCTTTGGCGGCCAGAGCTTTATTGAATCAAGCCTGCGCAAGATCGAGGATGTGCGCCGGCGCATCACGGCCAGCGGCAAGGACATCCGACTGGAAGTCGATGGCGGGATCAAGGTCGACAACATCCGTCGGGTCGCCGACGCTGGTGCCGACACCTTTGTTGCCGGCAGCGCCATTTTTGGCAAGCCCGACTACAAGGCTGTGGTCGACGCCATGCGCGTCGCGCTCGTGGCTTAGCCTGCGCGCCGCCCCGTCATTCAGCGTTGGCGTCGGCCTGCTTGGCCCGGGCCTTTCGCTCAATCCTGCTTTCAGGCGGGTTGGCGACGGTGCCGACCGCGCCGGTTGCTGCGACGATGGGTTCGCTGGCGGCTTTGCCGTCACTGCGGGCCAGCACCGGCAGCACCAGCGTGAAGGCGCTGGGGGCGTCCAGACTGGCGCCGAGCGCCGCGCTGCGGATGGCAACCGACTGAAGCACCAGGGCGTCGCTGACGGCCGCTCCAACCCGGTACGGCTTGGCCGCCTGGCCATCGGTGGCAATCAGGGCGATGCCGCCTTTGGCGCCGCTGGCAACGACGCCGGTCAGCTTGAAGCGGCTCGCCGTGCGGTCGACCGTGGTCGACACGCTGGCGATTTGGCCACCACCGAGCAGGCGTGCCACCAGCTGTGGGTCGGACTGGGTCGGGGCCTTGACGGTGGGCGCGCCAGCAGGGGCCGAGGCTGCCGGGGCGTTCCACTTCAGCACCCAATAGGTGGCGCTGGCAGCGGCCATCGCGGCCAGCAGGAAAGTGGCAATTCGCAGCCACCAGGTACCAAACGAGAAAGTCTTCATGGAACGATTATCATAGAAGCGACCCAGATACAAAAGTGAAGCAAGCCCATGAAAGCCAAATTTTCCTCATTGCACCGCCGAGTCCAGGATGGTTTTACCCTGATCGAACTGATGGTGGTGCTGCTGATCATCGGCGTGCTGGCAGCGCTGATTGTGCCCAATGTGCTGGACCGGGCCGATGACGCGCGAGTTACGGCGGCCAAGACCGACGTCAGCAACCTGATGCAGGCGCTCAAGCTTTACCGCCTTGACAACCAGCGCTACCCGACGTCCGAGCAGGGCCTGCAGGCGCTGCTGACCAAACCCACGACCGCGCCGGTGCCGCCGAACTGGAAATCCTACCTCGACCTGCTGCCCAATGACCCCTGGGGCAAGCCTTATGTCTATCTCAACCCCGGCGTCAAGGGTGAGGTTGATGTGATGTCCCTGGGCGCCGATGGGCAGGCCGGCGGCGAGGGCAAAAATGCAGATATCGGCAGCTGGCAGCCCTGAGCGACGTCAGGCTGGCTTCACCCTGCTGGAGCTTCTGGTGGTGCTGGCCATTGTGGCCATGGTTTCTCTTGGTGTCGGCTTTTCCATGCGCGACACCTCTCTGGTTCAACTCGAACGTGACGCGGATCGCCTGGGCGCCATGCTGGAGGCGGCGCGCGCGCGCTCCCGCGTGACCGGTGTGCCAGTGCGCTGGTATGCCGATGCCCAAGGCTTTCGCTTTGAGGGCCTGGCGCCGGCCGAATTGCCGCAAGCCTGGCTCGACCCCGATACCCGCGTGGCCGGTGTGCCGGGCGTGACCGGCGCCACAGACACGGCAAGCCTGCTACTCGGACCCGAACCCATCATTGGCCCGCAGGCGGTGGTTCTGGTATCAAGCAGCCAGAGCGCACGCAGCGTGCGCCTGGCAACCGACGGCCTGCGACCTTTTTCCGTGCAGGCGGCGCAACCGTGAGACTGCGCCGTGGACAGCGTGGTTTTACCCTGGTTGAGGTGCTGGTGGCGCTCGGTATTGTGGCCATTGCGCTGATGGCCGGCTTGCAGGCCACCGGCGCCCTGACGCGCAACGCACAGCGCCAGTCGGACCTGCTGCTGGCGCAGATGTGCGCCGAGAACGAACTCATCAAGATTCGCCTGGCCAAGCAGATGCCCGGCGTTGGCGACACCAGCATCAGCTGTGAGCAGGCTGGTCTGGTTCTGAACGTCGCCCTGACGGTACGCGCCACGCCGAATCCCAATTTTTTGCGGGTTGATGCCCAGGTATTGAAAGACGCCGACCCGGTGCTGCGTTTGTCGACTGTGGTGGGGCGTTACTGATGCGCGCCCGCTCTTTGGTCTGGCGCCGGCCGCATGGCTTCACGCTGATCGAACTGCTGGTGGCGGTCGGCCTGTTGGCGCTGATGGCGGGCATGAGCTGGCGCGGTCTGGACGGGATGACGCGCGCGCAAACGCAAATGCACCAGTATTCCGACGATGTCATGGCCTTGCAGGCTGGCCTGGGGCAGTGGGGGGCTGATCTGGACGCGCTGGCCTCGCAGCCCAAAACCACCAACCTGGACTGGGACGGTCGCGTCCTGCGCATCCTGCGCCAGGGCACGGCCCAGGCCGGAGATGGTTTGATGGTGGTCGCCTGGTCGCGCCGCGTCGTCGATGGTGTTGGCCAGTGGCTGCGCTGGCAGTCGCCGCCGTTGAGGACCCGCGCCGAGCTGGAACTGGCGTGGCAAAGAGCCGCCCAGTGGGCGCAAAGCCCGGGTGCGGACGACGCACAGCGCGAGGTCCGTGTTGCTGCGCTGGACCAGTGGCAGATTTATTACTTTCGCAACGACGCCTGGAGCAATCCGCTCTCCAGCGCCGGCGTCACCGGCACGGAACCAGCGGTGGCCAACGCGCCGCTGCCCGATGGCATTCGACTGGTGCTGACACTGGCACCGGGTCAGGCCATCAGCGGCACGCTAACGCGTGATTGGCTGCGCCCCGGTGTCGGAGGCGGGAAATGACGCAGCGCAGACCGCAATCAGGGTTCGCGGCACAGCGCGGTGCGGCCATCCTGACCGCGATGCTGACAGTCGTGCTGGTGGCCAGTCTGGCGGCCAGCGTGCTTTGGCAGCAATGGCGCGCGGTCGAGGTCGAGGCGGCTGAACGCGCCCGCACGCAAGTGGCCTGGGTGCTGACGGGCGCGCTCGACTGGGCGCGTCTGATCCTGCGCGAAGACGGTCGCAGCAATGGCACGGTCGATCATCTTGCCGAACCCTGGGCGGTGCCGCTGGAGCAGGCGCGCCTGTCCACCTTTTTGGCCGCGGATCGCAATGCCTCAAGCGAGGATGTGACCGAGGACGCCTTTCTGTCGGGCCAGATCATCGATCTGCAGTCGCGCCTCAATGTGGCCAACCTGGTGCAGGGCGGCAAGGTCAACGAGACCAGTCTGCTCGCTTTTACACGCCTGTTTGACACGCTTGACCTGCCTGGCAGCGAACTCGACCTGATGGTTGAAAACCTGCGGCTGAGCCAGATCCAGGACAGCAGCGCCGAGAATCCGACCCGGCGCAGCCTGCCGCTGGCGCCGCAGGAATTCGAGCAACTCAGCTGGCTTGGCCTGTCGGCTTCGACCCTGGAGCGCCTGCGCCCCTTTGTCACGCTGCTGCCGGCGGTGACGCCGGTCAATCTCAACACCGCCCCGGCCGAGGTTCTTTACGCCTGCGTTGCTGCCTTCGACATGGCGGATGCCACCCGGCTGGTGCGCGCACGCAGCCTGTCGCACCTGCGCACAATCGAGGACGCCGCCAAGGCCTCTGGCAATCTGGCTGCCAAATTCGAAAGCACGCTGCATGATGTCAAGACCCGGTACTTTGAGGTGCGTGGCACGCTGCAGATCGAGCAGGCGACGGTGCAGGAGCAGTCTGTGGTGCAGCGCGATGGCGGTGTGCCCCCGAAGGTAACGACCCTGTCGCGCCGGCGCAGTGCGGTGCCGGCGGGCGCCCCTTTACAATGAACGTCGAGACCCGCGCATGACCACTCTTATCGTCACCCTTTCTTCAGAGCCAGCCGACGCTGCGGCTGTTTACGACTATTTGCTGACGCCCGACGGCAGCGCCCTGGCCGAACAATCGCGCGCGCCACTGGCGCTGTTGCCGCAGGTCGGCAGCACCGGCGAGGTGGTGGCCTTGGTCGCCGCCAACAAGCTGTCCTGGCACCGTGTGCAATTGCCCAAGGGCAGTCTGGGCCGGCGCTTTCTCGGTGATGCCGGTGCGCCGCGCCTGCGCGCCGTACTCGAAGGGCTGCTGGAAGATCAGTTGCTTGACGAGACGGCGCAACTGCACTTTGCCATTGAACCCAAGCCTGATGCCGACGCGCCGGTCTGGGTTGCCGTCTGCGACCGCGCCTGGTTGCGCGGTGCCTTGCAGGCCCTGGAGCAGGCCGGGCGTCCGGTCAGCCGCATCGTGCCCGAGTTCGCGCCGGATTCGCTGGGTAACGAGCTCTATGTAATGGGTGAGCCGGAGCAGGCCAGCCTGGTTTTTGCCAGCGCCGACGGGGTCGCGCTGTGGCCTTTGTCGAAAGCCTCGGTCGCGCTCCTGAAATGGCCAGAGCAGCAGGCGATCGTGGCCGAGCCGGCCGTCGCAGCGCTGGCCGAGCAGTTGTTTGGGCGCAGCGTGACTTTGCAGCAGAGCGGGCAGCGGCGCCTGCTGGCTCTGCGCTCGGCCTGGGATCTGGCGCAGTTCGAGATGGCGAATTCAAGCGCTGCCCGCAAGCGCAAGCGCCTGTCGGAGTCCTTGGGAAGTTTGTTGAAAGCGCCGCGTTGGCGCGCCGCCCGCTATGCCATGCTGGCGCTGCTGCTGGTCAATCTGGCCGGCCTGAACGCCTGGGCCTGGCGTGAACAGGCCGCGCTCAAAACCCAGCGCGCCGCCGTTGGCGAGATCCTGACGCGCACCTTTCCCCAAGTGCGTGTGGTGGTTGATCCGGTGGTTCAGATGAGCAAGGAAGTTGCCCTCCTGCAGCAGTCCAGCGGTGCCGCCTCGGCCCGCGACATGGAAGTCATGATGGGTGCCTTTGCTGCGCTTGCGCCCGCCAATACGACGCCGACCGCGCTTGAATTTACAGCCGGTGAACTGCGCCTGAAAGGGCTCAAGCTCAAGCCGGAGGATGTCAGTGCGATCGCTTTCAAACTCAAGCCGCAGGCTTACGCCGCCAGTGTCGAAGGCGATAGCGTGCTGATCAGACAGGTGGTGGCGCCATGAGCATGCGGATGATATTGCGCCAGCGCTGGCAGGCGGTTTCGCCACGCGAGCAGCGCCTGGTACTTTCAGCGCTGCTGCTGGTGTTGGCGGCGCTGCTGTGGTGGCTTGGCATTGCGCCGGCGCTGGGCACACTGCGCTCGGCCCAAAGCCAGCGCCAGCAACTTGATGCGCAGTTGCAGCAGATGCAGCGTCTGCAGGTTTCGGCCCAGGCGTTGCAGGCCAAGCCGCGCATGACATTTGATGAAACCAGGCGATTGCTGGAGGCCTCAGTCAAACCGCTGGGCGCGACAGCGCAGTTGGCGACGGTGGGCGAACGCGTGACGGTCACGTTCAAAGGGATTTCGGCCGATGCGCTGGTGCAGTGGCTGGTGCAGGCGCGCCTGACGGCGCGCAGCGCACCCAGCGAGGCCCGTCTGGTGCGCAACGCCGCCGGCGCCTGGGATGGCTCGCTGGTTCTTACGCCGGGCGCGCCGCCTGCGCGCTAGTAGCCCAGACGCCATGTCCCGCATCAAGCCAGTGTCCAAAACGGCGCGTCAAGCGACCACGCCCTGGGGCTGGGCGCGGGCCGGGGCCCTGCTTGGGCTGCTGCTGGCGATCAGTTTCAATACGCCGGCACTCTGGTTCACCGAACCGCTGCAGCAAAGCCTGGGCGGACGCGTTGTTTTTGAGGACGCCCGGGGCACGCTCTGGAACGGTTCGGCGCGGCTGCTGCTTGCTGGCGGCGCCGGCAGCCGCGACGCCGCGGCCCTGCCCGGGCGGCTGCTCTGGTCGGTGCGACCTAGCACCCAGGGCCTGTCGGTCGACCTGCTGGCCGACTGCTGCATGCAGCAGGCCTGGCATTTGAGCGTGCAGCCGCGTTGGGCGGGCGCCAGACTGGTGCTGGCCGACAGCCTGTCGCAGTGGCCGGCGCAGTGGCTGACCGGACTGGGTACGCCCTGGAACACGGTGCAGGCCGAGGGTCAGCTGACCCTGGCAACCCAGGGCCTGGTGGTCGAATGGGCGGCCGGTCGCCTGCTGCTGGCCGGACGGGCGCAACTGGACGCGGCCAAGATTTCCTCGCGCCTGTCCACGCTCAAACCAATGGGCAGTTACCGCATCACGGTGCTCGGTGGTCCGACCCCGAGTCTGGCGCTTGAAACACTGGAGGGCAGTCTACAATTGTCGGGCAGTGGTCAATGGGTTGGCTCACGGTTGCGCTTTCAGGGGTCGGCCAGCGCCGCGCCTGATCGTCTTGAGGCCTTGTCCAATCTTCTGAACATCATCGGGCGTCGCGACGGCCCACGTTCCATCATCAAAGTGGGTTGAATCGGTATGAAATTGAGTATCTTCCGGCCAACATCCAGCGCTACCTATTGGTTGGCAATCAGCGTCCTCATAGCCGGTACGGCCGCTATTTTTCCGCGTGAAGTGCAGGCACAGACGGCTGCCCGGGCCAAGGCGGAGGAGCAGGTCACGCTGAACTTCAGCAATGCCGAGATCGAGGCCGTGGCGCGCACCATGGCCAGCATCACGGGCTACAACGTGGTGGTTGATCCGCGTGTCAAGGGCACGCTGACCCTGGTTACGGAAAAGCCGGTCAGCCGCACCGTTGCCATGAATCAGTTCCTGGCCGTGCTGCGCCTGCAGGGTTTCACCATGGTCGAATCCGCCGGTCTGTACAAGGTGGTGCCCGAGGCTGACGCCAAGTTGCAAAGCGCAGGGGTGGCGGTCATCGAGGTTGGCGCTGGCGCCAGTGCGCCCGGCGCGAACCAGATCGTGACGCAGATTTTCAAGCTCAACTTCGAGTCGGCCAACAGCCTGCTGCCGATCTTGCGCCCGCTGATCGGCCCGAACAACACCATCAACGTCAACCCCGGCAATAACTCTCTGGTCATCACCGACTACGCCGACAACCTGCGCCGGCTGGCGCAAATCATTGCGGCGATGGATGTTGCCAACGCCACCGATATCGACGTGCTGGTGCTCAAGCACGCAATTGCTACCGATCTGGCGCCGCTGGTGCTGCGCTTGCTGGAGTCTTCGGGTGTTTCAGCACCCGGACAGGCCGACGGTTCCTTCAAGACCACGCTGGTGGCCGAGCCGCGCTCCAATACCCTGATTCTGCGGGCTGCCAATCCGGCCCGGGCTGCTTTGGCCAAGTCGCTGGTGCTCAAACTCGATCAGCCCGGCGCAGCCGGCACCAATGGCGCAGCCGGCAATATCTATGTCGTCTACCTGAAAAACGCCGACGCCGTGAAACTGGCAGCCACGCTGCGTGCCGCCATGAGCGGTCAAACCGCCGCCGCTGCGCCCGCAGCGGCAGTCGCCGGTGCGCCGGCAGCGGCTGCCACCGCGGGCCTGTCTGCCACCGGCGGCCAAATTCAGGCTGACGCCACCACCAATTCGCTCATCATCACCGCGCCCGAGCCGCAGTACCGGCAGTTGCGCGCGGTCATCGACCGACTCGACGGTCGTCGCGCCCAGGTGCTGGTGGAAAGCCTGATCGTTGAAGTCAATACCGACAAGGCAGCGGAATTCGGCATCCAGTGGCAGGGGGCCGTTGGCAGTTCGGGTAGTGCCAACGTCGGCCTGCTTGGCACCAATTTTTCGACCAATAACATCCTCAACCTGGCGATGAAGGCTGAATCCGGTACCGTTGTGCCAGGAACGGGCATCAATCTGGGTGTGGCACACAAGACCAATGGCGTCTACGTGCTGGGTTTCCTGGCCAATTTCATCGAGACCAGCAACAGCGGCAACGTCTTGTCGACACCCAACCTGCTGACGCTCGACAACGAAGAGGCCAAGATTGTGATCGGTGAGAACGTGCCGTTCCCCACCGGCTCCTACACCAACAGCAACACCAGTGGCAGCTCCGGTGCGGTCAACCCCTTCACGACCGTGGAGCGCAAGGACGTCGGTTTGACGCTCAAGGTCAGGCCGCAAATCAATGAGAACGGCACCGTGAAACTGGTGATTTACCAGGAGACTTCGGCCGTCAAGGCCGGTACTGAAAAAGACGCCAATGGCCCGACCACCACCAAGCGCTCGATCGAGTCGAGCGTGCTGGTCGAGGATGGCAGTATCGTGGTGCTCGGCGGCCTGCTGCAGGACCAGTACGGCGGCAACCAGGAAAAAGTGCCGGGCCTCGGTGACGTGCCATTTTTTGGCAACCTGTTCAAGAGCGAATCGCGTAGCCGCACCAAGACCAATCTGATGGTGTTTCTGCGCCCGGTGGTGGTGCGCGACGCGCAGGCGACCGACCGCCTCTCGATGGACCGCTACGAGTTGATGCGCGCCGGCGTCAAGGAGATACAGCCGACAAACAGCAATTTACTCCCGATCAATGCGGCGCCGCAGTTGCCGGCCCTGCCGCAGTTGGCGCCTGCTGCCACGCCCGTCGCCCCGACCAAACCCTGAGGGCCGCCATGCGCTATCCGCTGCCCTACGCCTTTGCCCGCACGCATCAGTTGCTGCTGCAGGAAGACGAGTCTGGCGCGCTCACGCTGTGCCTGCATCCGGAGTCGGGCGCCAGTGCCTTGAGCGAGATCACGCGCAAGTACCCGGTGCGCCAGATCGAGACGCTTAGCGCGCCGGCCTTGATTCAGCGCATCAGCGCTGCCTACGCGCAGGGCGAATCCAGCGCGGCCGCCGTGGTGAGCGAGGTTGAAAGCGATGTCGACCTCTCGCGCATGATGCAGGACCTGCCGGCGATCGAGGACTTGCTTGAGACGTCCGACGACGCGCCCATCATCCGCATGCTCAATGCGCTGCTGACGCAGGCCGCGCGCGACGGCGCCAGCGACATCCACATTGAACCCTATGAGCGCCACTCCAGCGTGCGCTTCCGGGTTGACGGCACGCTGCGCGAGGTGGTGCAACCGAATCGCGCGCTGCACGCGGCGCTGATTTCGCGCCTGAAGATCATGGCCGACCTTGACATTGCCGAGCGCCGTTTGCCGCAGGACGGTCGCATCTCCTTGCGCATCGGCACCCGCGCCGTCGATGTGCGCGTGAGCACGCTGCCGAGCGCGCACGGTGAACGTGCTGTGCTGCGCCTGCTGGACAAATCGGAAGGGCGCCTGAGCCTCGAAGCGCTGGGCATGCAGGGCGATGTGCTCGAACGTTTCGAGAAACTGGTGACGCAGCCGCACGGCATCGTTCTGGTGACGGGGCCGACAGGATCCGGCAAGACCACCACCCTTTACGCAGCCTTGGGCCGGCTCGACGCCGCGCACAACAACATCATGACGGTGGAAGACCCGATTGAATACGAACTGTCGGGTGTCGGTCAGACCCAGGTCAACGCCAAGATCGACCTCACTTTTGCCAGGGCCCTGCGGGCCATCCTGCGCCAGGACCCGGACATCATCATGATCGGTGAAATCCGCGACTTTGAGACCGCACAGATTGCGATTCAGGCCTCGCTGACCGGGCACCTGGTGCTGGCCACACTCCACACCAACGATGCCAGCAGTGCTGTCACGCGGCTGACCGACATGGGTGTCGAACCCTTTTTGCTGAGTTCCTCTCTGCTGGGTGTACTTGCGCAGCGCCTGCTGCGCAAGCTCTGTGTGCATTGCCACGGCGCGGGTTGTACCGAATGCGGCCAGACTGGTTACGCTGGTCGCTCGGGCGTGTTTGAGCTGCTGGTGACAGACGATGCCATTCGTGCCCAGATTCACAACCGTGCCTCCGAAGCCGAGATCCGTACCGCGGCCCTGGCCGCCGGCATGACGCTGATGCGCGACGACGGCGAGCGATTGGTGCAATGCGGCCTGACCTCGCGCGAAGAGTTGCTGCGCGTGACGCGTGACTAGCAATGTTGCCCCCACGCTTGTCACTGCGTGTACTGCGCTGCCCCCCGGAGGGGGCTGTTTCGCCTTGGGGCGGCCCGGCGGCGAAACGTGTCCCCGCGCTTATCGCTTCTGCGCAATTGACAGAGTTGAGTAATGCCAGTCTATTCATTTGAGGCCCTGACGGCCGAGGGACAAAGTCGCAAGGGCGTGCTTGAGGCTGACTCGGCCAAGGCGGCGCGCAGCCAGTTGCGCGCCCAGGCCATGGTGCCGCTCAAGGTTGATCTGGTTGGTGCCGAAGGCGCGCAACTGGACGGCAAGGATGGCGGCGGAACCAAGCGGCGGCGCGTCTTCAATGCCACGGGTCTGGGCGTCTGGACGCGCCAGCTGGCCGGGCTGGTGTCGTCCGGTCTGCCGCTGGAGCGGGCCTTGACCTCGCTGTCGGAAGAGGCCGAGTCGCCGGCGCAACACCATCTGGTGGCGATGCTGCGCGCCGAAGTCAATGGTGGCTCCACCTTTGCGCGCGCTCTGGGACAACACCCGCGGGAGTTTTCGGACATCTTCGTCGCCGTCATCGGCGCCGGTGAGCAAAGTGGCAATCTCGGGATGGTGCTGGAGCGTCTCGCCGATGACCTCGAAGAACAGCAGGCGCTCAAGGCGAAACTGGTCGGCGCCGCGCTGTACCCGGCGATCGTGACACTGGTTGCGATCTCCATTGTGTTGTTTTTGGTGACTTACGTGGTGCCGCAGGTCGCCCATGTGTTTGCCACCAGCAAGCATGCGCTGCCGATTTTGACGGTCATGATGATCGCGACCAGCAACTTTCTGCGCAGCTATGGCTGGCTGCTGCTGATTGCGCTGGTCATGGCCGGACTGGGGCTGCGCATGGCACTCACCAATGCTTTATTTCGTGAGAAGTTTGACGCCGCCTGGCTGACGTTGCCGATCCTGGGCAAACTGGCGCGCAGCTACAACGCCGCGCGTTTTGCAAGTACGCTGGCGATGCTGGCCGCTGGTGGGGTGCCGATTCTGAAATCTTTGCAGGCAGCGGCCGACACGCTGTCGAATCAGGCCATGCGCGCTGATGCGCTCGACGCGCTGGTGCTGGTGCGCGAAGGTGCGCCGCTGGCGTCGGCTCTGGCGCAGCAAAAGCGTTTTCCCGGACTGCTCGCCATGTTTGCGCGCCTGGGTGAGCAAACCGGCCAATTGCCCTTGATGCTGCAGCGCGCCGCCAAACAACTCGGCACCGAGGTCGCGCGCCGCGCGATGGCATTGGCCACGCTGCTGGAGCCGCTCCTGATCGTGGCCATGGGCCTGGCCGTGATGCTGATCGTGCTGGCGGTTTTGATGCCGATCATTCAACTCAATCAGTTGGTCAAGTAAAGGGTCAGGCATGACACGCGTTTACGGCCAATTCGACGTTGAGGCCGTCATCGTCGATCTTGACGGAACCATGGTTGACACTTTGGGCGACTTCGTGGTCGCGCTCAACGGCATGTTGGCCGAACTGCCGGCGCCGTATCGGGGCTTCAAGCTTGACCGCGCGACGGTGGCGCTGCTGGTCGGCAAGGGCACGGAAAACCTGATCAAGCGCGTGTTGCGACTGGCGGCCGGTGCTGGGGCGCAAGACCCGGATTCGCTCTTTGATACAGCCTGGAAGCATTACGAACACCATTACCTGGCCATAAACGGCCAGTACGCCGTGGCCTATCCGGGTGTCGTGGCGGGCTTGCGGCAACTCAAGGCGCAGGGTCTGAAACTGGCCTGTCTGACCAACAAGCCGACCGCCTTTGCCGTGCCGCTGCTCAAAGCCAAGGGCCTGGACGGATTCTTTGATCTGCGCTTTGGCGGTGATGCCTTCGCGCGCAAAAAGCCCGATCCACTGCCGCTGCTTAAAACCTGCGAAGCGCTGGGGACGGTGCCGCAGCGCACCCTGATGATTGGCGACTCCAGCAATGACGCGCGGGCCGCGCGGGCTGCCGGCTGTCCTGTGTTGCTGGTGACCTATGGCTACAACCATGGCGAGCCGATTCGCGCGGTTGACGCCGACGCCTTTGTCGACTCCCTGCAACAAACGCCTGCGGCTTGACCGCTTTTGATACACTGTCCGCATGTTCATTCACCGCATCTGGATCACAGGTTGTAGCGACCGGGGAGCATGGCCCTGGCGGACGCAACACGGCCTGTCGGCTCGCGCCTGACAGCGTTCTCGTTGCCCGTTGAATGAACTGCAGCCGGTCGGGCTGCCTGCTGAACCCGCTACGCGCAAACGGTTCAGCCATGATTGAAAGAAGCCATCCTGTGATCTCTGAACTCGAATTCAAAAGCCTGAGTGCACAAGGCTATAACCGCATACCCCTGTTGGCAGAAGCCTTTGCCGATCTGGAAACCCCTTTATCCCTGTACCTGAAGCTGGCCCATTCGACGCAGGGCGGGAAATACAGTTTTCTGCTTGAGTCTGTGGTCGGCGGCGAGCGTTTTGGGCGCTACAGCTTCATCGGTCTGCCGGCACGCACGCTGCTGCGCGCCTCTGGTTTTGGCGCTGCGGCGCGCACCGAGGTTGTGACCGATGGGATCGTGGTGGAAAGCGCCAGCGGCAATCCGCTGGACTTCGTCTCAGAATACCAAAAGCGCTTCAAGGTGGCATTGCGCCCGGGCTTGCCGCGTTTCTGTGGCGGGCTGGCGGGCTACTTCGGCTATGACACGGTGCGCTACATCGAGAAGAAACTGCAAGCGTCCTGCCCGCCTGACACACTGGGTTGCCCCGACATCCTGCTGCTGCAGTGCGAAGAACTGGCGGTGATCGACAACCTGTCAGGCAAGCTCTACCTGATCGTCTACGCTGATCCGGCGCAGAGCGAGGCCTACGCCAACGCCAAGAAGCGTTTGCGTGAACTGAAAGAGAAGTTGAAGTATTCGGTCAGCGCGCCGCTGGTGAAGCCGACGCAGAGCTACCCGGCCGAGCGCGAGTTTGCCAAGGCGGACTACATCGCAGCCGTCGAGCGTGCCAAGGAACTGATTGCCGGTGGTGATTTCATGCAGGTGCAGGTTGGCCAGCGCATCAAGAAGCGTTACACCGAGTCGCCGCTGAGTCTGTACCGGGCGCTGCGCGCGCTCAATCCCAGCCCTTACATGTACTACTACCACTTTGGCGACTTCCATGTGGTGGGCGCCTCGCCCGAGATTCTGGTGCGTCAAGAGCAAATCAGCAGCCATGGCAAGGCCGAGCAGAAGATCACGATTCGGCCGCTGGCGGGCACTCGTCCGCGTGGTGCCAGCCTGGAACTCGACAAGGCGGCTGAAGTGGAACTGATCAATGATCCGAAGGAACGCGCCGAGCACGTGATGCTGATCGATCTGGCGCGCAATGACATCGGGCGCATCGCCAGGATCGGCAGCGTCAAGGTGACCGAGGCTTTCAGCGTCGAGCGCTACAGCCACGTCATGCACATCGTGAGCAATGTCGAGGGCACACTGCTCGACGGCATGACCAGCATGGACGTGCTCAAAGCCACTTTCCCGGCCGGCACCCTGACCGGCGCGCCCAAGGTGCACGCGATGGAGCTGATTGACCAACTCGAGCCGAGCAAGCGCGGCCTCTACGGCGGCGCCTGCGGTTACTTGAGCTACGCGGGAGACATGGATGTGGCGATTGCCATCCGCACCGGCATCATCAAGGACGAGACCCTGTACGTGCAGGCGGCGGCCGGGGTCGTGGCCGATTCGGTACCGGAACTGGAGTGGAAAGAAACCGAAGCCAAGGCGCGCGCCTTGCTGCGCGCCAGCGAACTGGTCGAGGAGGGTCTGGAATGAGCGCCGCAAAGGTCCGTTTGTTGATGATCGACAACTACGACAGTTTCACTTACAACATCGTGCAGTATTTTGGCGAGCTTGGTGCCGCAGTCGAGGTGGTTCGCAACGACGAAATCACGCTGGCCGAGATCGATGCGCGACTCAGGGCAGGGCAGATCGACCGGCTGGTGATTTCACCGGGGCCCTGTTCGCCGGCCGAGGCCGGCATTTCGGTCGCCGCCATCCAGCATTGCGCCGGCAAGCTGCCGATCCTCGGGGTCTGCCTGGGTCATCAGGCCATCGGCGCGGCGTTTGGCGGAACCATTGTTCGTGCCCAGCAGCTGATGCACGGCAAGACCAGTGTGATCCACACGACGCAGGAGGGTGTGTTTGCTGCTCTGCCAGAGCAGTTCACGGTGAATCGCTACCACTCGCTGGCCATTGAACGCGCGAGTTGCCCGCCGTGTCTGAAGATCACGGCCTGGACCGAGGACGGCGAGATCATGGGTGTCAAACACACCACGCTGGACATCGAAGGCGTGCAGTTTCATCCCGAGAGCATCCTGACGGAGCACGGCCACGCCATGCTGAAGAATTTTCTGGACCGGCCGCAGCCATGAAAACCAATGACATGACGCCAGTCGACCTGCGCAGCGACACCGTGACGCAGCCGACGCCGGCCATGCGTGCGGCGATGCTGGCCGCCCCGCTGGGTGACGATGTGTTTGCGGGCGACCCCAGTGTCAACGCCTTGCAGGAAAAGATTGCCGCCCTGCTCGGCTTCGAGGCGGCGCTGTTCATGCCGACTGGCACGCAGAGCAATCTGTGCGCCATCCTGGCCCATTGCCAGCGCGGCGACGAGTACATCGTCGGCCAGTTTGCCCACACCTATCGCTGGGAGGGTGGCGGTGCGGCCGTGCTGGGCAGCGTGCAGCCGCAGCCCTTGAACCACCAGGCCGATGGCACTTTGCTGCTGGCCGACATTGAGGCGGCCGTCAAGCCTGATGACGCGCACTTTGCCCGCACCCGTTTGCTGGCGCTGGAGAACACGCTGGGTGGCAAACTGCTGCCCCTCGACTACCTGCAGCAAGCGACTGAACTGGCGCGCGCCAAAGGATTGAGCCGGCACCTGGACGGAGCCCGGCTTTTCAATGCGGCGGTGGCGCAGGCCGCAATCGGTGGTGCACAGGGCGATGTCTGGCTTGAGGCGCGTCGCATCGTCCAGTGTTTTGACAGTGTGTCGGTCTGCTTCAGCAAGGGCCTGGGTGCGCCGGTTGGCTCGGCCTTGTGTGGCAGCCGCGAATTTCTGGCGCGCGCGCACCGCATCCGCAAGATGGCCGGCGGCGGTATGCGCCAGTCCGGGCTGCTGGCCGCTGCGGCCTCTTATGCGCTGGATCACCACGTGTTGCGTCTGGCCGATGACCATGCTCTGGCGTTGCAATTGGCCGACGGGCTGCGCCAACTGCCGGGGCTGGTGGTGGAGCCGCCGCAGACGAATATTGTGTTCGTCGATCTGGTCGATGCAGCCCGGGCGCGTGCCGATGCACTGGTTCCATTCCTGGCGGCACGTGGCATTCTTGTGACGGGCTTGTACCGCCTGCGTTTTGTGACGCATCTGGACGTGGACGCAGCGGGCGTCGCCCGCACGCTGGCCGTCATGCGCGAGTTCCTGCGTGCTTGACCGGGATTGGGAGTACTTCGCCGTGTTCAGTGGAATCGACCATCCGGCCTTGTTCATCATGGCGGGAATCCTGCTGAACCTGACGCCCGGGCCGGACGTGCTCTACATCGTGACGCACGCGCTCAAAAGCGGCTGGCGCGCTGGCGCCGTTGCTGCGCTGGGCATCACAGCCGGCTGTTTTGTGCACGCGGCGGCAGCGGCGCTGGGTGTCAGCGCCTTGCTGGCCGCATCGAGCGCGGCGTTTTCGGCCCTCAAGTGGCTGGGTGCGGCCTACCTGGTTTATGTGGGCTGGGGCATGTTGCGCGCTGGCGGGGCGGGGCGCGCCAAACCATCGGGACGCGACACGGCGTCCCAAGCTGTGCCGTCTCGGGTCATGCGCGCTGGGATGCCAGCGCCAGCAGGCGAGCAACCGGCGCTGCGCCGGATCTTCATGAAAGGGTTCTGGACCAATGTGCTCAACCCCAAGGTGGCCTTGTTCTTTCTGGCCTTCTTGCCGCAGTTCATTGCGGCCGGCGCGCACGACAAAAGCCTGAGCTTTGTGCTGCTGGGCCTGATCTTCAACTTCAACAGCCTGTGGGTAAACCTGGCCTACGCCTGGGTCGGCGCCGCCGTGTCGCAGCAGTTCGCCGCGCTGCAACAGGGTATGGCCTGGCTCGAGCGCTTGGCCGGTGCGATGTTCCTTGGCTTTGGCCTGAAACTGGCCCTGACTGACAATCCTTCCAACTGAAACGAAAACGACCATGCCCAATACCAACCGGATCACGCCACAGGAAGCCCTGCTGCGCACCATCGAACACCGCGAGATTTTCCACGACGAAATGCTGCACATCGTGCGCGAGATCATGAGCGGCGCCTGGTCGCCGGTGATGATCGCCGCTTTCATCGCGGGCCTGCGCGTGAAGAAGGAAACCATTGGTGAAATCACCGCGGCCGCGCAGGTGATGCGCGAGTTCTCGACCAAGGTCGAGGTGAGCAACAAGACGCATCTGGTTGACATTGTGGGCACTGGCGGTGACGGCGCCCACACCTTCAATATCTCGACCTGCTCCATGTTTGTGGCGGCAGCGGCTGGCGCCAAGGTCAGCAAGCACGGTGGTCGCAGTGTCAGCAGCAAGAGCGGCAGCGCCGATGTGATGGAGTCGCTTGGTGTCAATATCAACCTGTCGCCTTCGGCCATTGCCCAGTGCATCGCTCAGGTGGGCGTCGGCTTCATGTTCGCGCCCAATCACCATCCAGCCATGAAGAACGTGGCCCCGGTGCGCAAGGAACTGGGCATCAAGACCATCTTCAATCTGCTTGGGCCGTTGACCAATCCGGCCGGCGCGCCCAACATCCTGATGGGCGTGTTCCACCCGGATCTGGTGGGCATCCAGGTGCGCGCCTTGCAACGCCTGGGCGTTGAGCACGCGGTGGTGGTGTACGGCAAGGATGGCATGGACGAGGTCAGTCTGGGTGCAACCACGATGGTGGGCGAACTCAAGAACGGTGAGATCACCGAGTACGAGATCCATCCGGAAGACTTTTCCATGGTGATGGCCAGCAACCGCGCGCTCAAGGTCGAAACGCCGGAGCAGTCCAAAGCGATGTTGCTGGGCGTGCTTGACAATCAGGCCGGCGCAGCCAAGGACATCGTGATTCTCAACGCGGGTGTCGCCCTGTATGCTGCCAATGTGGCGGATACGATGCAGGCCGGCGTGCAGTTGGCGCGTGCGGCAATCGAATCCGGCGCCGCAAAGACCAAGTTGACGCAACTGGTCGCACTCTCGCAACAACTGAAAGGGGGTCCTCAATGACCGATATTCTGGACCAGATCGTGGCCGTCAAGCGAGCGGAAATCGCTGCGGGATTGAACCGCAAGCCTCTGGCCGTCGTGCGCGAGGATGCCGAGTCGCGTGTCCTGACGCGTGATTTTGTCGGTGCGATGCGCGCCAAAATTGCCGCCGGCCAGGCCGCCGTCATTGCGGAGATCAAGAAGGCCAGTCCGTCCAAGGGGGTGTTGCGTGCTGATTTCATCCCGGCCGATATTGCACAGACCTATGCCGAGCACGGTGCCGCCTGCTTGTCCGTGCTGACCGATGCACAGTTCTTTCAGGGCTGCGTCGACTTCCTCAAGCAGGCAAGGGCGTCCTGCCAGCTGCCGGTGTTGCGCAAGGATTTCATTGTCGACGCCTACCAGGTCTATGAGTCGCGTGCCATGGGGGCCGATGCCATTTTGCTGATTGCCGCCTGTCTGGACGACGCGCAGATGAAGGATTTCGAGGCGATTGCGCGCAGCCTGGACATGGCCGTGCTGGTCGAGGTGCATGATGCGACCGAGTTGGCGCGGGCGTTGAAATTGAAGACGCCGCTGATCGGCATTAACAACCGCAACCTCAAGACCTTCGAGGTGTCGCTGGAGACCACGCTGAGCCTGATGCGTGATGTGCCGGCGGACCGCCTGCTGGTATGCGAGAGCGGCATCCGCAACCGCGACGACGTGCTGCGCCTGGGCGCGGCGGGTGTCAATGCCTTTCTGGTCGGCGAGGCCTTCATGCGCGAGGCGGATCCGGGCGAGGCCCTGGCGGCGCTTTTTGCCATGGCCTGACCAGGGCCAGTCTGATCGGTATGGCTTAGGGAGCGATTGGTGCCAAGCCCACAAGGTCGGCAAGCCCTTTTCGACTTTGAGTCGCAAGGTCTGGCGTCCGATGGCGACTCAGTGCCGCGCTTGACCGAGTGGGCGCCGCAGCGCTGGCAGGTGGCGGATGACTGGCGCCCTGTGGTGGAGCGCTTTCTCGCCAGTGAACCTGGCGTGGCCTTGGGCCAGTTCATATCCGCACGATTGGCGAGTGGGGCCATCATTTATCCGCCAGAGCCCTTTCGGGCGCTTGCCCTGACGCCCTTGGCCCAAGTCAAGATTGTCATTCTGGGACAGGACCCTTATCACGGATCGGGTCAGGCCGAGGGCCTGGCTTTTTCCGTGGCGCCGGGCGTCAAACCGCCGCCGTCCCTGCGCAATATCTTCAAGGAAGTGGCGCGCGATGCCGCGCTCGGCGCGGACCGCGTTTCTCCGTTTGGCGATGGCTCTCTGCTTCGCTGGGCCAGGCAAGGTGTGTTGCTGCTCAATACTTGCCTGACCGTTGAATCCGGACAGCCGGGCAGTCACGCACAGCAAGGTTGGGAAGCGCTTACTGACAAAATAGTCCTTGCCGTGTCGGCAAAGCAGAGTCCGGTAGTATTCCTGTTGTGGGGTTCCCAGGCGCAGACCAAGGCCGGCTTGATCACGCCAGGCGGCGCAGACATCGATCCGGCGCAGGCCCATCATCTGGTTCTGATGGCCAACCATCCGTCGCCCCTGTCCGCGATGCGAGGGCCACGACCTTTTCTGGGCTGCGGGCATTTCAGTCTGGCAAATGCGTTTTTGCAACAACGCGGATGCAGTCCGATAGCATGGTAGGCATAAACTTGAGACGCTAGCCGGGTGAGTGCTTGTTTTTCATGGCATAATCCATGGCTCACTAAGGAGAGGTGGCCGAGTGGTTAATGGCAGCAGACTGTAAATCTGCCCTCTTACGAGTACGATGGTTCGAATCCATCCCTCTCCACCAGTGAATTGAATTGAGAATTGACGCAAGAGCGGGCCATGGGGCATGTTGGGGTTGACTGGTTCAGCTTCGATGCGGGAGTAGTTCAATGGTAGAACCCTAGCCTTCCAAGCTAATGACGCGGGTTCGATTCCCGTCTCCCGCTCCAGTGTCGGTTGGTTGTTGAAAGTGTCAGTAAGTTTTGTTTGTTCGCTGCGGTGCAGCGGGCGGAGAATGCCCATTTGGCTCAGTGGCAGAGCACTCCCTTGGTAAGGGAGAGGTCGCGGGTCCGATTCCCGCAATGGGCACCATGATTTTTGATTTGACGGTTCTTTACTTTTCGGAGTCTGAAAATGGGAAAAGAAAAATTTGCACGTACCAAGCCTCACGTCAATGTGGGCACGATTGGCCACGTTGACCACGGCAAGACCACGCTGACAGCGGCGATCACCAGCGTGCTG
>CAIRAW010000007.1 GCA_903876735.1 uncultured beta proteobacterium | reverse complement strand
TCCATCTGCTCGCCGATATAGCTCCTGCCATTAAAGGCTGCCAGGGCAACCGCCACCCTTGGCAGTGAAGTGCTCATGGGCGGGCGGGCGCGCGGAAAACGCCATATAAAAAATAATAGGCCCAGCGCGAATCAAGCCATTTCCACTGGACAGGCATCCAGAAGACACGCAACATTGAAAAGCCCGCCATCGTCAGACAGGTCTCAAGTTTTTTTTCATCGTAAAAGACCTTGTGATCAGCATCGGAAGAAAAACCCTTTGTGCCGGGCACGCCGACAACAAATACTGCCATTGGCTTCAACACTCTGCGAATTTCAAGAAGCACCGCTGTCGGGTCGGAAATGTGCTCCAGCACATTGTCCATAATGACGCCATCAAAAGAGGCATCAGGAAAAGGAAGTTTGTCATCCACTATGAGATGAACATCCAAACCCCGCCGCCTGTTCCATTCAACAATGTAGGGATTCACATCGGCGCCAACCGTATTCCGGCGGAATTCCAACATGTCGCCAATACCGCAACCCACATCGAGAACGCGCCCGCCAAGGGAACGTACCAAACGCGGATACAGCCAGTGGGTGCGATAAAATCGCCCCAGCACACTGCGCGTGCGGAGATAAGAAAAATAATCGGCATCATTCGTCACGATTCAATCACACCAATCATCAGAAATCGTTCTTAGCGAGAACAGCACTAACCGCCTCAAGATACTCGAAGCCGTATTTTTCATCGGGCTCCAGATAGGCTCCTTCACTCCATTCATTCCAGGCATTAATAAAAATAAAATCTTCTGGAAGATTTCTTTGCGACATGGATTTCACCAATTTCATAAACCATTTCGAAAACAGTTCCGGGGTCGCTTCGCCAAATACAGTTGCCCTTGCCTTATATCGGGATGTATTATCCCAGTCGACAAAAGCACCCGGGAAAGTTGTCAATTTCTTGTCTGCACGAATTTTAACAATCTCACCCCAGACTGATTCATAATCATGAAACGTCAAACCCTTTGCGATCCGAGTTCTGACGCCACGAAACAAATCCTGAAATCGTTCCGGAAAACTGCGCATTAGCTGTAAGAATATCGAATAAAGAACCGACCGCCTGGAATACCCCGGTGAATTTACAGCCTCAAATGGCTGGAATTGAAAAACAGCATCGAATGAATTCAAACAGTTACGATTAGGCAACCCAGACTGCATCTGAAAAATAAAATAAAGTCCGGGCAAACCATCCTGCACCGCTAATTCACGCCAGTACGCCAACATCTCATCAATCTGAACAATGCGCTGCGGGCGATAAATTACAAATACCGGTTTGCCATTGATCTTGATCGCTCGTGGATCCTTCCATGCTTTGATCAAATAATCATAATGCATTTTCCAACTGGCCTTGGACGGAGGATGCGTCTGCTTAATAAGAACAAGATGGTCATGCCCGTCCCACCTTCTTGACCACGTCTCATTGGCCCACGACAAACAGAATGGAAAATCAATTTCAGGATGCGCCATTATCAAATTCGTCGGCGTCTCCAACAACTGCTTGCCATCAAACCAGTAATGATAGTGGCAGAATCCAAAGACGCCATATTTTTTTGCCAGATCTATCTGGTGCCGTAGTGTGTCCAAATGCGACTGATCGTAGTAAATATTTCCGAGCGGTATCCGTGGTTGATAATGCCCGGGGAACTGCGGTGTTGCTAACTTGACATTTTCCCAATCGGTAAAGCCCTTCCCCCACCATGCATCATTCTCCGGAATTGCGTGGAGTTGCGGAAAATACATTGCAATCAACTTCGCCGAGCCCGACTCCAATCGGCTCATATCTGAACTCTCCCGCCAACCGTTGACGCTATCGCCACGCTCTTTTCCGTCGTGTTCCATGCCTAACCTCTGAAAACGATACCCAGCTTCGCTGCGGCAAGCCGCAGTTTGGCATAAATCGCCGGATTGAGATGCGCGCGCAGGAATGCACCAACTGTGTCTCGGCGGGTAGGCACCCTGGCCAGGACCGGAAGTTCCATCAGGATGATCGGTTCTCCTTCTGCTTCGCTTGGCACCGCTTTGACAACAACCTGGTAGACCATCCCGAACCTGTTTTCAGCCAGCACGGCACGAATTTCCGGAGAGGTTCTTGCCCACTGACCTGCAAACTCGGTATGCCTTGGATCACGAACTACAAACTCAGCATGAACAATCTTCAAACCTGCGTCTTCAAATAGATTCTGAATATTTTTGATCCCGAAAAATCGAATATGTGTACGATCAAGCAGGCCAAAATCACCATATTCGAAATTCTCATCCAGCAGACAGGCATGTACCGCTGAATGCGCAACGTGCGGTAGAGAAATTACCATGTACCCATTTGTATCAAGGAACGCCTTCATAGCTTTCAACACAGACAGCGGCGCGTACAAATGTTCAAGCACATCGGCAGCCACAACAACATCAAATCGCGAGTCTCGGCCTACTATGTCTGGCCACGCCTCATCATTCAGATCAAGTTGAAAAGTCTCGTTGCAGCAAGATTCGAGTCGCCTCAACGACTCCGAATCAATATCGACCGCAGTAATTCGACATCTGGACTCTGAAAACAGAGGTTTGGTAATAGAACCAGGTCCAGAACCAATCTCCAAAACACTCTTGTAGATCCCTACATTTCGAATTACACGCGCGGGACCGCTGTCAGACTCTTGTTCAATCTGATATTCGTATTTATGGCGCTTATCCGACATCATTGATTCCAACAGAGGCATTCCATACTATTTCATCCGCTTTGATCACTCCACCCGGCAGAGACGGTTAAGGGATTCAATCAGTCAATTCCAGCGCTGCCAAGGCGATCCCTCACCATTGCGCGAATCTTGCTGCTGCTCATACACGCGAAAATCAACAGCAACAGCCCCACGATACTGAGTTGAACCGCAATTGCCGCTCTGACAACAGGCCAAGTCAATACATGCTGTAGCAACAAGACAACAAGAACTGGCGGAAAGCATATTGCGATTATATCTTTCAGCATCCAGGAAAAATGCAAGCCCGGCGCAAACTGCTGGTGCTCAATGGGAACCCACAGCATGATGTATGCCACATTCACCCCCAACCAAATCCAGGCAGCACCAGCCATGCCGAACCTTGATGCAGCCCACATCAAGGACGAAACGAGAATCACGACAAATATCAACCGTCCTGTCAGGTGTAATCTGATATTCCCCTTGGCGAACTGCAGATAGTAGGGAAATGCCGAGATCACCGCAAAACCAGAACCAACAGCGTAAAGCGCAAGAATCGGGGCTGCTGACGCAACCAATATAGCGTCCCCGGTCCATGCCCATAATACTTGTGTTGGGAAAAATGCAAGTATCAAGGTTGCGGGTACGGCCATGACTGCGACCACTTGGGTCGCACCTCGGTAAAGTTGCAGGATTCCCCGCTCATCGCCCTCAGCGACTAACTTGCTAAGCCTTGGCAACAGGGCGCCACTGACTGGGCCGCCAATTGCCAGCACACCACCTGCTACCAGCGCGATCAAGGTGAAGTAGCCATATTCAGCCAACGGAAGCAAATTGGAAAGAACCAGTTTATCGGCTTGGGTCGCGATCACCCAAAAGAAACCAGCAAAAGCTATGCTGGACGAAAACCGGAGAACATGCTTCAGTGGTTCCCATTGCAAGGGTGTACTCTGCCCTACGGGAATCTTTGGCAAGAATCGATAGGTTTGGATCACGAGCACGACGACTTCAAGCAGGGCCAGCAGCAATTGATACCCGAAAAAAAGTTCCGGGCTGCTCCCCACCAAAATAAAGAGCGGAATCACCAATACAAATCGAGCCGTCGCCATAGCCATATTGAATCCACTGAGCCATACCAACCGCTCAAATCCAGTGATGGCACTGCGGTAAAGTCCGCACACCCAGCGCATCGCGACAATCATCGCCATCAACATGATGGCGTTCTGCACTTCACTCAGCGGGAGTTGCCCGACCTTAAGCCAGTCGCGGGCAATAGCGCCTGATCCAACCATCATGCCCAAGGCGCCAAGCACAGCGACTCCGACAAAAACACCCTCCATTGCCCGCAAGAGGCGGCGCAGGCTCAGGGCATCGGTGGCCCCACCATTGAACCGCGCCGTTTCGCGTGCCATGGTGGGCGTCAGGCCTATGTCTAGCAGTTGAAACCACGACTGCAACACAGCAAAAAAGCCGACCAGACCATAGGCCTCCGCGCCCATGTAGCGCAGATAGATTGGCACCATAACGATGCCGATCAAAATGACATAAATCTGACTGACGTAATTGGCCAGTATGTTCCGCTTAAGAGACATGCGTTGCGCCTAGGACGCCAAACTGGCACTATGGAACCTCTTTCGCGAACCGCTGCTGTGGACAGGCACATTCATCAGAAAGCCCGTGCGCTCGCAAACGCCACCCCCGCCTGATCCTTGGCAGAAACCAGCGGCTGTATGCCCTCAAGTGGCCAGTCGATGGCCAGCGTCGGGTCGTCCCAGGCGATACAGCACTCATGCTGCGGTGCGTAATAGTCGGTCGTTTTGTAGAGGAAGTCTGCTGATTCGCTCAGCGTCAAAAAACCATGTGCCAAGCCCGGCGGCACCCACATTTGGCGCTTGTTGTCCTCGCTCAGTTCAGCCCCCACCCATTTGCCAAAAGTCGCTGATGATTTGCGCAGGTCGACTGCCACATCGAACACGGCACCCCGCACCACACGCACCAACTTGCCCTGGGCCTGCTCAATCTGGTAATGCAGGCCACGCAGAACGCCCTTGGCCGAGCGTGAGTGGTTGTCCTGCACAAAATCAAGGTTCAGACCCGTGGCCTGCTGAAATGCCTTTTGATTGAAGCTTTCAAAGAAAAAGCCGCGCGCGTCACCGAACACCCTGGGTTCAAGGATGACGACGCCGGCAATGGCAGTGGGTATGACCTTCATGGCAAGGGCAACGGTCAGGGTTCGTGACGACTGCGCTCTACCAGCATGCGCATCAGGTACTGACCATAGCCGTTCTTGGCCAGCGGTTGCGCCAGCTTCTGCAACTGGGCATCGTCGATAAAACCATTGCGCCACGCGATTTCTTCGACACAGGCAACTTTCAGCCCCTGGCGCCGCTCCAGTGTTGCGATGAACTGACTGGCTTCGAGCAGGCTGTCATGCGTGCCGGTATCAAGCCAGGCATAGCCACGTTGCATGATCTGCACGCTGAGCTGGTCCTGGTCCAGATAGGCCTGATTGACCGCCGTAATTTCCAGTTCGCCCCGCGCGCTGGGCTTGACGGCCTTGGCAATGTCCACCACCTGGGCATCATAAAAATACAACCCGGTCACGGCATAGTTGCTCTTGGGCTGCAAGGGCTTTTCCTCGATGCTGCTGGCCTTGCCCTGCGCATCAAACGCAACCACGCCATAGCGCTCGGGGTCCTGTACATGGTAGGCAAACACGGTCGCTCCACTGGCTCTTGCATCGGCTCTGGCCAGCAGCGGCGCAAAGTCGTGACCATAGAAGATGTTGTCGCCCAGCACCAGCGCGCTCGGCGCATTGCCCAAAAACTTGTCGCCGATGATGAAGGCCTGCGCCAGTCCATCAGGGCTGGGCTGCACGGCGTACTGCAGGTTCAGCCCCCATTGCGCGCCATCACCGAGCAGTTGCTGAAAACGCGGCGTGTCCTGCGGCGTGCTGATGACCAGAATGTCCCGTATACCCGCCAGCATCAACGTGCTCAAGGGGTAGTAGATCATCGGCTTGTCGTAGACGGGCAATAGCTGCTTGCTCATCGCCAGCGTAGCCGGGTGCAACCGGGTTCCAGAACCACCGGCCAGAATGATGCCTTTGCGTTGTGTCATTTTTCTTGCATTCCCAGTTAGAGTGTTTCGGCCAGCATGCGGGCCACGCCTGGTTGCCAATGCGGCAAGCTTAAACCAAAGGTGGCTTGAAGCTTGCGCGTGTCCAGGCGTGAGTTGTGGGGGCGTCTGGCCGGCGTCGGGAAGGCAGTGCTGGGAACAGGCACTACCTCACTGGCCTTGATTAGCAAGGCCGGTTGCAGCAGTCTGGCCTGCGCCAGAACGTATTTTGCATAAGCATGCCAGTTGGTTTCACCACTGGCCACCAGGTGGTACAGGCCGGCGTCTTCAGGACGCTGGCGCAACTGGCGAATGGCATGCGCCGTCACATCGGCCAGCAACTCGGCGCCGGTCGGTGCACCAAACTGGTCATCGATCACCGTCAGGCGCTCACGCTCCTGCGCCAGTCGCAACATGGTTTTGGCAAAGTTGCCACCGCGCGCGGCGTAGACCCAACTGGTGCGCAGAATCAGATGCTGCGGGCAGGCGGCCTGAATCAATTGCTCGCCCTCGAGCTTGGTCTGGCCGTAGACATTGAGCGGCGCCGGCGTGTCGGTCTCGGTCCAAGGCCTGGTTCCGCTGCCATCAAACACATAGTCGGTGCTGTAGTGCACCAACCAGGCTCCCGCGCGCGCCGCCTCCTGCGCCAGCACGCCGGGCGCCAGGGCATTGAGCGTGCGCGCCAATTCAGCTTCACTTTCAGCCTTGTCGACTGCCGTGTGCGCAGCGGCATTGACAATCACATCCGGCTTGACGTTCCTGACCGTGTCCGCCAGACCGGTTAGATTGGAGAAGTCACCACAGTGATCCTTGCTATCAAAGTCCAGCGCGACGATTTCTCCCAGCGGTGCCAGGCTGCGTTGCAACTCCCAGCCGACCTGTCCACCTTTTCCAAAAAGCAGGATCTTCATCAGCGATCCGCGTAGTTTGTTTGCACCCACTCGCGGTAGGCGCCTGACTGCACATGGGTCACCCAGGCCTGATTCTCCAGGTACCACTGCACGGTTTTGCGGATGCCGGTGGCGAACGTTTCGGCCGGTTTCCAGCCCAATTCACGCTCGATCTTGCTGGCGTCGATGGCGTAGCGCCGGTCGTGACCGGGGCGGTCCTGCACGTAGGTAATCTGCGTCTGGTAGCTGCCGCCGTCGCTCCTGGGTCGGAGTTCGTCGAGCAGGCTGCAGATGGTTTTCACAATCTCAATATTGGGCTTTTCGTTCCAGCCACCCACGTTGTAGATCTCGCCGACCCGGCCGGCCGCCAGCACACGGCGAATAGCGCTGCAATGGTCTTTGACATACAGCCAGTCACGCACTTGCAAGCCATCGCCGTAGACCGGCAGGGGTTTGCCCGCCAGCGCATTGACGATGATCAGCGGAATCAGTTTCTCCGGGAAATGCAAGGGCCCGTAATTGTTGCTGCAATTGGTGGTCAGCACCGGCAAGCCGTAGGTGTGCAGCCAGGCGCGCACCAGGTGGTCGCTGGCCGCCTTGCTGGCCGAATACGGGCTGTTCGGCTCCAGTTTGTTGTTCTCGGTAAAGGCCGGGTCGGTGGGCGAGAGGCTGCCGTAGACCTCGTCGGTTGACACATGCAGAAACCGGAAGTCGGCGCGCTCGCTCTCGGGCAAAGTCTGCCAGTAAGCGCGCACACCTTGCAGCAGGCGCATCGTGCCCACCACATTGGTCTGGATGAAATCCTCGGGGCCGTGGATAGAGCGATCAACGTGGCTCTCAGCAGCGAAATTGACCACGGCACGCGGCCGATGCTGCGCCAGCAGGCGCTCCAGCAAGGGCGCATCGCCTATATCGCCCTGCACAAACACGTGGCGGGCGTCGCCCTGCAATGGCGCCAGGTTTTCCAGATTGCCCGCGTAGGTCAGCTTGTCCAGATTGAGCACGGGCTCGTCGGACCGGGCCAGCCAGTCGAGCACAAAATTGGCGCCGATAAAACCTGCGCCGCCAGTTACCAGAATCATTATTTGCTCTCCCGCTGCATAAACGCGTAAAAAAGGGCGCCCGAAGCGCCCCCGATTATCGCCGCCCACAGGGTCACATCAGAAATGGATGCCCTGCATCATCTGCTGCAAGGCCATCGCCTCGGGTGACAGTTGCTGGCGAGCCGGTTTGTCGCCCGGCTTGGCACCCTTGGCCGCGCCCGAATCCGGGAACATGCGAAAACTCGTATTCATGGCGATCTGCGCCACGCGCGGCAACAGCGCGTGCAGCAATTGCCCCGTCATGCCCAGTCGGGTGGCAATGCGCACTGGCTTGAAAATGCAGGCCTGGGCAATCATGTCAGCCGCCTCTTCGGGCGACAGGGTCGGCACGTTGTTGTACAGACCCGTTGGCGCAATCATGGGCGTGCGCACCAAAGGCATATTGATGGTCGTGAAAGAAACCCCCTGGTCGGCAAACTCGCTGGACGCGCAGCGCGCCCAGGCATCCAGGGCGGCTTTGGAGGCGACATAGGCGCTGAAACGCGGCGCATTGGTCAAAACGCCAATCGAACTGATGTTGACCACGTGCCCCTTCTTTTTGGCCACCATGCCGGGCAGCAAGCCCATGGTGACCCGCAAACAGCCGAAATAGTTGAGCTGCATGGTGCGCTCAAAGTCATGAAAGCGGTCGTAGCTGGACTCGATGGCGCGGCGGATCGAGCGACCCGCATTGTTGATCAGGTAGTCGACGGCGCCATGATCGAGCATCAGTTGCTTCACAAAACGGTCGCAATCGGCCATGTCGGCAATATCGACCGGGTAGGCCACAAAGCTGTAGCCCTTGGCCTTGGCTTCCTTGCAGGCGTCATTGAGTTTGTCCCGGTCGCGCCCACAGATAAGAGTGATGGCCCCGGCTTCGGCAAACTTGTGCGCTGCCGCCAGACCTATGCCGGACGAACCACCCGTGATCAGCACCACCTTGCCGCCAACGGTACCGCGCAGTGAGCGGTCGATATGCAGATCCGGATCGAGATGGCGCTCCCAGTAATCCCACAAGCGCCAGGCGTAATCCTTCAGATTCGGACAGGCCACCCCCGCGCCCTTGAGCACGGCCACCGCTTCCCGGCAATCGAAACGCGTCGGGTAATTGACAAAGGTAAGCATGTCGTGCGGCAGGCCCAGATCTTTCAGGATGGCATTGCGCACCCGGCGCACCGGCGCCAGCGCCATCAGGCCCTTGGTGACGCTGCGTGGAATAAACCCCAGCAGCGCAGCATTGACAAACAGGTTCATCTTGGGCGCGTGCGCAGCCCGACTGAAAATATCGAGCACATCACCGACCCGGTAACCCACCGGGTCCACCAGGTGATAACACTTCTTCGAAATGCCCTTGCTGTGACCGATGACGTCCAGCGCGTCCACCACGAAATCGACCGGCACGATGTTGATACGCCCGCCTTCCAGGCCGATCGACGGCATCCAGGGTGGCAGCAACTGGCGCATGCGCTGGATCAGCTTGAAAAAATAATACGGGCCGTCAATCTTGTCCATCTCACCCGTCGTGCTGTCGCCGACCACCATCGCCGGGCGGTAGACCGACCAGGGCAACTTGCATTCCTGGCGCACGATCTTTTCGCTTTCATGCTTGGTCATGAAATAGGGATGGTCGTAGTTTTCGGCTTCGTCAAACATGTCCTCACGGAACACGCCTTCATACAGGCCAGCCGCCGCAATCGAGCTGACATGGTGAAAATGCCCGGCATCGAGCGCCTTCGCCAGTTCCACCGTATTGCGCGTGCCATCGATGTTGACTGCGATCTGACTCTCGGCATCGGCACTCAGGTCGTAGACCGCAGCCAGATGGTAAAAATGATCAATCTGGCCTTTGAGCTGTTTCAGGCTGTCAGCCGAAACACCGAGCTTTTTGCTGGTCAAATCGCCAAACACCGGAACGACACGCGCCGCGCTGACGCCCCAATAGCGCCGCAGTTCGGCCAGCTTGGCCTCGCTTTCCTTGCGCAGCAAAAAATGCACCACCGAGCCCTTGTGCCCCAGCAACTTCTTGACCAGACGCTTGCCAATAAAGCCGGTAGCACCGGTAACGAAATACTGCATAAGACCCCCGTTGAGATAACGCATTTTTGCCGAAATTGAGACATTCGCTATTCAGCGTAAACCCGCGCTCTGGCAGGTTTACCTGGTCCGGTTTTCAAGGGGCGCTGTGCAGTTCTTGCAACCGCTCCCTAGAGCCCAAACCCTAGGAATTTAGGATGCCTCACCTACAAAACGGCTCTAGCTGGCCTTAAAGTTCGTTCCAAAGCGCCATGCCGATCCATGCAGTAGCGCTCGATTTCCCAACCTTTCTGGAGTTTCCCATGGTCACCAAGTTGCAAAAATCAAAGACATCGAAAAAAGTCGCAGCTCCGCTGAGCGGATCCGTCAAGGACTCGGCCCAACAGATCTGGCAAGCTGGCGTCGGTGCCTTCAGCAAGGCGCAGGCCGAAGGCACAAAAGCCATCGAAGCCCTGATCAAAGAAGGCGTCAACATGCAACGCAAGACGCAATCCGTGGCCGAAGAGAAGATTTCTGAAGCCAGCAGCAAGATGTCCAGCATGGCAACCGATATTTCTTCCAAGGCTTCCGGCCAGTGGGACAAGCTGGAGAGTATTTTTGAAGATCGGGTCGCCAAGGCCTTGCACAAGCTGGGCGTGCCTTCTGCCAAGGACATCAGCGCCCTGATCAGTCGCATCGACGACCTGAACAAGAGCGTACAAAAGTTGTCGCCCAAAGGAGCAGCCGCTAAAGCGGCTCCAAAGAAAGTGGCCAAGAAGGCACCGGCGAAGAGGGCCGCTGGCGTCGCCAAGCGCGCGAGCGTCCGCAAGACTGCGAAGCCAGCTGCCGTAACGGGCGCCTGAAACGGTCTGACCAGACTGTGGCCCGCGGCACTGGCCGTGCGTTAACAATGTTGAAAGAGGGCGCCTAGGCGCCCTCTTTTGCTTGGCGCAGCGACAGTGATTGCTGCATCGCAGCAAGCCGTCATCCCGATCCGGCCTACACTTTGCCTTTATGAAGCCAAAACCGACTCGCGCACCATGGTAAAGAAAGCGCCACGACGCACGGCCGAGCGAATTCTGGAAGTCACGCTGGCGCTATTCAACCGTTTTGGCGAGCCCAATGTATCGACCACACTGATCTCGGCTGAGCTCGGCATCAGCCCGGGCAACCTTTATTACCATTACCCAGCAAAAGAAGAACTCATCAATTCACTGTTCGACCGCTTTGAGCGCGACTTGAACGAGTTGCTCAATGCCAGTGATGGCGTGCGCGATGTGGAGAGCGCCTGGTTCTTCATGCACACCCTGTTCGAACTGATCTGGCAATACCGTTTCTTCTACCGCGACCTCAATGACCTGCTAAGCAAGAACCGGCGCCTGGAAACACACTTTCAGTCCGTCCTGAAGAACAAGACACGCGCCGTGCGCGCGCTGCTCGACGGCATGAGCCGCAGCGGCGCCATCGTCATCGACACGCGGGAGGTCGAGGCAACCGCCACCAGCATGGTGGTGGTGCTGACGTATTGGCTCAGCTTTGAATATGTGCGCGACCCGCGCCATGCACTCGAACCCGAAAACGCACAGTCAGCCCTGCTTCGGGGCGCTCAACATGTGCTGAACCTGCTGGTACCCTACCTGGAGAAAGGCCAGCGCGCACATCTGCTGGCGCTGGTTGGCGCCTACAATAACAGCGACAAATAATAATTCGGGTAGAGGAGACAGCAATGGCCCAATGGACCGCCTTTCCCTATGCAGGCGACTATGCATTTGACGTCGCCAGTGTCAAGAAGAACTGGGCCCGCCTTCATGCTGGCGATGCCGAGCCAATGCCCACGGACGCCAATGTTTTGCAGGCCTGGGCACTGTTCCACAGCGGTGAATTCCAGAAGGCGGTTGACCTGGGGGTGAAGATCGGCGGCGACGGTCTCACCGTGGCCAACAAAGCAGCTTGCGTTTACGCCACCTACCTCGAAAAACAGGAAAAAGCACGTCTTGAACTGTTTCTGGAAGTCGCACGCCGAGCCGAAGCGCAGGTCAAAAATGATCCCCTGAACATCAATGCGCAATATTGGCAGGCTTATGCGCTGAGTCGCTACAGCCAGGGCATCAGCGTCGCCAAGGCGCTGGCCCAGGGGCTTGGCAGCAAGGTCAAGGTATCACTGGAAAACGTGATCAAACTGGAGCCCAAACACGCCGACGCCCACATCGCATTGGGCGCGTTTCACGCCGAGGTCATCGACAAGGTCGGCTCGCTCATCGGTGGTATGACCTATGGCGCCAAGAAAGACACCGGTCTGGCGCTGCTGCAGCAAGCCCTCAAACTGAATTTCGAATCCGCCATTGGCATGATCGAATACGCCAACGCCATGCTCATGCTTGATGGTGAAAAGATGCTGAAAGAGGCGACACGCCTGTATCAGCAGGCAGCCGCGGCAAAACCACTGGATGCGATGGAGCGTCTGGACGTAGAAATGGCCAAGGTCGAACTCGCGGACGACTGAGCACCCGCCATCAGCCTCCCTCACCCCAGGGCAGCATCAAAGTCAGCAGCGAAAGTTTGGCAAATTCCGGCTCGAACTGATCAATGATCTTCTGTGGTTGCGGGCACAGCGTCGTGTCACTGATGACGCCAAACTGAACGCCGCCACCGTAACTCAAAATTGAAACGCCCAGACCGACGGTTCCCGATTGCGGCACCCAGAACAGGCTCTGCTCCAGCGTGGCGCCACAGAACTTCAGTTTTTCGCGAGGTCCGGGCACATTGGTCATGACGGCCGTTGTTTTCTTGGAGAACAAGCCCAGCATGGCGTCCTGTGCCGGCTTGATCAACAGGCCTGCCACCGCCAGCAGCCCGAAAGCCAGCAAGGGCTGCGTGCTGCCTTTCATATCGCTCATGCGTCGGCGCACCTCGTAAACCCGTTCCACCGGATTTTCCACGCCAATCGGCAGCACCACCGGCGCCAGGCCAAATCGGTTACCCAACTTGTACGCTTCTTCCAAGGGGCGCAGATTGACCGGCACCATGGCGCGGATTTCCTTGCCCTGCACCTCGTCGCCAAATTGCTTGAGGTAGCCGGCAATCGCGCCCGAAACACAACTGAGCAAAACATCGTTGATCGAACAGTTCAATGCCTTGCCGATGGCTCGCACCTCGTCCAGCGGAATCGGCTGGCACCAGGCAACGCGCTTGCGCGTGCCGGGGATACCCTTGAGTCGGGTCGGCGAGTCATCTGGCATGAGCGCCAGCGCGGCGCCGTCACGCAGCACCTGATACGCCATCCTGGCCAGATCCAGCGACCCCGCCAGCCCCTTCTCGACTCCTTTTTGCGGCTCAATCATCATCTCCATCGCATTGACCGCGCCGTCACCAGCAGCACCCAGCGCCTTCACCGCAACATGGGTAAACGGTTTGATCAGGCTGTCGGCAAACCATTCCTCGGCCCCCTCCAGCCCGCCATGGTGCAAGGCTCTGCCCCTGCGCCGTGGCGGCTCAGTACCGCCATCGACCATAGACTGTGTGACCGAAATCAAGGCAATCCCATCGGCAATGCAATGGTGCATGCGCACCATCAGGGCAGAGCCGCCCTGGTAGTGTTCGACCAGATGGAATTGCCATAGCGGATGGCGCCTGTCGAGCGGCGTCACGGCCAGTTCGCCCAATCTATCCTGCAGCGCCTGCTGCTCCTTGCCCGCCTTCGACACCGGCAAGGTCTCACGCACGACATGCCGCTCAATCTGGAAGTGCGGGTCTGTGACCCAGGTGGCGCCGGCCGCATCCTGCAGCGCATACTGCCCGAAGCGCGGGTATTTGAGAAAACGCTCTTCAATGCGGTCGCACACCGCCTGATAACTGACGCCGGGCTTCAGTATCCAGACACCCACAATCATCATCAGATTGCTGGGGGAGTCCATGCGCAGCCAGGCGGTGTCGACCTTGCTCATGCGCTCGCCGGTAATCCCCAACGTACCGTTGACCGCATTCGTCACATTCTTTTGCACCACCTTGGCAGCACGGCGTACCGTCTTGCCGGCTTTGCTGGCAACCGGCCCGCCGCCGGCCCGGCGACCGGCATTTTTGGCAACTCTTTCGGCAACGATTCGGGTAACCATAGAAGCTCCAGATTCAGTAACCAGGTCTCAAAATTTGAACACTGGGAAATATTGACCATTTGAAGCGAAAACCGCGCTTAAGATAATGGGCAAATACCCCAATAGGTGGGGTATTTTCCTTATCGGGAGAAAATCATGTCAGATCTGAAAGCAAAATTTGAAGCCGCCGTTGTCAATTCAAAAAACCTGACCGAGCGCCCTGACAACGCCACCTTGCTCAAGATTTACGCCCACTACAAGCAGGCCAGCTCCGGCGACAACGGCGAGAAGAAGCCCGGATTTGGTGACATGATCGGGCGCGCCAAGTGGGACGCATGGAACGCGTTGAAGGGCACCTCCAGCACAGACGCAATGCAGCAATACATCGATCTGATCGAATCACTGAGCTGAGTCCGGGCCAACCCGGCGCTCACTTCTTCACAGCCGTGTGCTTTCTGGCGACTGGCTTGGTCTTGAGCAGATCATCGAGGTTTTTGACGATTTCGCTCTCAATGCGGTTCTTGAAGGCGCCGACCAGAAAACCAAGTTTGGCCTTGAGTTCGAAGTGGTCCCGGGTCACGATCAACGTGCCCTCAACACCGGTTCGGGTAAAACACACCTCATCGACCAGTTTGCCTTCCTCGTAGGTGCAACTCATGCCGAATTCTTTTTCCACATGCTCAGCCCAGGTAAATGCAAGCTTGCGCGCCGCGTGCAAACCGAGCGCGTGTTCGCGCGAGATATGAAGATCAGCCACTTGTGTGTTCCCCTGATAGTTGCCTCAGAAACCGGGTCCGCTGTGAGCCCGGTTGTTGCGCCAAACGCCTGACCGCATCATAGAACCGCGCCCAGTCCTGCCCTTCGCGCTCGAACAGGGCCTCGAAAGCCGGCACCCATTCATCGTAGGTCGCCTGAATGCCCAGACTGGCATTGTTGGCGCCTGCGACCCAGGCGTCATAGCCTGCGTAAGCACCCCAGCCGGCCTTCAACCTGGCATAGTCAGCGCGAAAGTCCTGCATCGCTTGGCGCTTCTTCTCCAGCAGGACCGTTCGCTCGGTGGCGGTCATTTCGCCCTGTAGGTAAATGTCGCTCAGACGCTGACGCGTGGCCATGGCCAGTGCGCGAAACTGCTGGCGCCTGGCATCAAGCTCCGCGTAAGCACGCCGGCTCTCCTCGGAGCCCTGCGCCGCAAGCCAGCGCGTAGCGCCGAGCCGCTCGACCGCCGTTGCAAACGATTCGTTGAACAGCGTGTCGTCCTTGAGATAGACCACCTGATGCGCCATCTCATGAAAAATCAAGCGTGCCAGTTCGCCGTCCGGATAATGGACAAAGGTGTTGAGCAGCGGGTCACCGCCAGCCCAGTTCAGCCAGCCCAAGGTGGAGTAAGCCGGCACGCCGTAAACACTGACCTCCAGCCCCTCGGCCTGCAATGCCGGCACCTGTGAACGGGCCTCGGTCTGGTCGAAATACCCGCGGTAGGCGACGCAGCCTGCCACCGGAAAACACCAGGTCTTGACGGTCAGCGAAAGTTCGGGCGCGGCCACGATATTCCAGACGGCAAAGGGGCGCTGCAGGTCGGCGAAGCGCTGGTAGCTGGCGTTATCGGGCAATTTGAGGTCTGTCGTGGCAAAACTGCGAATACGCCGTGCCAACGCCAGCCGCTGCTTCAAGGCCGGTGCTGCGGTCTCGTCCGCCAGCCACTGCTCGATCGGACGCGCCGCCTGCATGAGTTGCAGATGTCCGCCAATCGATTGCAGGTAATAACGCGTATCAGCACAAGCGGATAGCAGGCTGAAGAGAAGTATTCCGGCAACAAGACGGATGGTTCGCATGGGACTTCAGTTTACGATGCCGCACCATGCTCTATAAATTCAAATCCAAATCCACCGGCGACCTCATCATGCTGCAGCCCAATGGCAGGCGCGTGCTTGAAATCATTGGCAAAGCAGCGCCAGACGACAACGAGGGCAGCGCAGCCAAAGGCATCATCCTGCCGCAGCAGATGGCTGCTGCGGTGGTGGCACTGGAGGCTGCCGTGGTCAAGGAAGAAGCCGAACAGGCGGCGGCCAAGGCGGCGGCGCTGGCGCGCAATGAAGCCGTTCCGCGCTTTGAGGCAATTTCGCTGCGCCAGCGCACCCTGCCCTTCATCACCATGCTGCAGCGCTGCGAAAAGACCGGGCACGAAATCGTCTGGGGTGTCTGACGAGGTCAATCGACCTTGGCGCCGGACGCCTTCACCACCGGCGCCCACTTCTTGATTTCAGCGTCAATCAAGGCCGCGAATTCCTGCGGTGTATTGCCGCTTGGAATGGCGCCCTGGGCCAGCAATTTCTCCTTCATGGCCGGTGACTTGAGCGCCTTGGCAGTTTCCTGCTGGATCCGCAACACCACGTCGGCTGGCGTTCCAGCGGGCGCGAGCAAGCCAAACCAGCTGCTGGCCTCGAAACCCTTGAGCTTGCCGGCTTCTTCCACGGTCGGTAAATCCGGCAGGGCGGCCGAGCGCTGCGCACTGGTCACGGCAAAAGCCTTGAGCTTGCCGCCCTTGATCTGGGCCATGGAAGAAGGCAGATTGTCGAACATCACATCGACCACACCCGACAACAAACCCATCATCGCCGGGCCGGAGCCGGTATAGGGAATATGCGTCATGAAAATGCCGGTCTGGGTCTTGAACAGCTCACCCGCCAAATGGATCGACGTACCGTTGCCACTGGAGGCCATGTTGAGCTGCCCCGGATGAGCCCTGGCGTAAGCGATGAAATCAAGCACGCTGTTAATGCCCAGCGCTTTGGCTTTTTCGGCATTCATTTCCATCACATTGGGCACACCGGCCACCAGAGTGATAGGGGCAAAGTCTTTCTGTGGATCGTAGGGCATGCGACTGTAGAGCGACTTGTTGATGCCGTGTGTTCCCACGGTACCCATGAGCAGGGTGTAACCGTCCGGCGCCGACTTGGCCACAATGTCGGCCCCCAAATTTCCGCCGGCACCGCCCTTGTTTTCAATGACAAAAGGCTGGCCGAACGCCTTGGACAACTCGGGCGCCACGGCTCGGGCCAGAATGTCGGTCGTGCCACCCGCCGCAAAAGGTACGACGATCCTGATCGACTTGGTCGGCCAGGCGCTCTGGCCCAGGACCGGATTGGCGAATGAAAAAACGGCAATGCCCGCCAGAACGGCGAGCGTCAAACGGCGCAGTGGCTGCAAGCTTGATGGCATGAAAGTCTCCTTATTTTGGATGCTGAAAAAATAATCGATCAACAGCCCACATTAAACAACGGGACGGATCGTGAATACGGCAGCGCGCAGCGCCTCCAGGTTCAGAACCCGCAAACCGCCGTACTCGACCCGGATCGCGCCCTGATCGGCAAGCGCTGTCAACGCCTCATTCACACGCTGACGCGACAGCCCGACCAGATAGGCCAGTTCCTGCTGCGTGATGCGCAGCACCTCGCCAACGCCTGGGTACAAGACCGGGTTGAAGAGCGCGGCCAGACTGCGCGCGACCCGGACATCGGGACTGTTCATGCGGTCGATTTCACGCGCCGCAATGAACTGACCGAGCCGCTCATTGAGCTGATTCATGATGAACCGGTTAAAGCCGATGGAGTGGTCAAGCAGCCAGTGGAAAGTGTCCACGTGCAATCCAGCCACCCGACTGGCGCGCAAGGCCTGAATGTTGTAGCGATAGCTTTCGCGCTTCATGGCCGTGCCTTCGCCAAACCAGCCCCCGGGCGGCATACCGATGTAGGTCATGGTCTTGCCTTCCGCATTTTCGGTGCTCATTTTGAGCAAGCCATCAATCACGCCAAACCAGTAGGTCACCTGGCGCCCGGTGCGACAAACATACTCGCCGGTGCTCGCTTCCGTGATCTTCAGATCGTCGACCGCCCGCTCGCGCTCTGGCGGCGTCAGCACATGAATCCATGGAATGGCATCAAGCTCAGCCACCGTCAGGGTGCGCCGTCGCTGATGCAAGGATTTGTCATCACTCATTGATCTTGACTCCCTTGTGTCGGGTATTTTTGCAGGGAAAACACCTACCAAGAAAAACCCAAATTGTCGTCCAAACGACAACTTGGCGTCAAATGAAGCTCTATTATTCACACCAGTCCAGCAGCCTTGCCCATTGGGTTCAGGCTGCTATCAGTCAGTCGGGGGTAGCGCCAATCGCTTACCCCGCAATTTCATTAGTTTGAAGACAAGGTACCGGGATGCAGACCACATTTCCTCGACTTCTTCTGAATCACGCGATACAGCGGCCGACCGAGCCGGCCATGCGTGAAAAAGAGTATGGCATCTGGCAAGCGCTTTCGTGGGCTGACCTGGCCGCGCTGGTGGAAAAGCTGGCCTGTGGCCTGCATCAGGCCGGTCTGCGCCGGGGTGAGCACATGATCGTGATCGGGGCCAATCGCCCGCGCCTGTACGCAACCATGCTGGCAGTCCAGTCAATTGGCGCAGTCCCCATTCCGCTGTACCAGGATGCTGCAGCCCCAGAATGCGTGTTCCCGATCAACAACGCGGAAGTTCGTTTCGCCTTCGCCGAAGACCAGGAGCAGGTCGACAAGTTGCTCGAAATACGCGACGAATGCCCGCAACTGAGCAACATCTATTTTGACGATCCACGCGGCTTGCGCAACTATGCCGAAACCGGACTGGCTGCGCTGGACGACCTGATCGTCAGTGGCAATGCCTATGCCGGCGCGCACCCGGATTTTTTCAAGACTGCAGTCGACCAGGTCCAGGCCAGCGACGTCGGCGCCATGTTCTTCACCTCTGGCACCACAGGCAACCCGAAGGGCGTGGTACACACCCACAATTCGCTGCTCAACCGCGCCAAGGCCGGCGCTGATTTCGACAAACTGACCCACACCGAAGAAGTGCTGGCCTACCTGCCGCCGGCCTGGATTGGGCAGAACATCTTCAGCTACGCGCAGTGGCTGGCCTGCGGTTACGTCGTGAACTGCCCGGAGTCGGCGGCCACCGTCACCATCGACCTCAAGGAGGTCGGCCCCACCTACTATTTCGCCCCGCCGCGCGTGTTCGAAGGCCTGCTCACCAGCGTGATGATCCGCATGGAAGACGCCGGCGCCATCAAGCGCCGCATGTTCCAGTACTTCATGTCCGTGGCGCAACGCGTTGGACCCAACAAGATGGACGGTAAATCACTTGGCTTCACCGACGCCCTGATTTACGGGCTGGGAAATTTTCTGGTCTATGGCCCCTTGCGCAACAACCTCGGCATGAGCCGCGTGCGTGTCGCCTATACCGCCGGCGAGGCCATCGGACCCGACCTGTTCAGTTTTTACCGCTCGATCGGCATCAACCTGAAGCAACTCTACGGTTCGACCGAAACGGCCGTGTTTGTCTGCCTGCAGCCCGACAATGAAGCACGCGCCGACACCGTTGGCGTACCCTGCCCAGGCGTTGAAATCAAGGTCGCCGAAAACGGCGAGATCCTGGTCAAGTCGCCGGGCCTGCTCAAGGAGTATTTCAAGAACCCGGCTGCCACGGCTGAGGTCTTGAGCGCGGACGGTTGGTACCACACCAGCGACGCCGGCTTTCTGGATGCACACGGTCACCTCAAGATCATCGACCGCGTGAAAGACGTGGGCCGCATCAAGGGTGGCAGCAACGACGGCGCCATGTTTGCGCCCAAGTACGTCGAGAACAAGCTCAAGTTCTTCCCGCACATCAAGGAAGTCGTGGCCTATGGCGACGGACGCGAAAAAGTCTGCGTCATGATCAACATCGACTTTGACGCCGTTGGCAACTGGGCCGAACGCCGCAACCTGCCCTATGCCGGCTACACCGATCTGGCGCAAAAGCCGGAGGTCTACCAGTTGATCAAGGAATGCGTGGAGAAAGTCAACGCCGACCTGAGTGTGGACTTGCTGCTGGCGGGCTCGCAGGTCAGCCGCTTTCTGGTGCTGCACAAGGAACTCGACGCCGACGACGGCGAACTGACCCGGACCAACAAGGTACGCCGCGGCTTCATTGCCGAGAAGTACGACGTTCTGATCGACGCCCTCTACGGCGGCAAAACCTCGCAATTCATCGAGACCCAGGTCAAGTTTGAGGACGGTCGCACCGGCAGCGTCAGCGCCACGCTGCGGATCGACGATGCGAAAACCTTCACACCGGTCAAGGCGGCAGCATGACAACAACGCAGGAAATCAACATGAGCGAGGCGGCTCTGGCCCCAGGGGCCAAGAAAATCGGCGATGTCATTCTTGACGTCAAGAACATCTCACTGAGCTTCGGTGGCGTCAAGGCACTGACCGATATTTCATTCGACGTGCGCGAGCACGAAGTGCGCGCCATCATCGGCCCGAACGGCGCCGGCAAGAGCTCGATGCTCAACTGCATCAACGGCGTCTACACGCCGCAGCAGGGCGCCATCACCTTCCGTGGCAAGACTTTCAATCACATGGACAGCCACCAGGTGGCGGTCATGGGCATTGGCCGCACCTTCCAGAATCTGGCGTTGTTCAAGGGCATGAGCGTGATCGACAACATCATGACCGGACGCAACCTCAAGATCAAGAGCAATCTTCTGATGCAGGCACTGCGCATCGGCCCGGCGCAGCGCGAAGAGGAAATGCACCGCGAGAAGGTCGAACTCATCATTGACTTCCTTGAAATCCAGGCTTATCGCAAGACGCCGGTCGGCCAGTTGCCCTACGGCCTGCAAAAACGCGTTGATCTGGGTCGCGCCCTGGCCATGGAGCCGCAGGTGCTGCTGCTTGACGAACCGATGGCCGGCATGAATGTCGAGGAAAAGCAGGACATGTGCCGCTTTGTGCTTGACGTCAACGAAGAATTCGGCACGACGGTGGTCCTGATCGAACACGACATGGGTGTGGTGATGGACATCTCAGACCGGGTTGTAGTGCTGGACTACGGCAAGAAGATCGGCGACGGCACGCCCGACGAAGTACGCAACAACGAAGAAGTGATCAGCGCCTATCTGGGCACAGAACACTGAAGCCGCGGAGAAAAAATAATGACGATTGCCTCTTTTCTTGAAACACTGCTCGGCGGCCTGATGGTCGGCATGCTGTATTCATTGGTGGCGCTGGGCTTTGTTCTGATTTACAAAGCCTCCGGCGTTTTCAACTTTGCACAGGGCGCCATGGTGCTGTTCGCCGCCCTGGCCATGGCCCGCTTCTCCGAATGGATACCGGGCTGGACTGGTATCAATAACCCACTGCTGTCGAACTTTGCAGCCTTCATCATTGCCGGCGCCATCATGTTTGTGGTCGCCTGGCTGATTGAGCGCCTGGCCTTGCGCCATCTGGTGAACCAGGAAGCCACCACACTGCTGATGGCCACGCTGGGCATCAGCTATTTTCTGGACGGCATCGGTCAGACCATTTTTGGCAGCGACATTTACAAGATCGACATCGGCATGCCGAAAGACCCGATCATGGCGTTCGAGAGCGTGTTCGAAGGCGGCATCCTGATCAACAAGGAAGACCTATACGCCGCACTGATCGCCGCCGTTCTGGTGACGCTGCTGAGCGTGTTCTTCCAGAAGACGGCAACCGGCCGCGCCCTGCGCGCGGTGGCGGATGACCATCAGGCAGCGCAGTCGATCGGCATCCCGCTCAACCGCATCTGGGTCATTGTCTGGTGCGTGGCCGGCGTCGTGGCCTTGGTGGCCGGCATGATCTGGGGCAGCAAACTGGGCGTGCAGTTCTCCCTCACCACGGTCGCCATGCGCGCCCTGCCGGTTGTGATCCTGGGCGGCCTGACCTCGGTGCCCGGCGCCATTCTGGGCGGCCTGATCATCGGCGTCGGAGAAAAACTGTCCGAGGTGTTCCTCGGCCCGTATGTGGGCGGCGGCATCGAAATCTGGTTCGCCTACGTGCTGGCCCTGGTATTCCTGCTATTCAGACCGCAAGGTTTGTTCGGCGAGAAGATTATTGACCGCGTCTGACCGCAACCAAGAAAAGAAACATCATGTTCTACAGAGAAAACGGCCAGTTCAAGACCACCTATCGCGCTGACCAGCAGATCTTTCCGATTGCGCAAGACCGTTGGGCCGTGCTGCTGCTGATTGCAGCTGCCTACATCCTGGTCCCCATGCTGACCAGCGGCTACATGTACCGCGCCATCTTCATACCGTTTCTGATCATGGCGCTGGCTGCGCTGGGCGTGAACATCCTGGTCGGCTACTGCGGCCAGATCTCGCTCGGTTCCGGCGCCTTCATGGCCGTTGGCGCCTACGCCGCTTTCAACTTCTTTGTGCGCATACCCGGCATGCCGCTGATCCCGGCCCTGATTCTAGGTGGCCTGTGTTCCAGCGCCTTCGGCATTTTGTTCGGATTACCCAGCCTGCGCGTCAAAGGTCTTTATCTGGCAGTGGCTACGCTGGCCGCTCAGTTCTTCAGCGACTGGATGTTCCTGCGCATCAAATGGTTCACCAATGACTCGGCGTCCGGTTCGGTCTCGGTCACGGGTCTGCAGGTCTTCGGCATGCCGATCGATTCCCCGCTCTCCAAATACCTGTTCTGCCTGACGATTCTGGTGGTGCTGGCCCTGCTGTGCAAGAACCTAGTGCGCTCAGCCATCGGCCGCGAGTGGATGGCGATTCGCGACATGGACGTGGCAGCCGCCGTCATCGGCATCCGCCCGATGTACGCCAAGCTCAGCGCCTTCGCCGTGAGCTCCTTCATTATCGGCGTCGCTGGTGCACTGTGGGGCTTTATCTACCTCGGCGCCTGGGAGCCGGCCGCGTTCTCGGTCGACCTGTCGTTCAAGCTGCTGTTCATGGTCATCATTGGCGGCATGGGCTCCATCATGGGCAGTTTCTTCGGCGCCGCATTCATCGTCGTGCTGCCGATTGCGCTGAACCAGTTCCTGCCGCTGATCGGCGCGCTCGCCGGGCTCCAGATCTCGACCGCAGTCACCTCACATGCGGAACTGATCATTTTCGGCGCCCTGATCGTGTGGTTCCTGATCGTCGAGCCGCACGGTCTGGCCAAGTTGTGGTCCATCGGCAAACAGAAGATGCGTCTGTGGCCGTTCCCGCATTGAGTCCCTTTTCCCGTCAGTCGTTTTTCGTTCGTTAACCCAGGCACCCCGGTGCTATCCATTCAGGAGACAAGCATGAAAATTAGAAATCTAGCAGCGGCAGCCTTGATCGCAGCCGTTGGTTCCACGGCTTTCGCACAGGCCAAGGAGCAGTTCTTCCCACTACTGTCCTACCGCACCGGCGCCTACGCCCCGAACGGCATTCCATGGGCTGATGGCAAACAGGACTACCTCAAGATGGTCAACGCGCGCGACGGCGGCATCAACGGCGTCAAGATCACTTTCGAAGAATGCGAAACCGCCTATGCAACCGACCGCGGCGTGGAGTGCTACGAGCGCCTGAAAGGCCGGCCCGGCGTCACGCTGATCGACCCGCAAAGCACCGGCATCACCTTTGCCCTGACGGAGAAAGCACCGGCCGACAAGATGCCGCTGCTGACCGTGGGCTATGGCCTGGCGGTGTCGCAGGACGGCATGGCGTTCAAGTGGAACTTCCCGCTGCTCGGCAGCTATTGGACGGGTGCCGACATCCTGGTCCAGCATATCGGCAAGAGCCTGGGCGGCGTGGACAAGCTCAAGGGCAAGAAAATCACGCTGGTCTACCACGACAGTCCGTTTGGCAAGGAGCCGATCCCGCTGTTGCAGGAACGCGCCAAGATGCACGGTTTTGAGTTGCAGTTGCTGCCCGTTACGGCGCCTGGCGTCGAGCAGAAGGCCACCTGGTTGCAAGTGCGCCAATCGAAGCCTGACTATGTGTTGCTGTGGGGCTGGGGTGTGATGAACTCGACCGCGCTGAAAGAAGCGCAAGCCACCGGCTATCCGCGCGACAAGATGTACGGCGTCTGGTGGGCAGGTGCTGAACCGGACGTCAAGGACGTCGGTGCCGGCGCCAAGGGCTACCACGCGCTGGCCATGCACAGCTCGGGCCAGCAACCCAAGGTCATGCAGGACATCCTGAAACATGTCTATGCCAAGGGCCAGGGCACGGCACAGAAAGACGACGTTGGCGCCGTCCTGTACACCCGTGGCGTTGTCATCTCGATGCTGTCGGTGGAAGCGGTGCGCCGGGCGCAGGAGCGCTTTGGCAAGGGCAAGGTCATGACGACCGAGCAGGTGCGCTGGGGTCTGGAGAATCTGTCGCTCGACCAGAAGAAGCTAGACGCTCTCGGCTTCAACGGTGTGATACGCCCCATGAGTTCGTCGTGCCAGGACCACATGGGTTCGACCTGGGCCCGTATCCAGGACTGGGATGGTGCCAAGTGGGCACCGTCATCGGATTGGTATGAGGCTGACGAGCAGATCCTGAAGCCCCTGATCAAGGCCGGTGGTGAAAAGTACCTGGCTGACAAGAAGATGACACGCCGCGCGGCTGCGGACTGCCAGTCCTGATCGATTTGTCACCCTCGGGGTTAGCCCCGGGGTGACATTCCAGCCCGAAGCACTGCGTGCAGTGCTTCCGATTGGTAAAGGTAACAAGCTATGGACCCAAAAAATATCGTTCTCAACGTCAATGGCATCGAGGTCATTTACAACCACGTCATTCTGGTGCTCAAGGGTGTTTCCCTGACAGTACCCGAAGGCAAGATCGTGGCCATCCTGGGCGGCAACGGTGCCGGCAAGACCACCACGCTGCGCGCCATCTCGAACCTGCTGCAGGGCGAGCGCGGCGAAGTGACCAAGGGCTCGATCGAACTGCGCGGTGAGCGCATCGAAAACCTGACGCCGGCCGATCTGGTGCAGCGCGGTGTGGTCCAGGTCATGGAGGGGCGGCACTGCTTTGCGCACCTGACAATCGAAGAAAACCTGTTGACCGGCGGCTACACACGCAAGGACAGGGCCGAGATCGCGCGCAACCTGGAAAAGGTTTATACCTACTTCCCGCGCCTGAAAACCCGTCGCACCAGCCAGGCCGCCTACACCTCGGGTGGCGAGCAGCAGATGTGCGCCATTGGCCGCGCCCTGATGGCCAACCCCAGCATGGTGCTGCTCGACGAGCCCTCCATGGGTCTGGCGCCGCAGATCGTGGAAGAAGTATTTGAGATCGTGAAAGACCTCAACCGCAAGGAAAAAGTCACCTTCCTGCTGGCCGAACAGAACACCAACATGGCGCTGAAATACGCCGACTACGGCTACATCATGGAGTCGGGTCGCGTCGTCATGGACGGAGCCGCCAATGATCTGGCGAATAACGAAGACGTCAAGGAGTTCTACCTGGGCGTGGGCGGTGGCGAGCGCAAGAGCTTCAAGGACGTCAAGAGTTACAAGCGCCGCAAGCGCTGGCTTGCCTGATTCTATTTACCCTGCGGACTGGCATGGCAGCGAGCGCTGCCTCAACGGAAAGAAGATATGTCTAACTATTACGATGCGTTGGAGACGCGCGACAGCGCCGCCCGTGAAGAAGCCATGCTGGCGGCCTTGCCGGGTCAGATCGCGCATGCCAAAGCTTCATCGGCGGCACTGCAGCAGATTCTCAAGAACGTCAACCCGGCCGCAGTCACAAGCCGCCAAGCCCTGGCCCAACTCCCTGTAACACGCAAGCATGAACTGCTCGAGCGTCAGCAGGCTGGTCGCGCCAGCGGCAGCGCCGACGTCTTCGGCGGCTTCGCCGCAGTAGGCTACGGCGCGCGCATGCCGCGCATCTTTTCCAGCCCCGGTCCGATTTATGAGCCCGAAGGCGCAGCCAAAGACTACTGGCGCATGGCACGCGCCATCTTTGCAGCAGGCTTTCGCCCCGGGGAACTGATCCACAACTGCTTCAGCTACCACTTTGTGCCGGCTGGCTCGATGATGGAGTCGGGCTCCCACGCGCTGGGTTGTACGGTGTTTCCCGGCGGTACCGGCCAAACCGAGCAACAGGTTCAGGCGATGGCCGAATTGCGTCCGGCGGGCTACATCGGCACACCCAGTTTTCTCAAGATCATTCTGGACAAGGCGGCCGAGATGGGTGTGGCCCTGCCCAGCGTAACCAAAGCCATGTTCGGCGGCGAAGCCTTTCCGCCCTCGCTGCGTGACTGGTTTGCCGAGCGCGGTGTCGCGGGTTACCAGTGCTACGCCACGGCCGACGTCGGCTCCATTGCCTACGAGACCGCCGCGCGTGAAGGTCTGGTTATCGACGAGGGTGTGATCATCGAGATCGTGCGCCCCGGCACCGGTGACCCGGTAGCCCCGGGCGAGGTTGGTGAAGTCGTGGTGACGACGCTGAACCCCTATTACCCCCTGATCCGTTTCGGCACCGGTGATTTATCGGCGGTACTGAGCGGCGCCTGTCCGACCGGGCGAACCAATGTGCGCATCAAGGGCTGGATGGGACGCGCCGACCAGACCACCAAAATCCGCGGCATGTTTGTCCATCCGGGCCAGGTTGCCGACATCGTCAAGCGCTTCCCCGAAGTAGCGCGCGCGCGCCTCGTCGTCACCGGCGCGATGGCGAACGACAAGATGACGCTCAAGGTTGAGACCGCATGCGGCGGCCCTGATGCACTGGCCACCAAGATCGGCGAGGCCATCCGCGACGTCACCAAGTTGCGCGGCGAGGTCGAGTTTCTGCTCCCCGGCAGTCTGCCCAACGACGGCAAGGTGATCGAGGACGCCCGCAGCTACAACTGACGCCCAGCGTCGTCTTCGCGAAAACACTAAGGACCTCGTCACTGCGAGGCGCAAAGCGACGTGGCAGTCCATGCATGGATTGCCGCACGGCGCTCGCAATGACGACCACCCGTGCAGAGTACCCGCAACGCAATGCCGGGTATTACCGTTTGAGTTAATGTGGGCAATCACAACTCATCCGGACCCTGGCCATGAAACTCATGCACCCCCTCCTGTCTGCCGTCGCATCCCTGGTTCTGGTCACTGTGGGCAGCAGCGCACTGGCGGCACTGGCCGTGGGTGCCCCAGCGCCGGATTTCACGACCGATGCGGCACGCGCCGGCCAAGCCTTCCAGTTCTCAATGGCCGACACCTTGAAGAAAGGACCGGTCGTTCTGTATTTCTATCCGAAAGCCTTTACCAGCGGTTGCACGATCGAGGCACACAACTTTGCCGAAGCCACGCCGAAGTTCAATGCGCTGGGCGCCACCGTGGTCGGCATCTCGAACGATGACATCGAGACCCTTAAGAAGTTTTCCGTTGAAGCCTGCCGCGACAAATTTGCAGTTGCTGCCGACAGGGGTGCGCGCATCATGAAGCAGTACGACGCCGCCCTGTGGGTCAAACCTGACATGGCTGATCGCATCTCCTATGTGATCAGCCCGCAAGGCAAGGTGCTCTATGTTTTCTCCAGCCTGAGCCCGGACCAGCACGTCGAGAACACGCTCAAGGCCGTCCAGACCTGGCGCGCCAGCACGCCGCAGTAAAACGGACGAGCGCCGCCGATCGTACGAGTCGTCGCACCACCACTTTCGTCATCGCGAGGCCAGCCCATACCCTCGTCATCGCGAGGCTGTCAGGCCGTGGCGATCCATGCATTCTGAATGCATGGATTGCCGCGTCGCTTACGCTCCTCGCAATGAATACTGGCTCAGCGCCAAGCCAACGCTTGGCGTCTCCATTCAAACCGGTTCGCGGTACTGGTCTTCCATCAACTTGGCCTGCGCGGCAGCGAGACGCGCAATTGGCACGCGCGGCCCCGAGCAGGAAACGTAGTTGAGCTTGATGTAGTGGCAGAAGTGGATCGACCCGGGGTGCCCACCGTGCTCGCCGCAAATGCCGACCTTGAGTTCCGGGTTGGTCTCGCGTCCCTGCTTGACCGCCATCTTCATCAACTGCCCGACGCCCTTGATGTCAAGCACCTCGAACGGGTTATCCTCCAGAATGCCGGTCTCGTTGTAGAAGGGCAGGAACTTGTTCTCTGCGTCCTCACGACTGAAGGAGAACGTGGCCTGGCTCAGGTCGTTGGTGCCGAACGAGAAGAACTCGGCAATTTCTGCCATACGCCCGGAGCGCATGCAGGCCCGCACCACTTCAAGCATGGAGCCAAACTTGAACTGCACGTTGATACCGTGCGTGGCCTTGACCTCCAGACGGATGCGCTGAACATAGCTGTGGATGCGTTTGAGCTCCTCCACTGTGGCCACCTGTGGCACCATGATCTCGGGGTAGATCACGAGCCCTTCCTTGGCGCATAAGGCGGCCGCTTCCAGAATGGCGCGGATCTGCATCGAGTAGATCTCGGGGTAGGTGATACCCAGACGCACGCCGCGATGACCCAGCATCGGATTCACTTCGGACAGGGCGCGCACCTTCTTGAGAATCTTCTCCTTGCGCTCGATCACGTCTTCTTCCAGGTGCGAGTCCTTGAAGGTGTGCAGCCCGTCCATCAGCTTGGTCAGGCCGTCCGAGTACTGCTGGTAGAGCTTGGGGTTGAGCAGTTTGAGCGTGTCGGGAAGTTCTTCCAGGCCCTTGATCGTGTCGCGCAACTGGTGCAGATGCGCGATTTCAAGTTCGAGTTGTGCCGCAGTCGGCAGAAACTCGTGCATCGGCGGATCAAGCAGACGCACCGTCACGGGCAGACCCTTCATGGCCTTGAAAATGCCCTTGAAGTCGGAGCGCTGAATCGGCAGCAGGCGCTCCAGTGCCGCCTGACGTTCCTCCAGCGTTTCGGCCAGAATCATTTCCTGCACGATGGGCAGACGATCCGTGCTGTTGAACATGCGCTCGGTACGGCACAGGCCGATGCCCATGGCACCAAATTCGCGGGCGCGCTGCGCGTCTTCGGGTGTGTCGGCGTTGCCCATCACCTTGAGCGTGGCGACCTCATCGGCCCAGTGCAGCAGCGTGTCCATTTCCTCGGAAAATTCCGCTTCCACCGTCGGCACTTCGCCGGCATAAACATGACCGCTGCCTCCGTCGATGGTGATGATGTCGCCTTCTTGCAAGGTGGTGTCGCCGATCTGGGCACTGCGCAACAGGACATTGATAACGATCTGCTCACAGCCCGAGACGCAGGGCTTGCCCATGCCGCGCGCCACCACCGCCGCGTGTGAAGTCTTGCCGCCGCGGCTGGTCAGGATGCCCTGGGCCTGGAAGAAACCGTGGATGTCTTCCGGTTTGGTCTCTTCGCGCACCAGAATGATTTTTTCACCGGCGCGTCCGCGTGTTTCGGCTGTGTCGGCGTCGAAAACAATCTTGCCGGAAGCCGCGCCGGGCGAGGCCGCCAGACCCTGGGCCAGCGACTTGCCATGAAAATTGGGCGCCAGTTGCGGCACCAGCAACTGCTCCAGAACGGCCGGGTCAACGCGCAGCAATGCGCGCTCCTTGCTGATCAGGCCCTCGTGGAACATCTCGACCGAGCTGCGCACCATGCCGCGCGCGTTCATCTTGCCGTTGCGCGTTTGCAGGCAATAAAGAACGCCCTTCTCGATCGTGAACTCGAAATCCTGCACCTCGTGGTAATGCGATTCGAGCCGGTGGTGCAGCGTCATCAGCTGACGGTAAATCTCGGGCATCTCCTGCTCCATCTCGGCGATGGCCTTGGGTGTGCGGATGCCGGCCACCACGTCCTCACCCTGGGCGTTGACCAGGTACTCGCCGTAGATCACGTTCTCGCCGGTGCCCGGATTGCGCGTGAAGCCAACGCCGGTGCCGGAATCATTGCCCATGTTGCCAAACACCATGGTGCAGATATTGACCGCCGTGCCATTGGCCAGGTCCTTGGTGATGCGGAACTGCTTGCGGTAGTCAACCGCACGTTTTCCCATCCAGGAGCGGAACACCGCGCCGACCGAAATTTCGAGCTGCTCGTAGGGGTCCTGCGGGAACGGCTTGCCGGTGTGCTGCTCGATAATGTGCAAAAACTCTTTGGAGAGTTCCTTCAGGTGCTCAGTCTGCAAGTCAACGTCCTGCGCGGCGCCGTACTTGCGCTTGATCGCCGCCATGTGTTCGTCAAAATGCTCGTCGCTGATGTTGAGCGCGATCTTGCCGAAAAGCTGGATGAAACGGCGGTAGGCGTCGTAGGCAAAACGCTCGTTGCGGGTCAGCGCAATCAGACCCTTGAGCGAGACGTCGTTGAGCCCGAGATTGAGAATGGTGTCCATCATTCCGGGCATGGACATGGCCGAGCCCGAACGCACGGAAATCAGCAGCGGATTCTTGCCGTCTCCAAACCCCTTGCCAGTCTTCTTCTCCAGCGCCGTCATGTGCGCCCGGATTTCATCCATCAGGCCAGGCGGCAACTGGTTCTTTTCCAGATAGGCATTGCAAGCGTCGGTGGTGGCCGTAAAGCCCGGCGGCACATTCAGGCCAATCTGCGTCATCTCGCACAGATTGGCGCCTTTGCCACCCAGCAATATCTTGTTCTTGCCATCACCCTCTTCAAATGAAAAAACGTATTTTTTGCTGCTGGCCATGATTCTTTCCCCTTTTGATGAGCTGTGAATACCTGCTTTTTAGTTTAAGCCGGTTTTTTCCAAAAATCAGCGACTATATGACTGACCTTTGACCTAACCCGCTACCGCCCACAGTTGTCATGCCGGGAAGGCAACCAAGCCCTCGTTGACGGTCGGGTAGCGCAAGCGCAGGTGCAACTCCTGCTTCAGGCGCGTGTTGTCCATGCGGCGCGACTCGCTCATGAAACTCAGCAGCAGTAAGGGCAACTGGTCCCTGGCCGTGCTCCGGGGCACGCGCGGTGGGCGCGGCAGGCCATACAGGTCGGCCGCCAGGTCGAAATAGTCGCCCATCTTGAGGCAACTGTCGTCATTCACGTTGTAGATGCGCTGGGGCTTGCCACGCCACAGCGCAGCCAGGCAGGCGCGCGCCAGATCGTCGGCCTGAATATGGTTGGTATAGACATCGTCAGCGGCCTGCAGCACCGGTGTGCCCTTTTGCAGGCGCGCACGCGGCGTGCCGTCCACGCGGTCTACTGCATAGATGCCGGGAATGCGCAGGATACAGGCGCGCAGCTGCGCCGAGCGCCCGAGGAACCGCAGGGCATTTTCCGCGTCCAGGCGCCGCCTTGCGCGCGGTGAATCCGCGCCCGGGGCGCGGGTTTCGTCAACCCGATCACCCTGGCAGTCACCATAAACGCCGCTGGTTGAGCCGTAAACCACGACCGTGGGCTTGCCACGCCGGCGCAGAGCCCGCGTCAGTGCCAGCGTACGCGGATCGCCCCATCCCTGGCCCGGTGGCGGCGCCAAATGAACCACGCGCTGACCCAGACCGGCCATCCGCTGCAAACTCGCCGGTACGTCCAGGTCGCCCAGCAAGGGGGTGATGCCGCAGGCGCGCAACAGCGGCATACGCTCGCTGCTCGATGTCAGCGCGAAGACCCGCACACGCGGTGGCAGTGCTTGTGCCACGCGCAGGCCAACGTCGCCACAGCCGACAATCAGAACCCGCGTTCGACGAAAGCGGCTCGGTAGCGCGCCAGGACGTGTGGCGTACAAACTGACTTGAGGGCTGTGGTTTGAAGGCAAAATTGGTGTTGTTCGAGTCAGGCGCACAAAGAATTTTTATTTCAGGTACCCCAAGGATACATAAAAGATGAGCAGCAGCAAAACCGGAGTGTCCGGGTTCAGGATCACCGTTCAACCCAGCGCACGCGCTTTCACCGCCGATGCCGGCGAAACCATCCTGGCGGCAGCCATCCGCGAGGGCGTCGGCATGCCTTACGGTTGCAAGGACGGCGCCTGCGGCTCCTGCAAGTGCAAGAAACTCGAAGGCCTTGTGGTGCACGGCGCGCACCAGAGCAAGGCTTTGAGCGATGAAGAGGAAGCCAAGGGCTTCATCCTGAGTTGCTGCGCGGTCGCCTTGAGCGATCTGATTCTCGAATCACGCCAGGTGACCGAGATTGGCGCGATTGCCATCAAGAAAATGCCGACCCGCGTCAGCCTGCTGGAGAAACTATCGCCCGATGTCATGCTGCTGCGTCTGCAACTGCCGGCCAGCGAAACTTTCACTTACCACGCTGGCCAGTACGTCGAATTTCTGCTGCCCGGCGGCGTGCGGCGCAGCTATTCGATGGCCAACGCACCCCACACGCAAGCCGACTGCGGCGGGATCGAACTGCATATCCGGCATCTGCCGGGCGGCCAGTTCACCGACCAGGTCTTTGGCACGATGAAAGAAAAAGACATCCTGCGCATCGAAGGTCCCTATGGCAGTTTCTTCCTGCGCGAAGACAGCAAGAAGCCGATTGTGCTGCTGGCTGCCGGCACCGGCTTCGCGCCGCTCAAGGCCATCATTGAACACCTGCAATTCAAGGGCATCACGAGGCCGACCACGCTGTACTGGGGCGGCCGGCGCGCGCACGACCTGTACCTGGATGCATGGGTCAAAAACAAGCTGCTGGAAATGCCCCATTTGCGCTACGTGCCGGTCATCTCGGACGCCCAACCCGAGGATGGCTGGAGCGGTCGCAGCGGCTTTGTGCACCGCGCCGTGCTACAGGACCTGCCCGATCTTTCGACCTACCAGATCTATGCCTGCGGCGCGCCGCTCATGGTGGACGCAGCCCGCACCGATTTTGCCCAGGCTGGTTTGCCGCCAGACGAGTTCTATGCCGACGCCTTTACCAGCGAAGCCGACAAGGCTGCCGATCCGGCCGCCGCTTGACCCACCGATACCCCAACAAGAAAGTATCTCGATGCATTACAAGACCCTTTTACTGACCGCTCTGGCATTGCTCAGCGCCGCCACAGCACCCTTGGCGCAGGCGCAAGGCAAGCCAATCCGTCTGATCGTGCCCTATGCCGCCGGCGGTCCGCTCGACGTCACGGCGCGTGCGCTGGCAGAGCGGGTGCGCGACACACTGGGCACCGTCATCATCGAGAACAAACCTGGTGCCGGCGGCAACATCGGCGCCGACGCGGTTGCGAAAGCCGCGCCCGACGGCCTGACCATTGGCATTGCGGCCACGGCCACCCACGCTGTCAACCCCTGGCTCTACAGCAAGATGCCTTACAACGCAGCGACGGATTTTGCGCCGATCACGCAGATGGTGCGCGTGCCCAATGTGCTGGTGATGAACACGGAAGTGGCGCAGCGCCTGAACATCCACACACTGCGCGAACTGATCGCCTACGCGAAAGCCAATCCGGCCAAGCTCAACTACGGCAGTGGCGGCAACGGCAGCGCCGGCCATCTGGCGGGCGAGATGTTCAAACGCGACGCCGGCATATTTGCCGTGCACATTCCCTACAACGGCGGCAACCCGGCCCAACTCGCACTGCTGAGCGGTCAGGTCGATTTCAATTTTGACAACCTTGCAACGGCCGCCCCGAACATCCGTTCCGGCAAACTGCGCGCCATTGCCGTTACAACCCTGACGCGCTCCAGCGCCCTGCCCGACACACCGCCGATGGCCGACACGCTGAAGGGTTTTTCCATCGACACCTGGTGGGGTCTGGTGGCACCGGCCGCAACGCCGAAAGATGTGGTCGCGCGCCTGAATCAGGCCTTTGTGGCGGCGCTCAATGCACCCGAAACCAAAACGCGCTTTGCCATCCTGCTGGCCGAACCGGTGCCCAGCACGGCCGACGAGTTCGGCAAGCTCATGGCGAGCGAGCGCGCGAAATACGAAAAGCTGGTCAAGGCCTCGGGCGCGCGGGTCGACTAATCAATCTTCGCACCACCCTCGAACCACTGCTTGATCAAAGTTCGCTCGGCCTCGGTAATGCCGGTGGCATTGTTCATCGGCATCAACTTCAAGACCACGGCCTGCTGGTACATGTACTGGGCGTAGGCCTTGACGCCCTGGGCGGAATCGAGCCGGACATTTTTCATCTGCACCAGTTCACCATGACACAGATAGCATCGCTGGGCCAGCACCGGTTGCAGTTCCTTGTAGCTGATCTGGCGCGCCGCCACCGCCTTTGACGGCGCTGGCGCCAGCCAGACCATCAAACCCAGCAGCGCGGCGATGCCCCATAACGCATAACCCAGTGGATTACCGCTGCGCCCAAGCAGGTAACTGTGGCGCATGACAAAAAACTGGCGTATCGCAGCGCCGGCGAACATCATCAGAATCAGCACCAGCCAGTTCTGTGGATGGCTGAAGGTGAAGCTGTAGTGCCCGCTGAGCATGGCAAACAGTACCGGCAGCGTGAAGTAGGTGTTGTGCACGCTGCGCTGCTTGCCACGCTTGCCGTGCATGGGATCAGCCGGCTGCCCGGCCTTGAGCGCGGCCACCACTTTCCGCTGCCCGGGAATGATCCAGAAAAACACATTGGCGCTCATGCTGGTGGCCAGCATCGCGCCCACCAGCAGGAAAGCAGCACGCCCGGCAAACCAGTGACAGGCGGCCCAGGACGCCACACAGACCAGCACGAAAACCAGGACGCCGACGATGGCGTCCCCGTACTGGCGCTGGCCGAAGACGCGACAGATCCGATCGTACAAAAACCAGAACAATGCCAGAAAGGACAGCGCCACGGCAATCGCCGTAGCCGGGGCCCAATCCATCAGCGACTTGTCGATCAGGTAGGTGCTGGCGCTCCACAGGTAGCTGACCGTGAACAGCGCAAAGCCGGACAGCCAGGTGGTGTAGCTCTCCCAGTAAAACCAGTGCAGGTGCTCGGGCAACTCGCGCGGCGAGACATTGAACTTGACCGGGTGGTAGAAGCCCCCACCATGCACCGCCCACAGTTCGCCGGTGACACCCTGCTGCTTGAGTTCGGCGTCGACCGGCGCCGTCAAACTGCTGTCAAGAAAAACAAAATAAAAGGACGAGCCAATCCAGGCAATGGCCGTGATGACGTGCGTCCAGCGCAGCAGCAGATTGGCCCAATCCAGGTAATAGCTTTCCATTGGTCTGCCCCTTGTTTGTGCGTGAAACTTCAGTCCTGTGGCATTGTCAGCAATATCTGTGCCGCCACGGCCACCGCAATCACCTCGGGTGCCTTGCCATGAATTCCGGCGACACCAATCGGACAGGTGACATGCGCGAGTTCTTGTTGTGTGAACCCACGCGCGCGCAGGCGCTGCGAGAAGCTGGCCCATTTGGTCTTGCTGCCGATCAGTCCGACATAAGGCAGATCAGCCTGACGCCGCTGGCGCAGCAAACAGGCTGCCACCAGTTCCAGGTCCTCTGCATGACTGAAACTCATAATCAGAACCCGACTCTGCGGTGCCAGATCAGCCACGGCGGCCTGCACCGGGTCCGAGTGCTCTGCCACAACATTTGAAGGCATATCCACCGGAAAGATCTGATCACGGCTGTCAATCCAGTTCACCTGCAGCGGCAAAGACGCAAACACCTGGACCAGCGCCCGGCCGACATGGCCGCCACCAAAAAGCGCCAGGGGAACGCGCAAGGGCGCCAGTCGCGCGCGCAACGCAGCGACGTCAGTTGCCGCCACCCGTTCAAAGCGCAGTTGCACCTCGCCACCACAGCACTGGCCGAGGGTCGGACCCAGAACGTAGCGCACGAGCAAGTCGCCCGCACCACCCGACAAGCGCCGACCGGCCTCGGCGATGGCCTGAAACTCCAGGTGCCCACCGCCAATGCTGCCCAGCGCATCATCGACGCCGAACACGGCCATCCAGGCGCCGACCTCGCGCGGCACCGAGCCACGCGTGGCGTGCACCGTGACCAGGCAGGCGTCTTCACAGGCCAAACGCGTCAGGAAATTGTCGCCGCTCATCATTACCTTTTGAAACCAATAGTTGCCACAGCAAGCCGTTCTTCAGGCAAAGTGCATCCTTGCGCTGTGCCGACACTGTAGCGCGTCAATCCAATACACTCATTCTCTACGGAGGTTTCACATGCAGCCCGCACACAAATTCTTCAGCGCTTGGCGCGCCGCGAGTGCCGCCGCAGTCGCCGCCGTACTGGCTGCTTGCAGCGTCGCGCCTAAACCGATGCCGGTGGCCACTTCCCGTCCTGACGCCCCGCCACCTGTCCCACCGGCACCAGCAGCTGAACCAGTCGCCAAACCCACCGCCATGACTTCTGTATCAAACGCCAGAACGCCACTCGACTACCGGCGTGATGCGGCCCAGCATCTCTACAGCCAGAACGGGCATCGGATCTACCAGGGCAAAATGCCGCCACTGCTTTATGCCATTGGCGTGCTGCAGGTTGAGGTCGACAGCCAGGGCCGCGTCATCAAACTGGACTGGATGCGCGCGCCCAAACAGGCACCCGAAGTGATTGCTGAAATTGAACGCACCGTCCGCCTGGCCGCCCCCTTCCCACAACCCGCGCGCCTGGGCAAGGTCACCTACACTGACACCTGGCTCTGGCACAGCAGCGGGCGCTTCCAACTCGACACGCTGACGGAAGGGCAATTGTGAAACCTTGCGGGACAGACCGCAGCTACGCGAAGCGAGCAAGCTCTGTCCTCAACTGATTTGGTCTCAGGACCCGCGATAGGTTGAGTAGCTCCAGGGGCTGACGAGCAGCGGGACGTGGTAGTGCTGCGCCGTTTGCGCAACGCCGAAATCAATTTGAACCTTGCCCAGAAAATTGGGGTCCGGTAGCGCCACACCACGCGATGCGAAATAAGCAGCTACCTCAAACACCAAGCGGTAGCAGCCGCGCTCAAACGCCGCGCCCTCTAACAGCAGACCATCGGGGTTGCGGCCATCCTGGTTCAAGACCACGTGCTTTAGCAACTTGGCCGACTCGCCATCAATGGCGTACAAGGCCACAGCCATACCTGCAGCCGGCGTGCCGTGCATAGTGTCCAATACGTGGGTACTCAAGCCCATGGTGCGCCCCTTTTTGATGCAGTGGCAAAGTGTATACACTTAGCGCGTGGCAGCGGCAAAATGACTTCTTACGACAGCACACTTCCCTACCCCCGCGATCTCGTCGGCTATGGAGCCCATCCGCCGCACGCGCAGTGGCCGGGACAGGCCCGTATCGCGCTCCAGTTTGTCCTCAATTACGAGGAAGGTGGCGAGATGAACGTGCTGCATGGCGACGCCGGCTCCGAGCAATTCCTGTCGGAAATGTTCAACCCGCCGAGCTTCCCACAGCGCCACATCAGCATGGAAGGCATTTACGAATACGGCTCGCGCGCTGGCGTCTGGCGCATCCTGCGCGAGTTTGAACAGCGCGGTCTGCCGTTGACAGTCTTTGGCATCGCCATGGCGCTGGAACGACATCCGGAATTGGTGCAGGCACTGCAGCGAAACGGACACGAAATCGCGTGCCACGGCTGGCGCTGGATTCACTACCAGGGTATGGAAGAGGCGCTGGAACGCGAACACATGGCGCGCGCCATGGCCATCATGGAGCGTCTGACTGGCGAGCGGCCCTTGGGCTGGTACACCGGGCGCGACAGCCCCAACACGCGCCGCCTGGTGGCCGACTACGGCGGCTTTGCCTACGACAGCGATTACTACGGCGACGACCTGCCGTTCTGGATGAAGGTACGCAAGACCGATGGTGAGGTGGTACCGCAACTGATCGTGCCCTATACCCTGGACAGCAACGACATGCGTTTCTCGCTGCCCCAGGGCTTTGCCCAGGCCGACGATTTCTTCACCTACCTGCGCGACAGCTTCGACGCACTCTATGCCGAAGGCGATCCTGCCGGCCTGAACCGCCCCAAAATGATGAGTGTGGGCATGCACTGCCGGCTGCTCGGTCGCCCAGGGCGCATCGCCGCCTTGCAGCGCTTTCTCGACCACATCGCTCAACATGACAAGGTATGGGTCTGCCGACGCATCGACATCGCGCAACACTGGCGTCAGACCCATCCTTTCGCCGAAACCCTGACGCGCTGAAAATGGCCTTAACCCTGTCCCAACTCAATGCGGCAAGCCTGACCGAGGCCGCGACGATGCTGGACGGTCTGTACGAGAACTCGCCCTGGATCGTACAGGCGGCATTGGCGCAGCGCCCCTTCGTTTCGCTGGCTCAGTTCAAACACTGCATGACGCGTGTCGTTGATGCAGCAGGCCATGAAGCACAACTGGCGCTGATCCGCGCCCACCCCGAACTCGCCGGCAAGGCCATGGTCCGCAATACGCTGACTGCCGAATCGACGCATGAACAGATGAGCGCCGGACTGAGCGATTGCAGCCCACAGGAATTCGCCCGGCTACAGCAACTCAACATCGACTACAACACGCGCTTTGGTTGGCCTTTCGTGCTGGCGGTGCGTGGTGCGCGCGGCGAGGGCCTGAGCCGGCAGGAAATCATCGCCAGCTTTGAGCGCCGCCTGACGGCCCATCCCGATTCCGAGTTGGGTGAGTGCATGCGCAACATCCACCGCATTGCGGAAATTCGCCTCAACGACAAGTTTGGCTTGGAGCCGACACTGGGCAACGCGGTCTGGGATTGGCAGGAAGAGCTGAGCGTGCACAGCGATCCCGGCTTTGCCGAAAAAAATCAGCTCACCGTCACCTACCTGAGACAGGCACACCGCGCCTGCTCGGCGCAGATCGCACAATGGATGCGCGATTGCGGTTTTGACGAGGTCACGATAGACGCCGTCGGCAATGTGGTGGGGCGCTACCACGCCAGCCAGCCAGGCGCAAAAAACCTGCTGACCGGCAGCCATTTCGACACCGTACGCAATGGCGGCAAATACGACGGACGACTGGGCATCTTTGTGCCGATGGCGGCTGTGCGCGAACTGCACCGCGCCGGGCGCCGCTTGCCGTATGGCATCGAACTGATTGCCTTCGCTGAAGAAGAAGGCCAGCGCTTCCCGGCCACCTTTCTGGCATCGAGTGCCTTGATCGGCGCCTTCCAGAGCGAGTGGCTGGACCAGAAAGACGCCGACGGCGTCACGCTGCGCGAAGCGATGCAGCATGCCGGCCTGCGAATCGACGACATCCCCAAACTGCGGCGCGACGCTGCGAGCTACCTCGGCTTTGTCGAAGTGCACATCGAACAGGGACCAGTGCTCAATGAGTTGAACCTGCCTCTCGGCATTGTGAGCTCGATCAACGGCAGTGTGCGCTACCTTGGCGAGATCACCGGCATGGCCAGTCACGCCGGCACCACACCGATGAACCGCCGGCGCGACGCGGCCTGCGCCGTGGCTGAACTCATGCTTTATGCCGAACAGCGCGCGGCGCAGGACGGCGATTCGGTTGCAACCATCGGCCTGCTCGAAGTGCCGGGCGGCTCCATCAACGTGGTGCCAGGCTGCTGCCGCTTTTCGCTGGACCTGCGCGCACCCAACGATGCACAGCGTGATGCGCTGGTGCGCGACGTGCTGGTGCAGCAAGACGCGATCTGCGCACGTCGCGGTGTGCGCTCGATCCTGAAAGAAACCTTGCGTGTGGCGGCAGCACCGAGCGCACCGGCCTGGCAGGCACGCTGGGAACACGCGCTCAAAAGCCTGGGGCTGCCGCTGCACAGAATGCCCAGCGGGGCTGGCCACGACGCCATGAAGCTGCACGAGTTGATGCCGCAGGCCATGCTGTTTGTGCGTGGGCAGAACGGTGGTATCAGCCACAACCCGCTGGAGTCAAGCACCAGCGACGACATGCAACTTGCAGTTGAAGCTTTTGCACTGCTGCTCGAACAACTGGCCAGCGAGTCCTGAACCTTTACCCCTACCTTGTCATGACCACTTACGAACTGCTCGACGCCTGGATCGATGCCCACTTTGATGAGCAGGTGCGCTTTCTCCAGGAACTGATACGCGTGCCCACCGATACGCCACCCGGCGATAACGCGCCGCATGCCGAGCGCACGGCGGAAATGCTGCAGGCCATGGGTTTGACGGTCGAAAAACACCCTGTGCCGCAGGCCGAAGTTCAGGCGCTCGGGCTGGCGAGCATCACCAACCTGATCGTGCGCCGCAAATTCGGGCCCGGCATCACGGTGCTGCTCAACGCGCACGGCGATGTCGTACCACCCGGCGAAGGCTGGAGCCAGGACCCCTACGGTGGCGAGATCGTCAACGGCAAGATCTACGGCCGCGCCGCTGCCGTCAGCAAATGCGATTTCTCGACCTACGCCTTTGCCCTGCGTGCGCTCGAAGCGGTGGCCGCACCGAGCAAAGGTTGTGTCGAACTGCTGTTCAGCTACGACGAGGAATTCGGCGGCCAGGCCGGGCCCGGTTGGCTGCTCAAGCACGGCTTGATCAAACCTGATCTGATGATTGCCGCGGGCTTCAGCTACCAGGTCATCACGGCCCACAACGGCTGCCTGCAACTCGAAGTGACGGTGCACGGCAAGATGGCGCACGCCGCCATTCCCGAATCCGGTGTCGATGCGCTGCAGGCGGCGGTGCACATCCTGCAGGCGCTGTATGCGGAAAACGCGCGCTACCGGCAAGTGCACTCCAGCGTCGAAGGCATCACCCACCCCTATCTGAACGTGGGCATGATCGAAGGCGGCACCAACACCAATGTCATCCCCGGGCGCGTCACTTTCAAACTCGACCGGCGCATGATCCCGGAAGAAGATCCGGCCAAGGTCGAAGTCACGCTGCGCCACATCATCAACGCTACCGCAGCCCAGCACCCGGGCATTTCGGTCAATGTCAAACGCATTTTGCTGGCCCGTGCCATGCAGGCGTTGCCGGGTAACAAGCCACTGGTGCAGGCCTTGCAAAAGCACGCACAAGCGGTCTTCAAGGAAGCGATTCCGGCCCTTGGTACACCGCTTTACACTGATGTGCGCCTGTTCTGCGAGGCGGGTATTCCCGGCGTCATCTACGGTGCCGGACCGCGTACAGTACTTGAATCGCACGCCAAGCGTGCGGACGAGCGGCTCGATCTGGAAGATTTACGGCGCGCGACCAAGGTGATCGCGCGCAGCTTGCAAGATTTACTTTCTTAAACAGGAGTTATACATGAGTAAAGAACTTTCCCCGGCAGAAAACGCCCTGCGCGATGCAGCGCGCGAATACCACCGCACGCCGACGCACGGCAAGATTTCGGTCACGCCGACCAAGCCGCTGCACAACCAGCGCGACCTCTCCCTGGCCTATTCCCCAGGCGTCGCCTATCCCTGCCTGGACATCGAGGCTGACCCCTCGCTGGTCAACGAATACACCTCGCGCGGCAATCTGGTGGGTGTCATCACCAACGGCACGGCTGTGCTGGGACTGGGCGACATCGGTCCGCTGGCATCCAAGCCGGTGATGGAGGGCAAAGGCTGCCTGTTCAAGAAGTTCGCCGGCATTGACGTCTTCGATATTGAACTCGACGAGCGCGACCCTGACAAGCTGATCGAAATCATCGCTGCACTGGAGCCCACGCTGGGCGGCATCAACCTCGAAGACATCAAGGCGCCCGAGTGCTTCTACATCGAGAAGAAGCTGCGCGAGCGCATGAACATCCCGTTGTTCCATGACGACCAGCACGGCACCGCCATCATCTCCAGCGCGGCACTGCTCAACGGACTGGAACTGGTGGGCAAGCGCATCGAAGACGTCAAGGTTGCGGTGTCAGGCGCCGGTGCGGCGGCCATCGCCTGCCTGGACGTCATGGTCGGTCTCGGTGTGACACGCAAGAACGTCTTTGTCTGCGACTCCAAGGGCCTGGTCTATGAAGGCCGCCCAGGCGGCTACGACGAATCCAAGGCGCGCTTCGCACAAAAGACCGAACTGCGCACGCTGGCCGACGTCATCGTGAAGGCCGACGTCTTCCTCGGTTGCTCCACCGCCGGCGTACTGACGCAAGCCATGGTCAAGACCATGGCCGACAAGCCCATCATCCTGGCGCTGGCGAACCCGGAGCCCGAAATCCGCCCCGAACTGGCCAAGGCCGTTCGACCCGATTGCATCATCGCCACCGGCCGCTCGGACTATCCGACCCAGGTCAATAACGTCCTGTGCTTCCCCTACATTTTCCGCGGCGCGCTGGACTGCGGCGCAACCAAGATCACTGAAGCCATGAAGCTGGCCTGCGTGCGCCAGATCGCTGATCTGGCCAAGGCCGACATCAGCGAAGAAGTGGCCAACGCCTACGCCGGCAAGGAACTGGTCTTCGGCTCCGAGTACCTGATACCAACGCCGTTTGACTCGCGCCTGATTCTGCGCATCGCGCCGGCTGTGGCCAAGGCCGCCGAGGAGTCCGGCGTGGCCACGCGTCCGATCAAGGACATGGAAGCCTACCGCCAGCAGCTCTCACGTTTTGTCTACCAAACCGGCATGTTCATGCGCCCGGTCTTCACCGCCGCCAAGGCGGTCCCGCTCGCAGCCAAACGCGTTGCCTACGCAGAAGGTGAAGACGAGCGTGTCTTGCGCGCCGCGCAGGTGGTGGTGGACGAAGGTCTGGCACGCCCGATCCTGATCGGACGTCCGGCTGTGATCGAGGCCCGCATGCTCAAGGCCGGTCTGCGCATCCGTCTGGGAACCGATGTCGATTGCGTGGACCCGGAAGACGATCCACGTTTCCGTCAGTACTGGGAGACTTACCATGGCCTGATGGGCCGGCGCGGCGTTTCCATCGAAGCGGCCAAGGCCGCCGTGCGGCGCTCGACCACCACCATCGCCGCCCTGATGCTCAAGCTCGGCGACGCTGATGCCATGCTGTGCGGCCTGCACGGTCGTTTTGATGTGCATCTGGACCATGTGCGCGATGTCATCGGCATGAAGAAAGGCGCAACCGGCTATGCCACGCTGAACGCCCTGATGCTGGAAAAGCGCACGCTCTTCATTACCGACGCCTTTGTCAACGAAGACCCGGACGCCGAACAACTGGCCAGCATCGCCCTGATGGCAGCCGACGAGGTCAGCCGTTTCGGCCTGCCGCCGAAAGTCGCCTTTCTGTCGCACTCGATGTACGGCTCCTCGACCCGCAAGTCAGCGGTCAAGATGCGCCTGGCGCACGAGCTGTTCAGCAAGATGGCGCCTGACGTCGAATGCGACGGCGAACTGCACGGCGACGCCGCCCTGTCGGAAGACATGCGCCACGCCGCCCTGATGGACAGCAAACTGCACGGCGAGGCCAATCTGCTGGTCTGCCCGAACCTGGACGCCGCGAACATCCTGTTCAACGTGCTCAAGGTGACCGGCGGCAACGGCGTCACGGTCGGCCCCATCCTGCTTGGCGCAGCGGCCTCGGCCCATGTGTTGACCCCGTCAGCCACCGTGCGCCGGGTTGTCAACATGACGGCATTGGCCGTGGCCAACGCCGCGCAACCGCAAGGCTAGACCCGCGCGAAGTCGATAAAGCCATGCTCCACGTCGGTTGACAACAACTTGACGTGGACTTTGTCGCCAACCCTCACGCCGGCACCGCCGCTGACCAGTTTGCCGTCGGCTGGCGGTGACAGCAGGCGCACCCAGGTGCCCTCAGTGGTGGCGCCAGTGACGATGGCTTCAAAGCGCTGACCGATGCGGGATTCGAGCACGATCGCGGCTTCGGATTTGCGCATGCGCCGCTCCACCTTTTGCGCCGAATTCTCCTGCTGCGTGCAGTGCATGGCCAGCTCGGCCAGCTCGGTGTTGGAATAGGGCGCGCGCCGATTCTGCAGCGCCGCCTTGAGCAGGCGCGAGGTAATGAGGTCGGGGAAACGCCGGTTCGGCGCGGTCGAGTGCGTGTAGTCGCGCACCGCCAGGCCGAAGTGGCCGATCGGCGCTTCACCGGGAACCTCCACCACATATTCACCCGAACCCATGAGCTTGACGATGACCAGAGAGAGATCAGGAAAGCGCAGCGGATCGAGCTTGTGCCGCTTGGACAAAAAAGACTCCAGCGCTTTCGAGTCGGGCTCGTTGGGCAAGGTCTCGCCGTACTCCTTGGCCACGCCAACGATGCGCAACCAGCGCTCGGGCGAGCGCACAACCCGGCGCAGCGAGGCGCCGCCGTGTGAAGCCAGATAACGCGCGGTACAGCCGTTGGTGGCGATCATCACCTCCTCGATCAACTGGCGTGCCCGGTTATGCATCTGCTGCTCAATGCCGACCACCTGCTCGCCCTCAAACACGGCACGCGGCTGGAAGGTCTCGAGCTCCAGCGAGCCCTGCGCATGGCGGCGCAGACGTAACTGCTGCGCCAGCGCATCCTGCGTGCGCAGCTGCGCCTCAATGCCAGGTACGGCCGCCGCCGCGTCCGGCAAGCCACCCTCCCCATCGATCCAGTTGCTGACCGCGTCATAGGCCAGCTTGGCCTTGTTGCGCACCAGGGCCCGGTAGACCGTGGCGCCCGACAACACGGCGTCGGCGTCGAACACCATCTCGGTCACCAGCGCCAGACGGTCCTCGGCAAAGTTGAGCGAGGTCAGGTCGGTTGAGAGGCGCTCGGGCAACATGGGGAAGATGCGTGCCGAGGTGTAAACCGTGGTCGTATTGAGCAGCGCGTGTTCATCGATCGGACTGCCCAGCTTGACCAGCGCGTCAACGTCGGCAATGGCCACCCAGAGCCGCACCGCACCCTGCGCCAGCGGCTCGCTGGCGGTGAGCTGATCGAGGTCGCGCGAATCGTCGTTGTCGATCGAACACCAAGGCAACTCGGTGAGATCGTGAATGCTCGCATCGCTCTCGCGCGCCGGCCCGGTGATGGCGCTCAACTGCTGTTCGACCCGTTGCGAGAACTCGGGCTCCAGCCCGCGCTCAAGCATGGCGCGGGTTGCGATGCGAACGAGGTCGGAGCGGTGATGGTGTTGTGGTGGACGCATAGTGACCATGGTACGCCCGCACCCGCCGGCGCGTCAGTTATGCTTTGCGCGGCGTTGTTCGCGCTGCATGAAAAGGTAGAGCCCTTCCACCTTTTCGCGCGCCCAAGGTGTCTTGCGCAGGAACTTGAGGCTCGATCCGATACTGGGGTCAAGCGTGAAGCAGCGCAGCGGAATGCGCTGGCCCAGATCGGCCCAGCCATAGTGGGCGACCAGCGCAGTAACAATGGCCTCCAGCGTCAGGCCATGCAGCGGATTGCGGACTTGGGTCGGGGGTGAAGTGGGAGCTTGCATGACGCGATTTTGGCACCAGCGTCCGACCCGGATGCAGGCCAGCTAGAATACGCCCCTCGGAAGCGTGGCAGAGTGGTCGATTGCACCGGTCTTGAAAACCGGCGACGGGAAACCGTCCGTGAGTTCGAATCTCACCGCTTCCGCCAATGACACGGCGTTCAAAAAAAACCCAGCCACTTGGACTGGGTCAAAAATTGCGCTCGCCGCTTACGCTGAGTGCAATTAAATATTGGCTCGGTGCTTAACCAAGCAAGGGCCTATTTCTTGGCCTGTTTCGTGTCCCCCGCTGATTCAAGTCGGGCGGCTTGCCCAACTGCCTTGCACATGCGACCTTGCGCCCTCTGGCCAACACACCCGACTCGCCCGAATTGGAAACCCCCACGCATCACCTCCGGCTTCAGGCAATGATCTTCACGATACTGTCTTTTGCACTGCCTTCCACCCACAGATTCTTGGCCTTGTCGAGCAACTCCCAATAGGGACGGTCCAGCATCAGCTTGGCGTTCAGCTGTGCCATCTGCTCAAGGCTTTCCACGTCGTAAAACCAGTAGACCCGGTTCTGGCCAAACATTTCTATGCCGGTTTTCATGTTCATGCCGTAGGTCTTGTTGATGTGCGATGTCACCTCGCCGCAAAACTGCAAGGCTCCGGGTACGCCTGCAACCATCTTGACCGTGACTTTACGAATAAATCGATACATGACTGATTCCCTTGTAAAACTGGCCGCCTGCATCGGTGTCAGTTGGCCATTCATAAGGATGCGTTGGCATCACCGATGTCCGAGGATGGTGCCCCTGACCTGCGGTCGACACCTTGCGAATAATCAAGCACCAGCTCGCCGTGAAAAAGTATCTGCCTTGGCCGACGCTGACACTGCGTGGGGAGTTCGCCTAGCTGAGCGACCGATGCGAACGCCTGTATCCTTGAGGGCTAACGAGATACCCGATCATGGAAACAATGCGAATCGACAAGTGGCTATGGGCCGCACGCTTCTTCAAGACGCGCTCACTGGCGACCGAGGAGATCAACCATGGCCGGGTACAGCTCGATCAGCACGATGTCAAACCCGCACGCGAGGTCCGCATCGGCGATGTGATCACTCTTGTGCAGGCCAAAATCCCGCGCACGATCGTGGTCAAGGGTCTGAGCGAACAACGCGGGCCGGCTCCGGTGGCGCAGCAGTTGTACGAGGAAACACCGGACAGTCTTCAAAAAAGGGCCCGTGCCATGGAGCACAATCGCCTGAACCCGGAACCCGCTCTGAGCATTGCCCACGGCCGTCCGACCAAACGCGACCGCCGCGACTTGCAGAAAAACTGGGCGTCAGACTAGCGGACCCCTTGCTGGCACGGCGCAACTGAAAACAACCCCATCATCACCATGAACCTTCGATCGATCCGAACCCTGCTGACCGTACTGGTCGCGTTCTGCGCCTGGACCACACCGCTGCACGCCCAGAGCGCGTGGCCCAGCAAACCGGTCCGCATCGTGGTCGCCTATCCATCGGGCGGCGTCAGCGATGCGGTGGCCCGCATCATTGCCGACAAGCTGACCGCCCAACTCGGAACGCCAGTGCTGGTGGAGAACAAGCCGGGTGCGAGCGGCAGCATCGGCATCGATGCGGTTGCCAAGTCAGCGCCAGACGGCTACACGCTGGGTTTCTCCGCGATCAGCCCGCTGGCCTTGAACCCGCATCTGGGCAAAATGCCATTCGATCCGACCAGGGACATTGTTCCGCTGGTCAGCGTCATGTACTCACCGGTGCTGCTGCTGACCACCAGCGCGACGCCCGCCAAAGACCTGCACGAGTTGTTGCAGATCGCCCGCGCCAAACCAGGCGCTGTGCGTTGGGCAACGTCGGGGTCGGCGTCACTGGGCCACATCATGCTGGAGCAGCTCGGCGCCCTGGCCAAAGTCGAATTCACGCACGTGCCCTACAAGGGCGGTGGCCAGCAGATCACCGACGCGCTCGGTGGCCAGTTCGAACTGCTTTCAGTCAACAGCAGCACCAGCCTGATGCAGCAGATCAAGGCCGGCAAACTGCGGCCCATAGCGGTCGGCGCGCCGGCACGGCTTGAGACACTGCCGGCGGTGCCGACGCTGGCCGAGCTGGGTTACGCCCCAGCCAATATGTCCTCGCTGTTCGGGCTGTTCGCCCCGGCTGGCGTGCCAGCGCCAGTGATGCTTCGGCTCAATGCCGAGGTCAACAAGGTCTTGGCCTTGCCCGATGTGCGCACCCGCCTGACCAGTGCCGACAATGTGCCAACCGGCGGCACCGCAGCTGAATTTGCACGCCAGATTGCAGTCGAGTCCGACAACAACCTGCGCATCATCCGCGCCGCCGCGATCAAGGCCGACTGATAGTCCAGCCCGGACCCGGGCTCATAAAAATATATCCGTCCGGCAAAGGTATCGCGCAGTCCGGCAAAGGTTTGTTGCGCCAGCCTTCCTAGCATTGCGCCTGGGCGCTTAAGTTCAGTGTTAACCGGAAGGAGTATTGCCATGATCGAAATGAAAGCCGCTGGGTTCAAACAGCTTGTTGCATCCATCACCCTGTTGTTCATGCTGGTTATCGGCGGCTGCGGTGGCGGTGGCGCCTCGCCCCCGGCGCCTTTGCTCAATGAATCCTTCAGCGCGGATGCCAGCAGCAAGCAAGTGGCCATCAGGACCAGCGCCCTGAACCATGAGTTCCTGCTGCAGGGGAACCTGATCGAACTCAAAAACGCCCAGAACTTCCAGGGACTCAAGAGCCGGGTCGTCGTCTTTCAGAAACAGGGGGGCAAGCTCTTCATGCTGGAATCCCAAGTCGGGCATACCGTGATGCCGGATACCCCCTTTGCCATCATTCTGGCCGATTTTCAGATCGTCAAGGAAGAAGGCGGCTGGATCTGGTTCGATTTCAACCAGGGCATGTCAAAGGTATTCACGACCGCGGAGATGTATGCGTCGGATGACGAAGGCAGAGCCTACACACCATCCTTCGCGATCGAATCGATCCAGAGCAGTTTTCTGGAACAAGCAGACGACAGCAAGAACAATCGCCTGGCCTTGCGCCAGGCGGCCCAGATCAATGGCGGTGACAACACACTGCGCAGTGTCCAGGTTCGCTACTATCTCTCGCCCTACCTGCCGGACCCGGCCTTCAGTCAGACTGCATCCCCAGGCTTTGCGAATGCGGGCTATTTTGAGGTCATGCCGCAGGATGTGGCGGGCGGCGCCTACACCAAAGTACTGGCCATGAAATGGCTTTTGAACAAGAAAGAACCGATCACCTATTACATCTCGGCTGAAACGCCCCCGGAATACCGCGACGCCGTCAAAAGTGGCGTGCTGTACTGGAACAAGGTCTTGGGGGACGTTTTTTTCGCCGTGGCCGACGCGCCGATAAGCGCCACTGCCCCTGACATGAACAGAAACATCATCCAGTGGGTAAGCAATGACTCCGCTGGGTCGGCCTACGCCGATATACAGGCCGATCCGAGAACCGGCCAGATACTGCATGCTCAGGTCTTCATGCCAAGCATGTTCGCAATCGGGGGCAGAAAAGATGCCTGGAGAGCGCTCAAGTTCCTGAACGAACCCGCATCGTCGACGACCCAGATCGCGCTGAAAAACCTTTATGCACCCCGGATATGCGACTTGTCCGCGAAAGAGGGCATGGTGAAGCGGTTAACTGCGCTGCTGGCCAACAACGCCAGCGATGCTGCCATATTGAAGAACGCCCAAGCGGCAGTGCAAGAGGTGGTGGCCCATGAGGTCGGCCACACCATGGGGCTGCGCCACAACTTTGCCGGCAGCCTGGACGCCGTTTACAACGGCAAGAAGCGCGAGGATTTGTATGCCAACTTTCTGAACGGCAAGGCCTACGACCCCCTTGTCCTGCCGTCGAGCAGCGTGATGGAATACCACGATGCAATGGAAGAGGTTCTGATCGCCGAGCGCATCAACTCAGGTTACGGGCCCCTGCGCCATGATGTGAGCGCCATGAAGTTTCTTTACCAGGGCGAAGCTCTGGACAAGAGCATCCCCTATTGCTCCGATACCGACGCCGATGGCAGCCTGCAGGACTGCATGAGATTCGATCACGGTCGCTCGCCATTGGAATACGCGTCCTCGGAGCTTGAATACCAACTCAGGGCCGACATCCTGCCGCTCACGTTTTACCTTGATCAGGTAACCGAGCTGATGGCAGGGACGAGCATTGCCAATCTGCACCCATCGCCGAGCCAAAAAGCAGCCAGCCTGCTGCGTACCAAGCCCTTTTTGCTGACCCCCTTCACCCAAAGTGGCTTTTACGCACGCACACTCAAGAGCTTCTACCCTGGCAGCCTGCTCAAAGATGCCGACCATGTCGCACTGCGCACAGCGGTGCTGCCGGTCGTCCGGTCCGATCTCGATACCTGGATCCAGTCCAACCCCGTCGGAATCACCTCCCTGACCGGGATGTTCCGGATTGTCGATCCGGCCTGGAAGGACGCCTGGATCAAGCGCTTCAACACGATGATGGACGACCCCGCCTTCTACACCATCGTTGACTTTGATGGCGTCACGGGCGCGGAAAACAACAGAACTTTCACGCCGGCTGAACGTGCCCAACTCAAGACACTGGCGGCCAACTTCTTCGAACAACTGATTCCTGCGCTGGCCGCCGAAGACGTCAGATTGCTGTCCTCAGTCACCGCCAAGATTGATTTGGTGGATGGCGCGGCCGGTGACGCCCTGCTGGCGGCCATGAACGCAACCAGCAAAACCTATGTGGAAGCCCGAACCGGCGCGACCCTGAGCGCCACCATCAACAAGGCAGCGCTGACCTTGCCGCTGTTCAAATACGACTGGCCGTTGCGTCATGATGCCTCGCGCCTGATGAACAACAGGTCGGTCCCGTCAGCCCTCTGGTGGGGCATGCGCGAAACCGAAACCAACAAGAGCATTTTCACTACGCTGCTGAATGACTCCGTTGCCGCAAGTGGAAGCATCTTCGACTCGCCCCTTGTCGCCGATGGCTTTGCCAGTCCGGCTACAAGCAATGCTGCGTACCAGTGGTACCTGGAAAACCAGACTGTGCTTAAGAGAGGTTTCCTGTATCAATATCCACCCGGATTTTGAATAGCTGCTGAGACATTGTGCAATCGACAAGCCAAAAAAGAAGGACTGACCATGACAGCCAGTCCTCTCTCAAATTTTGGTGGGACGTGAAGGACTTGAACCTTCGACCAAAGGATTATGAGTCCTCTGCTCTAACCAACTGAGCTAACGTCCCGACCGAAGCCAGATTGTAGTGGCCTACTTGTGGTGGCTCAGGGCGTTGCTGACGAGTTTGGAGGTGATGTCCACAATCTGGATCATGCGGTCGTAGGCCATGCGGGTCGGGCCGATCACACCCAGCGTGCCAACAACCTGGCCATCGACTTCATAGGGCGCGCTGACGATGGACAGTTCTTCGAAGGGCACGACCTTGCTCTCGCCACCGATGAAGATGCGCACGCCTTCAGCCTGGCCGGCAATATCGAGCAGTCGCATGAGCTGCGCTTTTTGCTCGAACAGATCGAACGCGCGCCGCAGATGGCCCATGTCATTTGAAAAATCGGTCACCGCCAGCAGGTTGCGCTCGCCCGAGATCACCACTTCGTCCTTGGTTTCCGAAATCGCGTCGGAACTGACAGCCACCGCCGCCTGCATCAGGCTGGCGATCTCGGAGCGCAGCGACTCGACTTCGTTTTGCAAACGCTCGCGCACCTGCTCGATCGCCAAGCCCACGTAATGGCTGTTCAAAAAATTGGCCGCCTCGACCAGTTGCGCCTGCGAATAATCGACTTCGGTAAAGATAACCCGGTTTTGAACGTCGCCTTCGGGCGAAACAATGATCACCAGCAGACGCCGCTCCGACAAGCGCAGAAACTCGATATGGCGAAACACCGATGAGCGGCGCGGTGCAATGACGATGCCGACAAACTGGGACAGATTGGAGAGCAGGTTGGCCGCGTTGGAGATGACCTTTTGCGGCTGATCGGGTGCCAGGCTGTGCGCCGCAAACTGGCCGCGCTGCACCGTCAGCATGGTGTCAACGAACAGGCGGTAACCACGCGCCGTCGGGATGCGCCCGGCCGAGGTGTGGGGGCTGACAATCAGGCCCAGTTCCTCAAGGTCGGACATCACGTTGCGGATGGTGGCGGGCGACAGATCCAGGCCCGAAGCTTTTGAAAGCGTGCGCGAGCCCACCGGTTGCCCGTCGGCGATATAGCGCTCAACCAGCGCTTTCAATAACAACTTGGCACGTTCATCGAGCATCGGACCATTTTAGTGATGTAATTCTAAGGCATGAAAATAACAATTTATGTTAGCGTTCACTATCGCTACAAACCTTGCTATTACACGATCTAGAAAAATATCACCAACTCCACAGAAAACTCTTTGCGTCATACAAGCACCCCACAAATTACCAAATCCAAATATAGTACAAAACCGCTTGACAGCTATGTCAACAGATGGTACAATGTAATTTGTAGGGTGCATCATAAAGCATCTATTAGTACAAATTTGACACAAAAGTGGAAAAATGAGCAAAAACCTAATTCTTCGTAACAAAATCTGGCATCTTCGCTTCATGATGAAGGGAGTCATGATAGCGGAAAGCACTCACACGGCGAATCTGCGTGAAGCAGAATATATTCTGGCTCGGCGCAAGAGTGAGCTGGTACAAGATGTGATTCTTGATGACAAGAGAATTAGCAAATTTCACGCAGCTATAGACGCCTTTGTCAAGTCCAGACACACTGAGTCTTCAAGAAAATACGCGTCGTACTCAATGAGCAAGTTCCGAGTCATTCCCGACAATGACCTGAAAAAAATCGAACGACACTCGGTCCTCAAAGTCGTGGAAGACTTGAAGAAGGACAACAAACTCAGCACAGTCGGAATTCATATTCGCTATTGGAACTCATTCGCTAATTGGTGTCTGAAAGAGAAGTATCACATTTGCGGCAAGATTGAAAACATAAAGAATGTTGAAGGTAAGACTCGGTGGCTAACTAAGAGCGAGCGCGAAGCACTGCTTGCAGCACTTGATCCGACCGTTCCCTATACAAGCCCAACGGACCACAAGACGAACTGCAAGCAAGACAACTATGACTTTACTATCCTATGTCTTGACACTGGCGTCAGATACAGCGAAGGGGCTTCGCTTGAATGGTCTCATGTTGATTTGGAACGCGGTGTCATCTATGTCAAACGTCAAAAGCATGGGAATCCGACTACTCTCAGCATCACGAATAGGTTGAAGGAAGTTCTCATTCGTCGGAGCAAAGACGGTGGACACTATGTGTTCGCTCTGAAAGTTGGTAAGAATCACAGCAGGGGATGGATGGAAGCGGCTGTAAAGAGGGCGAAGCTGAACACGGCACACGGGAATGTGACGGTTCACACACTTCGGCACACATATGCTGCGACGATGATTCAGAACGGCGTCCAGCTGAACCAAGTTCAGCACTTATTGGGTCACAAGAACATCGCCATGACAAATCGTTACGCCCACTTCATCAAACAAGACGTAGCCGACAAAGCAGCCGAGATTCTGAACGCAATAAACGACCCTATGAGCGTTCCCAGGCAAGAAGTGATAGCTGAGACGGTATCAGCGTAGAAAATCGCTCTGGCGTTGATTTAAGCCCCTGCAAGCGTCTAAAGCGTGTGGGCAGTAGTGTCGCTGCTATCTGGAAATTGGTGATGCGGCAGGGGTCAAATGGTGCGGGCGTTGGGTATTGGCAGGTGCATTCGTGCGGGCACGATTGCACGGATGTCGGCACAGGCTTGCGGAGCAAGGCTGTGGGAGCGTCTCGGTGGCGATTGATTTATAAACCTGCTACGCATTGCGAATCATGTGATCCAACGCCGAGTAGTACTTTCTGTTGTCGCCATACAGCTTGTACACCACATTGAGCCGATCAAACAGCTTTTGCTCATCCACGTGGTCGATGTCAACTATCCTGACCGCTCGGCGACAACTATCCTGGCCGGTGGAAGCGGGGAATGAATTCGGTTGTTCATCTGGTTACGGTTAACGATTATTTGGCACGACGGGACGCCGGTTGGATGGGACCGGTTTTTTCCCTCCTGGGAATTAC
>CAIRAW010000006.1 GCA_903876735.1 uncultured beta proteobacterium | reverse complement strand
TATGGTTGACTGATATTTCGGAGGATCTTTTCGCTGACGACCGCAGCTTGCCGCGCGGCGCTGACCATATCATCGCCAAGATTCTCCAGCATGACCATGAATTCGTCACCGCCAAATCGGGCAACGGTGTCCATCTCGCGCACGCTGGCAACAAGCCGCCGCGCCACCTCCTTGAGCAACAGATCGCCCACGCTATGACCGCGCGTATCGTTGATGTTCTTGAAATGGTCCAGATCGATGAACAACAAGGCCCCGCACTTACCAAGACGCCCAGTCAGGTTCACGGCCTTTCTCAGTCGATTGATCAATTCACGGCGATTCGGCAAAAGCGTCAGCGGATCCTGACCTGCCAGCAATTCAAGTTCGCGGCGTAACAGCAAACTCTTGGCGTATTGATGAAAAATGAGGGCCGACAAAATGACCGCCAAAATGACCGCCGACAGCGTATTCAATCGCATGATGGCCAGTTGCCGACCGCTTTGCGTCAAGAGCAACATGTGCCATACCGTCGCCAGGGTGATGCCGAACAAGGCGAAGGAAACCAGCGGCCGCATGAGAGAAAGGCCAGCCACGGCAAAACAGACCAGTATGAACGCCTCCATTCCTCCGACGGCAACATCCAGGTAGGAAACCGCAACGCCGTAGATGAGGTAAGTCAAACACATCAGGACTTGCAAGGTGATTGCAGTTCGCGTGCTAAGGCTTGGCTTGCGCAGGATATGAGAAACGAGTACCGACAACAGCAAAGTTGCAACCGCAGTAACCGTGTGCAGAAAAAACAGGGAATTGGCCCAGACGAGCGCCGCTGACTGATCCGCCGGAACCTGGTAGTTCCAGTACCAGACAGCCAGGGCGACCTCGAATGGAGCAAAGAACCAGAAGGTCACCAATATGCGCCGCATCGATTCGACAGCCGCTTCGTCCTGCACGGCGCCGTAAGCGATCCTTAACGCCCGCAACCGTGCCATTGAGCCCGATAACAGATGTTCCTTCATGCCCTGTTCCATCGGTTCAAGTGAAGGGCGTACGGGCTTAACCCATGGATCAAAGCTGAGCCGCCGGTAGTCAAACAATTCATCAAGTGATCATGCTTGCAAAAGACTGGTCGCGCAATCAGACGATTCCTACGGCTTTGCGGGGAAACCTCTGGTTCGACGCGGTCATGTTCAAATAACTCTGCAGTTCAACCGCTCAAATCATCAGGTCAAACACCGCCATGCTCTCCACATGCGCCGTATGCGGAAACATGTTGACGACGCCGGCTGCGCTGCAGCGGTAACCAGCACGGTGCACCAGTAGCCCCGCGTCACGCGCCAGGGTTGACGGGTTGCAACTCACATAGACGATGCGGCGCGGCGGTCTCCAGTCCTGCGCGCCCAGTGTGACGGGGTTGTTGGCGCTGTCGACTTTCTGCTGATGCAAATCGGCCAGCGCCTGGACCAGTGCAAACGCGCCTTCGCGCGGCGGATCCACCAGCCACTTGTCGGCAACGCCATCCTGAATCAGCAAGGCCGGCGTCATCTCGAACAGATTTCTCGCAACAAACTCGGTTGGCGCCAGCGCCTGACTTGACGCAGTCAAAGTCTGGTTCAACCGGTAGTTATCGCGCGACCTGGCAATCAACTCCTCGCTGCCCTCAATGCCCAGCACCTGATTCGCCTGGGTTGCAATCGGCAGTGTGAAGTTGCCCAGACCACAAAACCAGTCGATCACGCGCTCCTGCCGCTGCGCGTCCAGCAAACGCAAGGCACGTGACACCAGTACCCGGTTGATATGCGGATTGACCTGGGTAAAGTCGGTCGGTCGAAAGCGCATCTGGATGCCAAACTCGGGCAGGTCGTAGCTCAAGTCGGTGCCACCGGAATCAAGCAAGTGCACCGTTTGCGGGCCGCCGGGCTGCAGCCACCATTGCACGCCGGCATGGGCCTGGGCAAAAGAACGCAAGCGTTCCAGGTCGCCCGGGTTCAGCGGCTCCAGATGCCGCAGCACCAGCGCGATCACCGTGTCACCACAGGCCAGTTCGATCTGCGGACAGGTTTCAACTGCATCCATGGAGCCAATCAGGGCGCGCAGTGGCAGGAGCAGCGCGCTGACATGCGCCGGCAGCACCGGGCAGACCCTCATATCAGCCACATAACGACTCTTGCGCTCATGGAAGCCAACCAACACTTCACCCTTCTTGCGCACATAGCGCACCGACAAGCGCGCCCGGTAGCGGTAGCCCCAGGCCGGTCCTTCGATGGGACGCAAAATGGTGTCAGCCCGAACCTTGCCCAGATGCCACAGGTTGTCTTCGAGCACGCGCTGCTTGACCGCCACCTGCGCCGCCACATGCAGATGCTGCATCTTGCAACCGCCGCAGGCGCCCGTGTGCAGCCCAAAATGGGGGCAACCCGGCATGACCCGCTGCGAGGACTCACGATGAATCGCCGTCACCGTGCCCTGCTCCCAGTTGTTCTTCTTGCGATGCACATTGGCGCTCACCTGCTCGAAGGGCAAGGCGCCCTCGATAAACACCACCTTGCCGTCGCTCCGGTGCGCAACACCCTGGGCCTCCAGATCGAGCGATTCGACCAGCAGCCATTCAGGTGGCATCTGAGCCTCATTCTTTATTTCATCAGTCATGGTCATATTGTCGACGAGGCCGGCGCTGCGGGTAAGCCTGCAAGAAACGTTACTCACAACAGGGCTTGCTGCGTGATGCCGAGCCGATGCAGATGACGCTTGAGCTTGGCCATAACCTCATTCTGGATTTGTCGCACCCGCTCGCGTGTCATGCCCAGACGTAGGCTGAGCACCTCCAGGGTTTCGGGCTCATGGTTATGCAGACCAAACCGTCCTTCGAGGATGTCCTTTTCGCGCGCGCTCAGGGTGTTGACCCAGTCCTCCAACAAGCGCTCGATCTCATGCGCCTGCGCCACGCCCGACGGATCGAGTGTCACTTCATCCACCAGAGAATCCCCTAACGTCTGGTTGTCATCCGGGCGGTCGCTCGTGGCATCGAGCGAGCGTGGCATTTCGGCCAGCGCCAGCAAATCGGCTACGCCCGCCGGGTCTTGGCCGAGCAAGGCTGCGATGTCTTCAGCCCGGATGCCCTCGGGCCGACTGGCCATGAACGCGCCGTCGTTCTCAAGTGTGCGCCGGGCACGCAGCACCTGCTGCAGCTCCCTGACCACATTCACTGGCAGTCGCACGGCGCGCCCCTGGCACATCAGGGCGCGCTCAACCGATTGCCGAATCCACCAAGTGGCATAGGTTGAGAAGCGAAACCCGCGCGCCGGTTCAAACTTGTCGATCGCGTGCATCAGGCCCAGATTGCCCTCCTCGATCAGGTCGGACAGCGGCACTCCACGCCCCAGGTAGGCCTTGGCGATACTGACCACCAATCGCAAATTGTGTTCGATCATGCTCTGGCGCGCCTCAAAATCACCGGCGCGGGCCTTGCTGGCGAATTCGAATTCTTCCTGAGCGGTAAACAAATCGGTTCGGCGCACATTGCGCAGGTAGACCGTCAGCGCATCGGCCGATTCGCCGCTGGCCTCGGCGGTATGCAGCAGTTCAGAAAATACCTTGTCAGCGCCGACACCCACCACCGCCCGGGCCGCATCGGCCAGTTCCAGGGGTTCGTCGAGTGCAGGCTTCGGACTGGCGTCAATAACGCCGGGGGCTAGCGGGCCACTGCTGGTAACGGGACGCTTTTTCACGCCGCAAGCCCATCACCTGGCTGGCAGGTATTTGGCAGGGTCCACCGGTTTGCCTTGTCGGCGAACTTCAAAATGCAGTTTGACACGGTCGGCATCGCTGCTGCCCATTTCAGCAATCTTCTGACCCTTTTTAACCGACTGGTCTTCCTTGATCAACATGGTCTGGTTATGGGCGTAGGCGGTCAGGTAGGTGTTGTTGTGTTTGAGAATGATCAGATTGCCGTAACCACGCAAGCCGGCTCCGACGTAAACCACGCGTCCATCGGCCGCTGCCAGCACCGGGTCCCCGGCTACGCCGCCAATGTCGAGCCCCTTGTTCTTGATCTCATCAAAACCGCTCAGCACGGGTCCGCTGGTCGGCCAGATCCAGTTGATTTCATCATCCCCTGCCGCCGCAACCGATTTGCTCGCGCTGGCACTCGACGGCGCAGCGACAGGCGCCGGCGCCGAAGTGCCCGGCAACGGTGTAACACTGGCCTGGGTCACGGGTCGGGTAACGACCCCGGTGGCAACAGGCGCCAGCGGCGGCTCGACCCGCAGCACCTGGCCAACTTCAATGCGGTTCGGATTCTCAACGCCGCTCCAGCGCGCGATGTCTTTTGCGCCCTGCCCATGGTCCAGACCGATGCGGATCAGGGTATCACCCTGCTTGACGGTGTAATAGCCGGGCTTGCCCGCGTTCTCGAATCCCGGCAGTTGTTTGACCGCTGCTGCGGCTGCCGGCTCCGCCGCCACCGGTGTCACCTTGCCAATCGTCGGGCCCCGCTCTTCCACTGGCGCACGGTTGACCGCCTTGGACGCACACCCGCCCAGCACCAGACTGGCCACCACGAGCATCAAAGCTGACACCATCCGAACACTCAAACTGAACATAGGAAACCCTTTACGCGACGCCTGATTTTATAGGGACAAAGAGAACCGGCTCGAGCAGCGTCTGGCGCAACCCCTGGGGCGTTTTGTCGATCACCAGCAGAGCCTGTTGCCCGGCCGCTGCCGGCCCGTTGTGCACGGGCGCCACAATTCGACCGCCAACCGCGAGTTGCTCAATCCAGGCCTGTGGCACGGCCTCACCACCGGCAGCCGCAATGATGGCGGCGTAAGGCGCACCTTTCGGATAGCCCAGCATTCCGTCACCAAACAGCAAATGCAGGTTGGCCAAGCGCAAATGGCGCAGGTTGACGCGCGCTTTTTCATGCAGACCACGCAGGCGCTCGATGCTGTAGACCTCGGTCGCCAGTTGGCTCAGCACGGCCGCCTGGTAGCCACAGCCGGTTCCGATTTCAAGCACGCGCCCAAGCTGACCCGTCACACCCTGGCGCAGTAACTCTGCCATGCGTGCCACCACACCGGGCTTGGAGATGGTCTGGCCCAGCCCGATCGGCAGGCTCGTATCCTCATAGGCCTGGTTAACCAGCGCACTGTCAACAAAACGGTGGCGCTCGATCAAACCCATCGCCGACAACACGGCGGCGTCGGTAATGCCTTGCCCGGCCAACTTGCGGACCATGTTCATGCGCACGGCGCCAGAATCCATCCCGACCCCCTGCGACACCGCATTCGCCGCAGGTACAGGCTTGGCCGGCTTGGCCTGAGTGCCCGAAAAATCGAGCCGTGCCGGAAAGGACGGTCGCTTATTCATTCCGGCTCATACCGGTGGCATGCCAGGCTCGGCCAGCCTGGCCGCCGTCTGCGCCCAATAACCGAGATGGTCGTGGTCGGTCAGATCAACCTTCAGGGGTGTCATCGCAATGTGGCCCTGCGCGGTCGCGTAAAAGTCGGTTCCTTCAGCCTCGTCCAGTACGGGCCCGGCGGCACCAATCCAGTACATGGTTTCGCCGCGCGGGCTGATCTGGGTAATCACCGACTCCGCCGCATGACGCCGTCCGAGCCGGCACAGTTTGACATGCCCCAGTTTCTCAAACGGCAGGTTCGGAATGTTGACATTGAGCAGCCAGGGGCTGGCGCCGATCAGGTTTTGTCGCGACATTTGCACGACCAGGTCGCGCGCCTTGCGGGCCGCAGCTTCCAATTCGCCCCAGTTCTTCTCGACCTGTGAAAACGCAATCGCCGGAACGCCGAACAAATAGCCTTCCATCGCCGCACCCACGGTACCGGAGTAAATCGTGTCGTCGCCCATGTTGGCGCCGTTGTTGATGCCCGAAACCACCAGGTCCGGCCGGTAACCGAGCAGGCCGGTCAAGGCAATGTGCACACAGTCCGCCGGCGTGCCATTGATATAGCGAAACCCATTGCTGGCACGGTGCACGTACATCGGCGAATGCAGGGTCAGCGCATTCGACTTGGCGCTGTTGTTCTGCTCGGGCGCAATGACCTCGACCTCGGCCACATCTTTCAGGGCTTCATAGAGGGCCACAATGCCTGGCGCCTGGTAACCGTCGTCGTTGGAAATAAGAATCTTCATAGGCAAACAGAGTTGATCTTCATTGTAGGTGCCGGTCTGATTTTCCGTCGTGGTCACGCGTGGGACATTTTTCCCCTGTAGCAGCCTCTATCATTCGGCAACTTTATTGGAGACTGACCCCATGCATGCCTGGCTTTGTGAAAACCCCATCGGCGTCGATGCCCTGACCTGGAAAGAACTGCCCACGCCCCAGCCCGGACCGGGCGAGGTGCTGATCGAAATCAAGGCCGCGAGCCTGAACTTTCCCGATCTGCTGATCGTGCAGAACAAGTACCAGATGAAGCCTGAACTGCCCTTTGTACCGGGCTCCGAATACGCCGGCATTGTTCAAGCAATTGGCGCTGGCGTTAGCCACCTCAAGCTTGGCCAGCATGTGGCCTGTCTCTCAGGCACCGGCGGTTTCGGCACCCACACCCTGGCGCCCGCGGCGCTGTGCATGCCGCTGCCGGACGCATTCAGCTTTGTCGACGCTGCCGCATTCATCATGATTTATGCCACATCCCACCATGCACTGGTGGACCGGGCCCAGCTCAAGGCCGGCGAAACCGTGCTGGTGCTCGGTGCGGCCGGTGGCGTGGGAACCTCGGCCATCCAGATCGCAAAAGCCTGCGGCGCCAGGGTCATCGCGGCCGCGTCCACCGATGAAAAATGCGCGCTGTGCAAGAGCATCGGCGCCGACGCCACCATCAACTACGGCAAAGAGAACCTGCGCGACGCCATCAAACTGCTGACTGACGGCAAGGGCCCGGACGTCATCTATGACCCGGTGGGCGGAGACCTGGCTGAACCGGCCTTGCGCTCCATTGCCTGGCGCGGGCGCTACCTGGTGATCGGTTTCGCATCCGGCGCCATCCCGTCGCTGCCGCTCAACCTGCCCCTGCTCAAGGGCGCATCCGTGGTCGGTGTGTTCTGGGGCAGTTATTCCAAACACGAACCCAAAGCCAACGCCGCCATGATGCAGACCCTGGCCCAGATGTACGCCCAAGGCAAGATCAAGCCCGTCATCGACCGCAGCATGCCGATGGCCGAACTCAAAGCCGCTTATGCCCATATGGGTTCACGCGGCGTGATGGGCAAACTGGTACTTGTGAACTAAGCTCGGGCGCGCAGCGCGGCGCCACCGGATAATGGCGTTTTATCATGCCACATCAGCCATGCCCATGACGCCCCAAACCCTGCTCCAGCACAATGACAGTGGTGCGCTCTGGAACGCAGCGATCCCTGACAACTGTGACCTGCCAGCTGCCTACCAGAACGCCCTGGCGCTGCGACAACTGCGCTGCAATCGCGGTGAACAGCCACGCGGTTACAAAATCGGTTTTACCAACCGCAACATCTGGCCGCGCTACGGTGTCTACGCGCCAATCTGGGGAACGGTCTACGACAGCACCCTGAGTTTTTGTGATGATGGCGGGCATGGCAGCGTTTCGCTGCAGAGCACCTGCCAACCCCGCATCGAGCCCGAACTGGTATTCGGCATGAAGCGCACCCCGCCGCCCAACGCGTCGATCGAACAACTGTTCGCCGACATTGAATGGCTGGCACCGGGCTTTGAAGTGGTTCAGTCACACCTGCGGGACTGGAAGTTCAAGGCCGCCGATACCGTGGCCGACGGTGCCCTGCATGCCCGTCTGCTGGTCGGCCGCAAGATACCCATGGCCAGCATCGCCGGCAACGCCAGTCAACTCAACGAGTTGCTTGCTGGCGCCAAGGTCAGCTTGCTCAAAGACCGGCAAGTTATCGATCAGGGTTGCGGCGCCAACGTGCTGGGCAGCCCACTGAATGCTCTGCAACATTTTCTGGTCGAGTTACGCCAATGCCCCAGCGCGCCTGACCTGCTGCCGGGTGACGTTGTCACCACCGGCACGTGGACCGATGCCTGGCCGGTACAACCCGGCGAGCAGTGGCGCGGCGATTTCGGTGCACCACTGGCCCAACTTGATGTTGAATTTTGCTAGAACGAGAGACACCCATCGATGAAACTCGCCACCTGGAACATCAACTCCCTGACCGTGCGTCTGCCACAGGTACTGGACTGGCTCGCGGCCAATCCGGTGGATGTGCTGGCGCTGCAGGAACTCAAGATGACGGACGACAAGTTTCCGTTCGATGCCCTGACGCAGGCCGGTTACCAGGCGCACTGCTTCGGGCAAAAAACTTACAACGGTGTGGCCCTGCTGTCACGCGCGCCGGCCACCGGGGTGATCAGAAACATCCCCGGCTTTGACGATGAACTGGCCCGTGTCATCAGCGCCGATGTGGAAGGCATCCGAGTCATCGGCGCCTATTTCCCCAACGGGCAGGAACCCGGTTCGGAAAAGTTCGATTACAAAATGGCCTGGCTCAAGGGCTTGCGCAACTGGGTCCGCGAAGAATTAAAGGCACACCCGAAACTGGTGTTGATGGGCGACTACAACATCACCTTTGACGATGCCGACGTCTGGGACCCGGTGGGCCTGAAAGACACGATTCACTGCACCGAGGAAGAGCGCTACGAGTTGCGCGCGCTGATCGCGCTCGGTCTGCACGACGCCTTCCGACTTTTCAAACAAGCCGACAAAAGCTACTCCTGGTGGGACTACCGCGACTTCGGCTTCCGGCGCAACCGCGGCCTGCGCATTGACCACATCCTGATCAGCGATGCGCTCAAGCCCCTGGCAAAGTCCTGCGTGATCGACCGGACACCGCGCAAGAATGAACGTCCCAGCGATCACGCCCCGGTGATGCTGGAACTACTCTAAACCGAGTTCCTGAATCTTGCGCGTAATGGTATTGCGGCCAATGCCCAGACGCTGAGCCGCCTCGATGCGCCGACCGCGCGTGGCGCCCAGTGCAGCCAGGATGAGACGCGATTCAAACCGCCGCGTCAACTCGTCCCAGACATCGTTGCGACCGCTCGCCAGCAGAGCAATCGCATCGGCCTCCAGGCCCTGCTCCCAACCCGCGCTGGCAAGAACAGGCGCAGCCAGCGTCGGCGCAACGGGCTCGGCCGCCGCGCCAACCACAGGCACAGGCACCTGACAGGACACAGGCGCAGCCACCGGTGGCGCAAACTGCTCCCCGGCTCCCCCTGGGATCACCCCCACTTCGGGCGGTAAATCCTTGGACTCGATCAGTTGCGCCGGCGTCATCACGGTGAGCCAGTGACACATGTTCTCCAGTTGCCGCACATTGCCCGGGAAACTGAATTGTCCGAGCCACGCCAAGGCCGCGTCGGAGATCCGCTTCGGCTCAACGCCGAGTTGTGCCCCGCTTTGTTGCAGAAAATGGCGTGTCAGCATCGGCACATCTTCGCGACGTTCACGCAAGGCCGGCAGCCGCAGGCGGATCACATTAAGGCGGTGAAACAGATCCTCGCGGAATGCGCCGTCCTTGACGCGCTGCTCCAGGTTCTGGTGCGTGGCAGCGATTACGCGCACATTGGTCTTGACCGCACTATGCCCACCGACCCGGTAGAAATGACCGTCGCTGAGCACACGCAACAGCCGCGTCTGCAGATCGAACGGCATATCGCCAATCTCGTCGAGGAACAAGGTGCCGCCGTCGGCCTGCTCGAAGCGACCCCGGCGCATGGTCTGCGCACCGGTGAAGGCGCCGCGCTCGTGACCGAACAACTCCGACTCCAGCAAATCCTTCGGAATCGCCGCCGTGTTGATCGCGACAAACGGACCACTGGCACGCGGAGAATGCTTGTGCAGGGCGCGCGCCACCAGTTCCTTGCCGGAACCCGACTCACCGGTGATCATGACCGTGACGTTGCTCTGGCTCAAGCGACCGATGGCACGAAACACATCCTGCATCGCCGGCGCCTGTCCCAGCATCTCGGGTGTCTGCGCCATCTGCGCTTCACTCACCTCCTCACGCTGACTTTCTTCGACAGCTCGCCGAATCAATTCAACCGCCTTGGGCAAATCAAAGGGCTTGGGCAGGTATTCAAAAGCACCGCCCTGAAAGGCCGATACCGCACTGTCCAGATCCGAATAGGCGGTCATGATGATCACCGGCAGCGCCGGGTATTTCTCCTTCACCTTCTCCAGAAGGTCCAGGCCGGAGCCACCCGGCATGCGGATGTCGCTGACCAACACCTGCGGTCCGTCTTCCTCGTTCGCACTGTTGAGTGCCAGCAGCACATCGCGCGGATTCGTGAAGCTGCGCGTTGGCAGGTCTTCGCGCAGCAGCGCTTTCTCCAGGACGAAGCGGATGGACTGGTCATCATCTACGATCCAAATCGGCTTCATAGCTTTTCCCTGATTAATGGGGTTCTGGTCTATTCGTCACGAAGAAGAAACAGAACCACCCTTGCGTTGTAGATTAAGGTAACGGAATCAATATTTTGAAATCCGTATGGCCCGGCACACTGTCGCACTCGATCAAGCCATGATGCTGTTGCACAAAGGTTTGCGCCAGGGTCAGGCCCAAGCCTGAACCCCCTTCGCGCCCCGACACCAGCGGATAAAAAATACGGTCTTTGATCGAGGCTGGTACACCAGGCCCGTTGTCGATGACATGCAATTCCAGTGCCAACCGGTAGCGCTTTTTTCCGAAGGTTATCTGGCGCGCGATACGGCTGCGAAAAGTAAGCTGCGCATCGCCCTGCGCGATTCTGTCCACCAAGGCCTGACAGGCATTGTGGGCAATGTTGAGCACGGTTTGAATCAGTTGCTCACGATCGCCACGAAATTCAGGAATCGAGGTGTCATAGTCACGCACCACGGTCAAGCCCTTGGGGAATTCGGCTGAGAGCAACAGGCGCACATGCTCGCATACTTCATGAATATTCACATCCCCCACCAGATGCGGGCGCCGATGCGGTGCCAGCAGACGGTCCACCAGCGATTGCAGGCGGTCTGCTTCGTGAATGATGACCTGGGTGTATTCGATCAAATCACGCGATTCAATCTCCATCTCCAGCAGCTGCGCCGCACCGCGGATGCCGCCCAGCGGGTTCTTGATTTCATGCGCCAGATTGCGAATCAGTTCCTTGTTCGCAAGCGCCTGTTCTGCCAGACGTTCCTCGCGATCCTGGCGCGCCTGCAACTCCAGTGGCAACAACTCGACCACGATTTCATCGGCTCTTTCGGTCTGCGTCACGATCACATGCACCGGCAGTGGATCGCGGTTCAAGCGGGCCAGCCAGGCGTCATAGCGCAGGGCTTCAAACTGATTTCCAGCAACGCCCTGCAGTGCATTCTTCAGGCCTTGCGGTTCCGTAAAGCTGACCGGAAAATGTGAACCCACAATGGCCCGCCTTGAAATACCCAGCGCATCTTCCAGTGCGGCATTGGCAAACAACACCGAACCGTCGCCCTGCACCACCGCCACCAGTGTGGCCAGCAAGTCGAACGACTGAAACCGCAGAGGCACCGGGATGACCATCATGGCACTGGAAGCGAGAGGGGCAGGAACTGGCGGCTGCAAGCTTTTCATTTCGCAGCAGGAGCCGCAGAAACACGCCCGAGTTCGCGTCGAATGCCGGCAATATCACTTTCATTGCGCAGCAGGCTGGCCTTGAGGTCCGCCGACCGGTCCAGGTAACTCTTTGAACTGCGTGTCTCGCCCGCGCGCAGCGACAACTCGCCATTGTTGAAGTCTTTCTGCAGGTCAAGCTGGCGTTCCTGCGCTTTCTTGAGTTCCGACTCCAGAATCTGGCGCGCGTCCGAATCCCTTGATTTCTGCTCAAGGGCGTCCACCCGCTGCGCTGCAGAAGCCGGGGTTCGCGCCGGTGCCGAGGCCGTCGGGCGCGTGCCCTGAACCACCGTCACGTTGGCACCTTCCAGCAATTTGCAGCCGCTTGCTTTAGGGCCGAGGGGCACCGCATTGGTGTACTCGTTGCCGCAGCGGTAGATCCGGTCCTGGGCGAAACTGCTGTGGGCCAATGAAATGGCCACCAATGGAATCAATAATGAAATTTTCATATGGTTTCCACGCGGTAAGGTCTGCATGGACAGACTTGCCCATGTGCGTCGAACGCACGGGGCACAAAAAAAGGACGGTCTGGACCGTCCTTTTTTACCACAAAGCGTTAATCGCTTACAGGGAATAGTACATATCGAATTCAATCGGATGCGTCGCCATGCGCAGGCGCGTCACTTCGGTCATCTTGAGTTCGATGTAGGCGTCAAGCATGCTGTCGGTGAAAACACCGCCCTTGGTCAGAAAGCCGCGGTCAGCGTCCAGGCAATCGAGCGCCTGGTCCAGGCTGTGGCAGACGGTCGGGATCTTGGCGTTTTCTTCGGGCGGCAGATGGTACAAGTCCTTGGTCGCTGCTTCACCCGGGTGGATCTTGTTCTCGATACCGTCCAGACCGGCCATCATCAGGGCCGCAAAGCCGAGATAGGGGTTCATCAGCGGATCGGGGAAACGCGCTTCAATGCGGCGACCCTTGGGGTTGGCCACATAGGGAATGCGAATCGAGGCCGAGCGGTTCTTGGCCGAATAAGCCAGCTTCACCGGGGCTTCGTAGCCAGGCACCAGGCGCTTGTAGCTGTTGGTGCCGGGGTTGGTGATGGCGTTCAGGGCGCGCGCATGCTTGATGATGCCGCCGACATAGTACAGGGCGAAGTCGGACAGGCCAGCATAGCCGTCACCGGCAAACAGGTTCTTACCGTCTTTCCAGATGGACTGGTGAACGTGCATGCCAGAACCGTTGTCGCCAACGATGGGCTTGGGCATGAAGGTGGCGGTCTTGCCATAGGCATGGGCCACGTTTTGCACCACGTACTTCAGAACCTGCGTCCAGTCGGCGCGCTCGACCAGCGTGCTGAACTTGGTGCCGAGTTCGTTCTGACCCGCGCCCGCCACTTCGTGGTGGAACACTTCGACCGGGATGCCCAGCGATTCGAGGATGAGCGACATTTCGGCGCGCATGTCCTGCGTGCTGTCGACCGGTGGCACGGGGAAGTAGCCGCCCTTGACGGTGGGACGGTGGCCCTTGTTGCCGCCTTCCATCTTCTTGCCCGAATTCCAGGGAGCTTCGCCTTCGTCGATCTTGAAGAAGGTGCCCGACATGTCGGTATTCCAGCGCACATCATCGAAGATGAAGAATTCTGGCTCCGGACCAAAAAAGGCGGTGTCGCCCATGCCGGAGGCCTTGAGGTAGGCTTCAGCGCGTTTGGCAATCGAGCGCGGGTCGCGGTCGTAGGCCTTGCCATCACTGGGCTCGACCACGTCGCAGCTCAGGAACAGCGTGGTTTCTTCAAAGAACGGGTCAATGTTGGCCGTATTCGGGTCAGGCATCAACTGCATGTCAGAGGCTTCAATGCCCTTCCAGCCCGCGACGGACGAACCGTCAAACGCATGACCGGAGCTGAACTTGTCTTCATCAAAATGGGAAACCGGCACAGTCACGTGCTGCTCTTTGCCCCGGGTATCGGTGAAACGGAAGTCAACAAACTTGACTTCGTTGTCTTTCACCATCTTCATGACGTCTGCGACGGTCTTGGCCATCAAATACTCCTGGTTGGAACGTTGTTGAGAAAGTAACTGAGACATCAATGCAGTTTCTGTGCCAATGCCCGCGCTGCTGCGAATATCCCGAAGGCCGTATTTTGCCTTGACTTTGACCCGATTTTGGTCAGTGTCGGTCGAAGTTTACCCGCCCTATTTTGGTGCAAAACCACAAAGCACCAATTTAAAGCACTTAGTTTTGCACCAACTCGGGGCCAAGCCGGGCGTCAAAGCCCTTCAATCCCTGCAGCAATGCAGGATAGGCAAGCGCCACCAGCGCCGGTTCGCCCTTGACGCCCAACTCAATGTGGCGCCCATAAAGCGGGTGATCGACGCTGGGCAAGCTGAAGACCTTGACGCCTGGAAAAATGCGCTCGATGTCCTGCATCAAGGGGGTAAGGGTGGCTTCCATGGCGCCATAAACGATGACCGATTTTTCGATCCAGGCGGCGTTCTGGAAACGGTGCGGGTAATGGCTGTCGAGTACCCACTCAATCATCGGCCAGGCCATGACCGGGAACCCGGGCACGAAATAGATGCCCCCACGCTCCCCCACTGCGTGTGGGGCGCTGCCCCCGGCGGGGACTAATTCCCCTTGGGGCGGCCCGGCGGGGAATTGCCCATTTTGCTGGGCACTGCAAAAAAATCCGGGAATCTTGTTGAACGGGTTGGGGATGATGGAAGCGCCGACCGGAAACATGCCCATGTTGAGGCGGTGGGTGTTGTCCGGGCGGTCCGGCTCATAAACCGTCCCCTGCTCTTTCGCCATGTCCTGCATGCGCTCGCGAATCAGGGCTTCGGCCTGCGGGTGCAGCACCAAGTCCAGCCCAAGGGCGCGCGCCGCGCACTGGCGCGTGTGGTCGTCCGGCGTGGCACCGATGCCGCCGCAGGAAAAAACGACATCACCTGAGAGAAACGCACGCATCAGGGTGGCGGTGATGCGCTCCGGTGAATCGCCGACGTAATCGGCGTAATCAAGTTGCAAGCCGCGTGCCTTGAGCAGTTCAATGACCTTGGGCAGATGCTTGTCGGCGCGCTTGCCAGAGAGGATCTCGTCGCCGATGATGATCAGGCCGAAGCCGGGCGCGGCGCTAGGCTGGGGATTTGGATTGGGGACTTGATTCATGTGGCAATGGTAGCGCCTGCGGTTCAATCGTCTGCGCCGGCACGGCCGTAGACTGTGTCGTCTCAGCGCGCAAAGTCTGTAAGGCGGCCAGGCAGTAATGCGCAAACCAGAGCGAGGAAAAGGCAAACACCAGGGTGTAAATCCAGATTGCCAGCGGTACCAGAATCACAAAGGCCGCGGCCAGCAAGGCGCCGGAGGCCCAGATCAAGCTCGGAGCCGCGCCGATAAAGCCGCATAAAACCCCCATGCCCAGCAACCAGCCGCGATGCCGTTGAAAAATCTCGCGTCGCTCCTGGGCGCTGGCGTGCTCGGCAAGGGCATCAAAAGCCATGACCCGGTAGGTCAACCAACCCCAGATCAATGGTGGCAATACCAGAATCAGGGGCGGCACCAGCCACAAAGGACTGGAAACCAGCAAGGCCAGCAAACTCAGCAGGGTCAAACCCAGCGCGCGCAGCACGCCCATTACCAGCCCGCCGCCACGCTTGCGTTCGAGTTGCGGAAAACGCCGCTCAGCCACCAGCAGGGTCAAGGCCGGCGTCATCAGAAAGGCCACCGTCAGCAGGGACATCAGCACAATCAGCGGCGTCACGGTAAAGATCACGATCAATGGCGCCAACACCAGTTTGAGGCCGCCACCACCCACGCTCTGCAACCAGGCCGAAACCGTGTTGACCACGGTCGAGACCTCCAGTGCCGCACGCACCCAATCCAGTGCGGCGTCCCAGTAGTAATAGCCCAGACCCAGGGTCAGCGCCACCATCAAGACCAGCGGCAGGAAAGACAGGGCAATCACGCGCGGGCGGATGCAATACGCCACCGCGCGCCAGAAAGAATCCAGAAACAGGTTCATGCAAGAAGCATAACCGCAGGCTCGCCGCCGCCCTGCCCGGCCTCAGGCGTCAATGCTTGCCAGATCGGCCGCACTCAACCAGCGCCACTGCCCCGGCGCCAGATCGTCAGGCAGGCGCAAACCGCCAATCTGCGAGCGGTGCAAACCCTCAACCCGGTTGCTCACCGCCGCCACCATGCGCTTGACCTGGTGGTATTTACCCTCGGTCAGGGTCAGGCGCAAATGGTACTCACCAACCGCTTCGCAGGCCGCAGCCCGCACCGGCTTCGGGTCGTCATCGAGCACAACGCCGGCCAGCAACCTGGCCACCTGCGTTGCGCTCAGCGGATGTTTGACCGTCACCTCGTAGACCTTGGGCACATGGTGGCGCGGCGAGCTCATGCGATGGATGAACTTTCCGTCATCGGTCAGCAACAACAGTCCGGTCGTATCCTGATCAAGCCGCCCCACCGCCTGCACCCCCTGCACCGCGCCTTTTTGCGGGCGCAGACGCAGCGGCGACGGCAGCAGCGTATAGATGCTGGGGTAGGTCGACGGCTTTTGCGAACACTCCGTGGCCACCGGTTTGTTCAACATCAGATAGGCCTTGTCGTGGTACGGCCAGTCGACACCCTGCACCCGAAAACGCAAGCCCTTCGCGTCAAATTCGGCGCTGCTGTCGCTGCAGGTCAGCGCCGTCACTGCCTCGTCTGATGCATAAACCTGAACCAGACCTTGCTGAACCAGGCCAGCGCAAACCCGGCGCGTTCCAAAACCCTGAGAGTAGAGAATATCTTGTAGCTGCATGGCGCGAGTATCGCAAAACCACCACGGGCATGGCTTCGGGTCTCGCCGACCTACCTGAGACGAACAACGTATTGAGGCGCGTAGTCGTTGCTGCAATTGCGAAGATAACTTCCACCGCTGCAATAGACCTTCAAATGGCCGCGTTGCACATGGGCTGTTTGTTGTTGATGCGTGTACAAACCGGCGACGATGCCGCCCGCAATGGCCACCGGATTCGATGCCGAGACGGCCAGCAACATGTTATTGATCGTCGCCGAGGCAGACAGCGCAGACACGAGCGGAAAAAACGCCTTTTTCTCTGCGTTGCTGAGTTTGAGATCAATCAGCTCAAGCATCAGGATTTTGGTTGCAGCAAGCGCAACCAGACCTGCCGCGCTGGTATTGACCCATGGGTTTCTTTCATGCACCAGGCTGTTTCGGAGCGCCAGATGGGTCGAAGCGGAATCGGCCGCGCTAAAAAATTCAGCACTGGTCTTAAGCCGTCTGCCAGCTGCTGCGGACTCGCTTGATCGCTCGCCCGGGTGGCTGCTAGGGTCGGTGATGATGGTTGCGTTGCCGGGTCTCGCCAGGATTAGCATCGGCAAAGGCAACCAAAAAAGAGCAAAGCATTTCTTTACCGATTTAGGCATTGAGGGCTTCCGAAATAAACCAACCCTGAATGCCAACGGTATTAAATCCGCTGATCAATTATCATTTTTTAGCGAATATTCGCAACTCTGTTTGCGGCCGAGCAAGATCGGCCGTGGTGTATTGCCAGTTTTAGATCACTATTTGATTTTCATAGACTTTTTTAGCAACTATTCTTCAGTCACCAAAATTGCCCCGGGGCCAAGCGGGCACCGCTTGGCTAACCGGTGAAATCCTCGCCGTATCAACCAGCAGCAGCGTTTTTCGCCCGTTCGCAAGCCAGCAGAATGCGCTCGGGCGTGGCGGGCGCCACCAGGTCCACGCGCGCCTTGTGAGCGGCCGCAGCACTGACAGCATCGCGCAGCGCAAAGAATACGGACAGTGCATTCATCAAGGGCGGCTCGCCGGTGGCCTTGCTGCGGTGCGGCGTCGGCCGGACGTTGCGGCCATCAAACAGACTGACATTGAAGTGCTCGGGCACATCGCTGGCAACCGGAATCTTGTAGGTGCTCGGGCCGTGCGTGAGCAGTTTGCCCTGCTTGTCCCAGATGCACTCTTCCATCGTCAGCCAACCCATTCCCTGAATGTAGGCGCCCTCGATCTGGCCCTTGTCGATGGCCGGATTGATGCTCTGGCCGACATCGTGCACGATGTCGGCCGCCCGCAGCCACCACTCGCCGGTGCGGGTGTCGATCTCGACTTCGCTGACGGCCGCGCCGTAGCAGTAGTAGTAGAAAGCACGACCCTGCAGCGTCGTGAAGTCATATTGGATGTCGGGCGTCATGTAAAAGCCCGTGACGCTAAGTCCCACGCGATCAAGCCAGGCCTGTTTCACCACGGTCGGCCAGGGCACTGACTGCGTGCTGGCAGTACGGGCAAAGCCGCCGCTGAATTCAACCGCAGCGGGCTCGCAGCCGAGCAGACGCGCGGCCACCGGGCGCAAGCGTGCGCGCATCTGCTCGCACGCATTGTTGATGGCCGCACCATTGATGTCGGCGCCGCTCGATGCAGCGGTGGCGCTGGCGTTGGGCACCTTCTGCGTGTCGGTTCCAGTCACACGCACCATGTCGACACTGATGCCCAAGCCGTCAGCCGCCACCTGCGCCATCTTGGTGTTCAGTCCCTGTCCCATTTCGGTGCCGCCATGGTTCACACTGACGGATCCGTCCTGGTATATGTTGAGCAGCGCGCCGCCCTGATTCAGCATCGTCGCGGTGAACGAAATACCGAATTTGAGCGGCACCAGCGCGACGCCGCGCTTGCGGTGCTTGCTCTGCGCATTGAACGCTGCAACGGCCGCGCGGCGCGCTTCGTAGGCCGCTTCTTGCGCCACCTGGTCGATCACCTGGTCACCCACCCAGTCCTCGATCGTCTGCCCATACTGTGTCGTCATGGAGCCGGCGTCGCCCGAGACTGCAGGGTCGCGGTACAGGTTGACACGGCGCACTTCCAGCGGATCCTTGCCCAGTTTATGCGCAATTTCCTCGATCACCGTCTCGATGCCGAACATGCCCTGCGGACCGCCAAATCCGCGAAACGCGGTGGCGCTTTGCATGTTGGTCTTGCAGCGGTAGCTGATGATTTTCAGGTTGGGCAAGTAATAACAGTTGTCGATATGCAGCACCGCGCGGTCGTTCACGGGGCCTGAGTAATCGGTGCTGTAGCCGCAGCGCGAGGCCAGCACCACATCGATGCCCAGGATACGGCCCGCGTCGTCGAAGCCGCAGTCGTAGTCGATCCGGAAATCATGGCGCTTGCCGGTGATCATCATGTCGTCATCACGGTTCACGCGCAACTTGACTGGACGCTGCAGCTTGAACGCCGCCAGCGCAGCGCTTTGCGAGAAGATGCTGGAGTTGCCCTCCTTGCCGCCAAAGGCGCCACCCATGCGCCGGCAGATCACTTCCACATCGTTGACCGAGAGGTTCAGCGCCGAAGCCGCCTCGCGCTGGTTGCCATCCGGGTGCTGGGTTGAAACATAAAGCGTAAGCTGTCCGTCCTCGCGCGGCACGGCGTAGGCAATCTGGCCTTCCAGGTAAAACTGTTCCTGCTGCCCGCATTCGGTGCGCCCTTTGACGCGGTGGGGTGCCGCGGCGATGGCCGCATCGGGCTGGCCGCGCGTGATTCCCTTGGAGGGCATGACGAAACTCTGCTGCGCCAGCGCGGCGTCAATCGTCAGGATCGCCGGCAACTCCTTGACCGCCACCTTGGCGCCCTTGGCCGCCCGGCGCGCGCACAGCATGCTGCGCGCCACCACCACCGCCACCGCCTGGCCGATGAACTCGACCTTGCCCTTTGCCAGGAACGGATCATCGTGGACGATCGGGCCACAGTTGTTTTCGCCGGGAATGTCACGGGCGGTAAACACCGCCACCACATCGTCCTGCGCCAACAGTGCGGCGCGGTCTATTCCCTCGCCCATCAGTTCGCCATGCGCCACGGGTGAGAGCACCAGCGCGGCGTACAGCGTACCGCGCAGTTCCGGGATGTCATCGGTGTAAGTGGCCTGCCCGGTGACATGCAGCAGGGCCGACTCGTGCACCCGTTCGCGGCCCTGCTCGGCCATCGCCGCCAGTTCCCTGTGCAGTGTGGGTGCGTTCATTTGACTGCCTCCTGTGCCGTGGCTTCTTCAACAAACTGCAGAACCAGGTTGCGCGCCAGCAAGGCGCGATAAGTCCAACTGGCGCGCAGGCCGTCGCGGGCGGTAAAGCTCTGGGCAACCGCCTGATCGAGTTCGGCCGCTGTCACCTCTTCGGGCCTGCGACCATTGATCACGGCTTCGAGTTTGGGCGCACGGCAAGGCGATGGCGCCAGACCGTTGTAGGCCAGCCGAACCTGGGCCAGGCGCCCGTCTTGAAACTCGTAGCGCATGGCGCAGCAGGTGGCCGAAATATCCTGATCAAAGCGCTTGCTGACCTTGTGCGCGCGAAATACCTGACCGCTCGCCAGTTTGGGCAAGTGAACAGCGACGATGAACTCACTGCTTTGCAGCGCAGTCTTCTTCTGGCCCGTATAGAACTGCTCCAGGTCCAACATGCGCGTGACATCGCCGCGACGCAATTCCAGCGTGGCACCCAGGGCCAGCAAGCAGGGCATGCTGTCGCCGATCGGTGAGCCGTTGGCGATGTTGCCAGCCAGCGTGGCGGTGGAGCGAATCGGGGGCGAACCAAAGCGGCGCAGCACTTCAGCAAAATCCGGGTAGTCATCGGACACCAGCGTCAGCACCTCGCTCAGGGAAACCTGCGCGCCAATGCGCCAAAACCGACCCTGGTCTTCGACCTGACGCAGCTCGGCCACATTGCCAAGGTAGACGATCTGCTCCGGGCGCGCAAACTGCTTGTTGACCTGCAGTCCAATTTCGGTGCTGCCAGCCAGCAGCATGGCTTGCGGGTGCGCCAGCAGGCAATCGGCCAGCGTCTGGACGGTGCTTGGCGCAAAGAAGGGCCGGCCCGCCGCACTGGTGCCTGACGCGCTGCTCTGGCGCATCTGCAGCAACAACGCCCGATCGGCCTGGTCGTCAAGCTTGAGTTGCTCCGGCGCGGCCTGACTGGCTTTCACCGCGGCATCAACAATCGGCTTGTAGCCGGTGCAGCGGCACAGGTTGCCGCTGAGCGCATCCTTGACCTGATCGCGCGTCGGACTGGGAACCGTCTGCAACAGACCGGTCACGCTCATCACGATGCCAGGCGTACAAAAGCCGCACTGCGTCCCGTGGCTGGCCGCCATGGTCTCCTGGACCGGATGCAGTTTGCCGTCGGCGCGCTGCAGGCTCTCAACCGTCTTGAGCGACTTGCCATCAAGAGTGGGAAGCAGTTGCAGACAGCTGTTGACCGGCGCGTAGCTGACCGCCGTACCAGCAGCGTTGAGTTCACCCACCAGCACCACGCAAGCGCCGCAGTCGCCCTCGGCGCAACCCTCCTTGGTACCGCTGCGTTGCAGGTGTTCGCGCAGATAGTCCAGCACGGTGGTCGTGGCGTGTTGCGCCAGATCGGCTTCGACGACGGCGCCGTCAAGCACAAAGCGCACAAAGGTAGGGGTTGATGTCATGGTCATTCGGGTTGCGCGGCGTAAGCCGGGGTGGATTGCGAAAGTGTAAACATTTTCGGCAAGTTAAGATCGGTACATGGACAAACGGACGCCCCGTTTTGGGGCTACTCAAGCTCTGGTCATCATCTTTTGACGTGAGACTGAGTGGCGACTATGGGTTGCGAACCCACTGGCACCTTTATTGCTGTGTGACCTACAACGATTTTCAAGACTGGAGTTCCCATGAATAAGCGCATCTTTCTGAAAACTGCCGCAGCACTGAGCGCTGCCTTCGCTTTGGCTGGCGCACAAGCCCAGACCACGCCCATCAAGTTCCAGCTCGACTGGCGCTTTGAAGGTCCGGCAGCCCTGTTTCTGACCCCGGTGGCCAAGGGATACTTCAAGGATGCCAAGCTTGATGTGGCAGTGGACGCCGGCAACGGGTCCGGCGGCGCGGTCACCCGGGTTGCCTCAGGTGCCTATGACATGGGTTTTGCCGATCTGGCAGCCCTGATGGAATTCCATGCCAACAACCCGGATGCGCCAAACAAGCCGGTTGCCATCATGATGGTCTACAACGACACGCCGGCCTCGGTCATGGCGCTGAAGAAGTCGGGCATCAAGACACCGGCGGATCTCAGTGGCAAGAAGCTCGGTGCGCCTGTATTCGACGCCGGTCGGCGCGCCTTCCCGATCTTTGCCAAGGCCAACAACGTCAGCAACGTGCAGTGGACTGCGATGGACCCGCCGCTGCGCGAAACCATGCTGGTGCGCGGCGACGTCGATGCCATCACCGGTTTCACCTTCACCTCGCTGCTCAACCTAGAGGCGCGCGGCGTGAAGGCCGCAGATGTGGTCGTGCTGCCCTACCCCGAGCATGGCGTCAAGCTCTACGGCAACGCCATCATCGCTTCGCCCAAGATGCTTAAAGAGAATCCGGCCGCCGTCAAGGCCTTTCTGGTCGCTTTCGCCAAAGGCATGAAAGATGTTATCGGCAACCCGGCGGCCGCGATCCAGGATGTAAAGGCGCGTGACGGCATCATCAACGTGGCGCTGGAAACACGCCGCCTGCAACTGGCCATCGACACCGTGATCAACAGCGCCAACGCACGCGCCGAGGGCTTTGGCCAGGTCAACGGGCCGCGCCTGTCACTGATGGCGTCCCAGGTGTCGGACGCCTACGCCACCAAGAGCCGGGTCAATCCGGACGCTGTCTGGACCGGGGCCTTCCTGCCGACCAAGGCCGAACTCAACGTCCTGCCAAAGAAATAGCATGCAAGTTCCCGTTGACAACTGGTTTGTCGATTTCCGGGATGTCTGGCTCGCCTACAACCGCGAGATGCTGGAGCAGAAGCATTTCGCGGTCGAGGCGATTGACCTGAAGGTGCGTCAGGGCGAATTCATCGCCATTGTCGGACCCTCGGGCTGCGGCAAGTCCACCTTCATGAAGCTTGCCACCGGCTTGAAGATGCCTTCCCGGGGGCAGATCCTGATCGACGGCCAGCCGGTCACCGGCCCGCTCAAGATCTCGGGCATGGCGTTTCAGGCATCCTCCCTGCTGCCCTGGCGCACGACCGTGGACAACGTGCTGCTGCCGCTGGAGATCGTCGAACCCTACCGCAGCAACTTCAAGGCCAAGCGCCAGGAATACGAGCAGCGCGCACGCGCCCTGCTGCAAAAAGTGGGGCTGGGCGGCTACGAGGACAAGTTTCCCTGGCAGCTCTCGGGCGGTATGCAGCAGCGCGCCAGCATCTGCCGCGCGCTCATCCACGAACCCAAGATGCTGCTGCTCGACGAACCCTTCGGTGCGCTCGACGCCTTCACGCGCGAGGAGCTCTGGTGCATCCTGCGCGACCTCTGGACCGAGCAGCAGTTCAACGTCATCCTGGTCACGCATGACCTGCGCGAGTCGGTGTTCCTGGCCGATACCGTATATGTCATGAGCGGCAGCCCTGGGCGTTTTGTCGTCAAGAGCGACATTGACCTGCCGCGACCGCGCGATCTGGAGATCACCTACACGCCCGAATTCACCGACATCGTGCATGAACTGCGCGGCCACATCGGCGCCATGCGCAACACCCTGCAACGTCCCCTGTTTCCGGCCGAGAACAATGAACAAGAAGCAAATTGAACTGTGGTCGCCCTGGCTGCTGCTGGCTTTCGTGCTGCTGCTGTGGCAGGTGATTTGCAGCGGTTTCGAGGTCTCGGAATTCATCTTCCCGAGCCCGCTGCGCATCTGGAACCAGTTCTGGGAATTCAAGAGCACGATCGCGGCGCACGCCTGGCGCACCTACTGGGTCACCATGGCCGGCTTCGGACTGGCGATTGTGGTCGGCGTGCTGCTCGGCTTCGTCATCGGCAGTTCGCGCCTGGCCTACGCCGCCGTCTATCCTTTGATGACCGCCTTCAACGCGCTGCCCAAAGCGGCGTTTGTTCCGATCCTGGTGGTCTGGTTCGGCATCGGCGCCGGGCCCGCCATCCTGACGGCTTTCCTGATCAGTTTCTTCCCGATCATGGTCAATATCGCCACCGGTCTGGCGACGCTGGAGCCCGAACTTGAGGACGTGCTGCGCGTGCTGGGCGCCAAACGCTGGGATGTATTGGTCAAAGTCGGCCTACCGCGTTCGATGCCGTATTTCTTCGGCTCGCTCAAGGTTGCCATCACGCTGGCCTTTGTCGGCACCACGGTGTCGGAGATGACGGCAGCCAACGAGGGCATTGGCTACCTCCTGATCTCGGCCGGCTCGGCCATGCAGATGGGGCTGGCCTTTGCCGGGCTGCTGGTGGTGGGCGCGATGGCCATGGGCATGTACGAGCTCTTCAGCATCATCGAGAAGAACACAACCGGCTGGGCGCACCGGGGTTCGCAGAACCCCTGATACGCAGCAGGTTTAGTGATTGCGATTGCCGCGCTTCGCTCGCAATGACGGCCAGCGCGGCAATCCAGGCAGTCCGGTCGGGCATGGACTGTCGCGTCGCTACGCGCCTCGCAGTGACGGAATGATGAGGCTTGTCGCCGTGGACCGAAGTGATTCCCAAACGCCTGCCTGTTTAAGGCTTTAAAGCGTCGGTACCTGAGGGAACATCGGGGCAACGAAACCTGTTCGTTGCCCTGCTAACCCACACATCAAACCAACCCATGAGCGCTTCATCGCCAGGCCGGCATTTGTTTACCGGATCGACGCCCATCATCAAGGCCAACCCCTATCTGGCTGGCTTCATGTGGCAGGGCGCCGCGCAGGGCGGCTTTCATTCGGTGCACGACATCTACGACAGCAAAGGCGTCATGCTATGGTCCAAGAGTCAACCCATTGATCCGGAGTTGATGAGCCGCCTCATCCAGCGCGAATTGCGCGAGCCCATCGAGTTGTGCATCAACGCACATGATCCAGTCAACGCCTCGGCCATCGAAGCCGTGTTCAAAAAGCTTTGCGCCAGTTCGCCGGCATTGAATTCGGCTGTCGCTGGGCACGAGCGTGCTGTGCTCGGCATTTTTCACGCATTGACGCTGACGCCGCAGGAACTGCTGCTGATTTCGCTGCTGCGCTGCGGCAACCAGGATTACCTGGCGCATTCGGTCGCGGTGACGGCGATTGCGCTGACCCTGGCGATTGAACTTGGGCTGGAGCCACGCCTGCTGTCGGCGCTGGCGCACGCTGGCTTGCTGCACGACGTGGGGCGCCTCTACTTTCCGGCCGAGCCCAAACCCGATGAGAAGGAGCGGCTCTACGACCAGCACCCCATCCTGTCCGCCCTGGCGGCGGTTGAACTGGGCAAAATGACGCACGAGGTCGGGCAGTTGATCGCCTGTTCGCATGAACGGCTCGACGGCTCGGGTTTCCCGCTGCAACTCAAGGAAGAGCAGATTCCGCCTCGCGCGCGCATCCTGCTGTTTGCCGAGGCGATCTGCGAAACGCTGCTCGACCCCGATCTGGGCCTGCTGCGCGCAGCCGTTAGCGCCAGACTGGTCGCGCACGAATTTGACAGTCACATGGCGAACTGGATCAGCGCCATCGCGCGCGCGCAGCAAGACCGGGAGGCAGAGCAGCCAATGCCGGAACAGGCGGCAACAATCGGTCGCCGCTTGCGCCAGTTGCATGCGCAACTCTCGCGCGCCGTGGTACTGCTGTCTCTGACGATTGGAGAATCCCTGACAGCACGCGAATCAGCTGACGCCTGGCTGCAGAAAAAAATCAACCCCTTGATGTTCGCGCTGCGCGCCTGTGGCGTCGAAGATGCGCTGGCCATGGGCTTGCACATGGCCCCGGAAAGCGCCGTCGAAGCCAGGGAACTGGAGGCACTGCTGGCCGAAATCCTGTCACGCCTGGCGCGCTTTGCGCGCTACGTCGAGTGGCAGCGTTTTGAGAACGAATTCCTCTCCACCAGCACCATGGCGCGCGAGCTGCTGCAGATACTCGCCACGTGCTCAACCCTACTTCATAAGGAACTTGCATCATGCCCATGATTGCCTGGTCAAACCAGTTTTCCGTCGGCGTACAGGAGGTCGACAAACAGCATCAGGTGCTGGTCGGCATCCTCAACCGCCTGGGCGTCGCCCTGGACGCACAGGACAGTCATTTCGACAACCGCAAGGTGATCGACGAGATGGTGCAATACACCGTCTATCACTTTGGCACTGAAGAACGCCTGATGCGTGAAATCAGCTATGCGGGCATAGACCGGCATATCGGCGAGCACCAGTCATTCGTGAAAAAAGTCAGTCAACTGGTGGCGCAAGTCGACCAGGGCCAGGGACCGAGCCTGGTTGAATTGCTGCTCTTTCTGCGCGACTGGCTGGTCTCGCACATCCTGAACTCGGACCGCGACATGGGCGACGCCCTCAACCTGGCCGGAATTCGCTGACCACCTAGACCGTGATGCGCCGCTCACAGCGCGTGACCAGATGGCGCAACAGGCTTCGCATTTTGGCTGGTCGCACCGGTTTTTGCAGAAGGCTGAGCCCCGCAGCTTGCGCCTGGTTCCGCAAGTCGGCATCGGTGTCGCCACTGATCAGGCAGGCCACCAACGCACTGCCGGCGATGTCTCGCACACGCTGCACCGCCTCGATGCCGTTGACCCCGCCGCCCAGGCGAAAGTCGCTGATGATGATGTCCGGCGCCATATCCTGCCGATACAGCGCGCAGGCCTCGTTCGCACCTTCAGCCTCGGTCACGATACACCCCCAGGACGACAGAAGGCCTGCCAGCCCTATGCGGCCCAGCGCGTCGTCCTCGATCAGCATGACGCGCAAACCGGCAAAACCAGTTTGCATTCCCGCTTCCCTGGTGTCCTGCGGCGCAGCAACCACGCGCGCTGGCGCCAACGGAACGGTCACGGTAAAGCATGTCCCGCGTCCGGGTGCCGAGCGCATGGTCAGGCCATGACTGAGCAGGCGGCAAGCCCGGTCCACAATATTCAAACCGACGCCCAATCCCTTGCTGCGATCACGCTGCGGGTTGTCGACCTGAAAGAATTCCTGGAAGATTTCTTCATGGTATTGCGCCGCAATCCCGATACCGCTGTCGCGTACCTCAATGCGCAGTTGAGAGCCATCGCGCGACGGTCGACAGGCGACCAGGATACTGCCCTGCTGGGTGTATCGCACGGCATTGTTGACCAGATTAAGAAGAATGCGCTGCAACAGCCGGGTGTCGCTTTCAACCCAGGCCGCTGAGGGTCGAACCCGCAGCCGCAAGCCCTTGTCGCTCGCCCCAGCGCTCAGGCCGTTACGCAACTGATCCAATATGCCGGCGATAGGAAAGTGAACGCGAGGGATTTGCGCCGGCTCGGAGTCCAGTCGCGAGATGTCGAAAAACCCGTCCAGCATGTCCTGCATGGCACGCACCGAATCCTCCATGCAGCCCACCAGATACCGGGCCTGCTCGTCATCAGCAAGAATTGGCGACTGCGCCAGTCTCTCAACAAACAAGCCCAGGGCATGAGCGGGCTGACGCAGATCATGGCTGGCCGAGGCCAGGAAACGTGACTTGGCCTGGCTCGCGTTCTCTGATTTCAAGCGGGCGGCTTCGAGCGTTGCTTCAACCTTCTTGCGTTCCGTGATGTCGCGTATCGACGTATGACGCGCCGGCTTCCCATCAAAGGAGATTGCCGTGCCCTGGACTTCAACGACGACAGCGCTGCCATCGAGCCTGAGCATCTGCTGCTCAACGATCGGCGAGTCGCGCACATATTTGGCTCGGCGCTGAAAGATCACCTGATGGTAGTCCGGGTGAACCCAGTCAAGAACCGGTCGCTTGATCAGTTCGCTCGCAGAACCGGCGCCAAACATTTTGACCGCGGCAGGATTCACATAGAGCACCTGTTCCCCGGCATGAACAACGATCGGTTCTGGCGTCCATTCCACCAGGGTGCGGTAGCGCTGTTCGCTGTCTATCAGGGCGGCTTCGGCCTGCTTGCGCTGCGTGATATCGCGCATCGTGACCAGGCGTGCCGCTTGTCCGTTGTAGAAAATCGCTGTGCCCTGGACTTCAATGCTGATGATGGAACCATCCAGCCTGACGACCTTCTGCTCGATCATTGGCGAGTCCAGAGGATGGGTCAAGCGGCGCTGCCAGACGGTCTGATGTTCATCCGGGTGCACCCAATCGAGCACCAGGGTTCCGACCACCTCGCTGGCTGCACCTGCGCCAAACGTTTTCAAGGCTGCGGGGTTGGCATAAAGAATGCGGTTATGGGCCAGCACCAGGATCGGCTCCGGCATCCACTCCACCAGGGTACGGTAGCGTTGCTCGCTCTCATGCAGCGCCGCTTCGATCTGCCTGCGCCCGGTCATGTCGCGCATCGACACCTGACGCGCTGGCGCCCCACCGAAGGAAATGACCGTTCCCTGGATTTCAACCTCCATGACACTGCCATCGAGGCGGAGCAATTGATGCAGCGCCAAAAGTGAATCCTGACCATGGTCCGCCAGATCCCTGACGCGAGACTCCAGCGCCTGCCGGGTGTCGGGATGAACCCGGTCGAACATCAAACTGCCCACCAGTTCACTCGCCGATCTCGCCCCAAACAGCTTCATGGCTGCGGGGTTGACAAAAAGTATGATGCCATCGCGATAAACCACGAGTGGTTCTGGCGTCCATTCCACCAGCGTGCGGTAGCGTTGCTCGCTGTCGGTCAGGGCTGCTTCGACCTGCTTGCGCTCGGTGATGTTGCTCACCACCAGGCGCAGGGACCGTTCACCCTCGCCATCGATGCCAGAGGTGGCTTGCAGACGCACCCAAAGCGGGGGGGCGGTCTTACCCACCAACCTCAATTCGCAGTCCTGCGCTTCATGGGTCGCGACAATGGCCTGGCACAAGCTGTAGAAAATACTCTGATCGTCCGCGTGAATAAAGCGCGACATGGCCCGCCCTGGCAGCGTAGCCCGATCAAGCCCCAGCATGGCGGCCGCCGTGAGATTGGCATGCAGAAACAGCCCGGAAGCGTTGAGCATGCAAAAGCCCACCGGTGCCAGGTCATAAAAGTCAAAATAACGCGCGTTCGAACTGTCGAGTTCCACCTGCATCCGGCGCAGTTCCTCGTTCTGCAGTTCCAACTCGATCTTGTGCACTTGCAACTCATGCAGCGCCTGCTGCACTGCCGCAGGTGGCATGGCGGCGATTGATTCGGTCGACAAGTTGCGACGCTGTTGCAAAGCCGACTGGGCACGCTGGTTCAGACTCTGCGTTGAATCGCTCCGGTCACTGACCCCATCTGCAACTCGCTCGCTCTCAACGCTCACAGCCATCCCTTTGTTATGAGAAATAAGCGCCATGATGACCACCCTATCAAATTACAGCGGGCAAGATCGCGCAGACACTTTTGATTGTATGACTGACAAGGTTTGACCCGGCGAGCGCAAAAAAGCCGCCCTCAGGCGGCTTTTTTGCGGTGTCAGGCGGCAGCGGACTACTTGGCGCCCGGCACCTTGCCTTCAACGCCCTTGACGAAGAAGTTCAAACCACCGAGGAACTTGTCGTCAGCGACGGCATCCTTGGCCACCTGCACCTTGCCGGTGTTGTCGGTGATCGGGCCCTTCCAGATCACGAAGCTGCCGTCGGCCAGGCCTTTCTTCACTTCAGCCACTTTGGCCTTGGTGTCAGCCGGCACGTCTTCGGCGATCGAGACGATGTCGATCGCGCCTTCCTTCACACCCCACCAGGCGCCTGTGCCACCCTTCCAGCTGCCGTCCAGCGCTTCCTTGGTGGCCTTGATGTAGTACGGGCCCCAGTTGATCACGCTTGATGCCAGATGGGCCTTGGGGCCGTAGGCGGTCATATCGGAATCCCAACCGAAGGCGCGCTTGCCCTTGGCTTCGGCGGTTTTCAGGACCGCCGGTGAATCGGTGTTCTGGAACAGCACGTCGGCGCCGCCGTTGATCAGCGAGGTTGCTGCTTCGGTTTCCTTGGGCGGGTTGAACCATTCGTTCACCCACACCACCTTGGTCTTGACTTTCGGGTTGCTTGACTGCGCGCCCAGCGTGAAGCTGTTGATGTTGCGGATCACTTCCGGAATTGGCACGGAAGCCACCACGCCCAGCGTGTTGGACTTGGTCATCTTGCCGGCGATCACGCCTGCCATGTAAGCGCCTTCGTAGGTGCGGCTGTCGTAGGTGCGCATGTTGTCGGCCTGCTTGTAGCCGGTGGCGTGCTCGAACTTGACGTCCTTGCTGTCGGCAGCGACCTTGAGCATGGTCTCCATGTAGCCGAAGGTGGTGCCGAAAACCAGTTTGTTGCCCTGGCCGACCATGTCGCGGATCACGCGCTCCGCGTCAGCCGATTCGGGAACGCTCTCGACAAACGAGGTCTTGATCTTGTCGCCGAATTCTTTTTCCAGCGCCTTGCGACCATTGTCGTGGGCAAAGGTCCAGCCGCCGTCACCGACCGGGCCGACGTAGGCAAAGGCAATTTTCAGGGGCTCGGCCTTGGGCGCCGAGGCGGCCGCTGCCGGAGCAGGGGCAGCAGGCGCCGCCGCTTCCTTCTTGCCGCACCCCAGCAACGCAGCAGATGCCACGGCGGTGAGTGCTGCGATTTTCAGCAGCGAACGTTTTTGCAGATCGGTCATGTCAATTCCTTCTTGGAGCGGGTTGCGACGGGGGGTGGAAAAACTCAATTATGAACCGGAAAAATCAGCTGCCCGGATAGAACGGCTTGCCGATTGAAGCTGGCATGTTGATGCGGATCCACAGCGGATTGCGTGAAATCAGGGCTAGAACAACAATGGTCGACAAATAGGGCAGCATGGTCAGAAACTGACTAGCAACTTCCACGCCAATGCCCTGCAGGTGAAACTGCAGCATGGTGACACCGCCAAACAAATAGGCGCCCAGCAGCACGCGCGCCGGGCGCCAGGTGGCAAACGTGGTCAGCGCCAAAGCGATCCAGCCCTTGCCGGCCACCATGCCCTCGACCCACAATGGGGTGTAGACGATCGAAACATAGGCGCCCGCCAGACCGCACAGTGCACCACCAACGACCACGGCAAGCAAGCGGATGCGGCGCACCGGATAGCCCAGCGCATGCGCCGACTCGGGGTTCTCACCAACGCTGCGCAGCACCAGACCGGCGCGCGTGCGGTACAGGAACCAGATCAAACCCAGCGCAAACAGAACCGTCAGGTAGACCAGCGGATGGTGGCGGAACAGGGCCGGGCCGATCAGGGGCAGGTCGGCCAGATAGGGAACAGCAAAACCCGGGCGCGGTGGAATCCGCTCCTGCACATAGGCAATTCCCGCAAAGGCAGAAAAGCCGGCGCCGAACAGACTCACCGCCAGGCCGGTTGCGTACTGGTTCGCGTTGAGCCAGATCACCAGCAAACCGAACACCAGCGCCAGCAGCGCGCCAGCGCCCATGCCGGCGGCAAAGCCGACAAAGTCGCTGCCGCTGTGAACAACCGCCGCGAAACCGGCTATTGCCGCGCACAGCATCATGCCTTCGGCGCCGAGGTTGACAATGCCGGCACGCTCATTGATCAGCATCCCGAGGGATGCCAGCGCCAGCACCGTGCCAGCGTTCAGGGTGGCTGCGATCAGCAGTGCATAGGAATCCATCACTTGACCCATTTCACGCGGTAGTTGACCAGCGTGTCGCAGGCCAGCAGGGTAAACAGCAGCAGCCCCTGAAAAACGCCGGTCAGCGACTTGGGCAAACCCAGGCGCGACTGCGCGAGTTCGCCGCCGATGTAGAACATGCTCATCAGCAGGGCTGAAAACACCATGCCCACCGGGTGCAGACGCCCGACAAAGGCGACGATGATGGCGGCAAAGCCGTAGCCAGCCGGCACATAGGGCGTGAGCTGACCGATCGGGCCCGCCACTTCAAGCGCACCGGCCAGACCGGCCGTGGCGCCGGAGACCAGCAAGGCCGTCCACAGCGCGCGGCGCGAGGAAAAGCCGGCATAGCGCGCAGCGGCTGGCGCCAGACCGCCGACCTGCTGGGCAAAACCGGCGCGTGTGCGAAACAAAAAAATCCAGGCTCCGAGCACACCCAGCAACGCCAGAAATACACCGATGCTGATGCGCGAACCGTCGAACAGGCGCGGAATGCGCGTCACCAGTTCAAAGTTTTTGCTCTGCGGAAAGTTGTAGCCCTGCGGATCTTTCCACGGGCCCGACACCATGTAGCTGAGAAGTTGCACCGCCACGTAGACCAGCATCAGACTCACCAGAATCTCGTTGGCGTTGAAGCGGTCGCGCAGCCAGGCTGTGATGCCAGCCCAGAACATGCCGCCGAGCACGCCAGCAAGCATGATGGGAACAACAATCCAGCGACTCGTACCCGGCTCTGCCAGCAAAGCCACGCCACTGGCTGCGATCGCGCCCAACACATACTGGCCTTCGGCGCCGATGTTCCAGACATTGGAGCGAAAGCACACGGCAAGACCCAGCGCAATCAGCAGCAAAGGTGTGGCCTTGACGGTCAACTCGCCCAGCGCATAGGCAGTGCGCACCGGCTCCCAGAAAAACACGCGCAGGCCGCTGACCGGGTCTTTGCCAAGGGCGACAAACAGTGCCACACCGATCAGGACCGTGAGCGCCAGCGCCAGCAGCGGTGAGGCATAGCTCCACAGACTCGAGGGCTGTTGACGGGCTTCAAGCTTTAACATGCAAAGCCCCCTGATCATTTGAAAACAGGCCGCTCATCCACTCGCCAATTCGCTCCACCGTCGCCTGCGCAATCGGCACCGACGGCGAGAGCCGGCCCTGCGCGATGACGTGCAGGCGGTCGCTGACTTCAAACAGTTCTTCCAGTTCTTCGCTCACCACCAGCACGGCGCAACCGGCGTCGCGCAGCGCCAGAATCTCCCCGCGGATCTGCGCCGCCGCGCCGACGTCCACACCCCAGGTCGGCTGCGACACGATGAACAGCGTCGGCTTGGCGTCAATCTCGCGCCCGACCAGAAACTTCTGCAGATTGCCGCCCGATAGCGAACGAGCCGCAGCGCGCGGCCCACCGGCCTTGACGTTGAAGCGCCGGATGATGTCGGCGGCATGGGCTTCGAGTTGCCGGACCCGGATCCAGCCGCCGGCAAAGCCGGGGTGCGAGATCGATTCGTTGCGCGTGAGCAGCAGGTTGTGCGCCAGGCCCAGCGTCGGCACCGCACCGCGACCCAGACGCTCTTCGGGCACAAAATGCAGACCGAGCTTGCGCCGCCCGCCGGGGTGCAGCGCGCTGACATCGACGGCACCCATCCGGATCGAACCAGCGGGCGAGCGCGTATCTTCACCCGAGAGCGCGTACAGCAATTCCTTTTGCCCATTGCCCGAGACACCGGCAATGCCGACCACTTCACCAGCGCGCACCTCGAGCGAAATGCCCTGCAGGTCCACGCCAAACTGGTCTTCGCGCGCCAGCGACAAATCCCGCACCTGCAGCACGGCCGCGCCAAGCCTGGGCTCATGGCGGGTCAACAGCGGCGGCTCGGCGCCAATCATCATGCGCGAGAGCGAGGCGTTCGATTCCTGCGACGGGTCACAGACGCCTGTCACCTTGCCGCCACGCAGCACGGTGCAGGCGTTGCAGAGTTCGCGGATCTCGTGCAGCTTGTGGCTGATGTACAGGATGCTGCAGCCTTCACTGGCCAATTTCTTCAGCACCACAAACAGCTTGTCCACCGCCTGCGGCGTCAGCACCGAGGTCGGCTCGTCCAGGATCAGCACCTCGGGACGCGTCAACAGGGCGCGGATGATTTCCACCCGCTGCATCTCGCCCACGCTCAGGGTGTGCACCGGTCGCTCGGGGTCGACGTCGAGCCCGTATTCGTTGGCCTTGCCGACGATGCTGGCGGTCACCTGCTCGAGCGAATCGCGCGTCAGCCCGAGCCAGACGTTCTCGGCCACGGTCATGGTGTCGAACAGGTTGAAATGCTGGAACACCATGCTGATGCCGTTGGCGCGCGCATCCTTGGGGTTGCGGATATGGACCAACTGGCCGTTGAGCATCATGTGACCGGCGTCGGGCTTGACCGAGCCGTAGATGATCTTCATCAGGGTCGACTTGCCGGCGCCGTTTTCACCCAGCACGGCATGCGTCTGACCCGGCATGAGCGTGAGCGACACATCGCTGTTGGCAATCACCCCCGGATACCGTTTGGTGATGCCGGAGAGCTGAAGGCGGGGGCTGGTCATGCTGCGTGTGAATTCGTTGCTTGGTTAAGGTGTCGACCCATGGTCATCACACGCAAAGTTGATGCCAGAAGAATCGTCAAGTGCCCAATGCTAGCCCAAAAAAGAACAATTGCCCGGACCAGGCGCCCTGCCCTTCAATTTATCCGCGACGCGTCATGCCTCACGGGTGGACAAGCGCTGAGCCGCTGTTGTACGTGACACGTTTGACGTGCATCAACCAGGACGGCATGCGCATGACCGCGCTGAACCGATCGGTCGCCGGTTCTCGTCACAATAAACAGCAAGGTGGTCAGCAGATTACAGGTTCAAGAAATTAGCAAAGGAAAACCACGATGAACCAAGACACCAAAGTAAGCCGGGATCAGCGCAACGCCAGCGGTTTGCGGTCGAACTCGCGGCGCCAACTGCTGCAACTCGCTGGCTGGTCCGGCCTGGGACTCGCAAGCCCGGTCCTGCTCGCGGGATGCACTCACGCCTCGACGCCAAACTACGAAGCCGCAATGCAGGAAGCGCAGACGGCCGCGCAGGAGGTGTTGCGGCTTGGCAGCGCCACCGCGCTGGGCTTTGCGCTCGTCAGCACCGAGCGCACGGTGTGGGCCCAGAGCTACGGCTATGCCGACCTGCAGACGCGCCAGATGCCGACCGCGAACACCATGTTCAGCATCGGCTCAAGCTCCAAGATGTTGGCGACAGTCGCCGTCATGCAACTGGTGGAGCAAGGGCTGTTGCGGCTCGACGCGCCACTGGTTGACTACCTGCCAAGGTTTCGCATGCTGGATGCGCGCTACACGGACATCACGGTGCGCATGCTGCTGAACCACTCGTCCGGCTTTCCCGGAACGAACTACCGAAACGTCTTCACCAACAAACCCGCTTCAGGCTATGCCGAGCAGGTTCTGGCCGGACTGGCGCAGCAGCGCCTGAAGGCGGCACCAGGCTATATGAGCGTCTATTGCAACGACGGCTTCACGCTGCTCGAACTCCTGATCGCGGCGGTGACCGGCCAGCGCTACGCCGACTACGTGCAAGCGGCCATCCTCGATCCGCTGGGCATGAAGCATTCCGCCTATACCAGGGCCCCGTTCGCAGACGGCAGCTATGCCAAGGTCTACCGGTCCGGCGTGGCCCAGCCGCAGGAGTTTTCCGGCGCACAGGCCTCCGGCGGCCTCTACACCACGCCAACCGACCTGGCCACCTTCGCCCGGGTTTTTCTCAATGACGGTGCCTTGGGCGCTACGCGAATCCTGGGCGCAGCGTCGCTGCAAGCGATGGCCGTCGATCAGACGCTGGGAACATTCAACCCGGTGAAATCCGTGGCCTGGTCTTACGGACTGGGCTGGGATACCGTGCGCGAGTCCGGCCTGCAGGCCGTCGGCATCCAAGGCTGGAGCAAAGGGGGCGATACCGACTTCTATGGCGCGGAGATGATCGTCGCGCCCAACGAAGGCCTGGCCGTGGTGGTGATGGGGACACAAGGCGCCGGCTTCAACCACAGCGCGCTGGCGCAGCGCGTATTGCTGCGCGCACTGGCCGAGAACGACCGCATACCCGCCTACCCGGCAGCGCTGGCAGGGCTGGCCAGTCCGGTGCAGCTCGCCCCCGCTGGCGTCATAGAGGCGACCGAGGGTGTTTACGCCAACTCCGCCAGCATCGTCCAGTTTCGCAAGGACGCCGACGGCTCGCTCGCTACCCTGAGGCTGGGCCCCGACGGCTTCAGCCCCGGCATTTCAGCGCTGCGTTACCGCAGCGACGGCTGGTTCACATCGGACACCGCGCCACTGATCTCCTGCAAATCCGTCACCGAATCGGGCCGGCAGTACTTGGCGCAGCGCGGCCCGACTGGCGCCCTGCACTACCTCGACGCGCAGGCCTATGCCCAGCGCGTGCAGGCAGCGGCAACGCCGCTCTCAGCCGCCTGGCGCCAGCGGCTTGGCTCGACCTGGCTGCGGGTCAACGAAAGCCCCGACTCCCATGTCGACCAGATCCTGGGCACACTGCGCTTCTCGCTGGTCGCCATCCCGGAATTGCCGGGGCTGGTGATTGCCTGGCAGTCCGGAGATACACCGTCACCCATCGTGCTTGATCCATCGACCAGCGACACAACGGCGCGCATGATGCTCGTCATCCCCGGCATGAACGGACGCGACCTGAACGATCTCGACATCGTCAACCAGGGCGACGAAGAATGGTTGCGCTGGGGCGACGCCCTGCACCGCCCGCAGGCGACGGTGCCGCTGCTGAGCGCTGGCGCGACCACCGTTGTTCCCATTGGCGCGCAAGCCTACGCAGAATGGCGCGCGGTGCAGACCGGCGCCGCGCCGGTTCAGGTCGCCATCGCCGGCGCCAGCGCCTGGCGCCTCTACGATGCCGACTTTCAGGCTTTGAGCAGTGGCGCCGCAAACGGCCAGACCAGCCTGCCCGCCGGCAGCGGCCTCGCATACCTGCTCATCTTTGGCCCTGCCAACACCAGCGCCAGTGTCACGCTCTCCTGATCAATTTGCCGGACAACACCATGAAAACCGAACTTCAGACGCAGGCGCATCAAGACAACAGCCAGTTGCACGGCGAAATCACGCGTCGCAGCGTGCTGCATTTAAGCGCCCTCACCGGCGCAGGCATTCTGGCGCCCGGCCTGCTGGCCGCTTGCTGGGGCGCCAGTAGCGCCAGCTACGAGGCCACCATTGCCGACGCGCGCGCCGCCATCGCCCAAGCGCTGACCGACACCGACACGCCGTCGATCTCGGTCGCGCTGATCGACCGGGAGCGGGTGATCTGGGCCGAGGCCTTTGGTGTGATCGACAGGACAAGCCAGGCTGCGCCAACGACCGACACCCTGTTTTGCATCGGCTCCTGCAGCAAGATGCTGGCGGCGATCGCCGCCATGATTCTGGTCGAGCGCGGCCAACTGGAGCTGGACGCGCCGCTGCTGCGCTACCTGCCGACCTTCAGGATGGCGTCGCCTGAATACACGCAAGTCACGGTGCGCATGCTGCTGAACCATTCATCGGGTTTCCCGGGTGCCGACTACCGTGGCATCTTCCGCTCCAGCCCCTTCTCCGGCTACGCCGAGCAGGTGATGAATACGCTGGCCACGGCACGACTGAAACATGTACCAGGCGAGATGTCGGTCTACTGCAACGATGGCTTCACGATGATCGAGCCGCTGATCAAGGCGGTGACGGGCAAGACCTTCGCACAGTTTGTCGCTGACGAAATCCTCACGCCGCTGGGCATGAAGCGCAGCAGCTACGCACTGCAGGCGTTCGCTGCGGGCTCGTATGCGAGCGCTTATGACGGCACAACAAAACTGCCGCAGGAATTTACGCTGGCCTACGCCTCAGGCGGGCTCTACACGACGCCCACGGAAATGGCGCGCATCGCCAGGATGTTCCTGAGCGGTGGCCAGCTCGACGGCGTGCGCATCCTGCAGGCCGCAACGCTCACGGAGATGGCACGCAACCAGACCCTGACCCAGGCGCTGCAGCCGGTCAGGATGAATGATGGTTACGGCCTCGGATGGGACGGCGTGCTAGGGAGCGGCCTGGCCGCAGTCGGCGTCACGGCCTGGCACAAGAACGGTGGCACCAGCGTCTATGGCAGCAATTTCGTGGTCGCTCCGGATGAGGGGCTGGCGCTGATGATCACCGGCACTTCGAACGATTACAACCACGGCGCATTGGCTGAACGCATCCTGCTGCAGGCGCTCGCCGAGCGCCGCCGCATCGCCGCCGTGCCAACGCCACTGCCTGCGATTGCACTGCCCGAGGCCGTACCCAGCTCAGCGCAACTCGCGGCCATCGAAGGCATTTATGCCCATTACCAGGGCATGCTTCGCGTCCAGATTGCAGCCGATCGCACGCTGTCGATTTCAAGCACAAAACAGGGCGCCTGGGCGGCCCCAACAACGGGATGGAAACTGCGCAGCGACGGAACATTCTCAACCGATGCGGCCCCCAACATGTCTTACCAGTCCTCCAGTGCGATGGGCGAGCGCTACCTGACGGGACGCACTGTTACGGGCCTGGGCCATTACCTGGTTCAATTCCTCCCGGCGCAGAAGTTGGCGGCCAAGCCACCCTTGTCAAGCGTCTGGCTGGCACGTCTCCAACAGACCTGGCTGGCCGTCAACGAGCCGGCTGATTCATTGATGTGGCTTTACCGGTCCAGCCCGACGCTGACGCTGGCCGCAGCGCCTGATTCTCCCGGCTACCTGTTGGTGAATGCCGCAGTGATCGGTGAGCAAACCCAGATCACGGATGCGTCCGTCAGCGACAGCGCCACGCGCATGTGCCTGAAGATTCCTGGGAATAACTCGCGCGACCTCAATGACTTGATCGTTGAGTCGCGCGCAGGTGAGGAATGGATGCGTCTGGGCAGCAGCGTGTTTAGACCCGCACAGAGCGTGCTGTTGCTGCCGTCCGGCAGAACGAGCAGCGTTGCGATCGGCAGTGAAGCCTATGCTGAGTGGCGCGCCGTGCAGGCGGGCCCTGCGCCGCTGCCGCTCGCGATTTCCGGCGCCACGGACTGGCGCCTTTATGACGCAGCCTTCCAATGTCTGGGCAGCGGCGCGCCCAATGCGTCGGCAACGCTGCCGGCCGGAACAGGGATCGCGTACCTGATGCTGTTCGGAGCTGCCAACACATCGATCACGGTTCGCGTCGGCTGACAGCATGCCAACCATCGACCAGGTCAAGCGCAGCGAAGGCATGATCGCCGGTCCCGGTGGTCGCGTTTGGTACCGCATCGATGGCGCCGACGCGCCCGGCATTCCCTTGCTGGTGCTACACGGCGGGCCCGGCGCACCGCACGACTATCTGGAAAACATAGGCGCGCTGGCCGACGAGCGGCCAGTGGTTTTCTACGATCAGCTAGGCTGTGGCCGCTCCGGGCATCCGGCCAACCCGGCGCTGTGGCAAGTGAGTCGCTTTGTTGAAGAACTGGCGACCGTGCGCGCGGCGCTGGGACTCGATCGTGTTCATTTGCTGGGCCAGTCCTGGGGCAGCATGCTGGCCGTCGAATCGCTGCTCAGGGGTGCAAGCGGCATCGAACGCCTGGTGCTCTCGGGGCCGTGTCTGAGCGCGCCGCGCTGGATGGCAGACCAGCGCGCCTGGCTCGCGCAAATGCCAGCTGCGATCGGCAAGGCCGTGGCGCTGGCCGAGGCACTTGAAGACTTTGAGGCGCCCGCCTATCAGGACGCCATGACCCAGTACTACCAGCAGCATCTGTGCCGGCTTGATCCCTGGCCTGAGTGTTTGCAACGCGCTTTTGCCGGGCTGGGAATGGAGGTCTATCTGGCGATGTGGGGACCGAGTGAATTCACCTGCACCGGCAGCCTGCGCGCGGCCGACCTGACGCCACGCCTGAATCAGGTCAAGGTTCCGACACTGCTGACCTGCGGGCGCTTCGACGAGGCCACGCCAGAGACCGTGCAACAGTTCTGCCGCCTGATACCGGGTGCCCGGATGCAGGTGTTTGAAAACGCCTCGCACAACCACCACCTGGAGCAGCCGCAGGCCTACCTGGCGGCGTTGCGGGCGTTTCTGCGCTGAGTCACGCATTCAGGAAAGCACCATGACAACACCTGTCTTGACCATCCGCGCCATGACCCGCGCCGAGTTTGATCTGGCGCTGGACTGGGCCGCAGCCGAGGGCTGGAACCCCGGCTGCTTCGACGCCGCGCCCTTCTACGCCGCCGATCCTGCCGGGTTGCTGATCGGTCTGCTCGATGATGCGGCGGTGGCCGTGATCTCGGCCATCCGTTATGGCGAATCCTTCGGCTTCATCGGCTTTTACATCGTCAAACCGGTCTGGCGTGGCCAGGGCTACGGCTGGCAGCTCTGGCAGGCGGCGATGAAGCGTCTGGCCGGACGCAACATCGGACTCGACGGCGTGCTGGCGCAGCAGGACAACTACCAGCGCAGCGGCTTTCAACTGACACACCGCAATGTGCGCTACCAGGGCACGGGCGCCGCCCTGAGCCACGGCAGCGCCCTGCCCGCAGGCACGCGCCTGGTGCCGCTGGCGAGCCTGCCATTCGACGCGCTGCTGGCCTACGACCGCGCTTTCTTTCCAGCGGCGCGCGCCGAGTTTCTGCAACGCTGGATCGCACAGCCGCAAACGCTGGCGCTCGGGCTGCTGGACCGCCACGGCCTGCTCGGCTACGGCGTGCGCCGGGCCTGCCGCAGCGGGCACAAGATCGGCCCCCTGTTCGCCGACAGCGCGCAGGGTGCGACCGCGCTGCTCGACGCGCTGGGGGCGCAACTCCCGGCTGATGCGCCGGTCTTCCTTGACGTGCCCGAATGCAACCCGGCGGCCCTTGCCCTGGCCGAAGCGCGTGGCATGGTCCGGGTCTTCGAGACGGCGCGCATGTACACCGGCGCCACGCCGGACCTGGCGCTGGGGCGCAGCTACGGCATCACCAGTTTCGAACTGGGCTGAGTTCAGTAGCGCGGCCAAAATCCGTTATGCTAGACAGCGCGCGCAAGGAATGCGGTGATCCCGTTGCCCCTGCTGCATTGTCCGGTCAATGCGGGGCTACCCGTCACACATTGCGCCGAGCCCCGAGAATCTGATGCAGGACACGAGCTTGCAAGGAGAAAATGCCAATGCCACAGCACGAACCGCTTCGTCTGCATGTTCCTGAGCCCACCGGGCGACCAGGCCATGACACAGACTTTTCCTACCTCCCGATCTCACCCGCTGGCGCGGTACGCCGACCACCCGTCGACGCAACACCGGCGCAGACCGCCGATCTCGCCTTCACGCTGATCCGTGTCCTTGACGACGCCGGCCAGGCAGTCGGCCCGTGGGCTCCAAAAGTTGATGTCGATTTATGGCGCCGCGGTCTGCGCGCCATGATGAAGACCCGCGCTTTCGACACACGCATGGTGATCGCGCAGAGGCAGAAGAAGATGTCCTTCTACATGCAGTGCCTGGGCGAGGAAGCCATCGCCACGGCGCACGCCTTCGCGCTGAGCGAGGGCGATATGTGCTTTCCGACCTACCGCCAGCAGGGCCTGCTGCTCGCGCGCGAAGACGTCGCTATGGTCGACATGATCTGCCAGTTGTTCTCCAACGAACGCGACCCGCTCAAGGGGCGCCAGCTGCCAGTGATGTACTCGAGCAAGAAGCACGGTTTCTTCTCGATCTCGGGCAACCTCGCAACGCAGGTGATCCAGGCCGTGGGCTGGGCCATGGCCTCGGCCATCAAGGGCGACACCAAGGTGGCGTCAAGCTGGATCGGCGACGGCGCCACGGCCGAGGCGGACTTTCACACCGGCCTGACCTTTGCCCACGTTTACCGCGCACCGGTGATCCTCAATGTCGTCAACAACCAGTGGGCGATCTCGACCTTCCAGGCCATTGCCGGTGGCGAGGGCACCACCTTTGCCGCGCGCGGTGTCGGCAACGGCATCGCCTCTCTGCGTGTCGATGGCAACGATTTCCTGGCGGTTTACGCCGCATCCCAATGGGCGCTGGAGCGCGCACGCTCGAATCTCGGGCCGACCCTGATCGAATGGGTGACCTACCGGGCCGGTCCGCACTCGACCTCGGACGATCCGACCAAGTACCGCCCGGCCAACGACGTCAAACGCTTTCCCTTGGGCGATCCGATTGAGCGCCTGAAGCAGCATCTGGTCAATCTGGGCGCCTGGTCCGATGCCGAGCACGAGGCCATGCAAAAAGAGGTCGACGCCATGGTGCTGGCCGCGCACAAGGAAGCCGAGAGCTACGGCACGCTGGCCGACGGCCACATGCAAAGCCCGGCCGAAATGTTTGAAGATGTCTACAAGGAACTGCCCGAGCACCTGCGCCGGCAGCGCCAGGAGTTGGGAGTATGACCATGAGAACTACCCCCATGACGATGATTCAAGCCTTGCGTTCGGCCATGGACGTGATGCTGGAGCGCGACGACAACGTGGTCGTGTACGGCCAGGACGTTGGCTATTTCGGCGGCGTCTTCCGCTGCACCGAAGGCCTGCAAAAAAAGTACGGCACCTCGCGCGTGTTCGACGCGCCGATCTCGGAGGGCGGCATCGTCGGCACCGCCGTCGGCATGGGCGCCTACGGCCTGCGCCCGGTGGTCGAAATCCAGTTTGCCGATTACGTCTACCCGGCCACCGACCAGATCGTCTCGGAAGCGGCGCGCCTGCGCTACCGCTCGGTCGGCGACTTCACGGCACCGATCACGATCCGCATGCCCTGCGGCGGCGGCATCTACGGCGGCCAGACGCACAGCCAGAGCCCGGAATCGGTCTTCACCCAGGTCTGCGGTCTGCGCACCGTGATGCCATCGAACCCCTACGACGCCAAGGGCCTGCTGATCGCCTCGATCGAGAACGATGACCCGGTCATTTTTCTCGAACCGAAACGCCTCTACAACGGCCCCTTCGACGGCCATCACGACAAACCGGTCGTGCCCTGGTCCAAGCACCCGATGGGCGCAGTACCCGAGGGCTACTACACCGTGCCGCTCGACACGGCTGCGATCTTCCGCCCCGGCAAGGCGCTGACCGTGATCACCTACGGCACCATGGTCTTCGTCGCCGAAGCGGCGGCCAACGAGAGCGGCATCGACGCCGAGATCATCGACCTGCGCTCGATCTGGCCGCTCGATCTCGAGACTATCGTCACCTCCGTCAAGAAGACCGGGCGCTGCGTCGTGCTGCACGAAGCCACGCGCACCAGCGGCTTTGGCGCCGAGTTGATCTCGCTGATTCAGGAGCACTGCTTCTACCACCTGGAGGCGCCGATTGAGCGCGTCACGGGCTGGGACACGCCCTACCCGCACGCACAGGAATGGGCTTATTTTCCCGGCCCGGCCCGCGTGGCAGCGGCACTCAAACGAACGATGGAGGCATGATGGGCATTCACACAATCAAGATGCCGGACATCGGCGAAGGCATTGCAGAAGTTGAACTGGTAGCCTGGCATGTGAAGGTTGGCGATTTGATCAGCGAAGACCAGATCCTGGCCGACGTCATGACCGACAAGGCCACCGTCGAGATTCCGTCACCCGTGGCCGGCAAAGTGCTCGCGCTCGGTGGTGCGGTGGGACAGGTGATGGCGGTTGGCTCTGCCGTCATTGACATTGAAGTTGAGGGCGCTGGAACGCCAGTGGCCAAAGCGGTTGCAGCGGCGCCAGTCAGCGCGACCAAAGCAGTTGCACAAACTGCAGCGCCGGAACCCGTACCGGCCGAAGCAGCACAAACCAAATCAGCCCCGCCGCCAGCACTGCGCAAAACAGCAGCCGCCGCAGCCACCGTGCACGCACGCACCAGCGGCGAGAAACCGATTGCATCCCCTGCCGTTCGCCGCCGGGCCTGGGACCTCGGCATCGAGTTGCAGTTCGTAGCCGGCACCGGCATGGCAGGTCGCATCACACAGCAGGACCTGGACACCTACGCAGCCCGGGCCGGACAGGCAAGCAGCGCAGGGACAACCGACCAGCGCTACGCACAGCGCACAGCCGAAGACGTCATCCCCGTGATCGGCCTGCGGCGCAAGATTGCCCAGAAGATGCAGGAAGCCAAGCGCCGCATTCCGCACTTCACCTACGTCGAAGAAATCGACGTGACCGAACTTGAAGCGCTGCGCACGCGCCTGAACACCAAGCACGCCAAGGAACGCGGCCGCCTGACCTTGCTGCCCTTTCTGGTGCGCGCCGTGGTACTGGCCGTGCGCGAGTTTCCGCAGGTCAATGCCCGCTACGACGACGATGCTGCCGTGGTGACACGCTATGAGGCCGTGCATCTGGGCATGGCGACACAGACCGAAGGCGGGCTCATGGTGCCCGTCATGCGCCACGCCGAAACGCGCGACCTGTGGGGCTGTGCGGCCGAACTGCTGCGCTTGAGCGAAGCGGCGCGCAGCGGCAAGGCGACGCGCGAGGAACTGACCGGCTCGACCATCACCATCACGAGTCTGGGCGCCCTGGGCGGCATCGTCAGCACGCCGGTGATCAACCACCCCGAGGTCGCCATCGTCGGCGTCAACCGCATGGTCGAGCGCCCCATGATCCGCAATGGCGCTGTCGTGGCGCGACTCATGATGAACCTGTCATCCTCCTTCGACCACCGCGTGGTCGACGGCATGCACGGCGCCGAGTTTGTGCAGTTGCTGCGCGGCTACCTCGAATGCCCGGCCACCCTGTTTGTGGAGTAGCGCATGCAAACCCAAGAAACCAGACTGCTGATCATCGGTGGCGGCCCTGGCGGCTATGTGGCCGCCATCCGCGCCGCGCAACTGGGCATTGCCACCACGCTGGTTGAGGGCGAGCGCCTGGGCGGCACCTGCCTGAACATCGGCTGCATTCCGTCCAAGGCCCTGATCCACGCCAGTGAGGCCTTTAACAAGGTCTCCCACTACAGCGGCCAATCGCCGCTGGGCATTAAGGTTGAGGCGCCGCGCATCGATCTGGCGCACACCGTGCGCTGGAAAGACGGCATTGTCCGCCGCCTGACGCAAGGCGTGGGCGCGCTGCTCAAAAAGAACGGCGTCACCGTCATCCAGGGTTGGGCGCGCATCGTCGACGGCAAGACGGTCGAGGTGCAGGCAGCAGATGGCGCAGCGCTGCGCATCGCTTGCGAACACCTGCTGCTGGCCACGGGTTCCAGCGAAATCACCCTGCCCGGTCTGCCCTTTGGCGGGCGTGTCATCTCCTCAACGCAGGCCCTGTCACCGACCGTGTTGCCAAAGCGCCTGGTGGTGGTGGGTGCGGGCTACATCGGCCTCGAACTCGGCACCGTCTACCGCAAACTCGGCGCCGAGGTCACGGTGGTTGAGGCGTTGGAACGCATCCTGCCGGTCTACGACGAAGAACTGGTCAAGCCGGTCACGGCCTCGCTGCGCAAACTCGGCGTGCAGGTGCAGCTCAGTTGCCGGGTCCAGGGCTTGAACGCCGCTGGCGATGGCGTGCAAGTCACCAACGCCAAGGGCGATGTCTCGGAACTGCCGGCCGATCAGGTTTTGGTGGCGATTGGCCGCACGCCGCGCAGCCAGGGTTTTGGTCTGGAGAGCCTGATGCTCGCCATGAACGGCCGTGCCGTAAAGATTGACGACCAGTGCCGCAGTTCGATGCGCAACGTCTGGGCCATCGGCGATATCACCGGTGAGCCAATGCTGGCGCACCGCGCCATGGCGCAGGGCGAGATGGTGGCCGAGATCATCGCCGGCAAGCGGCGCCACTTTGCGCCCGCCGCCATTGCCGCCGTCTGTTTTACCGACCCGGAAGTCGTGGTGGCCGGATTGACCCCAGATCAGGCAGCGCTGGCCGGTCTGGATTGCATCCAGGCCAGTTTCCCGTTCGCCGCCAACGGACGCGCCATGACGCTCGAGGCCGGCGACGGGTTTGTGCGCGTGGTGGCGCGGCGCGATAACCATTTGATCGTCGGCTGGCAGGCGGTGGGGGTTGGCGTTTCGGAACTCAGTACTGCCTTCTCGCATTCACTGGAAATGGGGGCTTGTCTGGAAGATGTGGCCAGCACCATCCACGCGCACCCGACACTGGGTGAAGCCGTGCAGGAAGCCGCGCTACGTGCGCTCGGGCACGCCCTTCATATTTAGATAACTGCGGGAAAGATTAAACGCCGGCGAGCAGGCGCAGGCCACCGGGGTCATCCACCTTGAGCATGCGACCAGAGCCGCTGATCAGGCTGCGTTCGCGCAAGTGGCGCAAAACGCGCGACAGGGTCTCGGGTGCAATGCCAAGCTGAGCCGCAATCGAGCGCTTGCGCTGCTGCAACTGGACCGCCATCGCGCCCTTGTCACCGGTCTGGGCGTGGCGCAGCAGCCACTCGGCGCAACGCGCCTCGGCGTCTTTGGCCAGGCGACTGACGGCAAATTCGGTTTGCTGGCGGTGCGCCAGCGCCACATCATGCAGCACGGCCTGGGCCGACTCCGGCATGTCAGCCAGGGCGCGGCGAAACTCGGTTAGCGGCACGCTGCGCAGAACCACTTCGGTTTCGGCAAATCCGTCCACCGCATGGGGCAGACCCAGCACGGCCGACGACGCCTCCAGCCAGCACGGACCTTCCACGACACCCAACTGGTGCTCCATGACGTCACCTTCCATCAGGCCCAGGGCGATCCGACCCGACTCCAGGTAACTGACCGATGGCGAGACAAGCGTGCGGCTCAGCAGACGCGAACCGCGCGCCTGCACCTGTCGGTCTGCAAGATGGTCAATGGTTTCAGCAAGTAGCATGGGCCCGACTTTGCCGCGCTTGCATGTCCCGGACCTTGAGCGAAATCAAACAATCTTGAGTAAACGCCTCACAAGTCCATCACAAAACGAAAATCATTGACATGAGTGAGGATCGGGCCCAGCCTGAATCACTCCCCCAGGTAAGCGGCGCGCACCTTGGGGTCGCTGAGCATTTCCTTGGCATCGCCCGACATGGTGATCAGGCCCGACTCCATGACATAGCCACGGTCGGCAATACCGAGGGCCCGGCTCGCGTTCTGCTCCACCAGCAGCACGGTCACGCCCTGCGCCGAGACATCACGCACGACTTCGAAGATCTTGTCCACCATGAGGGGCGACAGGCCCATGGAGGGCTCATCGAGCAGCAGGACCTTTGGCCGGCTCATCAGGCCGCGGCCCATCGCCAGCATCTGCTGCTCACCGCCCGACAAGGTGCCGGCCAACTGGTCGGCGCGCTCCTTGAGGCGCGGAAAAATGGTGAAGACCTTGTCAATGTCGGCCAGGATGTCGGCCTTGTCGTGGCGGATGTAGGCGCCCATCTGCAGGTTTTCAACGATCGTCATGCGGGCAAAAACGCCGCGGCCTTCAGGCACCATGGCCAGGCCCTGCGCAACCAGGTCCCAGGGACCCTGGCCACGGATGCTCTTGCCCATGTACTCAATGTCGCCGTCATTGATCGGCAGGATGCCGGTGATGGCTTTCATGGTCGTGGTCTTGCCAGCGCCATTGGAGCCGATCAGCGACACCAGTTCGCCTTCGCGCACCTCGAAATCAACCCCCTTGACCGCCTGGATACCGCCGTAAGCGACTTTGAGACCCGTCACTTTGAGAAGAATAGTCATCTTTTTTCCTTGTCAGATCGTTGCGCGGCTCAGTGCCCGCTGGTGCCCAGATAGGCCTCGATCACCTTGTCATTTTTCTGCACGTCAGCCGGCGTTCCTTCGGCGATCTGCTTGCCGTAGTCGAGCACGGTGACGCGGTCGCACAAACCCATGACCAGCTTGACGTCGTGCTCGATCAGCAAAATCGTGCGGTTGTCGTTGCGGATCTTGTCTATCAGTTCGCGCAGCATGACTTTTTCAGTGGCGTTCATACCCGCAGCTGGCTCGTCGAGGGCAATCAGTTGCGGGTCGGTTGCCAGCGCGCGGGCAATCTCCAGCCGGCGCTGGTCACCGTAGCTCAGGGTACGCGCCTTGTAGTCTGCAAAGCGGCCAATGCCCACATACTCGAGCAACTCCTGCGCCCGCGTCGCAATGGCCAGTTCTTCCGCCTTGAAGCCCGGTGTGCGGAAAATGGCGCCGATCAAGCCCGAGTGGGTGCGGATATGACGCCCCACCATGACATTTTCGAGCGCCGTCATCTCGGCAAAAAGCCGGATGTTCTGGAAGGTACGCGCAATGCCGGCCTTGGCCACCTCGTGCACGGCGGTCGGCTGGTAGGTCTTGTCGGCCAGCTCAAAGCTGCCGCTGTCAGGCGTATAGAGGCCGGTGAGCACATTGAAGAAGGTGGTCTTGCCGGCACCGTTGGGGCCAATCAGGCCATAGACCTGGCCGCGCTTGATCGTGATGCCCACATCGCTCAGCGCCTGCAGGCCACCGAAGCGTTTGGAGACGCCGGCAACTTTGAGAACAGTGTCTGTCATGGTCTTCTTTCATCAGTTGGGGACAGAGCTGGTTCGTTGTGCATCAGCACGGTCTGTCCCACAAAAAATCTATTTCACGTTCTGCAAGGACTTGCCGTGGTCGGGCGAAGGCCACAAACCGCGCGGGCGCGACAGCATGATGGAGATCATGGCCAGCGCAATCAGCAGTTGGCGCAGGATCGAGGCGTCCAGCCGGCCGTCGGTCATCGACTGCAAGGGGCCCGCCACATAGCGCAGCACCTCAGGCAGGGCCGACAGCAGCACGGCACCCAGGATGACGCCGGGCAGATGGCCGATGCCACCGAGCACCACCATGGCCACGATCATGATCGACTCCATCAGGCTGAAGGACTCGGGCGAGATGAATCCCTGAAAGGACGCAAACATGGCGCCCGACACACCGCCGAAGGTGGCGCCCATGCCGAAGGCCAACAGTTTGAGGTTGCGGGTATTGATGCCCATGGCCTTGGCCGCAATCTCGTCTTCACGAATTGCCATCCAGGCACGACCAACGCGGGAGAACTCGAGGCGGTGCGAGATCAGCACGCTGAACAGCACAAGACCCAGAAACAGATAGTAGTACAGCGAAACCGAGGCAACATCGAAGCCGGCCACGGTCACGGTCTTGCCCAGGTTCAGGCCGAAGAAACTCAGGGAATCAATCTGCCCCAGGCCCTTGGGACCATTGGTGATATTGACCGGATGGTCCAGGTTGTTCATGAAAACGCGGATGATTTCGCCAAAGCCCAGCGTCACGATCGCCAGGTAGTCGCCGCGCAGTCGCAGCGTCGGTGCGCCCAGCAAGACGCCAAAGAGGCCGGCCAGACCCGCTGCTGCGGGCACCACGATCCACAGCGGCGTGTGCATGCCGTCGGGAAACATCGAGGTGAAAAACGCGAAGGTCTCGGTCAGATGCGGGGACGCCAGCAGGCCGTACATGTAGGCGCCGATGGCAAAGAAGGCGACATAGCCCAGGTCCAGCAAACCGGCGTAGCCAACCACGATGTTCAAACCGAGCGACAGCAGGACGTAGAGCAGTGCCATATCGGCAATGCGGACCCAGGCGTTGCCGAAACCCTGCAGCACCAGCGGCAACACCAGCAGGGCGACCGCTGCCAACAGGAAGACAATGATTTTCTGTTGTTGTTTCATGAGATTCCTTAATCAGTTCGGCCTAGGCGCGATCCGCCACCCGCTCGCCCAGCAGCCCCGAGGGTCGCAGCGTCAGCACGATGATCAGCACAATAAAGGCAAAAATGTCCGAATAATGACTGCCCAGCACGCCACCGGTCAGCGGACCGATGTAGCCCGCGCCCAGCGATTCGATCAGGCCCAGCAGGATGCCGCCAACCACGGCGCCGGCCAGGTTGCCGATACCGCCAAACACTGCCGCCGTAAAGGCTTTCAGCCCCGGCAGAAAGCCCATGCTGTGCTGCACCGTGCCATAGTTGGCCGCCCACATCACGCCGGCAATGGCCGCCAGCACGGCGCCAATCAGAAAGGTGGCCGAAATCACCACGTCGGGCTTGACGCCCATCAGCGCCGCCACGCGCGGGTTTTCGGCCGTGGCGCGCATGGCGCGACCCAGTTTGGTGTAATTGACCAGCCACATCAGCACTGCCAGCGACACCGCCGTCATGCCAAGGATCAGCACTTGCGTTGGCGTGATGACCGCTCCGCCAATGTCAAACGGGACATTGGGCAGCAGCGTGGGATATGGCTTGTAATTGGGCTTCCAGATGATCATGGCCAGGGTCTGCAGCAGCAGCGACATGCCGATGGCGGTGATCAGGGGCGCAAGTTTTGGGCTGTTGCGCAGGGGCCGGTAGGCCACCTTTTCAATGATGAGATTGAGAATGCCGGCCACGACGCAGGCAATGATCAGGGAAATCAGCAGAATGAGCCAGCCTGGTGCACCCGGCATCGCCTCCTTCATCAAGCCGATGATGGTCCAACTGGTCAGGGCGCCAACCATCAGAACTTCGCCGTGGGCGAAGTTGATCAGGCCGATGATGCCGTAGACCATGGTGTAGCCCAGTGCTACCAGGGCATACATGCTGCCCAACACCAGACCATTGATGATCTGCTGTATGAAGGTATCCATAAACTTCTCCGATTTTTGACCACCGCCCGGGAATCAGCCGTGTGCTGACAAGCGGCGCCGCCGTGTAATTTCTAACAGTTATCTAGCAATAAACCTGCCAGTGCAGAGACCGAGGTACGCGCAAGGGCAGTCAGGTGCCCGCGATTGTAGCGAAGGGGTGAATGCACTTTTTGGCGCCGCGCCATGGGTTTACCCTCGCATTAAGCGCTTGAACCCTTGATTAGCCGATCGGATGCAAGCGTGACACCCACGCCTTCTCAATCCAGCGGATACCAGTGCGGCCGCACAAAGCGCAGGCCGCAGGCCTCGCCAAGCGCCGGTCCATTTGCGCGCCGCGTCTTTTGCACCCGGATCTCACTGCTGCCAACGCGCACCAGATAGTCGATGATTTCACCCAGATAAGCCTTGCGCACAACCACCCCGCGCACACCGCCCTCGCCGACAAAATCAATCTCGGTCGGGCGCGCCGCGAGCAGGCCCACACCGGCGGCCTGCAGTTCTGCCGGCGCAGCCACCCCCATGGGCCATTCGCAGGAAACACCGTCCACCTGCATGCCCGACGGAGACAGTCCGGTCTGCAGAAAGCAGGAAAGGCCGATGAACTCGAAAACAAAGCGGTTGGCGGGCGCGCCGTAAACCTCCAGCGGCGTACCGATCTGCTGCACCACGCCGGCGCGCATGACCAGAATCCGGTCCGACAAGGCCATGGCCTCGGACTGGTCGTGCGTAACGTACAGAATGGCAAAACCAAACTTGCGCTGCAGGTCCTTTATCTCGAAGCGCATTTCCTCGCGCAAGTGCGGATCCAGGCTGGACAAGGGCTCGTCGAGCAGCATCACGTCGGGCCGGATCGCCAGGGCGCGTGCCAGCGCCACGCGCTGTTTGCCACCGCCAGACAAATCGTCTGGGCTTGAACTGGCGGCCGAGAGCAGGTTCGTGTGGCGCAGGGCCTCTTCGGTGCGCGCCATGATCTCGGCTTTGGGCAGTTTGCGCACCCGCAGCGGGAATGCAACGTTCTCGAACACCGAGAGGTGCGGCCAGACCGCGAAGGCCTGAAACACCATGCCGAAATTGCGCTGCTCGGGCGGCAGGTAGTACTTTTCACGCTTGGACGAGAGCAGCCGCTCGCCGACGCGGATCTCGCCGTCATCCAGATCATCAAAGCCCGCCACCATGCGCAGCGTGGTGGTCTTGCCGCAACCGGACGGGCCCAGCATGGCCACACATTCGCCCTTGGCGATCTGCAGGTCGAGCCGGTCCACCGCCGTAACCTGGCCGAAACGCTTGCTGACCTGCTTGAGTTCGATGTATGCCATTGCCGTGCCCTATGCTTTGCTCTTGCCCGACACCAGCCGCTTGATCAGGACCTCGCCCAGCACGATGATGATCAGGGCAATGCCCGCCAGTGCTGCCGAATACACCGTCTCGCCGTCTTCATTGAGGGTGTAGATCGCCACACCGATGGTGCGGGTGGTCGGGCCGTAAAGCAACACCGAGACCGTCAGCTCACGCAGCGCCGGCAGGAAAATCAGAAAGAAGGCCGCCACCATGCCGGGGCGCACCAGGGGAATCACGATGTCCCTGAGCGCCTGCCCCATGCTGGCGCCCGATGCGCGCGCGGCCTCAACCAGGGAATCGTGCACCTGCTCCAGCGCTGCCGAATTGGCTTTCAAGGAGAACGCCATGTAGCGCGCGATGTAGGCCAACAGGATGATCCACACCGTGTTGTACAGGTTGATGCCAAACTTGCCGCTCCAGGCCAGAATGACCCCGAGCGCGATGACCGAACCCGGCACCGAGAACGGCAGCATGCCAAGAAACTCGAGCACGCCGCGCCCGCGCACTTTCATCTTGACGATGACGTACGAGATGATGACACCGGCAAACATCGTGATCAGCGCCGCCGACAAGCCCAGGCTGATGCTGTTCCAGATGGCGTCGCGCGTCAGGTCCCACTCGAACAGGATGTGGCGGTAGTTGGCAAATGTCAGGTTGGCGGCGGTGAACGGCAGGCCATAGGTCTTGAGCCCGCCGACCATGAAGATGGTCGCGGTCGGCAGCACAATGGTGAAGGCGATGTAGGCGATGCAAAACAGGAAAAGCGGGATCCGCCAGACGCGCAGCTTGAGCTCGGTCGGGCGAAAGCTCTTGCCCGCGATGATCTGGTAGCGGCCCTTGCGCAGGATGCGGTTTTGCAGCCAGAGAATCAAGGCCGCCGCCAGCACCAGCACCGTCGCCAGCACGGTAGCGGCGCGTATCGAATCGAAACTGCCCGCGCTCTGGTGGATCTTTTCGTAAATGAGCGTCGGAATGTTGTAGATGCCGGTCTCAATGCCCAACACCGCCACCGTGCCAAAGTGGGCCATCGAATACAGCATGATCAGGAGCGAGCCTGAGAGAATCGATGGCAGCACCAGCGGGATTGTGATCTTGCGCGTGATCGTGAGCAGGTCGGCGCCCGAGATCCGCGCCGACTCTTCCAGCGTCGGGTCCATGCGCTCGAGCGCCCCGCTAACCTGGATAAAGACAAAGGGGAACAGGTACATGGTCTCGACCAGGATGATGCCGGCGTAGGTGTAGATGTCGAAGATCGGGCCATCGAAACCGAGCACATCGATGAAGAAACGGTTGATGTAGCCGGCGCGCGGCGACAGCAGCATCTTCCAGGCCAGCGCACCAATGAAAGCCGGCAGCATGAAGGGCACCAGAAACAGCAGCTTCATGGTCTTCTTGAACGGCAGATCGGTGCGCGTCACCAGCCAGGCAAAAAAGGTGCCGACGATGGTCCCGGTGACGGTAACCCCAGCTGACAGCACCAGAGAATTCAAGAGCGCCTTGTAGGTCTCGCGCTGGCGCAGCACCTTGAGGACATCGGCCAGGTTGAAGTGGCCATCGACCCAGAACGCGTTGAAAAAAATCAGCAGCATCGGCACCGCCACAACGACAATCAGGACGCCGACCGACAGGCCAAACAGGATCTCGGGTGTGCCGATGCGAGGCGTGCCTGGCTTTGCCATGTTCAGGCCCTCGCGCCGCTGACGATGTCACCGCCGAACCACTGCACCGTTGCGAGCCCGACGCGGCAAGGCTCGCCTTCGACAAACAGCAGGCCGCGCGCCAGGCACTCGTGGCTGGGCAAGGCGGCACGGATCAGGGTGCCGGCGATGTCGATCAGGTAGTCCACCTGGGCGCCGAGAAAGCTGGCGCGCACGATGCGCCCCGGCAGCCCATCACCGTCACGCGCGAGCAGCACATCGCTCGGTCGAAAACCAGCGGTGATGCGCGCGCCGTGCTGGTCGGGTTCCGGCCCGACCCAGGGCGTGGTCGAGCCGCCAATGTACAAATCGGCACCGTCACGGCGCACCGGCAGAAAATTGGCAATGCCCAGAAAACGGAAAACAAAATCGTCGGCCGGGTGTTCGTAGACCTCCTGTGGCGCGCCGATCTGGCGCAGCGAGCCGGTCTCGTCCATCACCGCGAGCCGATCCGAGATTGCCAGCGCGATCTCCTGGTCATGCGTCACATACAGAATGGTGATGCCGAGCTTGCGCTGCAGCGCCTTGATCTCAAAGCGCATCTCCTCGCGCAGATTGGCATCCAGATTGTTCAGCGGTTCATCAAGCAAGAGCAGGCGCGGCTCCGACACCAAAGCGCGCGCGAGCGCCACGCGCTGCTGCTGGCCGCCGGAGAGTTGCGACGGCAGGCGCGCTTCCAGTCCGTCAAGCCCGACCAGACCGACGGCGCGCAGCGTGCGTTCGCGCAAGGCGCCGGCCTCAACCTGCGCCAGCTTGAGTGGATAGGCGACGTTGTCAAACACGCTCATGTGCGGCCAGACCGCGTAGTCCTGAAACACCATGCCCAAAGCGCGCTGTTCGGGTGGCAGAAACTGGGCGCTAGCGGCGCTGGCAACAAGCTGATCGCCGATCGAAATGCTGCCGCTGTCGGGCGCCTCGAAACCGGCAATCAAGCGCATCAGAACGGTCTTGCCGCAGCCCGAGGGGCCGAGCAGCGTAAAGCACTCTCCATCCTGGATTTCAAGCGACAGGGACGCCAGAATCGCGCGCCCGGCATAGGCCTTGCTGACACTTTCTATGCGAACACTGGCCACGGTTCAGCCCTGCTTCACTTCTGCATGATGTCGGTGAACTTCTTGATGGTCGCTTCCTTCTCCGTCATGATCTGCTGGTAGTCGATCTTCATGGCGCGCTTCATCGCGTCGGCCACCGTTGGCAGCTTGTAGCGTGCCGGCACGGTCACATCGCTACGCACCGGCAGCGTGCCTTCGTTGGCGATGATGGTCTGGCCATCTTTGGAGAGCACAAAGTCGACAAACTTCTTGGCCGCATCCACATTGGGGCTGTTGCGAATGATGGCGATCGGACTCGGAATCACCAGCATCTCGGGTGGGTAGACCAGCGCCAGCGTGGCGCCCTTGTCGACCTTGTCGAGTGTGATGTAGTCAACCGCCAGACTCGCCAGCAGGTCGCCCGAAGCCGTGTCGTCCACCACTTGGCCCGAACCCTTGCCCATCTTCGCGCCATTGGCGCGCAAGGCTTCGAAATAGCCCCAGCCGAAGGCCTTGGACAGAACCGCCACGCTCATGTAGGCGGTACCCGAGAGAGCCGGGTTGGCAATGCCGTAGGCGCCCTTGAAGGCCGGCTTTTGCACATCGGTCCAGCTCTTGGGCGCTTCCTTGATCAGGCGCGTGTTGTAGGCGATGCCCAGCGTGCCCAGGCGCACGGCGGTAAACGAGCCGTCGTAATCGGGCAGCGGATTGAGGATCTGCTTCAGTTCGGTCGGCAGGTAGGGCAGCAGCAAGCCCTGCGCCTTCATTTGGTAGAAATCGGGTACCTCGCTGGTCCACAGCACGTCGGCCATGATCTTGCCGGACTCACGCTCGGCGGCGATCTTGGCCATCAGTTTGCCCGCGCCAGCCGACTGGAAATCGAGTTTGATATCCGCGTGCTTCTTGGCAAAAGCAATCTTCAGGTCACCGATCATCGACTCCTTCATCGAGGTGTAGACAAACAGCTTTTGTTCGGCGCTGGACGCGAAGGGAAGCAGAGCGGTGACGGCGCTGATGGCGCACAGTGAAATGATTTTCTTGAGTCGCACGATGATTCTCCCGTTGGTGAAAATGGCTGGCAACTTGTGAGCGGTCGCTGATTGAAAAATTATAGGCCTGCGCCGGAACGACCCGATGCCGACTTCGCCTGGTTCAGCGCCCGCAACTGGCGCAGCTTCTCGGCGATCTTGAGCTCCAGCCCGCGCTCGACCGGCCGGTAAAAACCGGGCGCTGCCATGCCCTCGGGCAGGTAGCGTTCGCCAGCGGCGAAACCGCCCTCCTCGTCATGCGCGTAACGGTAGCCCTTGCCGTAGTCGAGCTCCTTCATAAGCTTGGTCGGCGCGTTGCGCAGGTGCATGGGAACCGGCCGCGTGCCTTCCTTCTTGATCAGGGCCTTGGCCTCATTGAAGGCTTTGTAGACCGCGTTCGATTTCGGCGCCACCGCCAGGTAGATCACGCACTCGGCCAGCGCCAGTTCGCCTTCGGGTGTACCGAGACGCTCGTAGACCTCGGCGGCGTCGAGCGCCAGGCGCAGCGCGCGCGGGTCGGCCAGACCAATGTCCTCGCTCGCCATGCGGACCAGCCGGCGCGCCAGGTAGCGCGGATCGACGCCACCGTCGAGCATGCGCACCAGCCAGTAGAGCGCAGCGTCGGGGTCGGAGCCGCGCACTGATTTGTGCAAGGCCGAGATCGTGTCGTAGAACTGCTCGCCGCCCTTGTCATAGCGGCGCAGTTGCTCGCCCAGCACCTTGAGCAGCCAGGCATCGGTGACACGGTCGAGCTTTTGCTGCGTTGCCGCCACCGCCAGTGTCTCCAGCGTGTTGAGCAGGCGCCGCGCATCACCATCGGCGTAGCCGATCAAGCGCTCGCGCGCCGCGTCGTCCAGCATCGGCAACACCTGCAGGCCAAGCGCCTTGTCGATGATCTGCTGCAGATCGGGCGCCGACAAGGGCTGCAGCACATAGACCACGGCGCGCGACAACAGCGCCGAATTGACCTCGAACGAAGGGTTCTCGGTGGTCGCGCCAATGAAGGTAAAGAGGCCACTCTCGACGTGCGGCAGAAAAGCATCCTGCTGACTCTTGTTGAAACGGTGCACCTCGTCGACAAACACAATCGTGCGCCGCATTTGCTGCTGCTGTGCCAGCAAGGCCAGTTCGACAGCCTCGCGGATGTCCTTGACACCGCCGAGCACGGCGCTGATGGTGATGAACTGCGCATCGAAGGCATCAGCCATCAGGCGCGCGATCGTGGTCTTGCCGGTGCCCGGCGGGCCCCACAGAATGCAGCTGTGCGGTTGCCCCGACTCGAACGCCAGCCGCAGCGCCATGCCCTCGCCCAGCAGTTGCGGCTGTCCTATGACCTCGGCCAGGGTCTTTGGGCGCAGGCGCTCAGCCAGTGGTTGGTGCTTGGGTGGCAATGGATTCATCGGTGTCTATTGTGGCGCACTGGCCGCCAGATGCACAGGCCGGTCGGTGGACAAATGGCGCCCCCTCAGCACCAATCGCAACAGCAACTAAAATGGGCCCAGACTTGCCAATCGGCAGAGCCGCATCGGACGCCTGCCGTTCCAGACACCCGCAACCCAAGCACAGCATGAATGACCACTACACCGCCCTGGGGCTTGGCAGTTCCGCCACACTGGCCGACATCAAGAAGGCGTTTCGCCAGAAGGCGGCGCAATACCACCCCGACCGCAACACGGACGCCGATGCCCCCGCGCGCTTTCGCACGGTGCAAGAGGCCTACGAGGTGCTGTCGGACGATGCCAAACGCCTTGCCTATGACGACAACCGCCGGCGCAACCTGCTGGACAATCCGGCCCAGACCGCGCGTGAAATCTGGCAAAGCTACTTTCAAGCCTTGATCCAGAGCGCAGGCCAAACCCGGCACCAACAACCCACTACCCACTGAGCCCTTTCCCCTTGAGCACCTCCGCCTATTTCCACAATCTGCGCTCGGCCTATCAGTCCGAACTTGACGATCTCCGCACCGACTCTGAAGGCCACGACGTGCTGCGCAAACGCCTCGCTGAAAAGCGCCGCGAACTGGGCTTTCTGCTCACCATGATGGAGGACAGCCCCGAAATGGTGGCCGTTGTCCTGCACCAGTCCTTTCGCTTCAAAAGCCCGGTGGTGATGGACCACCTGGTCGCGCAGGACGCTGATGAACTGCCTGAATGGCACAGCTTCAGCGACACCATTGAGGTCGCACCCTGGGCCGGTGAAATCGTGCAAGCCATTCTGGAAGATCCGATGGGCGAGTGGTTCATGACGATTGCCTGCGCGCTCGAATACATGCACCACAAGCCCTTGACGGCAGCCGAGCGTGCGCAGGTCGAAGACGCCGAAGAAGATGGCAGCCAGGACCGTGACGCCGTTCGCAACGAGCGCCACGAAGACAGCCACACCGAAGACCACGACGAAGAAGAGTCCGATGCCCGCGCCCACGACGAGGCCGGCAACGACTGGCTGGTCGAGCAGGGCTTTGACCGCAAAGACTGATGGCCCACCCGAAAGACACACCATGACTGCACTCGCCCTGATTGCCAAGACCCAAAGCCTGATTGCCGCTGGCGACATCGTGGCAGCCGAAGCCGCGCTGGTCGAACTGGCCGACACCGAAGGCGATCGGGCCCTGATGGTGGTGCTGGAGCAGTTGCCGGCCAAAGATATCCTGGCCGTGATCCGCGAGTACGACAACTCCCGGGCATCGGTCATCAACCTGATGGTCACACCGGCCCAGTTTGCCCGCGCCGTGGTCATCGAGAAGCAGTACAAGGACTTGAGCCGCACCCACCTTCGCGGCATGGTTAACTCCATCATCTTCCGCGAGGACGCTGACCCGGTGGAGTTCCTCAATGCCATTGGCGACCTTGAAGGCGGCGCCGAGGCGCTGGCCGACTATTTCACTGAAAAGTGGAGTCGCATCGAAGCCTTCGCCCGAAGCGGCACCTTCGATGCCGGCGAGGACGATGGCGACATCCTCTCCGAGACCGCCTTGCTGGCCAATGCCTATGTGAAGCCGCGCGTGGACGAGGACGAAGTGGCTGACCAGGACTGGATGCAACTGGCCTGGCTGTTACGCCACGAATGCCCCGATCTGTTTGTCGAAATGCTGCTGGTGCTGCGCGCCAAGGCCCGCGCCCACGATGCCGGCCAGGGCGACGAGGCCCAGGCCGAGGAAGACGACGGCAAGGTGGAGACCAGCGACACCGACCGCGGCAAAGCCACGCCAGCGGCGCTGGAGGCGGACGAAGAGTCGGCCATTTAGACGCAGTGCCAGGTCATGTCCGATTCGCAAGCAGGCTCCCACGCAGCAGCGCAAACGGTTTCGCTGTTTGATGCCCGTCCGTTTTTTGAAAAAACCCTGAGCTACGGGCTGCAGAACAGCATCATCGACCAGGCTAAGCTCGAAGCGATACAGACCGAGGCGCCCAAAGGCATGGTGCAGATCGCGCGCTACTTTGGCAGCGAGTTCCTGCGCCCCGAGTTGGAAAAGGCGCGCGAGCGCATCGTCAACCTGGTCAGCCTGAGCCTGGAGCTCGGCAGTGCGGGCGATCTGCGTAAAGCGGCCGAGGCCCTGCGCGATCACAGCCTGCTGTCGCGCTCCAAAGTTGCATCCGACATGCTCAAAGCCTTGATTGCCATGCCGCAGAACAGCCACTTTGGCATGCACGAGCAAGGTGGCTTTACCGACGATCACATTCCGCAATTGGCCAAATGGTCACTGCGCAGTCTGGCAGACTACCAGTCCGAATTGGCAAAACGCAGCGAAGTGGCGCAGATCATCAAGGCCGCCCTCTGGTTCGCCGGGCAACTGGGCATGGATGCGCAGGACCTGGAGGACGCGGGTCGCGACGCCGAAGCGGTCATTCGAACGGCTCTGCTGATGCTGGCCACGCGCCAGACCTGCCTGCCGAACTGGGTGGCATTTCAAAAAACCATCACCGCTCTTCGCAAAAAAGCGGCAACTGCCAAAACAGCCAGCCTTGCCATTGCCCTGCCCAAAGCCCTGCCCGACGAATTCAGGGCGGTAGCGGATGGCGTGCGCAAAACCGTCATGTCGGACCTGCCCAAAATTCTGGACAGCAAAGTGCCGGTCAAAAAACTCTTTGACCAGACACCCTCCTTCATGGGGCGCTACTTCTGGACCGAGGACGCCCTGAGCGAAGTGGACGACTTTGACCGCGCCGCATCGACCGCCTGGAACAAAGTCACCGGTGGCCACAGTGACGACGGTTCGCTGCTCACGCTCTTTCTGTGCATCGCATCGGGCAGCGCCCCCAAGACGCTGCTCAGTGCCAAAGCCGCCGCCACGCTGGTTCGCAAGATCCGCAAAGCCGGCATGCAGCCGCAGCGGGTATCAGACTACATTCTGGGCAACGCACCCGCGCACTACCGGAACGACTACCTGCAAATGTGGCAGGAGTTTCTGGAGAATGCACAAGGCCATTTGCTCAGCGACCACGACTACAGCTTGCGCGACGCGATGGCGCTGCTGCGGCACGAATGCAATATCGCCCCAGACTGACGCAAGCAGCAACTGTCGTCAACGGCTTCAGACCACCTTGCGCGCCAGCAGCCCACCCATGCCGCGCAGCAGCCACTTCGGGGCAGCGCGGGAGGCCAGCATCGCTGCTCGGTTGACAAGCCCGGGGACACAGATCACATCACCGCGCATGCAGGCATCGAAGCCCTGGCGCGCCACATCACCAACATTAGCAATCAGGAAACCAGGCAAGCGGGACAGTTGCTGGTTCGCCCGCGTCGCAGCCGACAGCATAGGGGTGGCGGTGATGCCGGGGCACAGGGCCGTCACGGTAACGCCCGTGTCCTTGAGTTCCTGCGATAGCGACTCGGTCAGCGACAGGACATAGGCTTTGCTGGCAGCGTAGGTGGCCAGCGTAGGCACGGGTTGGAACGCGGCGATCGATGCCACATTGAGCACACGCCCCGACCCGCGCTTGATCATCAGCGGCAGAAAATGCGACAACATGCTGGTCAGCGCCGAGATATTGAGATCGATGATCGCCTGATGGCCCGCCGGCTTCATGTGGACGAACTGCCCTTGCGCCAGCACGCCGGCACAATTGACCAATACGTCAGGCAGGCACCGGCGGCGCTTCAGGCTGTCGAACAGGCGCAGTGCTGATTGAGGTTCTGTCAGATCAATGGCCAAGGCCAGCGCCTTGACCTGATGGTGTTCCTCCAACTCGCGGGCCAGCGCCTGCAACTTGTCCGCGCTGCGGGCCACCAGAACCAAGTCGTGTTGGCTACGGGCAAAGCAGGCCGCCAGTTCTTGGCCAATGCCCGATGAAGCGCCGGTGACAAGCGCAATCGGACGCCCGGTATCAACGATCATGGGGGGACCGAGCTAAGTCAGGAATGTTGCCCTGAAGGCCGGGTGGAGTGCGTCTTAGCCGCGCAGCGCCAGGTCCAGACATTGCCCCATCTTGGCAAAGTACTTGGTGGTCAGGTCGGTCGGGACAATGTAGCGGATCCGGTTGTCGGTTTCATGCTCGGCCAGCGCGATCATTCCCTTTTGTCGCAGGGTCTTCAAACGCCGATGAACCGTTGCTGCCGACACGTCGGCCGACATCTGCATGGCTTCCAGAACCGTGATCCTGACACCCACATGCCATTGACTGGCGAGTTGGTTAAGCAGACGCTCTTCGAGCGGATCAAGTTTGGGGAAGGTCGGCAATTCACGAATCGCCTGCACCAGGTTCAAAAACTTGGCATAGGTGCTTGACTGGTATAGATGTTTTTTCACCCCAGCATCATAAACACTTGATGCCCAGCCTGACAAGCCCCTGTGTGACTAATTGTTGCGCGCGACCGGAAGCAGCGCCAAAACACCCTTGGCTGCGTACAGAACAACGACCGTGCCCAGCAGATCACCAAGGGCCATGACGGTGGCGCTATTGACGAAATTCTCCGTCACTCCCCGCAAAATGTACCAAAGCTGATGCAATACCGAACTCAATACCGAAAATAGAACCGCTATTTTGAACAATGTCGCCGGTGTCAGGTTTTTGAGGTCAACATCTAGATTGAACCTGTCGATGCAAATCAGCCTTGCCAGCCACGGAGCAAAGCCCGACAGGAATCCGGCGCCTGCGATGGTCAGAAGATTGCCCTCAAACTGATAAAAATAGCTGATGAACACGGATGCAGCCATGATGCCGACCGCCCCCGACTCAACAAACAACAGGATGAATACCAGGCGCAAGCCGCTTGGCAGAAAGATCCAGTTCACACCTTCCGAAAAGCCAGAGGAAGAAAAAAAGTAGCTGTTGAGCTGAAAAAGCGAAAAATAGGCCACCGCAGTGGCCACGATGATCCCGGCGTATTTTCGAGCTGCCAAAAGTCTTCCCCAAATCAGTACACACCCTGAATTCAACTGTATTTCTGTTTGGCAGCGTCAACCACGCAAACAGCCCCGCCCTCCGGCAGCGATCCTTTCATATTATCGATCGGGCGTCCAGCCCCAAAGGCAAAATCACTGCTGGGCAATGCACCAAGCTACTGCCGCACGGCCTGCGCCAGCGCAGCCCAGGCCCGCAGCGTCATGGCATGGGTGAAGCCGGCACCTGCCACCGGGTGCGAAGCCAGTTTGACGACCACCATTTCGGCCGCCGGGTTGACATGGATCATCTGCCCATAAACACCCGAGGCCTCATAGGCGCCGTCGGCGTTGTGCAGCATCCACCACTGATTGTGGTAGCTGTAGCCAGCCCGGAACGGCATGCCTCCGGCCTTGAATTTCTCACGGTCACCGCCTTTGACAAAAGTATCGTCAAGCACCGCCTTGGCAAAAATCCGCTGGCCGTTGAACTCACCGCCACGGCGCAGCATCTCGCCAAAACGCGCCAGGTCTCGCGCCGTGGCGTTCAGGCCCGCGCCCTGCAACGGTGTGCCAACCGAATCGACCATCACATAAGCATCCTCTTCCATGCCGAGTTTCTGCCAGATGCTCTCGCTCATCAGTTCAGCCCAGTGCTTATTGGTGGCCCGCGAAACAATCCAGCCCAGCACCTCGGAATGCACGGTGCGGTAGACAAAACCGGCGCCATGTTCGCCTTCTTTTTGCAGGGTTTTCAGAAAATCATAGACGTTGGTCTTGCCCTGGTAGCCCGGCGGGCGCGGCATCAGGCCACTGGCCCAGTTATAGCCAAAAATCTCGGTCGTCGGATCGGTGTAGACCTCGCGGAAGCGAACGGCGCCCGTCATGTCCATGACGTCGCGCACTTTCATGTCGCCCCAGGCACTGCCTGCAAGTTCCGGTACATATTGGGTCACCAGCGCATCGGGGTCGATCTTGCCCTCGTGCGCGAGTTGCGCTGCCATCAGGCCGGTGAACGATTTGGTCACTGAAAACAGCAGGTGCGGCGTCCACGGCTTCATCTGGTTGTCGTAACGCTCGTAAACGATGCGGCCCTTGTGCAGCACCACGATGGCATCTCCGTAACTGGCTTTGAACCAGTCGTCGATCGTGGTCTTGTTGCCCTTGTCGTCGTCAAACACAAAGCTGCCAACGGGCTTGCTGGCCACCGGCAGCACGGCTACCGCTGCGCTGCCGTGGCGGATATTGTGCGTGGGCACAAATTCACGCAGGTGCTGCGCAGCAAAGCGCATCTGCGGGTACTTGTATGAATTGCTCAAGTCAACGCGCTGGGCGTCCAGCGGTGGAAAAGTGCTCATCAGACCCAGTTTGTCGAGTGACACCGAGTCCGGGCTGGGCAGATTCTGGGCCGGGGCAAACTGCGCCAGACACAGAGCGGCGCCGATGACGGCAATTTTGTTGAAAAGATGCATAAGGTCCTTGATGAATCGGGCCGCAGATCGGCTGGCAGCCAACATGATGCCCTTTGTTCCGGATCTGCGCATCAGGGAAACACCTCAGTCCAGTCGCCCTCACCCCCCGATGCCATGCCCTTGCCGAACACCGGCGATTACCCGTTTACCGGCGGTTTAATGTGGGCGATGTGCTAGAGTGAATTTCGACTTTTCAGGAACCCACCCATGCACGCCACCCCACCGCTTACCGGACTCCAACTTCGCTCTCTGATCAAGTCGGATGGCGAACTCGAACTGTCTCTGGTCAGCGAAGCCACGCCCGCCCCCGGCACCAACGAAATTGTTGTGCGCATCGAAGCGGCGCCGATCAATCCGTCCGACATCGGCCTGCTGTTTGGCGCCGCGGACATGGCTACGGCCACCGTGTCAGGCACGGCCAGCCTTCCGGTCGTCACAGCCCGCGTTCCTGATCGCGCCATGAAAGGCATGGCGGCGCGCGTCAACCAGTCGCTGCCGGTCGGCAATGAGGGCGCTGGCGTGGTCGTGGCAGCCGGCGCCTCTGCGGCGGCGCAAGCCCTGATGGGCAAGACCGTGGCCGTACTGGGCGGCGCCATGTACACCCAGTACCGCTGCGTCCCGCTTGAGCAGTGCCTGCTGTTGCCCGCCGGCACAAGCCCGGCCGAGGGCGCCTCCTGCTTTGTCAACCCGCTGACCGCGCTCGGCATGGTCGAAACCATGCGACGCGAAGGACACAAGGCCCTGGTGCACACGGCGGCGGCCTCCAATCTGGGCCAGATGCTCAACCGGATCTGCCTCAAGGACCAGATCCCGCTGGTCAACATCGTGCGCAAACCCGAGCAGGAAGCGCTGCTGCGCGCGCTCGGCGCCCGCTATGTGTGTGACGCGAGCGCGCCGACCTTTCTGGACGACCTGACGCAGGCGCTGGTCGCCACCGGCGCCACCATCGCCTTCGACGCGACCGGTGGCGGTAAACTGGCCGGGCAAATCCTGGCTTGCATGGAAGCGGCGTTGAACAAAAACGCAACCGAATACAGCCGCTACGGCTCGACCACCCACAAGCAGATCTACCTCTACGGCGGGCTAGACACAAGTCCGACTGAATTCAACCGCAACTTCGGCATGGCCTGGGGCATGGGCGGCTGGTTGCTGTTCCCTTTTCTGCAACGCATCGGCGCCGAGGCGGCACAAGCACTGCGCGAGCGCGTAGCCAATGAACTCAAGACCACCTTTGCCAGCAGCTACGCCAAGGAAATATCGCTGGCGCAGGCGCTGCAACTCGATGCCATCCAGACCTATGGCAAACGGGCGACGGGTGTCAAGTACCTGATCAATCCGAACCGATAGGCGCAAGCGCGTTGCGATGAAGATCGAACGTTTGGGCCCACCGATTGCCCGCCAATACCGCGCGCTGATGCTGCAGGCCTATGCGGACCATCCCGACGCCTTCACCTCCAGCGTGGCCGAGCGCTCGGTGTTGCCGCTGGCATGGTGGGAACAGCGGCTTGATCCGGACCCGAATGCGCGCGAGTTGATCTTCGGCGCCGTGGCCGATGAACAACTGCTGGGCGTGGTCGGCCTGTCGTTCGACGCACGCAGGAAGGCCTCACACAAGGCAAGTTTGTTTGGCATGTATGTGGCCCCCGCCCACAGAGGACGCGGGCTCGGGCGCCAGTTAGTGCTGGCGACGCTCGACTGCGCCCGCAACCGCCCCGGCATCTGCCTGGTGCAGCTCACCGTGACGCAGGGCAACCACGGCGCCGAATCGCTCTACCGCCGCTGCGGCTTCACGCAGTTCGGACTGGAGCCGCTGGCAGTCGCAGTCGATGGCGGATTCATCTCCAAGCTGCACATGTGGTGCGATCTCAGGAGCAGCATCTGAATCTGGAAAATGCATCACCCTGAAGTCGCCCTTTGGGATTGATTTGATGCGATGATCGACGGTTGAGGTTTTGAATCAATCGTTGAAAAGGGTGCAAGTGTTCAAGAACATGATCGTGTATCGAGTCGGGCCTGAATGGTCCGCAACTGTGGCGCAGATAGAGGCCAGCCTGGATGGCGCGCGCTTCATCGAATGTGGCGCGACGCAGGAAAAATCAATTGGCTGGTGCGAACCGCGCGGTGAGGCCCACGGACCCCTGGTGGAAGCGGTAGGCGGCCAGCTCATTTTCAAGCTCATGATCGAAACCCGCGCGCTGCCGGGTTCGGTCGTCACGCGCAAGGCCAAGGAACGCGTGGCGCAGATCGAGGCCAGCACCGGGCGCAAACCGGGCAAGAAGGAAATCCGCGACCTCAAAGACGACATCAAGCTCGAGTTGCTGCCACAGGCCTTCACCAAGCAAGCGTCCGTCGGTGTCTGGATTGACCCCGAAGCGCGCTTGCTGGTGATCGACGCCAGCAGCCAGACGCGCGCCGATGAGGTGGTGACGATGCTGGTCAAGTCGCTCGACGGGTTGGCGGTTGCGCTGCTCGACAGCAAAGTGTCACCGACGACTGCCATGTCGGAGTGGCTTGTCAGCCAAGAAGCACCGGCCGGTTTCAGCGTCGACCGTGAATGCGAACTCAAGGCCGCCGATGAATCCAAGGCCGTGGTGCGCTATGCGCGCCACCCGCTGGACAACGAAGAGGTGCGCCAGCACGTTCAGGGCGGCAAACTGCCGACCCGTCTCGCGCTGACCTGGGGCAGTCGCGTTTCGTTTGTGCTGACCGAAGGCCTGCAGATCAAGAAGCTGGCGTTTCTGGACGTGGTGATGGATGGCGCCTCGGCTGGCAAGGACGATGGCTTCGATGCTGACGTCGCCATTGCCACCGGTGAACTGCGCAAATTGCTGCCCGATTTGCTTGAAGCGCTGGGTGGGGAGATGCAGGCAGCCTGAACGCCGCCGGTCAAGCGTCTACCAGTTGCGCACGCGCCCGGTGTCGACGTGGACGAACTGCTCGCCCGGGTAGTAACCGACACCGCCGGCGCTCAGCGACAGGGCTGCGTCGCGCAGTTCGGCCAGTGGCACGCCAGGCAGGCGGATGTCGATCGCCTTGCCCTCCATGTGCAGGCTGTGCTTGGCCACACCACCACCACGGGTGTTGCGCAGCGTGTTGTTGGTAACCGGACAGCGGTAGCCCGAGATCACCTGGAACGATTGCCCTGCCCCCAGTGTCTGCTGTACGCGGTAGAGGACGTCGAACAGTTGCGGGTCAATGATGCCGACATCGCCGGCATAGTGGTCGCGCAGAAAATGATTCAGGCTGCTCAGCGCCTGCGGCACATAACTGCCGCCTACCGCGTAAACCAGGGCAATGCGCTCCCCGGTGTGCGTGTGGTCCAGCATCAGACTGCGCGCCTGCGGTGCCGAGGCCAGCGCCGATGGCGCGGCAAGCGGCAAGCTCGCACCGACCACGGCGAGGTGGGCAGCGCGACGCAGAAAAAAACGTCGTTCGGGATGGCTTGGCTGGTTTGGCATGGCTTGGCTTGGTCCGTAAACTGCATTTTATCTGGCAACAGCGTTTGGCGCAGGCGCCGGGCTCGTTCCGGTCGAATGCTGGCGCAGCGCCTGGTCCAGCAGCCGGTCATGGCCGTACAGGTCGGCGTAGAAGAAAACACGCTCTTTCTTGACGATGACGGTGCTGTAGGCAATCAAAACCGGCAACGCTTGCGCCAGACGCAGCGTATTGGACTCGCCCTTCTCCATCGCCTGGCGGATGCGATCTTCGGTCCAGTCGGGCTCGTCGTGCAGAACGAATTGCGCCAGCGCCACGGGCTCTTCGACCCGGATACAGCCGTGGCTGAAATCACGTCGCACGCGCTCAAACAATTTCGGCGCCGGCGTGTGGTGCAGATAAATGTTGTCGTTGTTGGGAAAGATAAACTTGATGTCGCCCAGCGCATTCTTGGGCCCGGGCCGCTGGCGGATGCGCCAGCCACCGTGCAGTACGGCATCCAGGTTCTCGCTTGAGAGCGCGTTGACCGTCTGGCCGCTGCCGGTCACAAACTCAAAGCCTTCGCGCTCGAAATAGTCGGCTTCACGCCGCAGGCGCGGCACCAGTTCCTTGCGCGCGATCGAGGGTGGCACGTTCCAGTAAGGACTGAATTCAATGAAACGCATGTCCTCGTCGAACAGCGGCGTGCGCGTGTTGAGCGCCTTGCCAACGATGACCTTCATCGTCAGCTTGACATCAACCCGCCCGTCGCGCACCTCGTAGGCGCGCAGCACGAACTCCGGCACATTGACGACGATCATGCGCGGCACCTGCAGGAATGGCGTCCAGCGCAGGCGCTCCATGGTCAGTTCAATCTGGCGCAGCCGGGCCGCTGGTGTCACGTTCAACTGTTGCAGCGTCTCCTGGCCCAGCACGCCGTCGGGCGTCAGGCCATGGCGCTCCTGAAACGCCTGCAGCGCTTTCAGCAGCGGGCCTTCCAGACGCAGCGGCGCAGCTGTCCCTGGCTGCAGATCACCCAGGACCTCCAGCCGCTGCGCCAGCAGCGCCAGACCAGCATAGGCCTGACCCGCGACCAGTTTGCGTGCTGGCAACGGCGGCAGCGCAGACTGCCAGGCCGGATGCTTGGCTAACGCACGGTAACGCGCCAGCGCCCTTTGCAGACTGGCATACATCGGCAGCGGCGGCGCCATCTGCTGCACAAATTCAGCCAGACGGTGGCCGGCCACCGCCTCACGCAGTTTGACCGCATCCAGTCGCGCATGGCGCGCCACGCTGAAGTTGGCGTGAATCCGGCGCGGGTCCACCCGACCCGACTGCAAGTCCGACAAATAGTGTTGCAGCGCCGCCGTAAGCGCCGCATCCAGCGGCGCCAATACCGATTCGGACGGCGCCGGCCCCTGCAACGCCTGCGTCAGACGCTGCTGCAACGCAGGCGTGTCGTAATCATTCGGATCAAGACCCTCTGCGGCAGCAGACAGCAACAGCCCCAAGACCTGACGCGCGTCGCTGGTCGGCCGGCCAGCGTCAAACCACAAAAAGGCATCCGCTGCCGATGCGCGACCCAACGCCAGGGCCAGCACCAGCAGAAGGCAATGGGCAAACTTGGATCGCATGCGGGTCAATCAATCATGGAATGAATACAGACAGGTTAGCGGATTTGAGATTCTATTTTCCGGAATAACAAATTCGTTCACCTTGGATTTCTCGTAACCCATTGATTTAATTGATATTTTTGTATTTGACTGAATTTTGATGCCTGAAACTTTTGTACACCACTGGTCCGCCGCGACCGTAGATTGCTTGCAGTCGCCCCACCAAATATTTGTAACTCATTGATTTCATTGGGTTTTTCAGATTGTTTTGAAGTTGGCACGGGCTATGCAAAGGATTAATCATCTGAATCTACTGAACTGCAAGGAGAACCATCATGACAAACACTCTTCACACCGCCGGCCAAATGCCAGTCGATTTCGCTGAAATCCTCCCGACACAAGCAACCGCCGCCGCAGCTGCAAACACCGTCAAGAACGTCGCGCTCTTCCTGGCTGCTCCTTTCATCGGTCTGGTCTACGCCATGGCACTGCCCTTCGTCGGTCTGGCCATG
>CAIRAW010000005.1 GCA_903876735.1 uncultured beta proteobacterium | reverse complement strand
GTCTGACCCAACTGATCCAGAATCGCCGGGTTTTCCAGGGTCGAGGTGTCCTGCGTGATCGACTCGCCCTTGGCCAGCGAGCGCAGCAGGCGGCGCATGATCTTGCCGGAGCGGGTCTTGGGCAGGTTCTCGCCAAAGCGGATGTCTTTCGGTTTGGCGATCGGGCCGATTTCCTTGGCCACCCAGTCGCGCAGTTCCTTGGCGATGGCACGGGCTTCGTCGCCCGTCGGGCATGGACGCTTGAGCACGATGAAGGCGCAAATAGCCTCGCCCGTCAGGTCATCCGGGCGTCCGACGACGGCAGCTTCAGCCACCAGATCGGTCTTGGCAACCAATGCCGATTCAATTTCCATGGTGCCCATGCGGTGGCCCGAGACATTGAGCACGTCATCGATGCGGCCGGTGATGCGGAAGTAGCCACGGTCGGCGCTGCGCACGGCGCCGTCGCCGGCAAGGTAGGTCGTGCCGCCGAGTTCTTCGGGGAAGTAGCTCTTCTTGAAGCGGTCCGGGTCGTTCCAGATGGTGCGAATCATCGAGGGCCACGGGCGCTTCACGACCAGCAGGCCGCCGGAGCCATTGGGCACATCATGGCCGGCTTCGTCGACGATGGCGGCCATGATGCCGGGCAGCGGCAGTGTGCAGCTACCGGGAACCAGCGGCGTGGCGCCGGGCAGCGGCGTGATCATGTGGCCACCGGTTTCGGTCTGCCAGAAGGTGTCCACAATCGGGCAGCGCTCGCCGCCGACGTGCTTGTAGTACCACATCCAGGCTTCCGGGTTGATCGGCTCGCCGACTGAACCCAGAATGCGCAGGCTGCTCAGGTCTGAGCGTGCCGGATGCACCTTTTCGTTGCTTTCGGCGGCCTTGATCAGCGAGCGGATCGCGGTCGGCGCCGTGTAGAAGATGCTGCACTTGTGGCGCTCGATCATCTGCCAGAAACGCCCGGCGTCCGGATAAGTCGGCACGCCTTCAAAAATGATCTGGGTCGCGCCGGCCGCCAGCGGCCCGTAGGCAACGTAGGCGTGGCCGGTGATCCATCCGATGTCGGCCGTGCACCAGAAGACATCGCTGGGCTGGAGGTCAAAAGTCCAGTCCATGGTCAGCTTGGCCCAGAGCAGGAAGCCGCCAGTTGAATGCTGCACGCCCTTGGGTTTGCCGGTGGATCCGGACGTAAACAAAATGAACAGCGGATGCTCGGCACCCACCGACACTGGCGCGCAAACCGTGCTCTGATCAGCCAGGGCTTCGGCAAAGGTCTTGTCGCGGCCCGCCACCATGTTGCAGGCTGTCGCCGTGCGCTGGTAAACGAACACCGTCTTGATCGACTCGCAGCCGCCCAGTCCCAGGCCTTCGTCCACGATCGCCTTCAAGGGCAGTTCCTTGCCGCCGCGCATCTGGTAGTTGGCCGTGATGACCGCCACTGCGCCGGCATCGATGATGCGTTCCTGCAGCGCCTTGGCCGAGAAACCGCCAAACACCACGCTGTGCGTTGCGCCAATACGGGCGCAGGCCTGCATCGCGATCACGCCTTCGAGCGTCATGGGCATGTAAACCAGAACCCGATCACCCTTTTGGATACCGCTGGCCAACAGGGCGTTGGCAAACTGGCTGACGCGCGCCAGCAGTTCCTTGTAGCTGGTCTTGGTCACTGCGCCATCGTCGGCTTCGAAGATCACGGCGGTCTTGTTCTCGACCGGCGTGCCCATGTGCTTGTCCAGGCAATTGGCCGAGGCGTTGAGCTGACCGTCTTCAAACCATTTGTAAAACGGCGCGTTGGACTCGTCCAGCGTCTTGGTGAATGGTTTGTCCCACATCACGTTTTCGCGTGCCAATCGCGCCCAGAAACCCTCAAAGTCATTCGCGGCCTCGGCGCACAGCGCGTTGTAGCCGTCCATACCCGAGATGCGGGCGGCCTTGGTGAGGGCCTCACTGGGCGGGAAAACGCGGTTTTCGACCAGCACGGATTCAATGGCAGACGATGGCTCACTCATATTCGGGGCTCCTCTAGTTAATAAAAGTTGTGCGCGACTGTCGTGGCTTGCACTTACAGGCCACTGACTGGCATCAAACTTACTGCAGATTCATTCTGCACCGATCCGGATTTCACCTGTTGCACGAACGGGAATGGTTAAACTGGCAAACGCTGCCAAAAAACCATTCCCTGCCACGAAAACTGAGGTTTTACATCATCATGACTACCATCCGCCAGGCTGACTTGATCGAGTCCATTGCCGCCGCACTCCAATACATCAGCTACTACCACCCGGCCGACTACATCGCCCATCTGGCACGCGCCTACGAGCGTGAGCAAAGCGCTGCGGCCAAGGACGCCATTGCGCAGATCCTGACCAACAGCAAGATGAGCGCCACCGGCCACCGCCCGATCTGCCAGGACACCGGCATCGTGAACGTGTTCCTCAAGGTCGGCATGGACGTGCGCTGGGGCGAGTTCACCGGCAGTCTGGACGACGCCATCAACGAAGGCGTGCGCCGCGCCTACAACCACCCGGACAACACGCTGCGCGCCAGCGTCGTGGCCGATCCGCAGTTCGACCGCAAGAACACCAAGGACAACACCCCGGCCGTGATCTACACGGAAATCGTGCCCGGCAACACGGTTGAAGTCACGGTGGCTGCCAAGGGCGGCGGCAGTGAGAACAAGAGCAAGATGGTCATGCTCAACCCGGGTGACAGCGTGGTTGACTGGGTTCTGAAGACGGTGCCGACGATGGGTGCGGGCTGGTGCCCCCCCGGCATGCTGGGCATCGGCATTGGCGGCACGGCTGAAAAAGCCGTGCTGATGGCCAAGCAAAGCCTGATGGAAGACCTCGACATGCACGAACTGCAGGCCAAGGCCGCTGCGGGCCAGACCCTGAGCAAGACCGAAGCCATGCGCCTGGAACTGCTGGAGAAAGTCAACGCGCTGGGCATTGGCGCGCAAGGTCTGGGTGGTCTGACCACGGTGCTCGACATCAAGATCAAGATGTACCCGACGCACGCCGCCGGCAAGCCGGTCGCCATGATTCCGAACTGCGCCGCCACGCGCCATGCCCATTTCGTGATGGACGGCAGTGGCCCGGTCTACCTGACGCCGCCATCGCTCGACCTCTGGCCCGACGTGCAATGGACACCCGACTACGTCAAGAGCAAAAAGGTTGACCTCAACAAGCTGACCAAGGAAGAAGTGGCCAGTTGGAAGCCGGGCGACACCCTGCTGCTCAACGGCAAGATGCTCACCGGGCGCGACGCCGCGCACAAGCGCATCCAGGACATGCTGGCCAAGGGCGAAAAGCTGCCGGTCGACTTCACCAACCGCGTGATCTACTACGTCGGCCCGGTTGACCCGATCAAGGACGAAGCCGTCGGCCCCGCCGGCCCGACCACCGCCACCCGCATGGACGGCTTCACCGAAATGATGCTGGCCAAGACGGGCTTGATCTCCATGATCGGCAAGGCCGAGCGTGGCCCGGTCGCGATCGAAGCCATCAAGAAGCACAAGAGCGCTTACCTTATGGCGGTCGGAGGGGCAGCCTACCTGGTCTCCAAAGCCATCAAGACCGCCCAGGTGGTGGGCTTTGCCGACCTCGGCATGGAAGCCATCTATGAATTCGACGTCGTCGACATGCCCGTCACGGTGGCGGTGGATGCCGGCGGCACCAGCGCCCACATCACCGGCCCGGCCGAGTGGCAAAAGCGCATCGCCACTGGCGAATTCAAGGGCATCGGCGTCACCGGCGCCTGATCAGGAACTCCATGAAAATCTGCCCCATTGCTATTGCCGTCGGCTGTCAGAAGTGTCCGGCCTTCAAGGTCTGTCCGCTCAAATCCGCGCTGGGGGACGCCCCCAAGGCCGGCCCGGCGCCGGTCGCCGTCAAGCCAACAAAGTCTGCCAGACCGGCCAGGAAGTCACCGGCTGCGCGCAAAAGACAGAAGAAATAGGCGCTTTTGCACGCCAGACCCTGGCGGCGCAAGCGCGGGCGGGCGCTCTCGCGGGATAATCGCAGGCCATGAATCCACTGCTATCCCGGCTCCAGCCTTATCCCTTTGAGCGACTGCGCCAACTTTTTGCCGACGTCACCCCGAATCCGGCCCTGCGCGCCATCAGCCTGGGCATGGGTGAACCCAAGCACGCCACACCCGCCTTCATCCGTTCGGCCATGATGGAATCCGTCATGGCCAACCCAAGCGGCCTGGCGTCCTACCCGGCAACCGCCGGTGAGCCACAACTGCGCCAGGCCTTCACTGACTGGCTCAAGCTACGCTACGGGCTGGACGTCAATCCCGCCACCCAGGTGCTGCCGGTGAATGGCTCGCGCGAGGCCCTGTTTGCACTGACGCAAACCCTCATTGACTCCGGGCCCGCGGGCCGCGACGCAGCACTGGCGCCCGTGGTGGTCTGCCCCAATCCGTTCTACCAGATCTACGAAGGCGCAGCCCTGCTGGCGGGCGCGCAGCCCTACTTCGTGCCGACCGATGCCGCGCGCAATTTTGCCCAGGACTGGGACTCCGTGCCTGAGTCGGTCTGGGCACGCACCCAGTTGCTGATCACCTGCTCGCCTGGCAACCCGACCGGCGCCGTGATGCCACTGGCCGAGTGGGAAAAGTTGTTTGCCCTGAGCGACCGCTACGGCTTTGTCATCGCCTCCGACGAGTGCTACAGCGAGATCTACTTCCGCGAGGAGCCGCCGCTGGGTGGCATGGAAGCCGCGGCGCGCCTGGGCCGCAGCGACTTCCGCAATCTGGTGTCGCTGACCAGTCTGTCCAAGCGCAGCAATGTTCCTGGCATGCGCAGCGGCTTCTGTGCCGGGGACGCCGCCCTCATCAAGCAGTTCCTGCTCTACCGCACCTACCACGGCAGTGCCATGAGCCCGGTGGTGCAAGCGGCCAGCATCGCGGCCTGGGGCGACGAGCAGCACGTCATCGAGAACCGCGCCCTGTACCGCGATAAATTTGCCCAGGTCACGCCGCTGATTGCCAGTGTGCTGGAAGTCGCCCTGCCCGATGCCGGCTTTTATCTGTGGGCAAGGGTCAAGGGCAATGACACCGTATTCGCACGAGAATTGTTCGCTCTTTACAATGTGACCGTTTTACCGGGTACCTTCCTGGCCCGTGATGGGCAAGGCATCAACCCGGGCGCGCAGCGGATCCGCATGGCCCTGGTAGCTGAAACCGCCGAGTGCGTCGAAGCGGCGCAACGCATTGTCCAATTTGTCAAATCCGGAACATGAACCCATGCGGGTCCGCGCTTTCGCGCTGCCCGCAAACGATGAGAAAGAAACCCATGACCCAACAACTACAAACCATCATCGACGCCGCCTGGGAAGACCGCGCCAATATTTCCGTCAGGTCTGCACCCAAGGCAGTCAGCGATGCCGTCGAACACGTGATCGCCCAACTCAACTCTGGCCAGTTGCGCGTCGCCACGCGCGAGGCCGTGGGCCGCTGGGCCACGCACCAATGGATCAAAAAGGCTGTGCTGCTGAGCTTTCGCCTGAAGGACAACGCCATCATGAGCGCCGGCGACCTCGGCTTTTACGACAAGGTGCCGACCAAGTTTGCCGGCATGGATGACGCGGCGATGCGCGCCACAGGCGTACGCGTCGTGCCGCCAGCCGTCGCACGCCGCGGCAGCTTCATTGGCAAGGGCGTGGTCCTGATGCCGTCCTACGTCAACATCGGCGCCTATGTCGACGAAGGCACCATGGTCGATACCTGGGCCACCGTGGGGTCTTGCGCGCAGATCGGCAAGAACGTCCACCTGAGCGGCGGTGTCGGCATCGGCGGCGTACTGGAACCGATGCAGGCCGGCCCCACCATCATCGAGGACAACTGCTTCATCGGCGCGCGCTCGGAAGTGGTCGAAGGCGTGATCGTGGAAGAAAACTCCGTTATCTCGATGGGTGTCTACCTCGGCCAGAGCACGCCGATCTACGACCGGGCAACCGACAGCGTCAGCTACGGCCGCATCCCGAGCGGATCTGTGGTCATCAGCGGCACTTTGCCCAAGAACGACGGCAAGTACAGCCTTTACGCAGCAATCATTGTCAAGCGCGTCGACGCCCAGACTCGGGCCAAGACCAGCCTGAACGACTTGCTGCGCGACTGAACACGAGAAGAGGGGCAATCATGGCAGACGTCGAAAACTCGGGCACGATGGAACGCATTCTTCGCTTGATGAGCGAAAAGAAAGCGTCCGACGTCTACCTGTCAGGGCACTCACCGGTTCTGATCCGGATCAACGGCGTATGCGTGCCGATCAACAGCCAGGTCCTGCCCAACGACGGGCCGCGCCAACTGCTCGCCGAAATCCTGCCCGCCGATCGGATCCGCGAACTGGAGACAACGAGCGAACTCAATATGGCGTTTGGCCTGGCCGGCGTGGGCCGTTTTCGCATCAGCGCGATGCGTCAGCGCGGCTCACTGGCAGCCGTGATCCGCTACATTCAAGTCGAAATTCCCACTTTGGCGTCCCTGGCCGTGCCCCCCATCCTGGGTGAACTGGTGATGGAGAAACGTGGCCTGCTGCTGATGGTCGGTGCCACGGGGACCGGCAAGAGCACGACGCTGGCATCCATGCTCAACCACCGCAACGAAAGCGTGTCGGGCCATATCCTGACGATCGAGGAGCCAATCGAATTCCTGTTCAAGAACAAGCGCTCGGTCGTCAATCAACGCGAAGTCGGAACCGACACCCAGTCCGCCCAGATTGCCCTCAAAAACGCCTTGCGCCAAGCACCCGACGTGATCCAGATCGGTGAAATCCGCGACCGTGAAACCATGTCGGCAGCACTGGCCTACGCGCAGTCAGGCCACCTGTGTCTGGCCACCATGCATGCCAACAACAGCTACCAGGCCCTGAACCGCATCCTGAGCTTCTACCCGGTGGAAGTGCGCTCGACCATGCTCGGCGACCTGGCCTCGGGACTGCGCGCCATCGTCTCGCAGCGTCTGCTGCGCACCAAGAGCGGCTTGCGTACGCCTGCGGTCGAGGTTTTGCTCAATACCAAGCTGATTTCGGAACTGATCGAAAGAGGCGATTTCTCCAGCCTGAAAGAAGCCATGGAAAAGTCCATGGCCGAAGGCAGCCAGATTTTCGAGCAGGACATCGCGCGCCTGATTACCGAAGGCACGATCGAGCGTCAGGAAGGCCTGAGCAACGCCGACTCGCCCACCAACCTGTTGTGGCGCCTGCAAAACAACTTCGCTGCCAAAGCCAAACCGGCTGAGCCAACCGAGGATCCGGATGACCAGCCCTCCTTCACCGAAATCACACTCGACGTCAACCATTGACCAAGACATGCCCATAAGCCGCACCCTGGACCTGGCGCAACAGCTGATTGCCCGCCCTTCCCTGACACCCGACGACGCGCTGTGCCAGGCGCTCATCATCGAACGTCTGCAGCCGCTCGGTTTTGTCTGCGAAGCCATTGTCAGCGGACCAGCGGATTTTCGTGTCACCAATCTGTGGGCCAAGCGGCCCGCGCGTCAGAGCGATATGGCCGAGGTCACTGCCAAGCTGCTGGTCTTTGCCGGTCATACCGACGTCGTGCCGACCGGCCCGCTGGAGCAGTGGCAAAGCGACCCCTTCACGCCGACGCTGCGCGACGGCAAACTGTTTGGTCGCGGCGCCAGCGACATGAAGACATCGATCGCCGCCTTCATCGTCGCGCTCGAAGAGTTTCTGGCCGCGACACCCGCGCCGGCGCTCGCTATCGGCCTGCTGCTGACCAGCGACGAGGAAGGTCCGGCCAACGACGGCACGGTCGTGGTCTGCCAGGCACTGGCGCAGCGCGGCGAAACGCTTGATTACTGCATCGTCGGCGAGCCCACGGCGCTCAAGCGCAGCGGCGACATGATCAAGAACGGGCGCCGCGGAACGCTTAGCGGGCGTTTGACGGTCAAAGGCATTCAGGGTCACATCGCCTATCCCCAGTTGGCGAAAAACCCGATCCATCTGCTCGCGCCAGCGCTGACGGAACTGGTCGGCATCGAATGGGACCAGGGCAACGCTTTTTTTCCGCCGACCTCCTGGCAGGTCAGCAATGTGCACGGCGGCACCGGCGCCAGCAACATCATTCCCGGCAGCGTGGTGCTGGACTTCAACTTCCGCTTCTGCACCGAATCAACACCCGAGTCGCTGCAGGCGCGTCTGCAGGCCGTGCTGGAACGCCACGGACTCGACTTTGACCTGGCCTGGACACTGGGTGGGCAACCTTTTCTCACAAAGCCGGGCACCCTGGTGCAGGCCGTCGCCGATGCCATCCGCGCCGAGACCGGCCTGGAGACCGAACTCTCCACCACCGGCGGCACCAGTGATGGGCGCTTCATCTCCCGGATTTGCCCGCAAGTGATCGAACTGGGGCCCCCCAACGCCAGCATCCACAAGATCGATGAATACGTGAACCTGGCCGACATCGAGCCGCTCAAGGCCATCTACCGTGCGGTCCTGGAAAACCTCAACCGGCAAGCTGGCGCATGACAGTTCTGGAACTGATTGAAACGGGCGAGCGTCAGCTCACCCAAGCCGGCGTGGTCTTTGGCCATGGCACACACAACGCCTTCGACGAGGCCGCGTGGCTGGTGCTGTGGCAGCTTGGTTTGCCACTTGACAGCGTGCTCGACGGTCCGGACTCCGTTGCCAGCCAGCATCCGACAGCAACGCAGCAGACGCAAATAGCGGCCCTGTTCGCTGAAAGAATCAGGACGCGCAAGCCGGCAGCCTATCTGACGCGCGAAGCCTGGTTGCAAGGCGTTGCCTTTTACGTTGACGAACGCGCGATCGTGCCGCGTTCGCTGATTGCCGAACTGCTGGCGGATGGCGCCATCGATTCCTGGCTCAGCACGGCCACGCAGGAAGTGCTCGATCTGTGCACCGGCAACGGCAGTCTGGCCGTGCTGGCGGCACTGGCCTATCCCGATGTGCGCGTCGACGCCTGTGACATCTCGGCTGACGCCCTGGCCGTGGCCCGCATCAACGTTGACAAACATGGCCTGCAACAGCGCATCCACCTGTTCGAGTCCGACGGTCTGGCCAGCGTGCGCGGCCCCTACGACCTGATCCTGTGCAATCCGCCCTACGTCAATGCGCTAAGCATGGCCGCCCTGCCCCTCGAATACCGGGCCGAACCCGCGCTGGCGCTCTCCGGTGGCAGCGACGGCATGGACTTCATCCGCGCCTTGCTGCGCGACGCGCCGCGGCACATGGCGGAACAGGCCGTGCTGGTGCTTGAGATCGGCAATGAACGCGAGCATTTTGAAGCAGCCTTCCCCCAGATCGAAGCGGTCTGGCTGGAAACCAGCGCCGGCGACGACCAGGTGCTGCTGCTGACGCGCGAGGCGCTGCTGGCATAAATCATGAAACCGGAACGCGTCATTGCTCTCTTAATGTGTCATCGCGGGCCCCGACCCGCAATCCATGCTGCATGTGCCACTGGATGCCGGATCAAGTCCGGGATGACAACATCATTTGTCATCGCGCCCCGAAACCAATTCACTATCCAACCTGATCGACTCCCTTGATTACTCTTAAAAATGTCACCCTGCGCCGCGGCGTCAAGGTGCTTCTCGACGGCGCCACCGTCACCCTCAATCCGGGAGAAAAGGTGGGCTTGGTCGGGCGCAACGGGGCTGGCAAGTCTTCGCTCTTTGCACTGTTCAATGGCACGCTGCACGAGGACGCTGGCGAATACAGCATTCCCGCACAGTGGCGCATGGGCCAGGTGGCGCAGGACATGCCCGAGACCGAGCAAAGCGCAACCGACTTTGTGGTCGACGGTGACACCGCGCTGCTGGCGGCGCAGCAAGAGGTGACGGCGGCCGAGGCCACCGAAGACTACGACCGCATGGCGCACGCCTATATGGCGCTGCACGACGCCGGCTCGCACGACGCGCCGGCACGCGCCCAGGCGCTGATCCTGGGCCTGGGCTTCAAGACCACCGAACTGACCAACCCGGTCAACAGTTTTTCCGGCGGCTGGCGCATGCGGCTGCAACTGGCACGCGCGCTGATGTGCCCGTCGGACCTGCTACTGCTTGACGAACCAACCAATCACCTGGATCTGGACGCGCTGGTGTGGCTGGAAACCTGGCTCAAGAAGTACGAAGGCACGATGATCGTCATCAGCCATGACCGCGAGTTTCTGGACGCCGTGACCAACGTCACACTGCACATCGACGCCGCAAAGCTGGTGCGCTACGGCGGCAACTACAGCAAGTTCGAGGACATGCGCGCCGAGCAGATGGAACTGCAGCAGAACGCGTTTGCCAAGCAGCAGGACAAGATTGCCCACCTGCAAAAATTCATTGCGCGCTTCAAGGCCAAGGCGAGCAAGGCCAAGCAGGCGCAAAGCCGCGTCAAGGCCCTGGACCGCATGGAGAAAATCGCGCCACTGCTGGCCGATGCCGACTTCACTTTCGAGTTCAAGGAACCCGCCAACCTGCCCAACCCGATGCTGTCGATGCAGGGAGTGAGCTTTGGCTACCCGGCGCCTGAAGACGCGCCCGAGGGCACGCCGCCGACCGTGATCGTCAACAACGTCAGCCGATCCGTGCTGGCGGGCCAGCGCATCGGTATTCTGGGCGCCAACGGCCAGGGCAAGTCAACGCTGGTCAAAACCGTGGCGCGTGCCCTGCAACCCATCGGCGGCGAGATGACCGAAGGCAAAGGTCTCAACATAGGCTACTTTGCGCAGCAGGAACTCGACGTGCTGCGCCCTGCCGATACGCCGCTGGAGCACATGATCCGCCTGGTGAAGGAACTCACAGCCGCCGGCAAGATAGCAGGCCAAGCCACGCGCGAGCAGGACCTGCGCAGTTTTCTGGGCACCTTCAACTTCGGCGGCGACATGGTCAAGCAGGCCGTTGGCAGCATGAGCGGCGGCGAGAAGGCGCGCCTGGTGCTGTGCATGATCGTCTGGCAGCGCCCGAACCTGTTGCTGCTCGATGAGCCCACCAACCACCTCGATCTGGCCACACGCGAGGCGCTTTCCATGGCGCTCAACGAATTCGAAGGCACGGTGATGCTGGTCAGCCACGACCGTGCGCTGCTGCGCGCCGTCTGCGACGAATTCTGGATGGTGTCACGCGGCGGTGTCGCACCGTTTGACGGCGACCTCGATGACTACCAGCGCTACCTGCTCGACGAAGCCAAGCGCCAGCGCGAAGCGATCAAGGAAGCCAGCAGCGCCAGCGCCAAGGCCGAGCGCAAAGCCCAGGCGCAAGCCGCCGTACCCGTCAAGGCCAAACCGGCCGCACGCGGCACGCTCAAGCGACAGCTCGAAGACATCGAGGCGCGCATGGCCACCTTGCAAGGCGAAGGTGGCGCACTCGAAGCGCACCTGTGCGCAGCGCCGCCACCGGCCGATTTTGCCGAACTCGGCATGCGGCTCAAACTCGTCAACGATGAGTTACAGGCTCTGGAAGAACAGTGGCTCACGGTATCGGGTCAGCTTGAAGCGGTGACTATCTGACAATGTCAGCGACGCCCCTGCAGCGATCACATTACCGTGGTTCTGATTTCACGCGATCGCTTGCTTTGCGATTTTGACGATAGCGTCGCAGCCCTCTTCGATCTGGTCAAGCACCTGTTCGAAATCCCGCTCATCACCGTAGAAGGGATCAGGGACGCTCTGGTGCCTTGGGGCGCCGAGATAGGCCGAGAAGTACTGGAGCCGGGATTTATGGCTGGGCGGACAGCGCATCTGCAACACCTGCATATTGCTCGCGTCCATGGCGAGAATCAGATCAAAGCGTTCAAAATCCTCAGCCAAAAGCAGGCGCGCACGGAATCCTGAAAGATCGTAACCGCGGCGAGTTGCATGCTTTTGCGAGCGGATATCAGCCTGCTCCTCCACGTTGTAGTCATGCGTTCCAGCAGATTCGACTTTCACACGGTCCTGCAGGCCCTGCTCGGTCAGTTTTTGGCGCATCACGACTTCCGCCGTCGGACTGCGGCACAGGTTGTCGTTGCAGACAAAGAGTATGGAGTAATGTTTCATGTGGCAAATTATCATTCTTTTGCCGACACAGCCATCGCGAACTAGCGAACCGCAAGCAAACTGATCTTGCCAGCAAAAACGTAGCCGCCGGCGTAGGTGGACTTGATCAGCGATTTGTCATCGAGTTTGCGCCGCAAACGGCTGATCATCACCTTGAGCGCGCGCGGGTCGTAGGTAGCGGGCTCCTTGCCGATTGCCCGGATCAGCGCGTCGAGTCCGCAAGTGCAATTCGGGCTTTGCGCGAAGGTCTGGAGCAACTGTGTCTCCGTGTAATTCAGTGCGGTTTCCTTGCCACTCGGTGCGATCAACTGCATGTCCACGGCATTGAGAACCCATGCCTGCGCCGCCGCTTTGGCCTGCTCCAGCCGTCTCACAATGGATCTGATGGCCGCTTCCAGTTCTTCCGATTCAATCGGCTTGACCAGGTAAATGTCTGCACCGTCGCGCATGCCCTCGATACGCTCCGCGACCGCGCCCCGCCCTGACAGCATGACAATGCCCAGTTCGGGTCTGCTCTGGCGCAAGCGCCGGGCAATCGACAGACCGTCCTCGCCCGGAAGACCCAGGTCAAGCACCAGCACGCGCCAAGGGCAGCCATCCTGCATCGCGGCATCAAAGGAAGCGCCATCGCTGAACGCGCTGGGTGTCATGTCGCGTTGCGACAGATTTAGCACCATGGCCCGCAGCAGGAGCGCATCGTCTTCAATGATGGCAACTGGAATGTTCTTCTTTTCTGACTTCATATTCCAAACGGCAGATTCGAAAGCCTGTGTCAACTATAAACCAGTGCCCGATCCGGTTTAACAGCGCATGCCCATTGCCGCACGACAGACCGGACTGGGCCGGAGCAAGACTGCAAGTTAATGAACGAATTTGCATTGGGCACGATCATGCTTGATCCTGCCTCTTGGTGCAATCAGAATAATCTGATCGTGCACTAGGGAAATTCCTGATCGGGGTTCAGCTGACGGTCGATTGTCTCAAGTGAGCGGTCAAAAAAAAGCCCGCAAGCGCGGGCTTTTTTTTCAGGCGCCAACGCGTGGCATCAGCCCATGTGCAAGCCACCGTTGACCGAGAAATCGGCGCCGGTCGAATAGCCGCCCTCATCCGAAGCAATCCAGGCGATGATGGAAGCAATTTCGCTGGGCTCGCCCAGGCGTTTCACCGGCACTGTGGCCACGATCTTGTCGAGCACGTCCTGACGGATCGCCTTGACCATGTCCGTGCCGATGTAACCCGGGCTGACGGTGTTGACGGTTACGCCCTTGGTCGCGAGTTCCTGCGCCAGCGCCATCGTGAAGCCGTGCATGCCAGCCTTGGCCGCCGAGTAATTGGTCTGCCCGGCCTGACCCTTGGCGCCGTTGACCGACGAAATGTTGACGATGCGGCCCCAGCCCTTTTCTACCATGTCTGCCACCACCTGTTTGGTGACGTTGAACATCGAGTTCAAGTTGGTTTCGATCACGGCGTCCCAGTCTTCGCGGGTCATCTTGACGAACATGCGGTCACGTGTGATGCCTGCGTTGTTAACCAGCAGGTCGATCGTACCGTGCGCTGCCTTGGCTTCCGTGAATGCCTGCACCGTGGAATTCCAGTCGCCGACATTGCCAACCGAGGCGTAGAAGGTATAACCCAGCGCCTGTTGCTCAGCCAGCCACTTTGCGTGATCCCGAGTCGGGCCACAACCGGCGATGACTTTAAAACCTTCCTTTGACAGGCGCTGACAGATGGCGGTACCGATGCCACCCATGCCTCCGGTTACATAGGCTACTTTTTGACTCATGGTTTTACTCCAATTTATTGATGAATAGAGGCGGGCTAACCTGACTCACTATACCGACTAATGATATTTTTGACATTGAGGAAAACACTAAGACGCCGGTTTCGACCTCGCTCATTTGTTCCCAGAATGCCAATAATTGACAGTGCAATCAGGCCTTGATCTTCACGTAACTTCCCGGGGCGGGCTCTATCGCCTTGTACTTGCCCTTGCCGTAGGCTTTGGGCGCGGCGATCTGTTTGCCGGCGTGGCTCTTGAGCCAGTCTGACCAGTCGGTCCACCAGCTGCCGGGATGCTCGGCGGCACCGGCCAGCCATTCGGCATGGGTCTTGGGGAACTTGCCGTCGTTGCGCGTCCAGTGGCTGCGCTTCTTGGCCGCAGGCGGATTGATGACCCCAGCGATGTGGCCGGAGGCGCCCATCACAAAGCGACGCTTGCCAGTCACGGCCTGGGTCGTGGCGTAGGCGCCGCCAATCGGCACGATGTGGTCTTCGCGCGAGCCGTAGATATAAACCGGCATGTCGAGCATGCGCAGGTCAATCTTCTGGCCGCAGACCGTGGCAGCGCCAGGCTTGACCAGCCTGTTTTCCAGGTAGGTGTTGCGCAGGTACCAGGCGTAGAACGGGCCCGGCAGGTTGGTCGAATCGCTGTTCCAGTACAGCAGGTCAAAGGCCGGCGGCGTCTCACCCTTGAGGTAATTGCCGACCACGTAGTTCCAGACCAGGTCATTCGGGCGCAGAAAACTGAAAGTGCTGGCAAGGTCGTTGCCCTTCATCAAACCGCCCTTGCCCATCTCCTGTTCACGGTAATTGACAAACGATTCGTCAATGAAAACGTCGAGCACGCCGGTGTCGCTGAAATCTAGGAACGAGGTCAGGAAGGTGGCGCTGGCGACCGGTTTTTGACCGCGCGCAGCCAGCACGGCCAGGGCGCAGCCCAACATGGTGCCGCCGACACAGAAACCCAGCGCATTGATGCTCTTGGCACCGGTAACCTCCTGCGTAACGGTGATCGCCTTGATGACGGCGTCTTCAACGTAGTTGTCCCAGGTCTTGTTCGCCAGCGAGGCGTCCGGGTTGCGCCAACTGACGACAAAGGTGCGTTGGCCCTGCGATACGGCGTAGCGGATCAGCGAATTCTCCGGCTGCAGGTCCAGGATGTAGAACTTGTTGATGCAGGGCGGAACCAGTAAAAAAGGCTTTTCATAGACCTTCGCCGTCAGTGGCTTGTATTCGATCAACTGGAACAGTTCATTCTCGAAGACCACAGCGCCTTCGGTGGTGGCGACGTTCTTGCCGACTTCGAAGATGCTCTCGTCGGTCATTGACACATGGCCCTGGCGCATGTCGTGGATCAGGTTGGTGACACCCCTGGCAATGCTTTCGCCCTTGGTCTCGATCGCCTTCTTTTGCGCCTCGGCGTTGAACACCATGAAGTTGCTTGGCGCCGCCGCCGCGGTCAGTTGTTCAACTGCAAAGCGGATGCGTGCGCGCGTCTTGGCGTCGGTCTGCACCGCGTCGGCCAGGCCCATCAGGGTTCGGGTGTTGAGCAGGTAGGCGGCCGCCGAGAAAGCCGCCACCGGGTTCTCGCTCCAGGCCTGCGCGGCGAAACGCTTGTCCGCTGTTTGCGCCGTGCCATGCATGCTATCGGTCCAGAGCTTGGCCGCTTCCTCCAGGTACTGCTGCTGCAGCGCCTGCAATTTCTCGGGTGCAAACTTGATGTCCGGCGCCTTGGCTGCGCCGGCACCGAGTCCTGCACCGGCAGCACCCAGATCCATCTTCTGGAAGGACGCGAAGGCCTTGGACCAGCCATCGCTCAATGACTGTTGAAATTGCTGTGCCGATTGAGCCCAAAATTCAGGTGTATCCGGTGTCATGCTGCGTCGCTCCGTAATTTTCCCATGCGTGAAGGTCCGAGTATCTCAGGTCAAGTCCTTCGAATTGCTGACAGGTATGAGAGACCAACAATTTCCGACAGCTATTGGATTCATGCCAACCAGATGCAAGCCGCCATACGGCCGCTGACGCGGTCGCGCCGGTGCGAGAAGTAGCGCCCCGGGTTGCTTAGCGTGCACCAGGGCTGGCTGCCATCGTTGCCAAAGATCTGCTGCACCCCGGCGCCGCGCAGTCGCAGGCGCGCCAGACCCGGCAGATCGGCCAGCCATTTGCCCGGGGTCAGCGGCCGAAACAGCGTCTGCGCCGCCCGGTCCTGGGCGGTGAACGCTTCGCGCACATCATCCCCCACCTCAAACGTCTGTGGCCCGATGCAGGGGCCGAGCCAGGCCATGATGCCCGATGGGGCTCCGGCCGCCGCCAGCGCACCCAGTGTGCTCTCCAGTATTCCTGCCCCGCCCTGCCCGGCCAAACCACGCCAGCCCGCATGCGCTGCCGCCACGACGGTGCCCTGAGCATTGGTCAACAGCACCGGCATACAGTCCGCCACCATGACGGCGCAGGCCAGTTCCGGTTGTGCGGTCAAACTGGCGTCCGCAGCCGTGCCGTGCGCGCTGTCGGGCGTCAGGGTCAGGACCTTGGTTCCATGCAATTGCGACAAAAAGACCGGTCGAACACCGATGGCGCGCACCAGCGTCTCACGATTGGCTGCTACCGCCTGCGGCTCGTCCCCGACATGCTCCCCCAGATTGAGCGAATCGTAGGGTGCATGCGAAACGCCGCCAGCGCGCGTCGTGCACAGGGCGCGCACCCGCGCCGCTGCCGGCCATTGGGGAATCAGCCAGTCAGGATTCACGCGCATTTCTCAGCCCACCAGGCTTTGGCCTTGCGTTTGAGCGCCTGCGCGCTGCACCAGACGGCAGAGCGATGGACCTGGGCCAGGATGCCGTCTTTCCAGGTCTTCCAGCGCGGGTACCAGTGGGCAAACCAACGCAGTTGCATCAGCGCCGGCTGTGTCAGCTGAAACAAGCGTGCCAGCAGCGCCGTGCCGACCAGTTTTGCGCCCAGCAGCAGGGCCAGTCCAAGTGCGGTCTGGCCACGGCCGAATAGGTAAAGCGCCAGCAACTTGACGGGGAACAGAACCAGCACCGGCAGGCCGAAAGCCAGCAGCGCGCCGGTTGGCGACAAGGCCGTGATGCGACGCTCCAGACGGGCCCACAGCGGCAAACGTGCCAGGCATGCGAAGAGCCGTGCCAACGGCTCCCAACCCCATTCCTCGAACAGCAGGAAAGCCGCGAACAGCAAGAAAAACACCCTGCGAAAAAATTCTCTCAGGGTATTCATGACGCTTCTCTGCGGATCCCGACGCCGTTCAGGCTGCGCGGGCGTGCACCTTGTCGTAGGCCGCCAGCAGTTTGCCGTGCATCTCGCAGCCTTCGAGCATCAGGCCCGGGGCCGACAGTCCCATAAAACGATCGGTCTGCATGATGAGTGCATGGGCCTGCGCCACGGCGCCGGCGCCATAGAGTTGGCGCAAAGCGTCCAGGTAAGGACCGGAGTCGCCCATCTCGGCCAGGTTGATCATGCTCTCGATGCAGGCGTAGATACGCCGGCGCTGAGGATTGATCTGGTCAAAGTGCCGCACCCAGTCACAGCCCTCGAGCGTGGCGGCCTCGTCGCCGATGGCCAGCGCCAGCAGGGTCTTGAGTTCGCCCACGCGCAAATCGGCCCAGAACGAACCGGCGTCGGCAGCCAGGCCGATCACCGCCGCCACTGGACGCTGGTCGGCCAGCGCCGACTCATTGAGCGTGTCGAGCAGGTCCGAGCACTCCTCGTCGTCCAGATCGGTCAGGTTCAGGATCGCTTCGCGAATGTCGTTGGCGACACTGTTGTTTTCGAACTCCAGGTCGTCAACCGGATAGATCTCGGACATGCCCGGCACCAGGATGCGGCAGGCGTAGACACCCAGGTGCGTGAAGTCGGCAATGTAGATCTCGCGCCCGTCGCGGTGGATACGGTCAATGGCCCAGGCGCAGTCCTCAGCCGTGCTGGTACTGAAGTTCCAATCGCAAAACGGGTGGTCGGGCACATCACCGAGAAACTTCCAGTGAATGACGCCGCTGGAGTCAACAAAGTGAATTTCCAGGTTGGGCGAACTCGCGACCTCTTCCATGTCAAAGCTCGGCACCGGGAAACCACCCAGTGCGTCCAGGGCTCGGCCCTGCAACAACTCGGTCAGGGCACGCTCGAGCGCGATCTCGAAGCGCGGGTGGGCGCCAAAGCTGGCAAAGCAGCCCTGATCTTCCGGATGCAGCAGCGTCACGTTCATCACCGGGTATTGGCCGCCCAGCGATGCGTCTTTGACCAGAATACCGAAACCGGCCGCGCGCAGGGCCTTGATACCAGCTGCGATGCGCGGGAAACGTGCAATCACGGCTTCCGGCACATCGGGCAGGCAGATGCCTTCTGACAGGACGCGAAACTTGATATGGCGCTCGAAGATCTCCGCCAGGGCCTGCGTGCGCGCCTCGGCCGGTGTATTGCCGGCCGACATGCCATTGCTCATGTACAGGTTGCCAATGATGTTGACCGGAAACCAGGTGACGACGCCGTCGCGCTGGCGCACATACGGCAGGGCGCAAATGCCGCGCTCAACGTTGCCCGAATTGAACTCGACTAGGCTCTGCGCTTCGACACTGCCCTCAGGGTTGTAGAACTTGTGCAGCCCGGGGTTGAGCAGGTCAACCGGCCAGCTGCCGTCCTCATTGGGCTCGAACCAGCGCTCCTGCGGGTAATGCACATGGTGGCGGTCAGCCACCTTGGGGCCCAGGTAGTAATGTGTCCAGAAATAGTTGTTCGACAAGCGTTCAAAAAATTCGCCCAATGCGCTGGCCAGACAGGCCAGGCGCGTCGCGCCCTTGCCGTTGGTGAAGAGCAGCGGGCAGTCGCGGTCGCGGATGTGGACCGACCAGATACCGTCCACCGGATTGAGCCAGCTGCGCTCCTCAATGTGGAAGCCAAGCGCCTGCAGCCGGGTCTGCAGGGTGTTGATGGTCGATTCAAGCGACGCATCTTTTCCGGGGATGAAGTTTTCAGTTTGCATGGGGCCCAGCATACCGCACGCCAGCGGCAGCAATCCGGCGGGGGTCACGTTAAACTTGGGGCGCCACTCAAACCAATCTGCCAAACAGGGTATTTACATGATTCTCGAACTCGCCGATATCCGCATCCACCCCGGTCAGAACGCCGCTTTTGAAGAGGCCATCGAGCACGGCCTGAAAACCGTCATCCATCAAGCCGGCGGATTTCAGGGCTACAAGGTCAACCGCGGCATCGAAAACAAGGAGCGCTACATACTGCAGGTCTTCTGGAACACGCTGGAAGACCACACCGTGGGTTTCCGTCAGTCGCCGGCTTTTGCGGAATGGCGCGCCGTCGTCGGTCCGTTCTTTGCCGGTCCGCCGGTGGTTGAGCATTTCGAGCTCGTCGCCAAATCCGTCTGAATAGCAGAAAGCGCCGCATGAACTACGTCTTTGATCCAGCCCCCACCGTTTCCGTTCCCGTTCTGGGCAGCCCGGCGCGCTTCCCGGTGCATCGCATTTACTGCGTTGGCCGCAACTACGAGGAGCATGCCAAGGAAATGGGCTTTAGCGGACGCGAGGCACCGTTCTTCTTCATGAAACCGGCAGATGCCGTCGTCGTCGTCAACGTCGACGAAACCGTCAAACTGCCCTACCCCAGCCTGACCAAGAACCTGCACCACGAGATCGAGTTGGTGGTTGCAATCGGCACCGGCGGCAAGAACATCCTGGCGGCCGACGCGCACAAGCACATCTTCGGCTACGCCGTTGGCCTGGACATGACACGGCGCGATCTGCAAAACGAGATGAAGAAGCAGGGACGGCCCTGGTCCATCGGCAAAGGCTTCGACCACTCGGCACCGATCGGCGTCATCACGCCAGCGGCAGCGGCAGGCGCCGTCGACAGCGCTGAGATTTCGCTGCAAGTCAACGGGCAAGACCGTCAGCGCAGCACAGCAGCCAAGCTGATCTGGAACATCGGCGAGGTTATCGAACACCTGTCGGCTGCCTGGGAACTGCAACCGGGCGACCTGATCTATACCGGCACACCCGAAGGCGTGGCGGCGGTCGTGCCGGGTGACACCCTGCTCGGCGCGGTGGCGGGGCTGAAATCGATCCGACTGACGGTCGAATAAGAGCCGAACAACTCCAACTACACTGGCACCATGCACCGTCCCCCGATCAAACACTGCAAAGACTGTGGCGCTGCCGTGGTCTATCAGATTCCGGACGACGGCGACACCAAGGAGCGTGCGGTCTGCCCGGCCTGCCGTGCCGTGCATTACGAAAATCCGCTGATCGTCGTCGGCACGGTACCGTATTGGGGCGAACGAGTCTTGCTGTGCAAGCGCAACATCGAGCCGCGCCGCGGCAAGTGGACGCTGCCGGCAGGCTTCATGGAATTGAACGAAACCGCTGCCGAAGGCGCATCCCGCGAGACGGTTGAAGAAGCTGGGGCACAGTTCGAACTGGAAGCCTTCTTCTCGCTGCTCAATGTAGCCCGCGTCGGCCAGGTCCACATGTTCTACCGGGCACGGCTGCTGAGCGAGACCTTCGACCCCGGCTACGAGACGATGGAAACCAGGCTGTTCACGGAAGCGGAAATCCCCTGGGACGAGATTGCCTTTCGCACCGTCAAGGAAACTCTGGAGCGCTACTTCAGCGACCGCCGCGCCGGGCAATTCGGTTTTCATGTCGTCGACATCGCTTGATTTATCGCCGCAGCGGAGACTGCCGGTGCAGTTCTGGCTTTACCGCATCAGCAGCTACCTGCTGCTCAACCTCATCGACGACCCGGCCTGGCTGGCACTGATCTTCTGCTGAGCGATGTTGCCATCCTTTGTTGTGCTCGATCTGGAGACCACCGGCGGCAGTCCGGCGCATGACCGCGTCACCGAGATCGCCGCCGTTCGCATCGAGAACGGGCGAGAAGTCGCGCGCTGGAGCACGCTGGTCAATCCCGACACATCAATCTCCCACTTCATCCAGAATCTGACCGGCATCAGCAACGAGATGGTGCGCGACGCGCCGGCCTTTGGCGAGGTGGCGCAACACCTGCTTGAACTGCTCGAAGGTGCCGTGCTGGTGGCGCACAACGCGCGCTTTGACCACGGTTTTCTGCAGAGTGAATTCGCGCGTCTGGACATCACGCTGCGCGTCAAGACGCTTTGTACCGTTCGCCTGTCGCGCCTGCTCTACCCGCAGCACCGCAGCCACGGCCTGGACGCCATCATGCAGCGCCACGGCCTGGCCAGCAGCGCACGGCACCGGGCCATGGGCGACGTCGAAGTGGTGTTGGCCTGGCTCGCCAGCGCCACGCGTGAACTCGGCGCCGACCAAGTCAAACACCAGGCCGGCACGCTGCTGCAAGGCAGCGCGGCGCTGCCGCCGAACCTGACGACCCCGATCCAGGACATTCCACAATCCTGCGGCGTTTATCTGTTCTATGGCGAAGGCCAGGTGCCGCTGTACATCGGCAAAAGCGTCAATCTGCGCAGCCGGGTGATGGCGCACTTTCAGGCTGCCGGCAAGGTCGCGCACGAGATGCGCATCGCCCAGGAAATCCGGCGCGTCGAATGGATTGAAACCGCTGGCGAAATCGGCGCCCTGCTGCTCGAAGCCCGGTTGGTGAAAGAACGCCAGCCGCTGCACAACCGCCAGTTGCGCCGCGAAAGCAGTCTGTGCGCCTGGCGCCTCGAAACCGATCCCTCGGCGCGAGTGTTGCTGACACTGGTGCGCGGCGAAGAACTGCAGCCACAACAATTTGACCGGCTGTACGGTGTTTACCGCTCCAAGGCCCAGGCGATCAAGGGCCTGCGCGAACTCGCCGAGCAGCATGCGTTGTGCCCGCAGGCGCTCGGGCTGGAGTCCGGCAAGGGCCGCTGTTTTGCGCACCAGATCGGGCGCTGCAAAGGTGTCTGTTGCGGCGAGGAAAAACCGGCCGTGCACCACCTGCGCCTGCAACTGGCACTGGCCGCACACAGGCTGCAGGTCTGGCCGCATGCCGGTCCGGTCGGTCTGCGCGAGCACAGTGCCGAGAACGGGCGCACCGACATCCACGTCTTTGACCAGTGGTGCCATCTGGCCACCGTGCACGATGAGGCCGAACTTGAAGCCGCGCTGCAATCCCGCCAGACGCTGGCCTTTGACCTCGACAGCTACCGGTTGCTGCTCAAGCACCTGCTGCCATCAGGCAAACACAAAGCCGGGTTGATGTCTTTAAGACAATAAACGACAGCGATACCCCCGTATTTCGCTGCGCTGCATAGGGGCTGCTTTTTTATTTGGAGGCGTTGGCAAAGCGGGCCAGTTCGGTGTCGGCCGTCTCCATATGGGCCAGGAACCAGTCCCCCAGTAGCTCTTCCAGATCGGCTTTGACCATGTCTTCATTGGCGATCTTGAGCAAGACAACGTTGAGCCGGGCAATAATCTCTTGATGCTCCTGGGCATGGACTTTGAGTTTCGGGTATTGCAATCGACGCATCAGCTCTTCTTCATGCGAAAGGTGGGTGCGCATGTACTGGAAGAGTCGCATCGCCGATATGACCTGACCTTCATGGGACGTCGCAGCCAGAACATAGTTGGCGCGTTTGAATAATTCCCGGTGCTGTTCGTCAATTGCCTGATCGCCAATCTTGTAGCTGTCGCTCCATTCGATCCGCGTTGAAATATGGCTGATTTCGGCTTCCACCCAGTCGCGCGCGCTGACATACTCTTCAAAGACCTGACTCTTTACCCCCGCATCAAGATAACAGTTCAGGTAGTCCTGCACCAAAGTCGGACCCGCATCGACATCAGGGGCGAAAACAAGCGCCACAACCGGTCGAATTTCCGGATTCAAATACCTCAATTTGAGATAAGCGCCGAAATTTCTCACGGCTGAGGGCGGCATGAACGCACTGTGCTGGAAAGTAACGATCTGACCCCATTGGCCCTGTCGCGCCAGTTTCTCGATCAGTTCAGTGATGTTGGCCGGAATTTCCTCCACCAGCTCTTTAAACGGTCCGCGTGCCGTCGTCTGCAGAATGCGCCCTTTTACCCGGTACTCGACCTGACCGTGCACTTTGTGTGCGGCGTCTGATGAACCGGTTTGAATGCCCATGGTTCAGTTCTCTTGACAATCAAATGACATGAGGACCATTGTGAAGCAAAAGAACGACCGGTGCTTGACAAAATCATGGCGTGCAACTGTAGCTCTCTGCCAGATGGATGTCCCCGACCCCGCGATAGCGGGGATAAGCCGGATAGCGGCACAGCGGGCGGGATGATACGAGGCCGCCGTCCGCTTTGCTGACAATCAAGTCATCGGGTGCAAGGCCTTTTTCAACCCAGTTCACCATGGCGGTAAAGGGATCAAAGCGATCAGGCCCTACGCCACCGCCGCAATGCTGAACGCCTGCCGGAATGAAAAGCCGCGCGTTCCGCCTGGCCATGGTGCCGGCCGCGTCTTCGAGCTCACCCCATTTGCGAATGGTGTCGCGGTGCGAATCGATGGTGTCTTCCGACCCGTGCCAAACCAGAATCTTCTTTCCCGAATCCAGGAATCCTTTGAGGCCCGCTGTTTCTGCATCAAACTGATACCGGTCTTCCAGCACCGACCGGATCGTCTCAAAATAGGCATCGACGGTGAAGCCGGCAGCCTGCCAGGCCGGGTCATTGAGAACGATGTAGCGCATATAGCCAAGCCCGAGGAATTCATAGAGCTTGGACGAAAACCTCATGCTCTTGTCGCCAAAGCCATAACCGTAGCCCGAGTACACCGTGCCCGCATTGGCCAGTTTGACGTCGCCCATCAGTGTCTTGATAGCGTCGGCCTCTGAAGGCGACAGTCCGATCTCGGGCGGCACATCCCGTACTGGATCAAACGCACAGGCGCGCCAGTTTGAAATGATCCCGTCCCGCACGCCGTCGAGCAGGTCGCACTTTGAAACGGCGGCCGCTGCAACCGCCTTGAGTTTGTCATAGGGCGGCAGGGGCAATTGCGAAAGGAGCAACCACTGCGCCGTGACACCGGGGTCGCTGCGCGTTGGCGAGCCGGCAATGACCGCATCAAACTTGGCCCCGTATTTCGCAGCGGCATTGAGCGCACCACGCCCGCCGTTGGAGCAGCCCTGGTAATAGGCAAATTGTGTTGCGCCACCGTAATAGGCCTGCGCCAGGGCCTCACCAAAATCCCTGGCAATCCCAATGGCGGTGTGGGCATAGGCTTGGCTGGCGCTTGGGTTGTTCAACAAAGCAGCGCCTGTAGGGTCGCGGTGACCGCCGTTGTTCCCCAGCACGATGGCGCCCGCCAGCAGGGCGGCCCTGCCGCCCTGAACACCATTGACATTTTCCGGAATCAGTTCCGGGATGACGCCATCCATGCCGCCCCCGCCCTGCTGGTAATAGCGGCGGGCCCATGCGTCGGGAAGCAGCGCTTTCATGTCGTGGCTGGTCCCGATTTCAGTGGCCAGAACTTCGCAATAAGCCGGCAATTGCGCCGACGCGTCAACCGCCTTGGCAGCCGTCACAGTGGTCTGATTGAAAGTCCGGCCCAGCAAATCAGCGCACGCCGTCACCGGCCGGCCGAGTTCGGAACCGGCAATGGAAGCGCAGCCCGCCAGCAGCAGCGGCAACAACAGGCCGCCTGCGAGAAACATACGGTTCATCATGGTGAATTCTCCGTGTCACTCCGTATCAAAAGCAGAAAAGTTCAAGGGTAATCCTGCTGTATTGGTGTTAACTTTCAAGAACGCGCTGGCCACTGGAAAGGTGCAGGCTGCTTATCCAAAAATCGGCCCACGGCGACGCGATGCTCCTGCGTGCCAGCGGCCAGCGCCTGGCCACTGGCTTCGAGTTCGAGCAGGGTCGCCAGGTCCGGGCCGGGGGTGGCCAAGGCGCGCTTAACAATGCTGACAACCGTTGGTGAGGCGTGGACAAAACTGCTGGCCAGCGCTTGCGCGCGCGGCAACAGTTGCGCCGGTTCGTGCATCTCCATGGCGATGCCCAGTTTCAAGGCTTCGGCGCCGTCCACATCGCGGGCGGAAAGCATCAACTCGCGCGCCCGCTGGACACCGACGATGCGCGGCAGCGTGTAGAAAGCGCCGCAATCCGGGACGAGTCCGACTTTCATAAACGACATGCAAAACCGGGTGCGCGGTGTCACCAGGATAAAGTCCGCGCTCAAGGCCAGACTGAAGCCGGCCCCGGCTGCTGCGCCGTCGACCGCAGCAATCACGGGACGGTCCAATGTCAGTAGCAAGCGCAGCCATTCATGCAGGTTTTGCATGCGCTGTCGCCAGGCCGCGTTATCCAATGCGGCCGTGGCAATGCCACGCAGATCACCACCGGCGCAAAAGTGGTCGTTGGCACCAGTGATGATGAGAGCGCGGATACGCTGGTCACTGTGCACTCTCGCGACAACCCGGGAAATCTCCTCACGCATGACCAAGTCCAGTGCATTGCGCTTGGTCGGATTGTCCAGAGTCAGCGTGCCAACCTGATCTTGAACATCGAAGCGAATGGTTTTAAAGAGCTCATCCATGGCAGTCCTGTTGTCAAGTGTTGAATCCATTCATTCCTGCTTACCGAGCCACATTACCCCCTTGCTGATCCCAAGACAAAGACATTGCGCTGGACAGGGGTGGGCTGCGGCTCATTGCTGTGGCGGCTTGATTTCCCTGACCTCGCTCACGTCCTTGATCTCGACATCAATCACGTCCGCGTCCGTGCGAGACGCCGCGCTGCCCGGCCCTGGCGCCGGATGAAAGCGCTGCCAGAGCGCCTGCCGATTGAATTGAAAAGTCCAGGGGCTGACCGGCTTGCCGGTAATGCGCGCCCAGAGCGCACGCAGCAGCCACAGCGCCAGCAGCAGCGCAACGACCAGCGCCAGGCTGGCAAAAAATACCACGGCGGCCAACATAAACACGCCGCGCATGATCAAACTCAAAATACCCTGAATCACCTGCTTCATCCTTGAAAAGCTTGCGTCCCCGGATGGGAATCGCCTTCAACGCCACCAACCCGGCGCGACAGCGTATAGGGCGGCAGACCCTGCAGCATACGCCGTCCAAACGTTGTGCGCAGCAGACGCCGGTCATAGCAGACAACTGTCGCCTGATCGTCCTCGTTGCGAATGGCGCGCCCGGTCCACTGCAGCAGCCGGATGCCGGTGGCTGGCACCACCAGTTCCGTGAACGGATCGCGCCCCAAGGTCTTGAGCCACTCGGCGCGCGCCTCCTGCACCGGGTCGGACGGCGCGGCGAACGGCAGCTTGGCAATGAAAACGGTCTCGCACAAAGGCCCTGGCAAGTCCAGCCCCTCGCCAAAGGACTGCAGCCCGAAAATCACCGAAGGCAAAGCCGCCTCGACGCGGGCCTGGTGCGCGCTAATCAGGCGGCTGCGCGCCATGCTGCCTTGCACCAGCACGGCGTCTTGCAGCGCACCCGTCACAGCGGCGAGCGCCACCTTCATCTGCGCGCGTGAGGTGAACAGCACCAGCGCGCCGCGCTGCACCTGTGCCAGGTCGAGCAGCAGTTGCGCCACCATCTCGCGCGTGAAGCCCTCGACGTCTTTGGGATCGGCCTCGGTCTCGACCACGATCAAACGGCCCTGCTCGCGGTAATCAAACGGGCTCTCCACCGCCAGCGTTGTCACATCGCCGTCACCACTCAGACCGGCCTCCTGTAAAAAGAAATCGAAACTGCCGCAACTGCTGAGCGTGGCCGAGGTGATGAGCGCGCCGCGCACCGAACGCCACAGCGACTGGCGCAACAGGTCGCCCGGAACAATCGGGCAGGCGTGCGCCGTCAGATACACCAGGCCCGAACTGGTGTCCGACCTCAGCCATTTCGCCAGCGGTTGCGGCCCCTGCTCAAGCAACAGACTGCTGGTGCCCAGCACGCTGTTCAGGCGCGGCGCCAGTTGCCCAAGCCGGGCGTACTGCAGCGAACAACTCAGCGCCTGCGTCGGGTCGTCGCGCGCCATGCGCTTGAGTTCGGCTCCGAGCGCCTCGAGCACCTTGGACAAGCCGGCGGCGTGGCCGTGAATCAGCGTCAGGGGCGCATGCCAGGCTTCGGGCAGCACGCCGTTCCTGAAACGATGCTGGGCGTCATAGCCGGTGTTGGCGAGCTTGAGCAGGTCCATCACCCTACGCGCGAGATCGTTCAACGCCACCTTGAGTTGCTGCGCCAGCGTGGTGACGTCCTGCGCCAGCGCGATCTGGATCTTTTCGCTGACCTGCTGCAGCGTGCGCGGCAATTTGTCGAGCCAGCGCAGATTGCTCAGGTCCATGCTGCTGGCAAACTGGCCCAGCGCCACCGCCGGCAAATGATGGCCTTCATCAAATACCAGCAGGCAGTTGTCGAGTTCGGGCAGCGTCTTCATGCCAATCGATGCCAGCACCAGATCGTGGTTGGCGACGATCACGGTGGCCTGCGCCAACTGGCTGCGCGCCGTGTAATAACTGCACTGGCGGTAGCGCGGGCAATGGCGCGCCGTGCAGGTGTGGCGTTCAGCCGCCACCGCCGACCAATCGGACGGCTCGGGCTGCAGGGCAAGCTTGTCGCGGTCGCCATCCCAGGTGCCGCCAGCCAGCGCCAGGGACAGGGCGTCATAGAGCTTGATGCGGCGCTCCTGCGGGTCGAGCGCCGATGCTGCGCTGGCAAACGCCGGGCGTGAAGACGCCGGCGCTTCCTGCATCTCGAACAGTTCTTCATCGGCCGCACCGGGGTCGCCAACCAGGCGCTCCAGCTTGAATTGACAGACGTAGCGGCCGCGTCCCTTGGCCAGCGCGTAGACCAGGGGTGTGTCCAGCACAGCAGCCAGTGCCGGCAGGTCCTTGCTCATGAGCTGGTCCTGCAGCGCCACCGTGGCGGTGGAAATCACAAGACGGGTTTTGAGTGCCAGCGCCAGCGCGACACCGGTCGACAGATAGGCTGCGGACTTGCCGACACCGGTACCTGCCTGAATCACACTGATGCTGCGACTCGGCTCGGTCTGCTGCCCCAGCGTCACACCCGACAGGCCCTGCGCAATCTGCTGCGCCATGGCCTGCTGGCCGGGACGCGTGCGAAAACCTGGCGTGGCCGCCACCATGCGCTCGAAAGCGCCCAGCGCCAGCTCAGCCAGGGGCAACAAATGTCAGATCAGATCAGCTTCGCGCCGGTCATGGACTGCAATTCCTCGCGCGTCACACCCGGTGCCATTTCGACCAGTTTGAGGCCTTGCGGCGTCACGTCCATCACGGCCAGATCGGTGATGATGCGATTGACCACAGCAACGCCGGTCAGCGGCAGTGTGCAGGCCGGCAAAATCTTGAGGTCAATCGTGCCGTCCTTCTTCTTCGCCACGTGTTCCATCAGAACCAGCACGCGCTTGACGCCGCCCACCAGGTCCATCGCGCCGCCCATGCCCTTGACCATCTTGCCCGGAATCATCCAGTTCGCCAGATCGCCTTTTTCGCTGACCTGCATGGCACCCAGAATGCTCAGGTTCACCTTGCCGCCGCGGATCATGGCAAAGCTCTCGTGGCTGCCAAAAATGCTGGAGCCGGGGATCGTCGTGACGGTCTGCTTGCCGGCATTGATCAGATCGGCGTCAACTTCGTCTTCGGTCGGGAACGGGCCGATACCGAGCATGCCGTTCTCGCTTTGCAGCCAGACTTCCTTGTCCGGTGCAACGAAGTTGGCCACCAGCGTCGGCAGGCCAATGCCCAGATTGACGTAGAAACCGTCCTGCAATTCTTCAGCCGCTTTGGCCGCCATTTGGTCGCGTGTCCAAGCCATGATCAAACTCCTTTAGAGGTAACGGTGCGCTGTTCGATGCGCTTTTCTGGCGTCACATTGAGCACGATGCGGTGCACGTAAATGCCGGGCAGGTGCACGGCGTCGGGATCAAAAGTGCCGGTCTCGACAATCTCTTCGACCTCGACCACCGTGAGCTTGCCGGCCATGGCGACTGCCGGGTTGAAGTTGCGCGCCGTGCGCCGGAAAATCAGGTTGCCGCTCTTGTCGGCCTTCCAGGCCTTGACCAGCGAGACCTCGGGCACCAACGCGTGCTCCAGGATGTACTGATGGCCATCGAATTCGCGCGCTTCCTTGCCTTCGGCGATCAGGGTGCCGACACCGGTGCGAACATAGAAAGCCGGAATGCCGGCGCCGCCCGCGCGCAGCTTTTCAGCCAGCGTGCCCTGCGGTGTGAATTCGAGTTTGAGTTCACCCGACAGGAACTGACGCTCGAACTCCTTGTTCTCGCCAACGTAGCTCGAAATCATCTTGGTGATCTGGCGCGTGTCGAGCAGTTTGCCCAAACCGAAGCCGTCGACACCTGCGTTGTTGGAGATGACCGTCAGGTCTTTCACGCCGCTGGCGCACAAGGCGTCAATCAGGGCTTCGGGAATGCCACACAGGCCAAAGCCGCCGACGGCCAACAACTGGCCGTCACGGACAATGCCTTCCAGCGCCTTGGCTGCGCTTGGGTAGATTTTGTTCACTGCGCTATCTCCTTAAAAAAGTGGTGTTGCCGTAGCATACTACCTAGATCTGTACGTAGTTCTTCGTAACGTAGAAACCCTAGGCATGGACATCAATTACCGCTTGGCATTCGAGCTGGCACCCATCGGGCTGGCACTCTCGAGCAACCGCGCCATTATCGACTGCAACCGTCGCCTGTGCGAGATGTTCGGCGCCTCGCGCGAACTGCTGGTGGGCCAGTCGTTCCAGGTACTCTACCCCAGCGCCATCGAGTTCGAGCGCACCGGCACGCGCATCGCGCCCATCCTGAACCGCAATGGCACCTACGCCGACGACCGCATCATGAAGCGCGCCAGCGGCGAAACCTTCTGGTGCCATGTGACCGGGCGCGCCTTCAACCAGAGTGCGCCGCACGAAGCCGGCATCTGGACCTTCGAGGACCTGAGTTCGCGCCGCGCCGTGCGGGCCGAACTGACGGCGCGCGAACGCGAGGTGGCAGCGCATTTGATGGACGGCCTGACCAGCAAGGAGATCGGCAAGGCGCTGGCCATCAGCCACCGCACTGTCGAAATCTACCGCGCGCGATTGATGCGCAAGTACAAGGCCTCCAACACTGGCGATCTGGTGCAGCGCCTGATGGCGGGGTGAGGCTGGAGTTACACGCGGTGAGTTTGTCATTGCGGGCCACGACCCGCAATCCATGCATCGTGTGGCAATGGATGCCGGATCGAGTCCGGCATGACAACGGGGTGGTGCCGCGTTCAGTTCTATTGAAAGAGTTTCTCCACCTTGAACAGCGTCAGCACCCCCATCAAGGCAAAAATGCCGGCAGCGATGGAGTGCACCAGTTTCATGGGGATCCTGGCGGCGAAGCGGTTGCCGACGAATACTGCCGGCACGTCGGCCACCAGCATGCCCAGGGTGGTTCCGATCACCACCAGCACGGGCGCGCCGTAATGCGCTGCCAGCGCCACGGTGGCGATCTGGGTCTTGTCACCCATTTCGGCCAGAAAGAAGGTGATCAGCGTGGCGCCAAACACGCCCAGATGCTTGGCCACCTGGGTTTCCTCTTCCTCGATCTTGTCCGGGATCAGGGTCCAGGCCGCCATGGCGATAAAGGACAGACCCAGTACCCAGCGCATGACCTCCGGGCTGACCACCGAGGTAATCCAGGCGCCCAGCGCACCGGCCAGACCATGGTTAACCAGCGTCGCACACAGGATGCCGGCGATGATGGGAACTGGTTTCTTGAAGCGTGCGGCCAGGATGAAGGCGAGCAACTGGGTTTTGTCGCCGATCTCGGCCAGTGCCACGACGCCAGTGGATATGAAGAGTGCTTCCATCAGGCTTTGCCGGGGCCATCAACGACTTCAGCGGCTGAGCGATAGGCCTCGACCGCTGCCGGCACGCCACAGTAAATGCTGGCGTGCAGCAGCACTTCCTGTATTTCGGCGATGCTGGCGCCATTGTTGAGCGCGCCGCGCACATGACCCTTGAGCTCATGCTGTTTGCCCAGCGCGATCAGCATCGCCACGGTGATCAGACTGCGCGTCTTGAGGTCCAGCCCCTCGCGCTGCCAGACATCACCCCAGGCGTTTTTCGTGATGTAGTGCTGCATCGGCAGCGTGAAGTCAGTGGCCTTGCCGAAGGCGTTGGCCACAAAATCTTCTCCCATGACCTGTTTACGCCGGGCCAGGCCTTTGTCAAATTGTGAGTTCATGTTGTGCATTTTCGCGCAATAGCGCCTTCAGAATGGCGCAGCATAATGGCAAATACGAACAACCTGGAGACACCATGGCACGCTACCCACTTCCCGAACTCAAAGACCTGCCCGAGGACATCCGCACCAAGATTCTGGAAGTGCAGGAGAAAGCCGGCTTTGTTCCCAATGTCTTTCTGGCACTGGCACGCCGCCCGGCCGAGTGGCGCGCCTTCTTCGCCTACCACGACGCCCTGATGCTCAAAGAAGATTCGGGCCTGACAAAGGGTGACCGCGAGATGATCGTCACCACCACCAGCGCTGCCAACAAATGCCTGTACTGCGTGATCGCGCACGGCGCCATCCTACGCATCCACGAGAAAAAACCGCTGGTGGCCGACCAGGTGGCGGTGAATTACCGCAAGGCCGACATCACGCCGCGTCAGCGCGCCATGCTCGACTTCGCACTCAAGGTCTGCCTCAAATCCGACGAGATCGGCGAATACGACTTTGCCGCCCTGCAAGCGCATGGCTTCAGTGACGAAGACGCCTGGGACATTGCCGCCATCACGGCGTTTTTTGGCCTGTCCAACCGCATGGCGTCTTTCAGCAACATGCTGCCCAATCCGGAGTTCTACCTGATGGGGCGCATGCCGAAGGCCAAATAGATCAGCTCACCAACTGGCGCAGCCAGTCCGGTAGCGCCTTCGATTTCTGCTTGGGAAAATCAACCCAGATGATGGTGGCACCACCAGCGGCGTGGATGACGCCAGGGGCTTCGGCGCGCTCCATCGTGCCCCAGCTCTCGAAGGTTGTGCGGCCCGGATCACTGACGTACATCTTCATCAGCACATCGCCCGGGTATTCCAACTGCTTGTAGAAATTGCAGAAAGCGTTGACGATCACCATGCCTTCGCCGCCGGCGTCCGGTGTGCAACCGGTCGAGTACATCCAGTCAATGCGGCAGGTCTCCAAGTACCGGAAATAACTTCCGTTGTTGAGATGCTTCATCGCATCCATGTCGCCCCAACGGATCGGGATGATCATCTCGTGCACCAGTTTCTTCTGCTGCGGAATTTCGAATTTCATGTTGTCTCTTCAAGGTAAAAGCGGATCATGAGCGGCGACCGGTCGGCCAGCACCAGGGCTCTTGCAGCGCCGCAAACACTTCCATCACCAGCAAGGGGGCGCCGCCGCGACTGAACACCGAACGCCGTGCCGGCATGGCACGGATCAGCGGTGCTGCGCCGGTGGCCTGCTGCCAGGTCCGACCCACGTGCCGGCGCATGACGCCGACCGGCGTGATCTGCCTGAATTGCAGGGGTCCACGGGCAATGCCGGCGCGCCGGAACAGGACGTCGGCCAGTGGTCGTGTGCCCAGGCCGCGCAGGGAACGCCAGGGCCCCAGGGAGTGCGGTTGTCGCGTGACGCTGCGGGCAAATACCACAGCATTGCCGTCGACGCGCAAGATCACCTCACGCACATAAGCGGACGCGCTGCCAGTCAAGCCCAGCGCATGGGCCTCATCGCGGTACAGCTCTTGCCGGCCCTGGTTGAGCACCTGAACGCTGAAAGCAGAACCGGCCGCGGCCAGTCGCGCGCTCAGCGACCCAGGGGCCGCAAGCCAGCGCCGCTCCTGACCGCGATAGCGGCCACCCTGCCCCCACGGGCTCATCGGCTGGACCTGTCAGATGCCAAAACCATCGTCCGCTGAAACCACGGCCCCGTTGATAAAACGACTCTCGTCGGAACACAGCATCACCAGCAGTGCATCGAGATCGGCGGCCTGCCCCAGGCGCCGACGCGGCAGCATCTGCACCAGCTTGCGGCCCTGTTCGGTCTGCCAATGGTGGTGGTTGATTTCGGTATCGATGTAGCCGGGACAAATGGCGTTGACGTTGATGCCAAAACGTCCCCACTCCACTGCCATCGCCTTGGTCATGTGCACCACGGCGGCTTTGCTCATGCAATAGACGCCGATCTGCGGCAGCACGCGCAGGCCCCCGGTGGAGGCAATGTTGACAATGCGCCCGCCAGTGTAGGAGCCGGGCGCCGACCCTTGGGCGCGGGCCAGCATGCGCTTGGCCACTTCCTGCGCCACAAAAAAGGCACCCTTGACGTTGGTGTTGAACATGAAGTCGTAATCTTCCTCCGCCACATCCTGCAGGCGCTGCGTGGTGCTGACACCCGAGTTATTGACCAGGATGTCGATCGAGCCGACTTCGGTCTCCGCATGCGCGACGGCTGACTTGATGGAATCGATGTCGGTCACATCGAGTTCGATGACATGGGCGTCACCGCCCTCACCGTCGATCTCGGCGCGCAAATCCTTGAGTCGCTCGATGCGTCGACTCGCCAGCACAACAGCAGCACCCGCTCTGGAAAGCGTCCTGGCGAACTGGGCACCCAAACCACTGGACGCGCCGGTGACGAAAGCCACCCGGCCGGAAAGATCAATGCTGTAAGCCATTGCGAAAGTCTCCATGAATTGAAAGTACGACCGTTCGATTATGTCAATTCAACGCCTAAAATAAGTCACGCGTTCGACAATCCCCGGTCGCGGTCCCCTTCGGAACCAGGCTCCCATTATCAAGCGAGAACACCCATGACAAACGAGGAAATTCTGACCCAGTTCGGCCCCCGAGAAGCAATGGAGTACGACGTTGTCGTCGTTGGCGGCGGTCCCGCCGGCCTGTCCACGGCGATCCGGCTCAAGCAACTGGCCGCTGAAAAAGGCACGGATGTTTCCGTTGTCGTGCTGGAAAAGGGTTCTGAGCCCGGCGCCCACATCCTGTCAGGCGCGGTGCTCGACCCGATTGCACTGAACGAACTATTCCCCGACTGGAAAGCCATGGGCGCACCGCTCAATCAGCCGGTCACGGATGAGGCCATGATGTTTCTGAGTGAAACCAGCGCCTATCGCACGCCCAACTTCATGCTGCCCAAGTGCAGCCAGAACCACGGCAACTACATCATCAGCCTGGGCGCGCTAACGCGCTGGCTGGCAAACCAGGCCGAAAGCCTTGGCGTGGAGATCTTCCCCGGCTTCCCGGCCGCCGAAGTGCTCTTCAACGAAAGCGGCGCCGTCAAAGGTGTTGCCACCGGCAACATGGGCGTGAACAAGGAAGGCGAACCGGGCGAGGCCTTCCAGATCGGCATGGAACTGCTGGCCAAGTACACCATCTTTGCCGAAGGTTCGCGCGGCCACCTCGGGCGCCAGCTAATTGCCAAGTACAAGCTCGACGAGGGCTGCGACCCGCAAAGCTACGGCATCGGCATCAAGGAACTGTGGGAAGTCGACCCGGCACGCCACGAACCCGGACTGGTGGTGCACACCGCCGGCTGGCCGATGGACAACAGCACCTATGGCGGCTCTTTCCTGTACCACATGGAAGACAACAAGATCGCACTGGGTTTTATCACCGGCCTGAACTACAGCAACCCGTACCTGAGCCCGTTTGAGGAATTCCAGCGCTGGAAGACGCATCCGAACATCCGCTACTACCTTGAAGGCGAGGACAAGGGGCTGAAACCCGCCAAGCGCCTGGCCTATGGCGCACGCGCCATCACGGCCGGTGGCCTGATCGCCCTGCCCAAGACCGTGTTCCCGGGCGGCGCGCTGATCGGCTGCGAAGCCGGCTTCCTCAACGTCAGCCGTATCAAGGGCACGCACACCGCGATCAAGACCGGCATGCTGGCGGCCGAGGCCGCTTACGACGCCGTCACGGCCGGCCGCGCGCAGGATGAACTGAGCGCCTACCCTGAAGCGTTCGAGAAAAGCTGGGTTTACACCGAGCTCAACAAGTCGCGCAACTTCAAGGCCTGGTTCAAGTACGGACTGCGCATCGGCACCGTGATGAACGGTTTCGAGCAGTTCGGCCTGGGCGGCAACATGCCCTGGACGATTCACCGTGACAAACCCGACCACGCCTACCTGAAGCCGGCCGCTGAGTGCCAGCCAATCGAGTACCCAAAGCCCGATGGCAAGCTGACCTTTGACCGCCTCTCCAGCGTCTTCATCAGCAGCGCCAATCACGAAGAGAACCAGCCGGCGCACCTGACACTGAAAGACGCGAACGTCGCAGTGGCTGTCAATCTGGCGAAGTACGCGGGACCGGAAGAGCGCTACTGCCCAGCCGGCGTCTACGAGTTCATCAAGGACGCCGACAACCAGGACCGCCTGCAGATCAACGCCGCCAACTGCGTGCACTGCAAGACCTGCGACATCAAGGACCCGACGCAAAACATCGTCTGGGTCACCCCTGAAGGCGGCGGCGGACCCAATTACGCCGGGATGTAAGGCCCGCACGAAAGGCGTGCGGGTAGAATCGGTGCGTTCAGGAGAGAGCCTTCCCTTGAGGAGGCCGCCGAAGGCGCAGAACGGCTGATTGCAGCGGTTTGAACGCTCAGGCAAAAGGACTGACAGACCCTGACGGCTTGCCACAGCGCCAGGCGTTTCCCCACTGGAGAGAGACTGCATTTGATTGCAGTCCACCGAAGGAGCAACCCTGCATCGCCAGGCGAATCTCTCAGGTAAAGCGGACAGCGGGGGCAGCCCATGGCTTCAGCCATGGATATCGACTTGCCCCTTGTTGGAGTTTGCCCATGGCCACGCCGCCTGACAGTCTTTTGCTAACACCGCTCAACGACCTGCACATCGCACTTGGTGCGCGCATGGTTCCCTTTGCCGGCTACTCGATGCCGGTGCAATACCCGGCCGGTCTGATGGCCGAACACCTCCACACACGCAGCGCCGCCGGCCTGTTCGACGTCTCGCACATGGGCCAGTTGCGCCTGGTCGGACCCGATGCCGCTGCGGCCTTTGAGAGTCTGATCCCGGTCGATGTGATCGACCTGCCGGTGGGCAAGCAACGCTACGGCCTGCTGCTCAATGACGAAGGTGGCATCATCGACGACCTGATGTTCTTCAAACGTGAAGCCGACATCTTTGTGATCGTCAACGGTGCCTGCAAGGTCGGCGACATCGCGCACATCCAGTCCAAGATCGGAACGCGCTGCCAGGTGATTCCGATGCCGGAACGCGCCCTGCTGGCACTGCAGGGGCCGCAGGCGGTGAACGCCCTCTCTCGCCTGGCACCTGGTGTGGAAAAACTGGTCTTCATGACCGGCGGCAACTTCACCGTGCAAACCGGCGCGCAAGCCATTGAGGTCTTTCTGACACGCAGCGGTTACACCGGCGAAGACGGCTTCGAAATCTCGGTGCATGAAGCACAAGCCGAGGCACTGGCCAAATGCCTGCTGGCGCAAGCCGAAGTCAAACCGATCGGCCTGGGCGCGCGCAATTCGCTGCGCCTGGAAGCCGGTCTGCCGCTGTACGGCAACGACATCGACAACAGCACGACACCGGTCGAGGCTGCGCTGGGCTGGGCCATGCAAAAAGTGCGGCGCCCCGACGGCGCACGCGCTGGCGGCTTCCCCGGTGCCGCGAAAATTCTGGCGCAACTGGCCTCCGGTGCGACGGCCCTGCCACGCAAGCGAGTCGGCCTGATCGCGCTGGAGCGCGTTCCGGTGCGCGAGCACACCGAGTTGCAGGATCTGTCGGGCCAGCGCATCGGCGAGGTCACCAGCGGCCTGCTCGGGCCCACCATCGACAAGCCGGTTGCCATGGGCTATGTACCGCCGGCCTTTGCTGCGCTGGGCACCCGCATCAACGCCATCGTGCGCGGCAAGCCGGTACCGATGGAAGTGGTCGCCATGCCCTTCGTGCCGACGCGCTACTTCCGCGGCTGATTTTTTTAGTTTCAAACCTTTTAATTTTGGAGAAAACCATGAGCATCAAATACACACCGGACCACGAATGGCTCAACGTCGAAGGCGGCACAGCCACCGTCGGCATCACGCACCACGCACAGGATGCGCTGGGCGATGTGGTGTTTGTCGATCTGCCAGAAGTCGGCGCAACCCTGGCGGCGAAAGACATCGCCGGCGTCGTTGAATCGGTCAAGGCCGCAGCCGACGTCTACATGCCCGTCAGTGGCGAGATCACGGAAGTCAACGAAGCCCTGCGCGCCGACCCCTCGCTGGCCAATTCGGATCCGCTGGGCGCCGGCTGGTTCTTCAAGGTCAAGCTCAGCAACCCGGCTGAACTCGACGCCCTGATGGACGAGACCAGCTACACCAGCTATTCCGCCAACGCCTGATTGCACTTCTCGTCATGGCGAGGAGCGTAGCGACATGGCAATCCAGGAAGTCTGGGGTCATGGATTGCCACGCTTCGCTCGCAATGACGAAATTGAACCCGCCTTACATCCCCCAATTCTTAGGTCACTTCCATGTCCAGCACATCACTCACAGCCTTAGAAAACTCGCGTGAATTCATCGCCCGCCACATCGGCGTCGATGCGGCCGAAGAGGCCATGATGCTCAAGCTCATTGGCGCCACATCAAGGCGCGAACTGATCGACGGCATCGTGCCGCGCTCGATTGCGCGGCGCACGGCCATGGCCATTCCGGCGGCCATCACGGAAGCGGCCGCACTGGCGGAACTCAAAGCGATGGCGGCCAAGAACCGGATTTTCAAAAGCCATATTGGTCAGGGCTATTACGACACCCATACGCCGGGCGTCATCCTGCGCAACATTCTGGAAAACCCCGCCTGGTACACGGCCTATACGCCGTACCAGGCCGAGATCAGCCAGGGCCGCATGGAAGCGCTGGTGAACTTCCAGACCCTGATTACCGACCTCACCGGCATGCCGATGGCCAACGCCTCCATGCTCGACGAAGCGACCTCAGCGGCAGAGGCCATGACGCTGGCGCTGCGTGTGGGCAAGTCCAAATCGACCACCTTTCTGGTCGACAGCGAAGTGTTGCCGCAAACGCTGGAAGTGATCCGGACGCGCGCGCAGCCCATCGGCATCACGGTGCAGTCCTGCGACGCAGCCGCCATGGCAAACCAGGACAGCTTTGCCGTGCTGCTGCAATACCCGGGCGTCAGCGGCGTCGTGCGCGACGACCGCGCCCTGATCACCGCCGTCAAGGCGCGTGGGGGCGTCGTGATCGTGGCCGCCGACCTGCTGGCACTGACCCTGCTCACGCCTCCGGGCGAACTCGGTGCCGACATTGCGATTGGCAACACGCAGCGCTTTGGCATGCCCATGGGCAACGGCGGACCGCACGCCGCTTACATGGCCTGCCGCGACGATTTCAAACGCTCGATGCCGGGCCGACTGGTTGGCGTCAGCGTCGACGCGCACGGCAACCCGGCCTACCGGCTGGCGTTGCAAACGCGCGAGCAGCACATCCGCCGCGAAAAAGCCACCTCCAACATCTGCACCGCACAGGTGCTGCCGGCCGTGATTGCCAGCATGTACGCCGTCTACCACGGTCCGCAAGGCCTCTCGCGCATCGCGCAACGTGTGGCGGCCCTGACCGCCATCCTGGCACGCGGTCTGCAGGCCATGGGCTATCAACTGGCCAACACGACGGCCTTCGATACGCTGACGGTCCAGTCTGCTACGGCTACTGCCAGCATCGCGGCCAAGGCGTGTGCGGCACAGGTCAACCTGCGCCTCGTGTCCGACAGCAGCCTGGGCATCTCGCTCGACGAGACCACGACCCGCGCAGACGTGGAACAGCTCTGGGCTTTCTTCGCCAAGGACGCACAAACACTGCCGCGCGTCGCCGCGTTGGAGCAAGACACGGCAACGCTTTTGCCAGCCGCCCTGCAGCGCAGCAGCGCTTACCTGACGCACCCGGTGTTCAACACCTACCACTCCGAGACCGGCATGCTGCGCTATATCCGGCGCTTGAGCGACAAGGACCTGGCACTGGACCGCAGCATGATTCCGCTGGGCAGTTGCACCATGAAGCTCAACGCCACCAGCGAGATGATTCCGATCACCTGGCCCGAGTTCGCCGCGCTGCATCCGTTTGCGCCGCAGGATCAATTGCTGGGTTACCAGGAACTCGACGAACAGCTGCGCGCCTGGCTGTGCCAGGCCACGGGCTACGCCGGCATCAGCCTGCAGCCCAACGCCGGCTCGCAGGGCGAGTACGCGGGCCTGCTGACGATCCGCGCCTACCACGCGGCGCACGGCCAGGGTCACCGCAACATCTGCCTGATTCCCTCCAGCGCGCACGGCACCAATCCGGCCAGCGCGCAAATGGCGGGCCTGACGGTGGTAGTGACAGCCTGCGACGCGCAGGGCAATGTCGATCTGTCCGATCTCAAAGCCAAGTGCGAACAGCACAGCCAGAACCTGGCGGCAGTGATGATCACCTACCCGAGCACGCACGGCGTGTTCGAGACCAGCGTCAAGGAGTTGTGCGCGCTGGTGCATTCGCACGGCGGCCGTGTTTACGTCGACGGCGCCAACATGAACGCGCTGGTCGGTGTGGCCGCGCCTGGTGAGTTCGGCGGCGATGTGAGCCACCTGAACCTGCACAAGACCTTCTGCATCCCGCACGGCGGTGGCGGCCCCGGCGTGGGACCGGTCTGCGTTGTGGCCGATCTGGTGCCTTACCTGCCAGGCCATGCAGCTGGTGGACTCAAAGGCACAGGGGCTGTGTCGGCAGCGCCTTTGGGTAACGCAGCCGTCTTGCCGATCAGCTGGATGTACTGCCGCATGATGGGGCCAGACGGCCTGCAGGCCGCAACCGAAGTCGCGATCCTGGCCGCCAACTACATCAGCACCCGCCTGAAGGACTACTACCCGACGCTCTACGCCAGCGCCAACGGCCATGTAGCGCACGAGTGCATCCTGGACCTGCGCCCCTTGAAGGAAAGCAGCGGCGGCGTGCACGGCGTCTCGGCTGAAGACGTGGCCAAGCGTCTGATGGACTACGGCTTTCACGCGCCCACGCTGAGCTTCCCGGTTCCCGGCACACTGATGGTCGAACCGACCGAAAGCGAAACGCTGGAAGAACTGGACCGCTTCATCAACGCCATGGTCGCCATCCGCGGCGAGATTGCCAAAGTTGAGCAAGGCATTTGGCCGCAGGACAACAACCCGCTCAAGCATGCACCGCATACCGCAGCCTCGCTGCTCGGTGAAACCTGGGATCGCCCCTACTCGCGTGAAGTCGGCGGCTTTCCCCTGGCAACCCTCAAAGACGTCAAGTACTGGCCGCCAGTCGGACGTGTTGACAATGTGTGGGGTGATCGGAATCTGTTCTGTTCATGTGTTCCGGTTGCGGAACTGGCTGACTGAGATTCAAGGCACTTCCACACCTCCTTCACCATCTCGATACAAGCCGGGTCTCGCCCCGGCGGGCGAGGTACTTTTCTTTGCTTCGCCAAAGATAAGTACCCAAAAGAAAGGCGAGCCGGATTCGTCGCCCGGCTGCGCCGGTACGCTGCGTTGCTCGATTCGGGCGGGGTGCGCAGAAACTCGCCCTACGGGCTCAAACATCTGCGCCCCTGATCCGCCCGCCTCTGCGCTACTCGCCTCCTCATAACGGCGAGGAACAGCCAGAACAACCGGTGTGATGAGTGACCATGTTGGCCAGCCAGAGCTGTTGAGGTATTGGATTTCCCCGCCGTTGAGGCAGGGCTGAGCAGCGCAGCGACAGGTGGATCAGGGCTGGCGTTGTCCGAGCGAAGCGAGTTTAGCCAGACCCCACCTGGTGCGAGCAGCGTAAGGAACCGCGCAGCGGCCCTGACGTCGGCTCGCCTTCTCTTTGCTTACTTTCTCTTGGCGAAGCAAGAGAAAGTGAGTCGCCCGCCGGGGCGAGACCCGGCCTGTATCAGTGCACAACCCGTTCAAAACTGAACTGCCCCGGCGCCCGGATTGGATCCACATCCACCGGAATCACATCCTTCGGCGCAAACTTGCCTTCGAGCAACAGCTTCGACAACGGGTTCTCGATGCGCTGCTGAATCGCGCGCTTCAAGGGGCGCGCACCGAACACCGGGTCGAAGCCGACCTTGGCCAATTCGGCCAGTGCTGCCGGCGACACTTCCAGCACCAGGTCCATCTTGGCCAGGCGCGCCTGCAGCACCTGGATCTGGATCGCAGCAATCTTGGCGATGTGCGAAGCGTCAAGCGCGTGGAAAACCACGGTCTCATCGATGCGGTTCAGAAACTCGGGACGGAAGTGGTTCTTGAGTTCGCCTGTCACCGCTTCCTTGATGTCCTCGCTGTCCTGCCCGACCATGCTCTGGATCATGTGCGAACCAATGTTGCTGGTCATCACGATGACAGTGTTCTTGAAGTCCACCGTGCGGCCATGGCCATCGGTCAGACGACCATCGTCGAGCACCTGCAGCAGCACATTGAAGACATCGGGGTGGGCTTTTTCAACTTCGTCGAGCAGCAGCACACTATAGGGTTTACGGCGCACGGCCTCCGTCAAGTAACCGCCCTCCTCGTAGCCAACGTAACCGGGCGGGGCGCCGATCAAACGCGCCACCGAATGCTTCTCCATGAACTCGCTCATGTCGATGCGAACCAGATGGTCTTCCGAATCGAACAGGAAGCCGGCCAACGCCTTGCACAGTTCGGTCTTGCCGACACCCGTGGGGCCGAGGAACAGGAAGGAACCGGTCGGGCGGTTCGGGTCGGAAAGGCCAGCGCGTGAACGCCGGATGGCGCTGGCCACAGCGCTGATGGCCTCGTCCTGGCCGACGACGCGCTGGTGCAGTTTGTCTTCCATCTGCAGCAGTTTGTCGCGTTCGCCCTGCAGCATCTTGGAGACCGGAATGCCAGTGGCGCGGCTCACCACCTCGGCGATTTCCTCAGCGCCAACCATGGTGCGCAACAGTTGCGGACGGCCACCGTCCTTGGCGTTCTTGGCCTTGCCGGCTTCCTTGGTCTGGGCGTCCTTGAGCTGCTTTTGCAGGCCCGGCAGTTTGCCGTACTGCAGTTCACCAGCGCGGTTGAAGTCACCCTTACGCGTGAGTTCCTTGATCTCGAAATCGACTTTTTCAATTTCCTGCATGATGGCCTTCGAACCCTGGGCCTGGGCTTTCTCAGCCTTCCAGATTTCGTCCAGATCGGCAATTTCTTTTTGCAGTTTGCCAATCTCCTCCTCGATCAGCGCAAAGCGCTTTTGCGAGGCTTCGTCCTTCTCGCGGCGCACGGCTTCGCGCTCGATCTGCAACTGGATCAGACGGCGGTCGAGCTTGTCCATGACCTCGGGTTTGGAGTCAAGCTCGATCTTGATCTTGGAAGCAGCCTCGTCGATCAGGTCGATCGCCTTGTCTGGCAGGAAGCGGTCCGTGATGTAGCGGTTGCTCAACTCGGCTGCGGCAACGATGGCCGGATCCGTGATCTGCACGCCGTGGTGGGCTTCGTAGCGCGCCTGCAGACCGCGCAGGATGGCAATGGTGGCTTCCACCGAAGGTTCACCCACGATGATCTTCTGGAAGCGGCGCTCCAGCGCCGCGTCCTTCTCGATGTACTTGCGGTACTCGTCGAGCGTGGTGGCGCCAACGCAATGCAATTCGCCACGCGCCAGTGCCGGCTTGAGCATATTGCCGGCGTCCATTGCGCCTTCGGCCTTGCCGGCGCCGACCATGGTGTGCAATTCGTCGATGAAGACGATGGTCTGGCCTTCGTCCTTGGCCAGGTCTTTGAGCACGTTCTTCAGGCGCTCCTCGAACTCACCGCGAAACTTGGCGCCGGCCAGCAGCGAGGCCATGTCGAGCGACAGCACGCGCTTGCCCTTGAGCGAATCGGGTACCTCACCGGCCACGATGCGCTGCGCCAGGCCTTCGACGATGGCCGTCTTGCCGACACCGGGCTCGCCAATCAGCACCGGGTTGTTCTTGGTGCGGCGCTGCAGCACCTGGATGGCGCGGCGGATTTCATCGTCGCGCCCGATGACAGGATCAAGCTTGCCCATGCGGGCGCGTTCGGTCAGGTCCAAGCAGTATTTCTTAAGCGATTCGCGCTGGTCTTCGGCGTCGGCGCTGTCCACGTTCTGCCCGCCACGCACGGCATCGATGGCGGCTTCAAGCGATTTGCGCGTCAGGCCGTTATCGCGGACCAGTTTGCCGATGTCCTGCTTGCTGTCCGTCAAGGCCAGCAAAAAGAGTTCGCTGGCGACAAACTGGTCACCGCGCTTGATCGATTCCTTTTCGGCCGCCTGCAACATGCTGACCATGTCGCGCCCGATCTGGACCTGCTCCTGCCCCTGGACCTCAGGCAAGCGCTTCAGGGCCGCCTCGGCGGCGGCCAGCAAGCCCGGCACATTGACGCCAGCGCGCTGCAACAAGGCGGTCGGACCGTCCTGCTGGCGCAGCATCGCAACCAGCACATGGGCCGGCTCGATATAGGCATGGTCCTGGCCCAAGGCCAGTGTCTGGGCGTCGCCCAGGGCTTCCTGAAATTTGGTCGTGAGTTTGTCGATACGCATGGCAATCCCCTTGGTTCGCACACAGCTTGGGCTGCTCCGGGCCATTTCAAGCCCTGTACAGCCAGACCCGATTGACTAAAATCAACGCATGGATATTCACCAACTGCAGGTCAGTTACCAGATGGAGCAGGACAGACTGCTGGTCCGTCTGAACACCCACTCCGGTGAAGAACTCCGCCTGTGGCTTACGCGCAGGATGATCAAAAACCTGTTTCCTCACATGATCAGGGCATCGATTGAAACCGATGCGGCCTCCATGCAATTAACCAGTCACGACGGCGCCGATAGCCGGGCCTTGAGCCAGTTCAGAAAGCAGGAATCGCTGCAGCAAGCCGATTTTCAGACCGCGTTCAAGGGCGAAGCCAGTGTGCTCCCAATGGGCACGGAACCGCTACTCGTCACGACCGTTCATGTCACCCCGCTTGAGAGTGGTGCCCTGCGGCTTGCCTTTGAAGAAAATATGCCCGGCTCGACGACAAACCGCCGCTGCGAAGTGATTCTGGCGCCACCGCTGCTGCACGGCTTCATGCACCTGCTCGAAACGGCGCTGAAACATACCGACTGGGGTCTCACACTGGCCGAGCCCAGCGAAGCACCCGACAATGCGAGCCTCGATCCGCTGGCAACAGCGCTGCCGCCCAAGTACCTGAATTGATCAGGTGTTGGCCGCGGCAATACCCCAGCGCGCGAGAGCCACGTCGTCGCTGACCCGGGCATCGACCCAGCGCGCACCTTCGGGCGTCTGCTCTTTTTTCCAGAACGGCGCCTGGGTCTTGAGGTAGTCCATCAGGAACTCACAGGCCTGAAAACTCATGCCGCGGTGCGCCGAACTCACCGCCACCAGCACGATCTGATCGAGTGGCTGCAACAGGCCGACCCGGTGCACGATCCGCGCGCTGTAGATGTCAAAGCGGGCCAGCGCCTGGTCAATCATGGCCTCGATCGCCTTTTCGGTCATGCCGGGGTAATGTTCGAGTTCCATGCTGCTGATGCTGCCCGAGGCACCGGCAGTCCGGTCGCGCACCGTACCGATGAAACTGCAAATGGCGCCGACGCGGGGATCCTGCGCACGCAGGGCGGCGACCTCAGCACTCAGGTCGAAATCTTCGGTCTGAATACGAACGCGTTCGCTTGGCAACAGGTCCGGCTTCATGCACTAGCCCCCCGTAACCGGCGGAAAAAAAGCCACCTCGGCGCCGTCTTCCAATACTGCGGCTTCATCGCTCATGACCTGGTTGAGTGCCACCCGCACAGCGCTGCCACGCGCGAGGCTTTCAGCATAACGGCCACCGCAGGCGATCAATTCGTCACGCAGTGCCGCCAGCGTGACGGCTTGGGTTTCAATGGACTCGCCGGACACGCCAATGATTTCCCGGATTGAAGCAAAGTACCTGACGCTGACTCTCATCACAAGACCTCGGCAAAAGGAATAAAGCGAACGCTGTCGCCATATTGAACGGTCTGACCCGGTGGATTGTCGACCAGTCCGTCGCCCCAGACCGCCGAGGTCAGGACGCCAGAGCTTTGATTGGCAAACAGGTCCAGGCCGCCAGCGTCATTGCGGCGTGCGCGCAGGAACTCACGCCGCCGGTCAGCCCGTGGCCAGTCGAAATGGGCCGTTGCGGCAATCGATGGGGTCGCCAATTCGGTGACGCCCTGCAGCTTGAGCAGGAAGGGGCGCACCAATAGCAAAAAGGTCACATAGCTGGAAACCGGATTGCCAGGCAGGCCAATGAAATGGGTGCCCTGCACGCGCCCATAGGCGAACGGCTTGCCGGGCTTGATGGCGATCTGCCACAGGGCCAGCTGGCCCAAAGCCTGCACGGCGGGCTTGATATGGTCTTCTTCGCCAACCGAGACGCCACCACTGGTCAGAATCAGGTCGTGCTGGTCCGCGGCTTCGCGCAGGGCCAGCAGCGTGGCGTCAAGCCGATCGGGCACGATGCCCATATCCGTCACCTCACAACCCAGGCGCAGCAGCAAGGCACGCAGGAAAAAACGGTTGGAGTTGTAAATGGCACCGGGCTTCATGTCCACAGCTGCCACGGCGCCTGGCATCACCAGTTCATCGCCAGTCGAAAACAAGGCCACGCGCGGCCGGCGGCGTACCAGCAGATCCGCCATGCCAATGCTGGCGGCCAGCCCTAGCGCGGCCGGCGTCAGGCGCGCGCCGCTTGCCAGCACGGTCGCACCCAGCGTCACATCTTCGCCAGCCCGGCGAATCCACTGCCCAGGCAGCGGCGGCGCCTTGATCCGCACGGCGCCATCCAGCAGTTCACAGTCTTCCTGCATCACCACCGCATCGGCGCCGGCAGGGATCGGTGCGCCAGTAAAGATGCGTGCGGCACTGCCACGCACCAGCGGCGCAGCAGCCGAACCGGCCGCTATGCGCTGACTGACCGGCAAGACACCCGAAGCAGACGCCAGATCAGCGCAGCACAGCGCATAGCCATCCATGCTGCTGTTGTCCTGTGGCGGCACGTGCAGTGCCGATACCAGGTCCTGTGCCAGCACGCGACCATCGGCATCAAAGGTTGCGACCGATTCGAGTTCCGGCAAGGCCGAGGCAAAGCCAAGCAACTCGGCCAGTGCCTCATCGAGCGGACGCAAAGCGGGTCGGGGTGGGCTCATGTAAAGATCTCCGGCCGGTATTCAAAGCGCATTTCACTGGTGACCAACCAGTTCGCCAGCCCTTGCGGGTCATTGAGGTCCAACACCGGGCGGCTAGTGGCCTGCGGCAGTTGCTCGGGCGAATCGGTAGCAATGGCGACGATGAAATCATCATACGGATACTGCGCCGGCTGCCCCGACTCGGCACGCCAGACTTCAATCTTCTGCAGATCGCAGTCCTTGAAACCCTCCACCAGAACCCAGTCGACGCCGTCATAGAGTTCGGCAATCAGTTGATGCACATTCAGTTTTGCGGGATGTTCAAACTCACGCATCAGTGCCAGGCGCTTGTTCGATGCCACCACCACCTCGAAAGCGCCGGCCTCACGATGGCGGAAAGTATCCTTGCCGACATGGTCAATATCAAAGTGATGGTGGGCGTGCTTGACGACCGACATGCGCAGTCCTTGCTGCCGCATGGCAGGAATCAGACGCTCAACCAGTGTCGTCTTGCCGGCGCCGGAGTGTCCAACAAATGCCACCACCTTCATGGGCAATGCTGCGCGATATAGGCCTTGACGGCAGCCGCATCGGCGGCCATGGCTGTGACGCGTCGGGGCAGCGCCTCCATGCCTTCGAATCGGGCCGGACGATCGGGCTCGCGCCCAAGGGCTTCGACAATCGTGGCGGCAAACTTGATCGGCAGCGCGGTTTCCAGCACGATCATCGGTACACCGGGTTGCAAGTGTTCACGCGCAACCTTCAGCGCATCGGCCGTATGCGTGTCGATCATGACGCCGAAGCGTTCCCAGGTGTTCCGGATCGTCGCAAGCCGGTCGGCATGTGTACTTTTCCCGCTGACAAAGCCGAAATTCGCTGCAGCCTGCGCAAAACGCGGGTCTGCGCTCAAGTCAAAGCGCCCGGTGTCGCTGAGTGCTGCACCAAACAGCGACTTGACCAGCGTGCCATCGCGTTCCAGCAGGTCGAACACGAAGCGCTCAAAGTTGCTGGCCTTGGAGATGTCCATCGACGGACTGGAAGTCTCGAACGTGTCGGCACTGCCACGCACGCGGTAGACGCCAGTTCGGAAGAATTCGTCGAGCACGTCGTTCTCATTGGTCGCCACCACCAACTTCTCGATCGGCAGCCCCATCACGCGAGCGACATGGCCGGCGCAGACGTTGCCGAAGTTACCGGATGGAACTGCGAAACAGACTGTTTCCGAATCTTTTTCAGTGGCCTGAAAATAGCCAGCGAAGTAGTAGACGACCTGGGCCAGCAGGCGTGCCCAGTTGATGGAGTTGACGGTACCGATCCGGTACTTGCGCTTGAACTCCAGGTCATTCGAGACGGCCTTGACCATGTCCTGGCAATCGTCAAAAACACCGTCCACAGCAATGTTGTGGATGTTTTCGTCCATCAGACTGAACATCTGCGCCTGCTGGAACGGGCTCATGCGGCCGGCCGGGCTGGTCATGAAAACGCGCACGCTTTTCTTGCCACGCATCGCGTATTCGGCCGCGCTGCCGGTGTCCCCGCTGGTGGCGCCCAGAATGTTGAGTTGTTCGCCGCGGCGCGCCAACTCATATTCAAACAGGTTGCCGAGCAACTGCATCGCCATATCCTTGAAGGCCAGCGTCGGGCCGTTGGACAGGGCTTCCAGATAGAGCGGCGCTGTCCCTGCGCCAACCGGGGCGTCCTCAATCCGGGTCAACGGAACAATCTTTTGCGTACCAAAGACCTGCTCGGTGTAGGTCTTGTTACAGATCGTCTTCAGATCAGCAGCGGGAATGTCATCAATGTAGAGCGACAGCACCTCAAACGCCAGCGCTGCGTAACCCTGGTCACGGTACACCACACGCCAATGCGCCAACAGCGCATCATTGACTTGCGGGTAATGCTCGGGAAGGTACAGGCCGCCGTCCGGCGCCAGGCCTTCGAGCAATATCTCGCAAAAGCGTTTGCGCTCGCCCGGATCGTTGAGCGCAGCGCGCGTGGAAAGGTACTTCATCAGGCCAGTTCTTCCTTGCGGATGCGGGTGATCGGCGCCAGCACCGTGGGCAGCGCCTGCATCTGCGCCAGCGCGGCGTTCATCTCGGACTCGACGCAGTCATGCGTCAGGATAATGAGATCGGTCTGGGTCGCGCCTTCGCCGCCGACTTCGTCCGCTTCGCGCTGCAGGATGGCATCAATGCTGATGCCCAGCGCAGCCAGAATTCCGGTCACCTTGGCCAGCACGCCTGCCTCATCTGCCACGCGCAGGCGCAGGTAATAACTGGTCACGACCTCGCTCATCGGCAACACGTGCAGGTCGCTCATGGCATTGGGCTGGAACGCCAGGTGCGGCACGCGATTGAGCGGATCGGCCGTGTGCAGGCGTGTGATGTCGACCAGATCGGCGATCACGGCACTGGCCGTTGGCTCGGAGCCAGCGCCCTTGCCGTAGTACAGGGTCGTGCCGACGGCGTCGCCTTGCACCATGACGGCGTTCATGGCGCCTTCGACATTGGCAATCAGCCGCCGGGTCGGCACCAGGCTGGGGTGTACCCGCAGTTCGATCCCTTTGTCAGTACGCTTGGTGATGCCAAGCAACTTGATGCGGTAACCAAGCTGCTCGGCGTATTTGATGTCGGCCGCGCCAAGTCGGGTGATGCCTTCAACATAGGCCTTTTCGAACTGGACCGGGATGCCGAATGCGATCGAACACATGATGGTTGCCTTGTGCGCGGCATCCACACCCTCGATATCGAACGTCGGATCGGCCTCGGCGTAACCCAGACGTTGCGCCTCCTTCAGCACCACGTCGAAGTCGAGGCCCTTGTCGCGCATCTCGGACAGGATGAAGTTGGTCGTGCCGTTGATGATGCCGGCAATCCACTGGATGCGATTGGCCGTCAGGCCCTCGCGCAGCGCCTTGATGATCGGGATGCCGCCAGCCACCGCCGCCTCAAAGGCCACGATTACACCCTTGGCCGACGCTGCGGCAAAAATCTCGGTCCCGTGCACCGCAAGCAGCGCCTTGTTGGCGGTCACCACGTGCTTGCCGGCGGCGATCGCTTCCAGCACCAGCGTGCGTGCAATGCCGTAGCCGCCAATCAATTCGATCACGATGTCGATATCCGGATTCGCAATGACCTCGCGTGCATCCGACGTCACCTTGACACCCGAACCAACCAGCGCTAGCGCGCGCGCCGTGTCCAAATCGGCCACCATGCTGATCTCGATGCCGCGACCGGCGCGACGCTTGATCTCCTCCTGGTTGCGGCGCAGCACATTGAACGTGCCGGAACCCACAACGCCGGTGCCCAGAAGGCCTACTTGAATTGGTTTCATATCAATAAATACCTGGATTGGCCAGTCGCCGGCTTTCTTGGGCCATGCGCTGGCAGTTAACAGCAAATCAGTTGCTGTGGCGTTTGCGATAAGCCTCAAGGAATTTGGCAACGCGGCCGATGGCCTCGCGCAAATCGTCTTCATGCGGCAGGAACACGATCCGGAAATGGTCGGGCGTGGGCCAGTTAAAACCGGTGCCCTGCACCAGCATGACGCGGGTTTCCTGCAACAGCTCGAGGAAAAACAACTGGTCATCCACGATCGGGTACAGGGTCGGGTCGAGCTTCGGGAACATATAAAGCGCCGCCGTCGGCTTGACGCAGGTAACGCCCGGAATGGCTGTAATCAGTTCATAGGCCAGATCGCGCTGGCGACGCAGGCGTCCGCCTTCCGCCACCAGTTCGTTGATGCTCTGGTGGCCGCCAAGGGCGGTCTGGATCGCCCATTGCCCAGGAACATTCGCGCACAGGCGCATGTTCGAGAGCATGTTGAGGCCTTCAATGTAATCGCGGGCCGGCTTCTTGTCGCCTGACACCACCATCCAGCCCGCACGGTAGCCGCAGGAGCGGTAGCTCTTGGACAAGGAGTTGAAGGTCAAGGTCAGCACATCCTGGCTGAGACTGGCGATGGCGGTGTGACGGGCGCCGTCGTAAAGCACCTTGTCATAGACCTCGTCGGCAAAAATCACAAGCCCGTGTTCGCGCGCGATCTGCACGATGGCCTTGAGCAGGTCATCTGAATACAAGGCACCGGTCGGGTTGTTCGGGTTGATGACCACAATGCCCTTGGTGCGCGACGTGATCTTGGCGCGGATGTCATCGAGATCGGGCATCCAGCCCTTCGCTTCGTCACACAGGTAGTGCACCGGCGTGCCGCCGGACAGACTGGTTGCTGCCGTCCACAGGGGGTAGTCAGGCGAAGGGACCAACAACTCGTCGCCGTTGTCAAGCAAGGCGTTGGTCGCCATCACGATCAGTTCGCTGGCGCCATTGCCGAGGTAGATGTCGTCGAGCACAACGCCCTTGACGCCCTGCTGCTGGGTGTAGTGCATGACCGCCTTGCGCGCACCAAAGATGCCCTTGCTATCCGAATAACCAGCCGAATTGGGCAGATTACGGATCATGTCCTGCTGGATTTCTTCGGGCGCATCAAAGCCGAACACCGCCAGATTGCCGATATTTAGCTTGATGATCTTGTGGCCTTCTTCCTCCATCTGGCGCGCCGCGTCCATGATGGGACCGCGGATGTCGTAGCAGACGCTGGCAAGCTTGCTTGATTTTCGAATAGTCTTCAAAGTCCCTCCGGACGTGGGTAACGTAAGGCGAAACCTATAATTTGACCACAACTCAGCGCCAGCCCCCTGCGGCAGGTCGCCCACAGCCAACCCATCGGACTTTTTCAGCATGAAGCTTCAACCCGACATCATCAGCGTACAGTCCATCAGCGGCTATGGTCCGGGCTGGATTGGCGTTGCGGGTGAAAAAATTACCAGCAGCGTCATCATCAGTTCCAGCGGTGAACGCCTCAGCTGGGCCTGCAACTGTTTCGAAGACTTGAGCATGACGCACTTCGCCGAACTTGCGGCGATGGACGCCGAACTGATCATCTTTGGCAGTGGCAAACGCCTGCGCTTTCCCCGACCGGCCTGGCTACAGCCCCTGATCGACAAACAGACCGGCATTGAGACCATGGACACCGAAGCCGCCTGTCGCACCTACAACATCCTCGCCGGTGAAGGTCGCAAGGTCATCGCCGCCCTGCTGCTTGAAAGCACCTAGGGATAACCTGTGTGCTCGGCACCCATGCGCGAACAATTTTCAGGGTAAAATCACAGGTTGCAGTCGAAGGTGCCACACGCTGTCACAGGATAGTGCCAACGACTTGAGAGAACGACGCATCCTGTCACACGAGATCAAGAACCATGGCGATTGTTGTCAATAAACCCATCCCTGAATTTGAATCAAATGCCACCAGTGGCATCAAGGTATCCAACACCTCCCACCTCGGAAAGACCATCATCCTGTATTTTTACCCCAAAGACAACACGCCCGGCTGCACCACCGAAGCGATGCAGTTCCGGGACAAGTACAAAGACTTTGTGAAGGCCGGGGCAACCGTGTTCGGCGTGTCACGCGACAACATGAAGTCGCACGAGGAATTCAAGGCCAAGCTGGAACTCCCGTTTGAACTGATTGCCGACACCGAAGAAAAAATGTGCCACATGTTCGGCGTCGTCAAGAACAAGATCATGTACGGAAAAAAGGTCAAGGGCATTGAGCGCAGCACCTTCCTGATCGGCCCGGACGGCCAGCTCAAGGAAGAATGGCGTGGCCTGAAGGTACCGGGCCATGTGGACGATGTGCTCAAAGCGGTCAAAGAACTCAAGAAGACTGCCGCGCTCGTCTGAATACCGATGCATGCCCAAACGCATGCCATTGAGAAGCCGCCCTGTTCCCACGGCGGCTTTTTCACTTGAAGATATCAAACAAACTATTCCATTCCTGTAAGCCCCCTATGCCATTGCCATCAGCCCCCACCAAACGCGCCGCCTTGCTGTCCGAACGGGATTACGACGTGCCAGCGCGCGCCCGCAAGCCTGAAGCACAGGCCAGCAAGCAACACGCGCCGGAAAAAGCACTTCCCGAGCGCACGAAGGTGGTGCAGGCATCGGCGCCAGAGGCGATTGCAGCCGAAAACAATTCAGCACAAGTCCGCGCCCCCCGGGCCCGCCGATCAGAGGCCGCAGAGCCTGCTGTTCGCCCGGCAGCATCGCCTGCAGCAGCGAGCAAACTCCGACCCAAGAAGACCAAGCACAATGGCCCGCCCAAACTGTTTGTTCTCGACACCAACGTGCTGCTACACGACCCAATGTGCCTTTTCCGATTTGAGGAACACGACATTTTTCTTCCGATGATCGTGCTGGAAGAACTCGATGCACACAAAAAAGGCATGACCGAAGTGGCCCGCAATGCGCGGCAAACCAGCCGGACGCTGGACGCCCTAGCCGGCCACCAGGAAGCCGACATCACGGCCGGCCTGCCCCTGAGCAGCACGGGCCATCGCGAAGCGGGCGGAAAACTGTTCTTCCAGACGCAACTCCTGAACTACACCCTGCCTAGCAGTCTGCCACAGGGCAAGGCCGACAACCAGATTCTGGGGGTTGTGGAAGCCCTGCGCCAGCAATTTGCCGAGCGCGGCCAGACCCCAGATTCGGCGCCGCGCGAAGTCGTGCTGGTGTCCAAGGACATCAACATGCGCGTCAAAGCGCGCGCGCTGGGCCTGGCAACTGATGACTACCAGAACGACAAGACTCTGGAAGACGGCGATCTGCTCTACGCAGGCGCCTACGCCCTGCCTGTCAATTTCTGGACCAATCATGGCGAAACCGTTGAAAGCTGGCAACAAGGCGCGCACACCTTCTACCGCATCACCGGCCCCATTGTCCCCAGCCTGCTGATCAACCAGTTCATCTATTTCGAGTCACCCGGCGAGCCCAGCCTGTACGCACGGGTAACCGAAATCCGCGGCAAGACCGCCGTCTTCAAAACGCTCAAGGACTACACCCACCTGAAGAACGCGGTCTGGGGCGTTACCACCCGCAACCGGGAACAAAACTTCGCCATGAACCTGCTAATGGACCCGGAGATTGACTTTGTCACACTGACCGGCACAGCTGGTACCGGCAAGACACTGATGGCGCTGGCCGCCGGCCTGACACAGGTGCTGGACGACCGGCGCTATACCGAGATCATCGTCACGCGAGCCACCGTCAGCGTTGGTGAAGACATCGGTTTCCTGCCCGGAACCGAAGAAGAAAAAATGGGCCCCTGGATGGGCGCGCTCGACGACAACCTTGAAGTGCTGGGCAAAACCGACACCAGTGCCGGCGAATGGGGCCGCGCCGCCACCAATGAATTGATCCGCAGCCGGATCAAGGTCAAGAGCATGAACTTCATGCGCGGGCGCACTTTCCTGAACAAGTACGTCATCATCGACGAAGCGCAGAACCTGACGCCTAAGCAGATGAAGACACTGATCACACGCGCCGGCCCCGGCACCAAAATCATCTGCATGGGCAACATTGCCCAGATCGATACACCCTACCTGACCGAGGGCTCCTCCGGACTGACCTTTGCCGTCGACAAATTCAAAGGCTGGCAACACGGTGGCCACATCACCCTGGCCCGCGGCGAACGCTCACGATTGGCAGACTTTGCCAGCGAGGTGCTTTAGGACAGCCGACGCCCGGCGCAGTGGCAGACTAAAAATCTCCGCTGCCGCCTGAGGCCAGCGACTCGAATTTGGTGATCGGCTTCAGGAAGGCCAGTTTGACAACGCCGGTCGGGCCATTGCGCTGCTTGGCGATGATGATTTCCGCCACGCCGGGTTCCTTGCAGGCGTCCTTGGTGTAGTACTCGTCGCGGTAGATGAACATGATGATGTCGGCATCCTGCTCGATGGCGCCGGATTCGCGCAAATCGCTCATCATGGGGCGTTTGTCAGGACGGGTCTCCACACTGCGATTCAACTGCGACAAGGCCATCACCGGGCACTGCAATTCCTTGGCCAGCATTTTTAAGCCACGGGAAATTTCGCCAAGTTCGGTGGCACGGTTTTCGCCATCGCTGTTGCTGGAGCCGCTCATGAGTTGCAAGTAATCGACCACGATCAGCCCAAGCTTGCCGCACTGGCGCGACAGGCGCCGCGCATTGGCCCTCAGTTCGCTGGAGGTCAGGCCCGCCGACTCATCAATGTGCAGGGAAATGGTGCGCAGTTTTTCGATCGCTTCGGTCAGGCGTGGCCATTCTTCATCGGTTAGTTTGCCGGTGCGCAAGTGACTCTGATCGATGCGACCAATCGACCCCACAATACGCACAGCCAGTTGCGCCGCACCCATTTCCATCGAGAACACAGCCACCGGCAGGCCTTCGTTGAGCGCCACATGCTCGGCAATGTTGATGGCGAGCGCCGTCTTGCCCATTGAGGGGCGGGCTGCCAGCACGATCAGGTCGCCAGCCTGAAAGCCGGCGGTCATGCGATCCAGATCATAAAACCCGGTCGGCACACCGGTCACATCATTGGGGTTGTCAGCCATCTCCTGAACCCGGTCCAGCAACGCCACCACCAGCGTGTCCATGGCCTGAAAACCCTGGCGATTGCGTGCGCCCTCTTCACCGATATTGAAGATCTTCTGCTCGGCCTCGTCCAGAATGGTCGCCACCGCGCGCCCCTTGGGGTTGAAAGCGGTGGTCGATATCTCGTCGCTGGCGCTGACCAGTTTGCGCAGGATCGAGCGCTCGCGAACAATCTCGGCGTAGCGCCGGATATTGCCGGCGCTGGGCACATACTGGGCCAGGGCGTTGAGATAGGCCAGGCCACCGATCTCCTCAGCCTTGCCCTGCCCCAGCAATTGCTCAAATACCGTGATCACATCAGCCGGTTTGGAGGCATTGATCAAGGCGCCGATAGCGCCGAACACCATGCGGTGCTCAAAACGATAGAAGTCGCCCTCGTTCAGCAGATCGCCAACCCGGTCCCAGGCACCGTTGTCGAGCAGCAGCCCACCCAGCACGCTGGACTCGGCCTCGACCGAGTGCGGCGGTATGCGCAATTGCGCAACTTGCCGGTCTTGACCGTAATCATCAGGTACGGCAGAAAGTACAGCAGACATGAAGGTTTCCTTTAGGCCGTTAATACTACGCCAGTGCCCGTCTGGCGTCGAGTGAATTGCTGGGCACAAGCTGCTTAAAAGCTGTGAACAATCTGTGGAGATTCCGGGACTAATCTGCCTGAGCAGCAAGAGAAAAGCCGCCGGGGCTGAACACCCTGGCGGCTTTCAAAGCGGAGCGCCGGTGATTTAGGCAGTTTCGCCGTACACCGAGACCGTGATATCAACCACGACGTCGGTATGCAAAGCCACACTGACGGTACTGTCGCCAACGACCTTGATCGGACCGTTGGGCATGCGAATTTGAGCCTTGGCCACGGCATAACCGTTTTTGGTCAGCTCTTCAGCGATGTCGGCATTGGTCACTGAGCCAAACAGGCGACCATCAACGCCGGCCTTCTGTGTCAGCTTGGCGGTTGTACCGCCCAGCTTTTCGCCGACAGCTTGCGCTTCGGCCAGTTTGACTGCAGCAGCTTTTTCGAGTTCGGCGCGCTTGGCTTCGAACTGTTCCTTTGCAGCTTCCGTGGCACGACGGGCACGGCCGGAAGGAATCAGGAAGTTGCGGGCATAACCGTCCTTGACGCGCACGATTTCACCGAGATTGCCAAGGTTCACGACCTTGTCGAGCAGAATAATTTGCATGGTCGTATTCCTTAGATCTTGTGCTGGTCGCTGTACGGCAGCATCGCGAGAAAACGCGCGCGCTTGATAGCGGTGTTGAGCTGGCGCTGGAAAATGGCACGGGTGCCAGTCAGGCGCGCGGGAATGATCTTGCCGTTTTCGGCAATGAAATCACGCAGGGTGTCGATGTCCTTGTAGTCGATCTCTTCGACACCGGTCACGGTAAAGCGGCAAAAGCGCTTGCGCTTGAACAGCAGGTTTTGTGCTGGGCGCTTCGGGCGCTTGTCTTTGTTATTGAAACGTTTTGGTCCGGCCATGATGGACTCCTTAAATGAATGCGAATTCGTTAATCTTGCTGAAACTCTTGAACATGAAACACAATGTTTTTGCCGTTGCGAGGTGTTCCCAGAAAACCGGTGAAGCGCCAGGTACTGCCTATGGCCTGTTTGACAAGCCGCTCAGCCAATGCACCAAAAGCCACCGCTTTCACCGCCGCCTTGACCTGTCTTGTCTGCCCAGACTCCTGAATTTCTGACTCGTGTTCGAGTCGCAGATTCAAGGCTGGCAATCCGGCCGGTGTGTAACGCAAGCCGTCAAGCTCGGCGATACAGGCGGTCAGAACAAGCTGATTGGCAACGTGGTTCACGCTCCTCGCTGACAAAAATGGGGTCAGGCCTGGTATTCAGCCTGTTGTGTCTTGCGGGCGTCTTCACGCTCGACTGTCTTCATCATCGAAGACGGACCGGTATCGGCCTTCTTCTTCAAGACAGTCAGATGGCGCAACACCGCGTCATTGAACTTGAATGCGTGCTCGAGTTCGGCCATCACCGCCTGATCGGCCTCGATGTTGACGCAAAGATAATGCGCCTTGGCAAGCTTGTTGATCATGTAGACCAACTGGCGACGACCCCAGTCCTCGACGCGGTGCACTTTGCCGCCGCCGGCAATGATCATGCCCTTGTAACGTTCCAGCATGGCGGGAACTTGTTCGCTCTGATCCGGATGGATCATGAGAATGATTTCGTAATGACGCATTGATACTCCTTGTGGATAGCCCCATTGGGCAGAAAAAGCCACCCTCAGCGTCGTGTGAAGTGTGGCAAGGTTAGCCGGCGATTATATGCCATCGGCGCCAGCCGCGCCGCGTTCCCCAGAAGGCACGGCCGAGGATGGCCACACCAGACTGACCCCGACGGTCACCAGCACGCCAGCCAGAATGCCGAAAACACCGGCAGAGACGGGCTGAATACCGAACCACAGGCCACTGCCGTTCAGTCCCAACGCCGATCGAACCGCCGCCGCATTGATCGCCGTGTAATAAATCGTCAGCCCCAGGCCCGCTGTCATGCCACAAACGGCGGCCCTGGAGGTCGTCCCGGGCCACAGTATTCCAAGCACCATGACGGGCACAAATGCAGCCCCCGCCAGTGAGAATGAGGCGGAAACCAGATAAAGAATGTCAGCGGGACGTTGCGCTGCAACATAGGCCGCCACCAGGGCGGCCACCAGCAGCACGAATTTTGACAACATCACCCGACGTACCGCGCCGGCCTGTCCGCTACCGCTGGCACCGCGAAAGAACAAGTCGTGCGCCAGCGCGTTGCCGATGGTCAACAACAGGCCATCAGCCGTCGACAAGGCCGCCGCTAATCCGCCTGCGGCCACCAGCGCCGACACAACATAGGGCAGACCGCCCAGTTCTGGCGTTGCCAACATCACAATATCGGCCCCCATCCTGAGTTCGGAGAACTGGAGAATATGGTCTCCGTTGACATCGCTGACCGAGATCAGAGACGGGTCCACTTTCGCCCACTGCGCAATCCAGACCGGCAGTGAATCAAAACTCTGGCCCACCAGATGACTCATGATCTCGTACTTGACCAGCACCGCCAGGGCTGGCGCGGCCAGGTACAAAAGGGCAATAAAGAATAGCGACCAGACCACCGATGTACGTGCCTCGGCAACCGTTCGGGTCGTAAAAAAACGGGTCAACAGATGCGGCAGACCCGCTGTGCCGACCATCAGACAAAACATCAGAGTCAAAAAATTAAGCCTGGAGTTTTCAAATGCCGCGCGGTCATCCGCGTTCCCGTCGGGGTCGCCAGCGAAAGCCTGGGTGTGCGCCGGCATGCCACCCAGCGGTTTGGCGCGCTCCAGGTTGTCCTGCATGGCGCGCGCCCAGGTGTCGCGGGCTATGGCCGTATCCCTGGGCAGCGCTGCCAGTTCGCGGCGAGCGGCAACAATGACCGATTCGTCGGCGCGGTGCTCGTTCAAAAATTGAATTCTGTCCTTCAATCCCTTGCGCGCACTCTGCAGTGCGGCGTCCACATCCTGCAGTTTCTCAGCATATTCCTGCGCACGCCGCGCATATTCGTCTGTGACCTGCCGCTCTGCCGGCGACGCCAGAAGCTGCTGTTCCAGCGCTGCGATCTTCGGCAGTTGTTGCCCATAGACAAAGGGCGCCAAGGGGTTACCCAACTGCTTGTAGGCCAGCCACGAAACCGGTATCAGGAAAGCCAGGATCAGTACCACATACTGGGTTACCTGGGTCCAGGTAACAGCCCGCATGCCACCCAGAAAGGAACACACCAGCACACCGCCGAGCCCCAGCAAAATGCCAATCTCGAACTGGACCCCGGTCAGGCGAGAGGTGATCAACCCGACGCCGTAGATCTGCGCTACCACATAGGTGAAAGAGCACAGGACCGCCGAAAAGGCAGCAATGATGCGCGGCCAGCGACCGCCAAAGCGGACCTGAAAATAGTCGGGCACCGTATACAGTTCCAATTTTCTGAGGTAGGGTGCAACCAGCAGCGCCACCAGACAAAAGCCACCGGTCCAGCCCAGCACATAAACAAGCCCACCAGGCTGCCCCGGCGTACCGGAAAACCCCTGCAGATAGAGCCCACCTGCCATGCTGATGAACGAGGCCGCGCTCATCCAATCCGCCGCTGTCGCCATGCCGTTGTAAACCGCCGGGATATTGCGCCCGGCAACGTAGTACTCGGCCGAGTCCGAGGTGCGGCCGTAGATGCCAATGACCGCGTACAGGCATACCGTGGCAAACAAAAAGATCGCGCCAACCCAACTCTTCTTAAGGCCCCACTGTTCAGCCAGCGCCAGAACCAGCAAAAACAGTAGCAAGCACAGCACGTAGGCGCCAAAGCGCCAATGCAAGCGCCGCCTGTAGGCAGCATAGGCCAGATCGACGCCTGCAGGCCCGGCGTCGCGCCGATTGGCGAACCGCGCAAACAACGCAACGATGGCGATAAAAATGAACACACTGCCCTGCGCGGCAAACCAGTAGCCAACCGGCCAGCCATTGACAACGACGCTCAGGTCGTGGGCGAAAAAAACAACGCCAAAGGACGCAGCAAACCAGATTGCCAGCAGCCAGCCCTGCAGACGCAAGCCGCCGGCCATGGCTATTGACCAGCGAGCCTTTGCCAGGTCGCCACCACGGAATCAGGGTTCAGGGAAATTGACGAAATCCCCTCACGCGTCAGCCACTCGGCAAAATCCGGATGGTCGCTCGGGCCCTGGCCGCAAATGCCGATGTACTTGCCCTCTGCCTTGCACGCTGCGATCGCCAGGCTGATCAGTGCGGTTACCGCCGGATCACGCTCATCGAAATCAGCGGCCAGCAACTCCATGCCGGAATCACGGTCCAACCCCAGCGTCAGTTGCGTCAGGTCGTTGGAGCCGATTGAGAATCCGTCAAAGTACTGCAGGAAGTCCTTGGCCAGAATGGCATTGCTCGGAATCTCGCACATCATGATGATCTTGAGGCCGTTCTCGCCGCGCTTGAGACCGTGGGTGGCCATCAATTCAGTCACCCTGCGCGCCTGACCAACGGTGCGAACAAAGGGCACCATGACCTGAATGTTGCTCAGACCCATGTCCTCGCGAACACGTTTGAGCGCCTCGCACTCCATCGCGAAGGCCTCGCCGAAATCAGCACTGACGTAGCGGGCTGCGCCACGGAAGCCCAGCATTGGATTTTCTTCTTCAGGCTCATAACGACTGCCGCCAATCAGCTTGCGGTATTCATTGCTCTTGAAGTCCGACAGGCGCACGATCACAGGTTTTGGCCAGAAGGCCGCGCCGATCGTGGCAACGCCTTCAGCCACCCGGTCAACATAGAAAGCGCGGGGCGATGCATGACCGCGTGCCACCGATTCGACCGCCTTCTTCAGGTCGGCCGCAATGTTCGGATAATCCAGTATCGCCTTCGGATGCACGCCGATATTGTTGTTAATGATGAATTCCAGCCGCGCCAGGCCCACCCCTTCGTTGGGCAACTGGCAGAAGTCGAAGGCCAGTTGCGGATTGCCCACGTTCATCATGATCTTGACTGCCAATGCCGGCATCTCGCCGCGCCGGACTTCACTAACCTCGGTCTCAAGCAACCCGTCGTAGATAAAACCGGTATCACCCTCGGCACAACTGACCGTGACCAGCATGCCCTCCTTGAGCAACTCGGTCGCGTTGCCACAGCCGACGACGGCCGGAATTCCCAACTCGCGCGCGATGATGGCGGCGTGGCAGGTGCGACCGCCCCGGTTCGTCACGATGGCCGAGGCCCGCTTCATCACCGGCTCCCAATTGGGGTCCGTCATATCCGTCACCAGAACATCACCAGCCTGTACCTTGTCCATCTCGCTGATGTTGTGCACGATGCGCACCGGACCGGTACCAATCTTCTGGCCAATCGCGCGCCCTTCGACGATAACCGGGCCTTTGCCCTTGAGCTTGTAGCGGTACTGCACCGAACCTGCCGCCTGGCTCTTGACCGTCTCCGGTCGCGCCTGCAGGATATAGAGTTCACCGTCCAGGCCGTCCTTGCCCCATTCGATGTCCATCGGGCGCCCGTAGTGCTGCTCGATCACCAGCGCGTAGGCAGCCAGTTTCTCGACGTCGGCATCGGTCAGCGAGTAACGGTTGCGAAGTTCCGTCGGCACGTCGGTGGTCTTGACCAACTTGCCGCTGACGGCTTTCTCTTCGGCCGTTGTGAATTGCATCTGGATCAGCTTGGAGCCCAGGCTGCGCCGGATCAGGGCGCGCTTGCCAGCCTTGAGCATGGGTTTGTGGACATAGAACTCGTCCGGATTGACGGCACCCTGCACCACGGTCTCACCCAAGCCATAGCTTGAGGTGATGAAGACCACGTCGGAGAAGCCGGACTCTGTATCAATCGTGAACATGACGCCAGCCGCACCAACATCCGAACGCACCATGCGCTGAATGCCGGCGCTGAGCGCCACATGCTCGTGGGCAAAACCTTTGTGCACGCGGTAGCTGATGGCGCGGTCGTTGTAGAGCGAGGCGAAAACTTCGCGGATCTTGTGCAGAATTTCCTCGATGCCGATGACATTGAGGAAAGTCTCCTGCTGACCGGCAAACGAAGCGTCGGGCAGATCTTCGGCCGTGGCCGACGAGCGCACCGCAAACGAAGCCTGGGGGTTGCCAGAACTCAGCGTCACAAATGCCTCACGAATCGCCTGTTCCAGATCGGCCGGGAACGGCTGCGCCTCGACCAGGGCGCGGATTTCAGCACCGACCTGGGCCAAGGCCCGCACGTCTTCGGTATCGAGCACACTCAAACGGGCGTTGATTCGGCCTGCCAGATCCCGGTAAGCCAGGAAATCGCGAAATGCATGGGCGGTTGTCGCAAAACCGGTGGGAACCTTGACGCCCGAAGGCAGGTTTGAAATCATCTCGCCGAGACTGGCATTCTTGCCGCCAACCGACTCGACGTCGGTCATTCTCAGGTTCTCAAACGGTACGACCAAGTCGGTCGGATTGAATAATGCTGACATGGGAAAGCTCCAGAAGTTAAAAGCGTAGCGGCGGGCGAAAACCGGTTCAGGCTTGCGCTCGCCGTGCTCATGCGGGCCAGCTGACGGCGTCTTGTTTGTGGCAGGTCAAAGCAGCGCATGAGAAAATCCGTTAATTGGCGTCATTGTAGGGTGTGAGAGCCCCGCAACGCAGTTCGCTGCAGCGGCATGCCAAACGCCCGAACAACCCTTTATCAGCACCTGACCATGTCCAACCGCACTGTTTTCTTTATCTCGGATGGCACCGGCATCACGGCCGAGACCTTTGGCAATGCCATCCTGGCGCAATTCGAGCTCAAACACCGCCACGTACGACTGCCTTTTATCGACAGCGTTGACAAGGCCCTGCAAGCGGTTCGACAGATCAACCATGCCGGCGTTATCGACGGCAACAAGCCGATCGTTTTCACCACGGTCGTCAACACGGGCGTTCTCGAGGTCATCACGGCTGGCTGTCAGGGCATGCTGCTCGACCTGTTTCAGACCTTTGTGCAGCCGCTTGAAGCGGAACTCAATGTCAAGTCCAACCACCGCGTTGGGCGCTTCAGCGATGTCAGCAAAAGCGAGGAATACCAGTCGCGCATTGAAGCCATCAACTTCTCTCTTGCGCACGACGACGGGCAATCCAACACCGATCTGGTGCAGTCAGACGTGATACTGGTCGGCGTCAGCCGCAGCGGCAAGACGCCGACCTCGCTCTATCTGGCCATGCAATATGGCCTCAAGGCGTCCAATTACCCGCTGATTCCGGAAGATTTCGAACGCGGCCATCTGCCACCCGCACTCAAGCCCCATCACGGCAAGTTGTTCGGCTTGACGATCCAGCCAGAGCGTCTGAGCGAAATTCGCAACGAGCGCCGACCCAATTCCCGCTACGCCTCGCTGGAAAACTGCCGCATGGAGGTGCGCGAAGCCGAGGCCATGATGCGCCGCTCCAGCATCCGCTGGCTGTCGACGACCACCAAGTCAATTGAAGAAATCGCCACCACCATCCTGCAGGAACTCAAGCCCGAGCGGCTCGACTATTAAACGGCCGAACGAGGGGACAACTGTTTAGGCCAGGCCTAAAGCAGCGATGCCGGCCCGTGCCACTTGTGCGTCTTCGCTCGATTTCACGCCGCTGACACCGACGGCGCCCAGGCACTGACCGTCCCTGAGCACCGGTACCCCGCCTTCAAGCATGCCGCTGATGAGCGGCGCGCTCAGAAAGGAGGTGCGTCCGCCGTTGATGACATCTTCGTAGACCTTGCTTTCGCGTCGACCCAGCGCCGCCGTGTGCGCCTTGGCCGGCGCAATATGGGCAGAAATTGCGGGTGCGCCATCGAGTCGCTGCAACCAGAGCAAATGACCGCCGTCATCAACGATGGCAATCGTGACCGCCCAATTGTTCTTGAGCGCCTCGGCTTCGGCTGCCGCCGCGACCTTCTTGACATCGGAAAGTTCCAGGGAAAATGTGTTCTTCATGACTTAGAGACCTCGGTTGAACGAAGAATCAAGCATAACGCCTGCGCATCACCCGCTTGTCAGTCCGGCATTAAGCAAAAACCCTGGTCAGTACAGGATTTCCGCACGAATAATTCTTGCTTGGGGCTTGATTCCCCTAGAATGCGCCGTATCTGCTGCTGGCAGACATTGAAGGAGCTTCTGACCATGAATGACAACGTGCAATCGATTGACCGCAGTTTCGGCGTGAACACGCTGAGTGAGCAGCGCAACAAGGTTTTGCGTAATACCTACTGGCTGCTGGCGATGAGCCTGGTGCCAACGGTTTTGGGCGCCTGGCTGGGTGTGGCGACCGGCATCACCCGTTCAATGGGCGGTGGTCTGGGCATGATCGTGTTTCTGGGTGGTGCCTTCGGTTTCATGTATGCGATCGAAAAGACCAAGAATTCAGCCGCTGGCGTGCCGGTGCTGCTGGGCTTCACCTTCTTCATGGGCCTGATGTTGTCCCGCATGATTGCCATGGTGCTGGGTTTCAAGAACGGCCCTGAACTGATCATGACCGCCTTTGGTGGCACGGCCGGCGTGTTTTTCGTCATGGCGACGCTGTCGAGCGTCATCAAGCGCGACCTCTCTGGCATGGGCAAGTGGCTGTTTGTCGGCGCCATCGCCATCATGATCGGCGGCATCATCAACATCTTCGTTGGCTCCACGGCCGGCATGGCTGTGATCTCGGTCATGGCCATCGGCATTTTCAGCGCCTACATGCTGTACGACCTCAAGCAGATTGTTGACGGGGGCGAAACCAACTACATCAGCGCCACCCTGGCCCTGTACCTCGACATCATCAACGTGTTCCAGAGCCTGCTGGCCCTGCTGGGTATCTTCGGCGGCGAACGCGACTGAATGGCAGCGGCAATGCTGCTGCAAACAAGCAAGGCCCTACGGGGCCTTTTTTTGGTCTGGCCATGGGACGATTCCGACCATTCCCCACAACGGCCGGTCCATGCCTCAAACCGGCGCCACAAGCGCCTCGAATTCCTGCGCCGGCAAGGGTTGACTGAACAGATAGCCCTGGTAGTTGTGGCAACCTATACCAGCAAGAAAGTCCCGCTGTGCAACGGTTTCGACGCCCTCGGCGATCACAGTCAATCCCATGCTGTTGGCCAGCGCGATAACCATCCCGGCGATCGCCGCATCATTGGGGTCAATCAGAATGTCGCGCACAAAGCTCTTGTCAATCTTGAGTTCATCCATCGGCAGCCGCTTCAGGTAAGCGAGCGACGAATAGCCGGTGCCAAAATCGTCCAACGAGAAACCAATCCCCTTGCTTTTGAGCGCGTTCATTTTGACCATCACATCATCGACGTTGCTGATCATGATGCTTTCGGTCAACTCCATTTTCAGGCGCCGGGGGTCGGCTCCGGTATCCGACAGTATTTGGGCGACCTGGTCGACAAAATCCGTCTGACTGAACTGATGCGAGCTCACATTTACCGATAAGGAAAGGTGTGACATTCCTGGTTGAGTGGCCCAACGCGTCAATTGGCTGCAGGTTGTTATCAGCACCCATTTACCCAGTTCCCCGATCAGACCAACCTCTTCGGCCAGCGGGACAAATTGCCCCGGTGCGACCAGTCCGCGTCGAGGATGCAACCAGCGTACCAGCACTTCCGCACCAGTCACATCGCTTGCAGCGTCTACTTGTGGTTGGTAATGCAAAATAAACTCATCGTTTGCAATTGCCTCCCGGAGATCCGCTTCCAGCTCCGTGCGCTCGATCAACCTGACCTGCATTTCAGCGTCGAAAAAACGCATCGTGTTGCGCCCTGCATCCTTGGCCTGGTACATGGCAGCGTCCGCCTGCTTCATGAGTTCGTCCGCCGACTGCTCATTCGGAGAAAACAGGGTAATGCCGATGCTCGTTGTGCTGTGGTGGAACTCGGACTCGTTGAGAGCGTATGGTTGACTGATATTTCGGAGGATCTTTTCGCTGACGACCGCAGCTTGCCGCGCGGCGCTGACCATATCATCGCCAAGATTCTCCAGCATGACCATGAATTCGTCACCGCCAAATCGGGCAACGGTGTCCATCTCGCGC
>CAIRAW010000004.1 GCA_903876735.1 uncultured beta proteobacterium | reverse complement strand
TTCCAGCATTTCGGTCTGGCGCGTGCAAAGATTCGTGAAATGGCTTTTGCAGGGGAAATCCCCGGCATAGTCAAGGCCAGCTGGTAAGCGGTAGGAGACATAAATATGAGCATGAGTGATCCCATCGCCGACCTGTTGACACGCATTCGCAATGCGCAGATGGTTGCAAAAACCACTGTCAGCGTACCTTCCTCCAAAGTGAAGGTCGCCATTGCCCAAGTGTTGCAGGAAGAAGGCTACATCGACGGATTCAAGGTCAAGACCGAAGACGGCAAACCTGAACTTGAAATCGCCCTGAAATATTACGCCGGCCGGCCCGTGATTGAGCGCATTGAGCGCGTCAGCCGCCCTGGTCTGCGTGTCTACCGTGGCAGCGATGCCATTCCCCAGGTTCAAAACGGCCTTGGCGTGGCGATTATCACCACCCCCAAGGGCGTCATGACTGATCGCAAAGCGCGTGCTACCGGTGTCGGTGGTGAAGTGCTGTGCTACGTCGCCTAAACGAGGAGAAACAGAAAATGTCCCGTATAGGAAAAATGCCCGTCGCCATTCCGGCCGGCGTGGACGTCTCGATCAAAGAAGATCAGATCAGCGTCAAAGGCGCTGGCGGTGCACTGAGCCTGACGCAAAACGCGTTGGTCAAGGTCACCAGTGATGCTGGCAAGCTCAGCTTCCAGCCGGCCAATGACTCTCGTGAAGCCAATGCCCTGAGCGGCACCATGCGTCAGCTGGTGAATAACATGGTGGTTGGCGTGACCAAGGGCTTTGAGAAGAAGCTCAACCTGGTCGGCGTCGGTTACAAGGCCCAGGCGCAAGGCGCAAAGCTCAATTTGACGGTTGGTTATTCCCACCCGGTCAATAAAGACATGCCCGCCGGCATCACCGTGACGACCCCCACCCCGACCGAAATCGTGCTCAAAGGTGCAGACCGTCAGCGCGTTGGCCAGGTGGCTGCCGAAATTCGTGCCATTCGTCCTCCCGAGCCCTACAAAGGCAAAGGGATCCGTTATTCGGACGAAAAGATCACGATCAAAGAAACCAAGAAGAAATAAGGAGCTGCAACATGTTGACCAAAAAAGAGCAGCGTCTTCGCAGAGCCCGTCAGACCCGCATCCGGATCGCCACCCAAGGTGTCGCCCGCTTGACGGTCAATCGTACCAATCTGCACATCTATGCCTGCGTCATTTCTGGCGAAGGCGACAAGATTCTGGCAAGCGCATCCACGGCGGAAGTCGAAGTGCGCAAAGCCCTGGGTGGTGCGGGCAAGGGTGGCAACGTTGCCGCAGCCCAAATTATTGGCAAGCGCCTGGCTGAAAAAGCCAAAGCGGTTGGTGTCGAGAAAGTCGCCTTTGATCGTGCAGGTTTTGCGTACCACGGCCGCGTCAAGGCGTTGGCAGATGCGGCACGTGAAGCTGGCTTGCAGTTCTAAGCAGATCGGAAATTAAGATGGCTAAAGTTCAAGCGAAAATGCAGGGTAAGGCTGAAGGGCCTGAAGACGGTCTGCGTGAGAAGATGATCGCGATCAATCGCGTTACCAAGGTGGTCAAGGGTGGCCGTATTCTTGGTTTCGCAGCGTTGACCGTGGTCGGTGACGGCGAAGGCCGTGTCGGCATGGGCAAAGGCAAATCGAAAGAAGTGCCGGCAGCTGTGCAAAAGGCGATGGAAGAAGCCCGTCGCAACCTGACCAAGGTTTCCCTCAAGAATGGTTCGATCCACCACAAGGTGATGGGTCAGCATGGTGCGGCGGCTGTCATGATGGCACCGGCCCCGAAGGGTACTGGCATCATCGCCGGCGGCCCGATGCGCGCCGTCTTTGAGGTCGTCGGGATCACAGACATCGTGGCCAAGAGCCACGGTTCGACCAATCCCTACAACATGGTTCGCGCCACGCTGAACGCGCTGTCGCATGCGACAACGCCGTCGCAAGTTGCGGCCAAGCGCGGCAAGACGGTTGAAGAACTCTTCGTCTAACCGGGAGTCCGAAAAATGACAACACAACAAACAGTCAAAGTGCAATTGATCCGCAGCCCCATCGGCTGCCAGGAATCGCACCGCGCCACCGTCCGTGGTCTGGGACTCCGCAAAATTCGCAGTATCAGCGAATTGGTGGACACGCCCGAAGTCCGCGGCATGATTAACAAGATCAGTTATCTGGTCAAAGTGCTCTAAAGGTTGATGATGGAACTCAATGACATCAAACCCGCTGACGGTGCCAAGCACTACAAGCGCCGTGTCGGTCGCGGTATCGGCTCCGGTATCGGCAAAACTGCCGGTCGCGGTCACAAGGGTCAGAAATCTCGCGCCGGTGGTTACCACAAGGTCGGTTTTGAAGGCGGTCAAATGCCTATGCAACGCCGTCTGCCCAAGCGCGGCTTCAAATCCCATCTGCTCAAGTTCAACGCTGAAGTCACGCTGGCTGCTCTCGAGCAACTCGGCGCCGCTGAAGTGGACCTGGTCACGCTGAAAAAAGCCGGCCTCGTGGGTGAACTCGCCAAGGTCGTCAAGGTCATCAAGACCGGCGAACTGACCAAGGCCGTCAAGCTCACCGGCATCGGCGCTACGGCTGCTGCCAAGATCGCTATTGAAGCGGTCGGTGGAAGCATTGCTTAAGAAGAATTGAAAGACTGTACCCGTGGCAACTAACGCAGCTCAGCTCGCAAAAACAGGAAAATTCGGTGATCTGCGCCGTCGGCTTGTCTTTTTGCTGCTGGCGCTCGTGGTTTACCGCGTGGGCGCGCACATCCCTGTGCCGGGCATTGACCCGGCGCAACTGGCGCAGTTCTTCAAGGGCCAGCAAGGCGGCATATTGGGGATGTTCAATATGTTCTCCGGCGGCGCCCTCTCGCGCTTCACCGTTTTCGCCCTCGGAATCATGCCGTACATCTCGGCATCGATCATCATGCAACTGCTCACCTATGTGTTGCCCGCATTCGAGCAGTTGAAAAAAGAAGGCGAAGGCGGCCGTCGCAAGATCACGCAGTACACCCGCTACGGCACGCTCGGCCTGGCCCTGTTCCAGTCCATGGGCATCGCCCTCGCGCTGGAAAGCTCGCCCGGTCTGGTGCTGGTTCCCGGTTTCGGTTTCCGCATGACGGCCATCGTGACCCTGACGGCCGGCACCCTGTTCCTGATGTGGCTGGGTGAGCAGATCACCGAGCGTGGTCTGGGCAACGGCATCTCCATCCTGATTTTTGGTGGCATTGCAGCCGGTCTGCCCAATGCCATCGGCGGCCTGCTTGAACTCGTGCGCACCGGTGCCATGAGCATCATCGTCGCCCTGTTCATTGTGGTGCTGGTGGCACTTGTCACCTTCGTTGTTGTGTTCATCGAACGCGGTCAACGCAAGATACTGGTCAACTACGCACGGCGCCAGGTTGGCAACAAGGTCTACGGCGGTCAATCGTCGCACCTGCCCTTGAAGCTCAACATGGCCGGCGTCATTCCGCCCATCTTCGCCTCGTCCATCATCCTGCTGCCCGCAACCGTGGTTGGCTGGTTCAGCGCCGGTGACTCGATGCGCTGGCTCAAAGACATTGCCGGCTCCCTCACCCCCGGACAGCCCATCTACGTGATGCTGTACGCCGCTGCCATCATCTTCTTCTGCTTCTTCTACACCGCGCTGGTATTCAACAGCCGTGAGACAGCCGACAACCTGAAGAAAAGCGGCGCCTTCATCCCAGGCATTCGCCCGGGTGAGCAGACTGCCCGTTACATCGACAAGATCCTGCTGCGCCTGACCTTTGCCGGCGCCATCTACATCACACTGGTTTGTCTGCTGCCCGAGTTTCTGATCCTCAAGTACAACGTGCCCTTCTATTTTGGCGGGACGTCCCTTTTGATCATCGTGGTTGTCACCATGGATTTCATGGCACAGGTTCAGAACTACATGATGTCGCAGCAATATGAGTCCTTGCTGAAGAAGGCTAACTTCAAGTCTTCATAAGGCAAACACTACATATATGTCAAAAGACGATGTTATTCAAATGCAGGGTGAGGTTGTAGAAAACCTTCCCAATGCAACGTTTCGTGTGAAGCTGGAAAATGGACACGTCGTGCTAGGGCACATCTCCGGGAAAATGCGGATGCACTACATCCGTATTCTGCCGGGGGACAAGGTTACTGTTGAATTGACGCCTTACGATTTGAGTCGGGCGCGGATTGTATTCAGAGCCAAGTAGCAGTAATGGGCGGTGCCCTGTGCAGGTTTGCGCAGACACCCAGAATAGTTTTAGGAGAATGAAATGAAGGTTTCGGCTTCGGTCAAGAAAATTTGCCGTAACTGCAAGGTAATTCGGCGCAAGGGCGTGGTGCGTGTGATCTGTTCAGATCCGCGTCACAAGCAGCGCCAGGGTTAATTGCATTAGTTTTAGAGGACGAAAATGGCACGTATCGCTGGCATCAATATTCCGCCGCAACAGCATTCCGAAATTGGCCTGACAGCCATTTTTGGCATCGGTCGCAATCGCGCACGCAAAATTTGCGAAGCGTGTGGCATCGCCTACTCCAAGAAGGTCAAGGACTTGACCGACTCGGACCTGGAAAAAATTCGCGACCAGATCGCACAGTTCACCATCGAAGGTGATCTGCGTCGTGAAACCACCATGAACATCAAGCGTTTGATGGACATTGGCTGCTACCGCGGCTTCCGGCATCGCCGTGGCCTCCCGATGCGTGGCCAGCGTACGCGTACGAATGCCCGTACCCGCAAAGGCCCGCGTAAGGCTGCTGCTTCATTGAAGAAATAACAGGGATTGAAAGACCACTATGGCAAAAGCTCCCGCCAGTAACGCATCACAGCGCGTTCGCAAGAAAGTTCGTAAAAATGTGGCCGACGGCATTGCGCACGTCCACGCCTCATTCAACAACACCATCATCACGATCGCCGACCGTCAGGGCAATGCCCTGGCTTGGGCATCGTCCGGTGGACAAGGTTTCAAAGGCTCTCGCAAATCCACTCCGTTCGCTGCCCAGGTGGCTTCCGAAGTGGCCGGCCGTGCAGCCATTGAACAGGGTATCAAGAACCTTGACGTTGAAATCAAGGGACCTGGCCCCGGCCGCGAATCCTCGGTTCGCGCTCTGGCCGCACTGGGTATCCGCATCAACATGATCGCCGACGTGACACCGGTGCCGCACAACGGCTGCCGACCACAAAAACGTCGTCGCATCTAATTTTTCTAAACAAGCCCACCGCCACTGGCATTGCGCCGGTGGCTCCCACACCAACGTGTGGCAGATGACATAAAGGAAGTTCAAGTGGCACGCTATCTAGGCCCCAAGGCCAAATTATCCCGCCGTGAAGGCACCGACCTGTTCCTCAAGAGCGCACGCCGCTCCATCGGGGACAAGGCCAAGTTCGACTCCAAGCCTGGTCAGCACGGCCGCACCTCCGGTGCCCGTACCTCTGACTACGGTCTGCAGCTGCGCGAAAAGCAAAAAGTCAAGCGCATGTATGGCGTGCTGGAGAAGCAGTTCCGCCGCTACTTCGAACAAGCCGACAGCCGCAAGGGCAACACCGGTGCCAATCTGCTGACCATTCTTGAGTCGCGTTTCGACAACGTCGTCTACCGCATGGGTTTTGGTTCGACGCGCGCTGAAGCCCGTCAACTGGTGTCCCACAAGGCCATGACGGTGAACGGCAAGTCCGTCAACATCCCGTCCTATATGGTCAAGGCTGGTGACATCATCGCCGTGCGCGACAAGTCGAAGAAGCAGAACCGCGTGGTCGAAGCACTGCAACTGGCCCAGCAAGTTGGTATGCCAAGCTGGGTTGAAGTGAATATCGAAAAGGCCGAAGGCACTTTCAAGGCAACGCCTGATCGTGACCAGTTTGCCGCTGACGTCAATGAATCGCTGATCGTTGAGTTGTATTCGCGTTAATAAGATTTAGTCGTATTTTTCGTTAGAAATCGTTCCTGAGGTGCAGGCGCTGCACCACAGGTGCTTCGTCAGCCTTACCGGTGTAACGAGCCGGGGGTATTGAGAGGAAGTCCGCATGCAAAATAGTCTACTGAAACCCAAAGCTATCAATGTCGAGCAGCTTGGTGCCAACCGCGCCAAAGTTGCCCTGGAGCCGTTCGAGCGCGGTTATGGCCACACGCTCGGCAACGCCCTGCGTCGCGTCCTGCTGTCCTCAATGCCCGGCTACGCCGCCACTGAAGTCACCATTGCCGGCGTCCTGCACGAGTACTCGTCCATCGACGGCGTGCAAGAAGACGTCGTCAACATCCTGCTCAACCTCAAAGGCGTCGTGTTCAAGCTTCACAACCGTGAAGAAGTCACGCTCAGCCTGCGCAAGGACGGCGAAGGCCCTGTCACCGCCAGCGACATCCAGACCCCGCACGACGTCGAAATCATCAACCCGGATCACGTCATTGCCAACCTCTCGCAAGGTGGCAAGCTCGACATGCAGATCAAGGTTGAAAAGGGTCGTGGCTACGTGCCCGGCACCATGCGTCGTCATGGCGACGAGCCAACCAAATCTATCGGCCGCATCGTGCTCGACGCTTCCTTCTCACCGGTCAAGCGCGTCAGCTACACCGTTGAAAGCGCCCGCGTTGAGCAGCGCACCGACCTCGACAAGCTGGTGGTTGACATCGAAACCAACGGCGCCATCACCGCAGAAGACGCCGTGCGCGCTTCGGCCCGCATCCTGGTTGAGCAACTTGCTGTGTTTGCCCAGCTCGAAGGCAGCGAACTCGCCGCCTTTGACGCACCGGCACCGCGCGGCAGCACGCAGTTTGACCCCATCCTGCTGCGCCCGGTTGACGAACTTGAGCTGACGGTTCGTTCCGCCAACTGCCTCAAGGCCGAAAACATTTACTACATCGGCGACCTGATTCAGCGCACAGAAAACGAGTTGTTGAAGACTCCGAACCTGGGCCGCAAGTCGCTCAACGAAATCAAGGAAGTGCTGGCTTCCCGCGGTCTGACTTTGGGCATGAAGCTCGAAAGCTGGCCACCAGCCGCCCTCGAAAAGCGTTAATCTGTCGGGCCCTGAAAAGGGGCCCAACGCCTCGGACAGTACCTGATACGGCTGCCTGCAATACAAGCAAAGGAAATCACCATGCGTCACGGACACGGACTACGTAAACTCAATCGCACCACATCGCACCGCCTGGCGATGCTGCGCAACATGATGAACTCGCTCATCGCGCACGAAGTCATCAAGACCACCTTGCCCAAGGCCAAGGAACTGCGCCGCGTCATCGAACCGATGATCACCCTGGCCAAGGTTGCCACCGTGGCCAACCGCCGCCTGGCTTTTGACCGCCTGCGTGACCGCGACAGTGTCACCAAGCTGTTCAACGACCTCGGCCCGCGTTTCAACACCCGTCCCGGCGGCTACACCCGCATCCTGAAAATGGGTTTCCGCGTTGGCGACAACGCACCCATGGCTTTGGTTGAACTGGTCGACCGCCCCGCTGAAACAGAAGTGCCTGCCGACGAAGTCGCAGCCGCTTGATAGGTTACAATAGACACATACCGCGCGATGGAGCAGCCTGGTAGCTCGTTGGGCTCATAACCCAAAGGTCGGAGGTTCAAATCCTCCTCGCGCAACCAATAGATACGGGGCTTTCCCCGTAAGTAGACGCCAACTTTCGAGTTGGCGTTTTGCTTTGTGACGAGGTCTGTGACGACGCGAAAGACCCTCTCGAAATCGGCCAGCCCGCCTTTTGCATATTTCCTGAGATAAGACGGCGTGATAAAAAACAAACTGCAAGGATGGATGTGGGGCAGGGCAATAGTGTTTAACTTCCCGTAGGTTTGACTTGCGCACATCCAGTTGGATGATTGTGATATCAGAAACAGGCTCACTTTTGTGAGTTTGGCCTCATAACCTTCTTGGAATTATCACGGTTCAGTTGACTGCAGCTTGTCGCTGCTGCGCCGGCTTAGCACGGGCTGGCCTGGCAGGCTCAGCACAAAGCAGCTGCCCTGGCCCGCCTCGCTGTGCACGTTGACGCTGCCGCCATGCAGTTCTGCAATGTGCTGAACGATGTACAGCCCCAGCCCCGCACCCGGTTTGCCCATGGCGCCGCGCCCCCGAAAATACTTCTGAAACACGCGATTGATCTCGTCGTCTGGGATGCCGCTGCCGGCGTCTTTTACTTCGATGCGCACACCGCCGTCGGGCAGGCCGCTCAGCACAATGTGCAGCGGCGCGCGCTCCGGCGAGTGGCGCAGCCCGTTGGCAACCAGGTTGTGCAGGGCCACGCGCACCAGCTTCCAGTCGCACAGCAAGCTGGGGGGCGGCGCGTCCAGGTGCAGTTCGGCCCGTTCGGCCGGCCATTGGGCCAGCACGTCGCGCACAAGCTGGCCGATGTCGCACGGGCCAAAGTGCAGCACCTGCGAGTCGTCTTCCATGCGGTCGAGCGACAGGTAGTCGTCCATCAGGTCGACCATGCGGGTAACAGAATCCTTGATGTTGCCGCAGCGCGCCAGGGTTCGGCTTTGCGCCGCGTCCAGGCTTTGCGCCACATGGTGCACCGAGGTGTTGATGATCGCCAGCGGGGTGCGAAACTCGTGCGACACCATGGCCACAAAGTCGCGCTGCTGCTGGCGTGCCTTTTGCTCCACGGCCAGCGCCTGGCGCAGCTCAACCTCTAGCGTCTCGCGCCGGCGGATCTCTTGTTTTAACGACGCGATGCGCTTGGCAATCTGCTCTTCGAGCAGTTTGTTGACGGTGAGCTGCGTCGAAAACTTTTCGCGCTTGACCGCGTTGTAGCGCCCGCTGATGGCCAGGCTCATCATCAGCATGTGGATCACGCTGCCGATCTGGTAGCCGTAGTTGGTCAGCAGGCTGGGCTCTACCAGGCCCAGCGAGCGCGCCAGCCGCAGCACACTGCCGGCCAGAAAAACGCCAAAGGCCAGCGCAAAAAAGCGCGCCGGTGCGTGGCCGCGCCACCACAGCCACAGGGGCAGCGCCAGCAGCAGCAAGCCCCAGGCCAGCGACAACACTTGCGCCGGTAATACGCCGGCCTGGTAGTCCAGCCCCAGCATCAGCGCAATAAACAGCGCCGACAGCGCGGCCGAGCTGTTGACCAGCAGCCGGCGCACGCGGGGCAGCAGGCTGGCCAGATCAAGCTGCACCACGGCAAACATGGTGCTGCACCAGATCATGCCGCACATCAGGCTGCCGATCATCAGGTCGGTCAACTGGCCGCCCCACTGCGAATACTGCTGAAAATAGCCTTCGGCCAGGAGCACGATCAGCGCGTTGCAGGCGACATAAAAGCTGTACCAGCCGCTGACGGGCTCGCGCGTCCAGCGCCAGAAGAACACATGAAAAACCAGGGCGGCAAGGTAGACGCCAAACAGCAAGCCGTAGAACAGGGTTTCGGTGCGCACGGCCTGGTGAAACGCCTCTGGCTGCCACAGCAGCACCTGGGCCGACAGATAGTGGCGCGACTGCAGGCGCAGCCACAGGGTTTGCGGCGCCTGGGCTTGCAGGTCGATCTTGAAGACGGTCTGGCGGTAGTCCATCTCCCACAGGCCGCGCTCCATGCGGTCGCCAGAGCGGCGCTCGGTAAAAGTGCCGTCGCTGGCCCGGGTGTACAGGCGCAGGTCGTCGTGCAGCGGGTTGGTTACTTCAAGCAGCCATTGTTGCGGTGCCGACGGCGCGCGCACCACCTCCACGCGCAACCAGATGGCCGCCGGCGTGAACCCCAGGTTGAGCTCGTCGGCCAGCGGCTTGAACCTGGGCGAGGCCGCTACCTCGCTGATGCCCATGTGGGTGGAGTCGTCTTGCAGCCAGGCCATGCTGCCGTCCAGCACGACGCGGGTGGCATTGCTGCGCAGGCTGACTGTTTGCGCCTGCGCCATAGGCGCCACCAGCACAAGTGACAGCAAAACCGCAAAAAAAAGGCCTAAACCACGCCGCATAGACGCGCACGATAGCACGCATCAACCAGCCGGGCGCTTGGATTTGCTTAGATTCGCGCTCGCCGCTTGGGCGTAGACTCGCGGCCGTGGCACAAATCATTTTGCTTGAAGACGAGCGCATTCTGCGTGAAGACCTGACCGAGTTTTTGGCCGGCTTTGGGCACAGCGTGCAGGCGGTGGGCAGCATTGCCGAGTTTGAGCGCAGCTTTGCGCCGGGGAGCCACCTGATCGCCATCCTGGACCTGGGCTTGCCCGACGGCGAGGGCATGGACATCATTGCCCGCCTGCGCCGCGACCACCTGCGCCTGGGCATCATCGTGCTGACGGCGCGCAGCAGCACGCGCGACAAGGTGGCCGGGTTGCAAAGCGGCGCCGACCACTACCTGACCAAGACGGCCGACCTCGACATACTGGCTGCCACGGTCGAATCACTGGCGCGCCGGCTTGACTTGGGCGGCGTGCGCGGCGACTGGGTGCTCGACGACCTCAAGCGCCAGCTGATTGCGCCGGGCCTGCCCCCGATCGAGCTCAGCGCGCAGGACTACACCGTGCTCAGGGCGATTTTTGACGGGCAGGGCCAAAGCGTGAGCAAGCAGGAGATCGTGGCCGCGCTGGGTGAAGACTTCATGGCCTACGACCTGCGCCGCCTGGACACCCAGATCAACCGCCTGCGGCGCAAGGTGCTCGACGCCACCGGCGCCGACCTGCCGCTCAAGACCCTGCGCAACGAGGGTTATCAGTTTTGCGAGGCGGTCGCCCTGCGCTAAGCCAAGCCTGCAGGCTGTTGACTTAAGTCAACCACTTCGTCCCCCCGTGCTTAGATTTGCTTAGATTCGCGCGTGTTTTCGCGCCTAAGCTGCGCTTGTGCAATGGATGATTGCGCCCTGCGCACAGCGGTGCCCGGGGCTTTTTCAGATTGTTGGCAGAAGCTTCGACAAAGGGGAGTCCAAAAAAATGAAAACAGTGACCCGCTATGCGAAAACATCCCAAGTCTGTGCCTGCATCGACTCCCAAACTGCCGCGCAACCGAAACCGCTTGCTGGCACTGGAGCCGCGCTACTTATTTGACGGTGTTGCGCTAACCGACACGCCGCATGAGCGGCTGCCAAGCGACAGCGTGCCAGACCTGGCCGACGCTGCGCCGTTGCTTTCCCGCCCCTTGTCGGTGTTTGACGCGCCGGCCGCTGTGCCGCTGGCACAGGCCCCCGCGGTTGGGCGTGAGATCATGTTTGTCGACCCCTCGGTGGCCGACTACGAAGCGCTGGTGGCCGCCGCCAAGCCGGGTGTGCAGGTGGTGCTGCTCGATGCCAGCCGCGATGGCGTGCAGCAGATTACCGATTTTCTGGCGGGGCTCAGGGATGTGCAGGCGGTCTACCTGGTTTCGCACGGCGCGCAGGGCGACCTGCACCTGGCGGCCAGCGACCTCACCGCAGCCAACCTGCAAAACTACGCCGCGCAACTGAGCGCCTGGCAAGCCAGCCTGAGCGAGCAGGCCGACATCCTGATTTATGGCTGCGACGTGGCCCAGGGCAGCAGCGGTGCTGCGCTGGTCAGCTCGCTGGCACGATTGACCAGCGCCGACGTCGCGGCGTCCACCGACGCCACCGGCAACGCCGCCGCCGGCGGTGACTGGACGCTGGAGTACCAAAGCGGGCCGATTGAAGCCAAATCCGCGTTTGCGGCGGATGCGTTGGCGGGGTTTATGGGGGTGCTGGCCGCCCCCGAGATCAGCAATGCAAGCAAGCTGGGCGATGGGTCCGGTACCACAACACTGCTGAGCATTGCCGAAGACGCCACGCAAAGCCTTTTGAACAAGCTGAGCGTTACGTCGCCCGATAGCTCCACCATGGAGGCGGTGGTGACCGTCACCTTCGGCAACGGCAAGGTCAGCACCGGCTCGGGTGTGGACACGGTGTCGGACATCTCGCTGGCGGCGCAGGGTAGCCGGGCCGACATCAACGTTTTTCTCAACTCGCTGACCTTTGTTCCAGACGCCAACTGGTCCGGCACCGCGACCATCACGGTGCAGGTTTCTGCGGACTACACGACAAGACTTGCCGGCGACAGCAGCAGTTTGAGTTTTGATGTTTTGGTGAACCCGGTGGCCGACGCGCCGGCCGGCACCAGCGCCACGCTGACCACGGTTGAAGACACCGTCCTGATCCTGACGCCGGACAATTTTGGTTTCACGGACCCGCAAGACGTTTCGGACAGCTTGCCCACTGGCAATGCACTGAGCGCGGTCAAGATCACGAGCCTGCCGGCATCCGGATCGCTCACCTTGAGCGGAACGGCGATCACGCAGGCACAAGTGACTGCGGGCTACGAGGTCAGCGCGGCCGATATCGCCAATGGCAATCTGGTCTATACACCGGGCTTGAACGGTAGCGGCAATGGCTACGCCAGCTTCAGATTTCAGGTCAAGGACGATGGCAGCGCCAGCGGCGGCGGTGTCGTGCTTGATCAGTCCTACAACACGCTGACCTTCGACGTCACGCCCGTCAACGACGCGCCGACGGCAACGCTGACAGCGGTGGCCGATACCAAGAACCAGCCGGTCAATTTTGCGCTGACCGCAACCGACCCGGACGGCGGCGGCAACAGCACCACGGATGCAGCCGTTACGGCCTACCGCATCAGCCAGTTGCCGGCTGGCGGCACACTATATTTCAGCAGCGATAACGGGTCTTCGTATACGGCGCTGGTGATCGACGCGACCTACAAGGAAATTACAGCAGGCCAGGCGGCCTACATGCGCTTTGTGCCCACGACCAATGTCACCGGCGTCAAGACATTTGTCTACAGCGCGGTGGACGCCGCTGGTCTGGAGAGCGCCATCAGTACGGTCAGCATCACGGTGGCGGCGTTCAACGAGCCGCCGGTGCTGACTGTGGCGAATGCAACAGCGACCGTGGCCGAAGACGGTTTGGTCGCCATCGCCGGTATTTCGATCACCGACGTTGATGCGCTGGACACTTCGTTCCAGGTGACGCTGAGCGCGCTGCATGGCAACCTGCGTCTGGGCGACGTCCAAGGCCTCACGGTCGCCACCAACAATACCCATAGCGTCACCGTCACGGGTACCCTGGCGGCCATCAACACCGCGCTGGTCACGGACGGCTACCTGACCTATTCACCCGACGCCAATTACCCCTACAGCACCAGCTCCGCTACCGACACCATCACGGTGCTGGCCGACGACCTGGGCAGCGGTGCCGGCGCTCTTGCCAACAAGACCGTCAGCAAAACCATTGTCGTCACCGTAACGCCAGTGGCCGATGCGCCAACGGTCAACCGCGATGGGGCCAACCCCATGGTGGCAACGCTGGCAGCGGTTGCCGAAGACACGGCAGCGCCGATTGGCGCTACGGTGGCAACGCTGCTGAACGGTGTTTTTACCGATGTCGACGGCAACACCCTGGCCGGCATCGCCATCAGCGCCAACGACACCAGCGAGGCGCTGACCAAAGGCGTCTGGCAGTACACCAGCGACAACGGGCAGAACTGGTACGCAGTCGGTACCGTGGGCACTGCCAGCGCGCTCTTGCTCAGTGGCAGCAGCAGCTTGCGCTTTGTGCCGGTTGCCAATTACTTTGGGGCTCCGGGTGCACTGACGATCCACGTCATCGACAACAGCGGTGCGCGCAGCTACAGCGTCGGTGCGACCCGGGTAACGACGGATGTGGCCGCGGCGGCCACATCCGACATCGACACCACCGGCACCAGTTTGCTCACCAGCATCACGGCGGTGGACGATGCCTCCGTGGTGGCGGCCGACAACCAAACCGTGCTCGAAGACAATGTTGCCAGCGGCAACGTGCTGACCAACGACAGCGACGTGGACAACACACTCAGCGTGGTGAGCTTCACGATCGGTGGCGTAACCACGACCCTGACGGGCGTTCCGGCGAGCGACACCGCGAGCATCACCGGCAAAGGTACTTTCACCATCACCGCTGAAGGTGTCTACACCTTCACCCCGGCACAGGACTGGAGCGGCAGCGTACCGACCATCACGTACACCCTCAACACCGGCTCAAGCAGCACGCTGAGCCTGGCGGTCAGCCCGGTGAACGATGTGCCGGTGCTGACGGTGACCGGTGGCGCGGTGACGGTGACCGAGGCGCTTTCGGTGGCTTTTTCAAGCACCAATGTTGTCGTCACCGATCCGGATAACTCGGCCACGCAGCTGACCTTCAAGCTCGAAGCGCTGCCCACCAACGGTTCCCTGCGCCTGGACGGGGCGCCGGTGCAGGTGGGCACCACCTTCAGCTACGACAACATTGGCAAGCTGGTTTACACGCACAACGGCAATAGCGCGACCACCGACTCGTTCAGTGTCAGCCTGCGCGATGGTGCCGGTGGCGTGGTCAGCAGCACCGCCATTCCGATTGCCATCACGCGCGTCAACAGCGCGCCCGTGATCATCGGCTCGGTGAGCGTTTACGAAGACTACTCGGCCACCGTCAGCCTGTCGGTGGGCGATGCCGAAACCGCAAGGGCCAATCTGGTGGTGACGATCACGTCGCTGCCCACCGCCGCCGAGGCCGACCTGATTTTTAATGGCCACACGATCACGGCGGCTGAGGTGGCCGCCGGCTATAGCTTCGCCGGCGACAAGGTCGGCCTGCTCAGCATTCAATCCCACGCTACGAATCAGGTGATGCCGGCAACCGGCTTGAGCTTTGTCGTCAGTGTGACCGACACCGGCGATACGCCGGCCGCAGTCAAGACCAGCTCGACCACGGTGACGGTCAACGTGCTGCCGGTGGACGATGACCCGGTGCTGGCCAGCCCGCTCAGTGGGCTCACGGTTCTGGAGGGGGGTACGGTTGCCTTGACCACCGGTACCAGCACCAGCACTTTGTATGCGACCGATGTCGAGTCGAACCCGATCACCTACCGGATCGTATCGATACCCAGCCATGGCTGGTTGCTGGTGAATGGCGTGGCTCAAGGGGTCGGCGCTTCGTTTACCCAGGCTGATATCGTCGCGGGCCACGTGTCCTATTGGAACGACCATTCCGACCCTGTAGGCAATCCGCCCAACGACAGCTTCAGCGTCTATGTTCTCGATGGCGGCTACAACGCTGCGGAAAGCCGCGTTGCCGGCGTCAGTGTGAATGGCGTCCTGACCGCGGTGAACGTACCCATCACCGTGACGCCCGTTGACGACTCGGGCAGTGGTGGGACCTGGACGGGCACGGTTCTGGCCCGCAACGATTTGTTCGTCACCAACGAAGACACGCCGCTGACGTTGAGCTTTGGCCAGTTGACGGCCAACGACAGCTTTGGCACGCCGGTCCCGGCGGCTTACCACGTGACGGCTGTTTCCTCACCGGTGAACGGCACGGTGAGCATTGATCCGGACACGGGTCATGTCACCTTCACGCCGGGGGCCAACTTCTCTGGTACCGGCTACTTCAGCTACACGGTCAGCGACGGGGTCAACAGTTCCACCGCCACCGCCACGATCATTGTCTACAACCTCAACGACGCGCCGACCATTGCCACCAACGTGGCGCTGGCCCTCAACGAGGGCGCGTCGGCCACCATCACCGATGCGCAGTTGCTGGCGGCCGACAGCGACACCGAAGACACGCCCGCCAACCTGACCTTTGTGCTGACTTCTTACCCGATCAGCAATGGCACGCTGTACCGCAGCGGCAGCGCGCTGCGACTTGGAAGCTCGTTCACCCAGGACGACATCAATAACAACCGGATTACTTTCCAGCACGATGGCGGTGAGGACTTTCAGTCGACTTTCAGTTTCACCCTTTACGACGGCTCTGGCGCCAGCGTCTCTGGCAGTTTCAGTATTGATGCAACACCGGTGAACGACGCGCCCGTCATCACGGGCGGCAACCTGATGGTGAGCGAGGGGTCGGCTATTTCTCTGGCTGGTGCGATCACCGCCAGCGATGTCGATGGCGTGAACAGCGACAAGAGCACCGGTTATGCCGCCGTCAATACCTTGACGCTGAGCATTGCTTCGACGGGCAATCTGCCGACCTACGGCGTGCTGCAACTCGACAGCGATGGCAACGGCAGCTTCGAAACCACGATGACCACCAGCAACATCGCTACGACGACTTTCACGCAAGCCCAGGTGACTGCCGGACAGGTGCGCTACCTGCACGACGGCACAGAGCACTTCGCCGACAGCTTCACCGTGACGGTGAACGACGGCAAGGGCGGTACCTCAAGCGCTATGGTGACGCTGGGCGTGTACCCGGTCAATGACGATCCGGTGGTTTCGGTCAATGCCGGTCTGACGCTCAACGAAGGCGCTACCGCGACCATCTCCGCCAGTGCACTGGCGGCGTCTGACCCTGACAACACAGCGGTGCAATTGCAGTTTCGCGTTATCACGTCAATTGTTTCGCACGGCCAGTTGAAGAATGGCGACACGGTGCTTGGCGTTGGCAGCGCCATCACACAGGATGATTTGAACAACAACCGAATCACCTATGTGCATGACGGACTGGAGAGCACCAGCGACTCTTTCAGCTACAAACTCTCGGATGCCGGCGGTGGCACCGAGCCGACAGGCACCTTCACCATTGCCATCACACCGGTCAACGATGCGCCGGCGATCACGCTGCCGAACGCGCCCACAGCGGGCGAAGACCAGCCGCTCGCCATCCATGGCATCAGCATTGCGGACCCCGACAGTGTGGCGCTTGATGGCGCCATCAGCAGCGGCTTTGGTCCGGTCACGGTCACGCTGACAGCCAGCCACGGCACGCTGGACCTGACCGCGTCTGGCAGCGCCGAGCTGAGCGGCGACCTGACGTCTTCGGTGACGATCACCGGCACGCTGGGCGAGGTCAACGCCACGCTTGACACCTTGCGCTACACCGGTGTTGCCAACTTCAATGGTGCTGATTCGATTGCGGTTGTCGTCAATGACAACGCCCACACGGGTGGCAGTGCGCTGTCGGCCAACGCCAGCCTCGACATCACGGTGGCCGCCGTCAACGATGCGCCGACCTTGAGCGGCGTTGCCAGCGAGGCCTACACCGAGGACGCCTCGGCGGTGGTGCTGGCCACGGCGGCAGCCCTGGGCGACGTGGACCTGGCAGCCCTGACCAGCGGCAGTGGCAACTGGGGCGGCGCCACGCTGAACCTGTCCCGCAGCGGAGGGGCCAGCACGGACGACCACTTCAGCAACAGCGGCACGCTGGGCGCGCTGACAGCCGGTGCCGACCTCACCCTGGGCGGTGCGGTCAAGGGCACGGTAACGGCCAACAGCAACGGCACCCTGACGCTGAGCTTTGCCGCTGGCGTGAGCAGCGCCGATGTGCAGGCCATTGCGCGCCTGATCGCTTACAGCAACAGCCGCCAGAGCCTGGGTGACGGGCAGACGGAAGCTGTCACGCTGAACTGGGTGCTCGACGACGGCGACACCGATCCGGACAGGGTCAACCCGCAGGGCAGTGGCGGGCACCTGGCCGTCAATGTGGCGCAGGCCATCACCGTGACCGGCGTCAACGATGCGCCGGTGGCCGGCAATTCGAGTGTTGGCGGTGTGTACGAGGATGCCGGTCTGATCTACCCGAGTCCGAATTCGGGCAGCCACGCCGCACCATTGGGCAGCCTCGTCAGCAATTTGTTCAATGGACATTTCACCGACGCCGACACCGGCGCCCAATACACGCTCGCCGGGCTGGCCATCACTGGCAACAACGCCGATGCGTTGACCCAGGGCCAATGGCAGTACAGCACCGACAACGGCGCCAACTGGAGCGATGTTCCGACCTCCGGGTTGAGCGACAGCAACGCCGTTGTGCTGGGCACCAGCGCCCAGATCCGCTTCCTGCCCAATGTGGCCAATTTCAACGGCATACCGGGCGCGCTGACGGTGCGCCTGTCGGACGGCACGGCGTTTGTGGCAGGCACCGGCAAGACGCTGCTCACCGGTTCGCCCAACGGCTGGTCCGACGCGGTCAGCCTGAGCGCCAGCGTGAGCGCGGTCAATGAAGCGCCGACGATGAGCATCACCGGCAGCGGCTTTACGGCAACGGAGAATGTGCTAGCCAGCATTGCGGCTGGCTTTACCTTGACCGATATCGAAGCCAATCGGGGTGAGGGCGTTATTGGATCGAATGCCGGCAAGGTGAGCGTCACCCTGACCAATGCACACGGGGCAATCGGCGTCAGCACCGGCGGCTGGAGCGTGAGCGGCAACAACTCCGGCAGCGTGGTCGTGACCGGAACCCTGGCACAGGTGGGCACGGCTCTGGAAGGTTTGACCTACACGCCGGGCAACAACCCGGAGACGACGGAAAGCATCAGCGTCGTTCTGAGCGACCTGGGCAACAGCGGCACCAGTACCACGACGGCACTGACCGCCACGGGCTCCATCAGCATCAGCGTCACGCCGGTCAACGATGCGCCGACAGCGTCCGGCGCTGCCGCTTTGGCCGCAGTGAGCGAAGACGCTGGCGCGGCCGCGCCGGACCCGAATTACGCCGCCATCGCAGCGCCCACGGGCGCCACGGTCTACGATCTCTTCAACGCCAAGTTTGGCGATGTCGATACGCTGAACAACAACCACACCTTCTCGGGTATTGCCATCACCGGCAATGCGGCAACGGCCGGCCAGGGCAAGTGGCAGTACAGCACCGACAACGGCAGCAACTGGAACGACATCCCGCTGACCGGCCTGACGGATGCCAACGCATTGGTGGTTGGCAGCAGTGCCAATGACAGGATCCGCTTCCTGCCCAGCGTGGCCAATTACAACGGCGCGGTGGGCAGCCTCACGGTGCGCCTGTCGGACGGCAACGCCTTCAGCGCCAGCACCTCTGTTACCGACTTCAAGACGCTTGCCACCGGGGGCACGGACGGTTGGTCGAACGCGATAGCGCTGACCACCAGTGTCACGGCCGTGAACGACGCGCCGCAGATTCTGAACCTGACCAGCGCCACCAATTCGGTGCTGAACTTCAGCGAAGCGGTCGGCGTCAATATTGCCGGCACCGCGCTGCTGCTCGACAGCCTGCCCGATATCGTCAGCGGCACGATTACGCCGGCTTCGATCAGCGACGTTGAAATCACGCGCAGCGAGACCACGTTCAACGGCGCCACGCTGGTCATTCGGGACCAGTCGGCAAGCACGGCCCTGCTGGCTGCGGCGACCAAGGATTTGTATGTGCTGCAGACCGGCAACGGTGTGGGCATCGGCGGCGGCTACACGCAGCCGGGCTCTGGCATCGTGCTGTTCAACAGCGGCTCCAACATCACTTTCAACTCGACCGTGATCGGCAAGCTGACCGACAACAGCAACGCCTCGGGGCAGTTGACGATCACCTTCAACGCAAGCGCCTCAGCAACGGCCGTCAACACGGTGCTGCGCAATATCGCCTATTCAAGCCGCTACGACAACTACCAGAGCGCCACCGACAAGACGATTCTGGTGACCTTCAATGACGGTGCCGGGGTTGGTGCACTGGCAGGGACGGCCACGGTCAAGGTCACCATCACGCCGACGAACGACGCGCCGGTCTTCAGTGCCGGGGCCACTCTGGCCTCGACCGAAGGGGCAGCCAGTACGACGGCCACCACCTTGAGCACCCTGCTAGGTGCCAACTACAGTGACCCGGACGGGCTCAGCCTGGCATCGAACCCGATGGCCGGCGTGGCAATCGGTGCTTTTGACAACAAGGGCCTGGGCAATTGGCAGGTCTACCTTGAATCGGCCTGGGTCGATTTGGCAACGATCAGTACCAGCGCAGGTGGCATCAGCACCACCAATGCCCTGTTGCTTGCAGCCGATACCCAGATCAAATTTGTTCAGAACACCGACGCCAACACAACTGGCGCAAGCACGCTGCGGCCCACGCTGAGCCTGTACGCGGTGGAGACCACGGCCTTCAATACAACGGTTGCCAGCCCGGCGGCATTCACCACCTTGGCCGGGACACCGTTGACCTACAACACCACGACCGACAACGGCGGCTCGCGTGTGTCAGTCGACCCGGTTGTGGTGGACGTCAGCATCACCGGCATCAACGATGCGCCCACGCTGACGACCAGCGGTTCTGGCACAGACTATACCGTCGGGGTGTTTACCGGCTCGATCGCGGAGTCCACCATCACCGGCGCCGGGACGGCCGCGCAAATCCTGTTGACCAACGCCGCAGTGGCCGACATCGACCTCTTGACCACCAGCACGCTGGCCAGTAGCGTCTTTGGCGCCGGCAGTATCGCGGTGAGTCTTACCGGCCGCGTAACGGGCGACGTCTTCAGCCTGAACGGCAGTTTTCCGTGGGCGACCGGGGTTGCCTCGGTCACCGGCGGCAGCGGCACCGGGGACTACTTCATTCAATTGACGAACACGGCCACGCTCGACCAGGTGAAAGCCATCCTGCAGGCGATCCAGTTCGAAAACACGAGCGACACGCCGCCGGCCGGTACGCGGGCCTACACGGTGACCCTCAGCGACGGCAGGAACCTCGATGCCCAGGGCGACACGGCCGGGGTCACGCCCCAGACGGCAGCCAAGACGGGTTCCGTCACCATCAGTGCCGGCAACGACGCGCCGGTGATGAGCGGCGGCAGCCAGACGCTGACCTTCACCGAACTGAGCGCAGCGGCGGTGATCGACGCCACGGTGACGGTGGCCTCTGACGCGGACGACACGCAGATGAGCGGTGCTACGGTGAGCATCAGCAGCGGCTACACCGCGGGCGATATTCTGAGCTTTACGGACCAGAACGGCATCACGATCGCCAGCAACGCTGGCGGTGTGTTGACATTGACGGGTAGCGCCACGCTGGCGCAATACACCACGGCGCTCAGGACGGTCAAGTTCAACTCTGAGTCGATCAACCCGACGGCCAGCAGCGCCAGTCGCACCATCACCTGGCAGGTGACGGATGCGAATTCGGCCGGCGCCGGCGCTGCTGCGCGCAGCAGCAACACGCTGAGCAGCGGCATCACCATCACGGCGCTGAACAACGCGCCCACGCTGTCTGGCACCGGTGCGGCAAGCTACACCGAGAACGGCACGGCAGCGGTTTTGTTCAGCGGGATTGGCATCGCGGATCTGGACGATACGCAGATCGCCGGGGCGACGGTGACCATCAGCAGCGACTACACCGCAGGCGACGAACTCAGTGTGGCGACTCAGAATGGCATCAGCGGCAGTTTCAACCCCACAAGCCATGTGCTGACGCTGACCGGTACGGCCACGCTGGCCCAATACGAGACGGCCCTGCAGTCGGTGACCTTCAGCTCCAGCAGCGACGACCCGACGGTCGACAACACACGCACCAGCCGTACGCTGACCTGGGTGGTGACCGACGCGAACTCGGGTGGGGTGGGCGCGGGCACCAGCACGGGCCTGACCTCGAGCCTCAGCATCGCACCGGCGCAGGATGCACCGGTGATCACGCCGAGCGGAGCGCTGTCTTACGCCGAGAACGCAGACGCCACCACGGTGGACAGCACCCTGACGGTGAGCGATGCGGACGATACGCAGATCACTGGCGGCAGTGTCAGTCTCACCGGCAACTTCCTGGCCGGCGATGTGCTGGCGGCCACAGGCACCCTCACCATCAGCGTCAGCTACGACGCAGACCATGGTGTGCTGACGCTAACCGGGCTCGACACCGTCGCCAATTACCAGGCGGTGCTGCGCACGCTGACCTACCTCAACAGCACCGATGACCCGACCGCTAACGCCGGCAAGACCACGCGCACGCTGACCTACAGCCTGACCGACGCAAACTCGGATGCGGCGACTGCCGCCACGGGCACGGCGACCAAGACGATCGACCTGACGGCGACCAATGATCTGCCGGTGATCACATTGCCAGGCAGCACCTTGGCTTATCTTGAAAATGCCGATCCGGTGACGATCGACGGCGCTTTGACTTTGAGCGACGCGGACGACACGCAGATGGACAGCGCCACGGTAACCATCACGGAGAACCGCAACGCGGGCGACGTGCTGGCGGTGGCGGGCACCGCCATTGGTGCGCAGGCAGGCAGTACCAACATCACGGTGACGAGTTACGTCGACGGGGTACTGACGCTGAGCGGCAGAGACACCAAAGAAAATTACCAGGCGGTTTTGCGGACGGTGACCTACGCCAACAGTTCGGACAACCCGAACGCCAACAGCAGCACCAACCCCCTGGCGCGCACGATCAGCTTCCGCGCGACCGATGCCAACTCGGACACCCTGGGTGCGACCACCAGCGTTGTCGTTACGCGCAGCATCAACGTGACGGCTGCCAACGACGCGCCGGTGCTCACCGGCACCCACACCGATCCAACGGCGCTGGAGGAGGCGGGTGTGGGCAGCGGCACCTCGACGGTCACCCTGCTCAGTGGCAGCACGGTAAGCGATGCCGACTTCTATACCTCGGGCACGACCTTCAGCGGCGGCAGCGTCACGGTGGCGCTGGACGGCTATGTGGCCGGTGATGTGCTGAGCATTCAAACCGGAACCGGCGCTGGCGCCGTGCGCCGCAGTGGCAACAACGTCGACTACACCGCAGACGGAACGACTTGGACCACCGTCGGCATCGTGCAGCATGTTGACACGATCATCTCGGTCGCAGCATTCGCCAGCGCGACCGGGTGGACGTCCGCCAGCGACATGACCGGGGCTCTGGCCAGCTATGACGGCACAAAGTCATGCATTGGGTCCTATGTTCTGACATTTTCGTGGCAGGACAACACAACTGTTTACCGCGACGTCGCCTTGAACGGCGCAACTGCAGTTACTTTTGTTGCAACGGTTCCGGCAAGTGCAAGTGCCAATACCGGCAACATCGAGTTGGTGTTTCTGAATGCTTCAAATGTGCAGGTTGGCGACACCGTCACCAGTGCCACCATGACGCAAACGGCTTCAGCGCAAAGCGTCACTTTGACCGACGTCGCCGTGCCCGTTGGCGCGACCCAGGTTCGGGTCGTTTTCCGGCAACTCGATGCGGTGGACCCGACTGCGGGTCACACCGGCATTGCCTTCAGCTATCCGCAACTGCTGGGCACGGTAAACGGCACCAGTACCGGCGTGGGCACGGCCCTGGTGATCAATCTCAACAGCAACGCCGACCAGACCAATGTGGCGGCGGTGTTGAATGCGCTGAACTACCGCAGCACCTCGGACAACGCGACGCTCAACAACACCGACACCACGCGCGCTTACAGCATCAAGATCAACGACGGCAAGAACGATATAACGTCCACGCCCACGGCTTTGTCGGCTGCGAACTCGAACGCCTTGACGGGCACCATCACCATCACGCCGCTTAATGACGCGCCGGTGGTGGACCTCAATAGCGCAACGGGTGGCTACGACACCACCGTGACCTGGACCGAAGGCTCGAACACCGCGAGCGTGGCGTTGTCGATAGCGCCGAACGCGACGCTGGCCGATGTGGACAACACCAACCTGGGGCAGATGCGCCTGGTGGTGAGCGGCGTGCGCGATGGCAACAGCGAAGTGCTCAACATCGCCGGCACCAACTTCCAGCTCGGCACCGACGCCAGCGCGATCCATGCGGGCAATTACGCGATCAGCTATGTGGCGAGCACGGGCGTTTTCACGATTGCGCCCTTCAGCGGGACGGTTGACACAGTCGCCAACTACCAGAGCCTGCTGCGTGGCATCACTTACGTCAACAGCACCGACAACCCGACTTCGGGGGACCGCACGGCGACCGTGACGGTGACCGACGCAGGGCACAACAACACCACGCAGTTGACAGACCCGCTGACGGACCAGCAGACCAGCACCGGCCGGGTCGACACCGTGACGCTTGTGGCCAACAACGACCAACCCGTGATCACGGGCCTGGATGCGGTGAGTTTCTTCGAGAACGCCATCAACGTCACAGCGGCGGTGATCGACAGCAGCGTGACGGTGACCGACATCGACAGTGCCAACTATGACACCGGCAGTTTGACGGTCAGCGGCATCACGACCTATGACACGGTGTCGTTGCCGACATCGGTGACGCTGGCCAGCGGCGCGGTGCAGCGGGTGGGTAACGATGTTCAGTACTCGGCCGATGGCAGTGCCTGGACGCCCGTTGGCACGATAGGATCGGGCGCGGCCACGACAGGGGCGGGGGAGTCGCTGGTCATCACATTCAATTCGAGCGCCACGCCGGCGATTGCCGAGCGCGTGATCGAGAGCCTGACGTTTGCCAACTCGTCGAACAACCCGACCACCAGCCGCACCCTGAGCATTGCGCTCAACGACGGCGACGGGCAGACGGTGCAGACTGCCACCGTGGTGGTGACGGTTCTGTTCGACAACGACGCCCCGACGATGACGTCGACAAGCCTGGGCGGCACCTACACCGAGCAGAACGCCACGGCGCTGCAGTTTGTGGGTGGCACGATTGCGGTCGGCGACCCGGACGGCAATACCAACTTTTACACCGGCGGCGCTGGTTCGCTGACGGTGCATCTGGACAGCTACGTCAGCGGTGACACGCTGTCGGTGCTGGCGGGCAACTCGATCACGGTGTCGAGCGGAACGATCAGCTACGCAGGCAACGCCTTTGCCACCACATCCGGTGGCGGCGGCGAAGACCTGGTCATCACCTACACCAGCAGTGACGCCACACCCGCCGCCGTGCAGGCCTTGCTGGCGCAACTGCGCTACAGCAACACCGCGAGCGACGACCCGACGGAAAACAACACCGACCCGAGCCGGATCTTCACGGTCACGCTGAACGACGGCGGCAATACCAAGGACGGCACCTCAAGCACCGCGGCACTGACAGCCACGCTGAGCGGCACCATCACCGTGACAGCGGTGAATGACGCGCCGGTGGTTACGACGACCGGTACAGCGCAGGTTTATACCGAGAACGGCACAGCCGTTGGCATCGACAGTGGCCTGACGCTGAGCGATTTGGATGACACGGACATCAACCGCGCTACGGTGCAGATCACGGCCAACCTGAACGTGGGGGATGTGTTGGCGGTCAACCTCACCACCGGTACTGGCGGGGGTGCGAACAAGTTCATCGTGTCCGCCACACAGACCGCTATCTCGGCAAGTTACGACGCCGGAACCGGTCTGCTGACCCTGAGCGGTATCGACAGCAAGGCGAACTATGCAGCCGTGCTGCAGGCTGTTACCTACGTTAATACCACCAACAACCCCAACGCCAACAACGCGACCGACCCGCTGCCCAGGACGGTAACGTTCAAGGTCTGGGACAACAACTCGGATGCGATCGGCGAGCAGTCCGGCAGCAATACGCGCGTTGTCAACGTGACGGCGGTCAATGACGCCCCGGTATTAGTCGGAGCCGACGCCGCCTCGACCGCCGTTGAGAACAGCGGGGAGACGACCGGCACGACGACGGTCCAGCTTTTAACCGGCACGGGCACCGCCGTAACCGATGCTGACTTCGATACTGTCAGCGCCAATTTTGGTGGCGGTAGCGTGACGGTAAGCTTTACCGATGCCTACGTGACGGGTGATGTGCTGAGCATCCAGACTGGCACTGGCGCCGGCGCTGTGCGGCGCGTTGATAACGACGTCGACTACACCTTGGACGGATCGGCCTGGACCACCATCGGCACCGTCTCTGGCACCAGCACCGGCATCGGCAAAGCGCTTGTAATCAACCTGAACACGAGTGCCGACCGAACCAACGTGGCGGCGCTTCTGAACGGGCTGAATTACCACAGCACCTCCGACAACCCGACGGTCAACCAAACCGATGCGTCCCGCGCCTACAGCATCCAGATTAACGACGGCAACAACAACCACCTGGCCGGCGGCTCGGCTGGCGTTGCGCTGGATTCGACCACGACCTTGACCGGCACCATCACCATCACCCCGGTCAACGACGCGCCGGTGGTGGACTTGAATGGCGCCACTGCTGGTGTGACCAGCACGGTGACCTGGACCGAAGGTTCGAACACGGCGCATGTGGCGCTCAGCATTGCGCCAAGCGCGACGCTAACCGACGTGGACAACACCAATCTGTCGCAGATGCAACTGCTGGTGGGCAACGTTCTGGATGGCGACAACGAAGTGCTCAACATTGGCGGTACAGATTTCAAGTTGAACACCACGGTTGCCAGCACCGACGTTGGCAGCTACCTGGTGAGCTACTCAATTGCCACCCACACCTTTACCATCGTTCCCGATGGCAGCACGATTGGTGCGCTGACGGGGTTCCAGAGCCTGCTGCAGGGCATCACCTACATCAACAACACTGACAACCCGAGCGATGGCAACCGCACGGTGACGGTGACAGTGACCGACGCCGGTCTCAATAACAGCGCGACCTTTGATGAGCAGGAAACCAGCGCAACGGCGCTGGGAACCATCAACGTGGACCCGGTGAACGACCAACCGGTGGTCACGGGCCTAGACGCGGTGAGCTACTTCGAGAACGCCATCAATGCCTCAGCGGTGGTGATCGACAGCAGCGTGACGGTGACCGACATCGACAGCGCCGACTACTTTGGTGGCAGCCTGACGGTGAGCGGTATCACCACCTATGACACAGTTTCGCTGCCGGCCAGTGCCGATGCCGTGACCGGCAATGTGCAGCGCAACGGCAGCAACGTGGAGTACTACAACGGCAGCGCATGGGTCGCCATTGGAACCTACAGCGGCGGTGCCGGCGCGAACTTTGTCGTGAGCTTCAACGTCAACACCACGCCGGCGATTGCCGAGCGTGTGATCGAGAACCTGACCTTTGCCAACTCGTCAAACAATCCGCAGATCAACCGCACCCTGAGCATTGCGCTCAACGACGGCGATGGGCAGACGGTGCAAAGCGCGACGGTGGTGGTGGCGATCAAGTTCGACAACGACGCCCCGACGATGACGTCGGACAGCCTGGGTGGCACTTACACCGAGCAGGGCACGGCGCTGCAGTTTGTGGCTGGCACGCTGGTGGTGAGCGATTCCGACGGCAACGCCAATTTCTACAGCAGTGCAAGCTCTGTGGCGGGTTCGCTCACGGTGCACCTGGGGACCTATATCAGCGGCGACACGCTGTCGGTGCTGAACGTTGGAACCGGCTCGGGTCAGATTGGCGTGAGCGGCACGCTTGCGGGTGGCTTGACCATCAGTTATGCCAACGTCGCGTTCGCCACGACCAGTGCCGGCAGTGGTGTCGGCGCTGATCTGGTGATCAATTTCAGCAGCAGCGCAGCAAGGCCGGCGGCGGTGCAGGCGCTGCTGGCGCAATTGCGCTACAGCAGCACGAGCGACGATCCGACGGTGAACGCCGGCAATACGAGTCGGGACTTCACGGTCACGCTGAACGACGGCGGCAATACACGGGACGGCACCTCTGCCACCGGAGCGCTGACGGCCACGCTGACCGGCACCATTACCGTGACGCCAGCCAAGGACGCGCCGGTGATCACGCCGACAGGCGCCCTGGCCTATACCGAGAACGCCCTGGCGACCACGGTCGACAGCAACCTGACGGTGACCGACACCGACGATACGCAGATTACCGGCGGCAGTGTCAACATCACGGGCAACTTCCTGGCCGGTGACGTGCTGGCGGTGACGGGCAATGGCACGATCAGCGGCAGTTACAACGAGAGCACGGGCCTGCTGACCCTGACGGGGACCGATACGGTTGCAAATTACCAGGCGGTATTGCGCACGCTGACCTACCTGAACAACACGGAAGACCCAACCAGCGACCACAACAAGATCACGCGTACGCTGACCTACAGCCTGACCGATGCGAACTCGGACAGCGCGGGTGCAGCCACCGGCACGGTGACCAAGACCATCAATGTGACGGCGGTGAATGACGCGCCGGTGCTCTCCGGTGGCGGCACGAATCTGGCCTATACCGAAAACGCATCGGCGGCGGTGATCGATGCAACGGTGACGGTGGCTTCTGACGCGGATGACACGCAGATGCACGGCGCAACCGTGGTTATCAGCGCAGGCTACACAACAGGCGATGTTCTGAGCTTTACAACCCCGAACGGCATTACCGGCAGCTACCTCGCTGGCACCCTGACGCTGACCGGTTATGCCACGCTGGCGGACTACACGACGGCCTTGCAGTCGGTGAAATTCAACTCGACCTCAGAAGACCCGACGGCAAGTAGCACCAGCCGCACCATCACCTGGCAGGTGACCGACGCGAACTCGGATGCTGTGGGGGCGGCCTTGAGCAACACGCGCACCAGCACCATCACCATCACGCCGCTGCCCGATGCGCCGACGCTGGGTGGTACCGGCACGGCCAGCTACACGGAAAACGCAGCATCAGCAACAGTGCTGTTCGCCGGCATCACGGTGGCCGACGTGGACGACACGCAACTCGTCTCGGCGGTTGTCAGCATAGACCTCACCAACTTCACGGCTGGCGACAAGCTGAACTTCAGCGACCAGAACGGCATCACGGGAACCTACCACAGCGATACCGGCATCCTGAACCTGACGGGCACCACCACGCTGGCCAATTACCAGGCGGCGCTGCGCACGATCACCTTCAGCAGCACCAGCGATGACCCGACGGTGAACGCGACAAAGACAACGCGCACGCTGCACTGGACGGTGACGGATGCAAACTCCGACTCGACCATCACGCAGACCAGCGCTGACTTGACCAGCGAACTCACCGTGCTACCTGCCAAGGACGCTCCGGTGATGACTGCGGGTGGTGCGCTGACCTATATCGAAAACGCTTCGGCGGCGGTGATAGACGCCACGGTGACCGTGGTGTCGGACGCGGACGATACACAGATCGCCGGGGCGACGGTGACCATCAGCAGCCCGGTGACGGGCGACACGCTGGGCTTCACGCCGCAAAGCGGCATCACGATTCTCAGCAATGCTGGCGGCGTTCTCACGCTCACGGGCACGGCCACGCTGGCGCAGTACACGGCGGCGTTGCAGTCGGTGACCTTCAGCAGCAGCAGTGAAGACCCCACGGTCAACAATGCAAGCACCAGTCGCACCATCACCTGGGCCGTCACGGACGCGAACTCCGACAGCGCGGGTGCGGCCGCCAGCACGGGTGTGACTTCAGCGATCAACATCACGCCGCAGCAGGACGCGCCGGTGATCACCCCGGCGGCGACGGCGCTGGCCTACACCGAGAATGCAGCGGCCACAGCGGTGGACGCCACGGTAACGGTGGCCGATGCGGATGACACGCTTATCGCCAGCGGCAGCGTCAGCATTACCGACAAATTCCTGACGGGTGATGTACTGGCGGTCAATACCTCGGGCACGAGCATTACAGCCAGCTACGCCAGTGGCACGGGCGTGCTGACGCTCAGCGGCTCGGATACGCTGGCGCACTACCAGAGCGTGCTGCAGAGCCTGACTTACCTAAGCACTTCGGAAGACCCGACCGACAACACCAGCAAGCCCACACGCACGCTGACCTACAGCCTGACCGATGCGAATTCGGATCTGGCCGGCGCAACCACCGGTACGGCGACCAAGACGATCAACCTGACGGCAGTCAACGACGCGCCGGTAATCAACAGCGGCAGCGCGGCTGGCTACACCGAGAACGGTACCGCCCTTGTCATCGACGCCAATCTGATGCTCAGCGATCTTGATGACACCGAAATCCATCATGCCACCGTCGCGATCACGACCAACTTGAAGTCGGGCGATGTTCTGGCCGTCACCGGTAACGGCACGATCAGCGGCAGTTACGACAGCGGCACCGGTGTTTTGACCCTCAGTGGTGTTGACACCCTTGTCAACTACCAGGCCGTCCTGCGGACGGTCACCTACGTCAACACTTCGAACAACCCCAACGCCAACAACGCCACAGATCCGCTGCCCCGCACGGTGACGTTCACTGTATGGGACAACAACTCCGACCAGATTGGCCAGCAGTCCGGTGCCAACACCCGCACGGTCAATGTGACGGCTGTCAATGATGCGCCGACAATCGCCGGCACCGACGCCAACTCGACCGCGGTTGAGAACAGCGGCGAGACGACCGGCACGACTCCTGTCCAACTGCTGACCGGCACCGGCACCACCGTAACGGATGCTGACTTCGATACCGCCAGCACCAATTTTGGTGGTGGCAGTGTGACGGTGAGCTTTACCGACGTCTATGTGGCGGGTGATGTGCTGAGTGTGACCAGTATTGCTTCGCCCGCAGTGGGCGCGGTACACCTTGAAGGCAGCAACGTCCAGTACTCCTTTGACGGCAGCACCTGGACCACCATCGGCACGGTCGATGGCACCAGCACCGGCATCGGCAAAGCGTTTGTAATCAACCTGAACACGAGTGCCGACCGGACCAACGTGGCGGCGCTTCTGAATGCGCTGAACTACCACAGCACATCCGACAACCCGACCGTCAACCAAACGGATGCGTCGCGTGCTTACAGCATCCAGATCAACGACGGCAACAACAACAACCTGGCCGGCGGCGCGGGTGAGGCCAGCCAGAGCTCTGGCACGTTGACGGGCATCATCTCCATCACGCTGGCCAACGATCCGCCGGTTGCGGACCTGAACAGCGTAACGGGTGGCAATGACACCAGCGTTACCTGGACTGAACTCTCGAACACAACGCACACGGCGGTGCTGATAGCGCCGACCGCAAGCTTTAGCGATGCCGACAACACCAACCTGACGCAGATGGTGCTGGCCGTTAGCGGTGTGCGTGACACGAACAGCGAAATTATCAATATTGGTGGCCGGGATTTTGCGTTGGCCACCGATGCCAGCAATGTGCCGGCCGGCAGCTACCGCGTGACCTATGTGCATGGCGACGGTACCGGTACTTTCACCATCGTTCCCGAGACGGTCACGTTCTCGGCGCTAACTGGCTTCCAGACCTTGCTGCGGGGCATCAGCTACATCAACAGCACCGACAACCCGACCGACGGCAACCGCAGCATGACGGTGGTCTTGACCGACGCCGGCTATGACAACGGCGCCGGCGTGGCGGGCGAGGCGAGCAGCACGCTGACCACGGCAACGATCAACGTCGACCCGATTAACGACCAGCCGCGCCTCTCGGACCAAGTGGACAAGAGCTTCCACGAAAACCTGATTCAGGTGAACGCCGACTGGATCGACCAGAGCATCACGCTGACCGACACCGACAGCCCGAACTACAGCGGCGGCACCATCACCGTCAGCGGCCTGGTCGCGTCGGATGTGGTTTCGCTTCCGGGCACGGCGGTCGATACGCTTGACAATGTCAAGCTCAGTGGCAGCGATGTGCAGTACTACGACGGTGTCAGCTGGATCAGCGTTGGCACGGCCAGCGGCGGCACGGCGAGCAGCTTTGTTGTCACGCTGAACGCGTCGGCTACTGCCGCGATTGCCGAGCGCATCCTCGAAAACCTGACCTTCAAGAACACGGCCGATGCGCCTGTGACAACGCGCACGCTGACCTATACCGTGAGCGATGGCGGAACCGGCTCGGCCCTGGGCGTGACACTGGGCGTGACCATCGTGCGTGACAACGACACGCCGGTCATGACGTCCACGACGCTGGGCGGCACTTACACCGAACGCAACGCCACGGCGCTGCAGTTTGTGGGTGGCACGATTGCAGTGAGCGACCCGGACAGCCCGGCAAACTTCTACACCGGTGGTGCGGGCTCGCTGACGGTGAGTCTGGACACTTACCAGAGCGGTGACACGCTGTCGGTGTTGACCGACTCCACACTGGCCGGGCACATCAGTGTTTCCGGCAGCATCGTCAGTTATGGAGGCACCAGCTTTGCCACGATTGACGCCACCAACAACGGTGTCGGCAATTCCATGGTGATCAACTTCACCAGCACCACGGCCACCCCGGCTGCGGTGCAAGCCCTGCTGGCGCAACTGCGCTTTGGCAACACCGGCAACGACAACCCGACCGCTTACAACGCCGACCCGAGTCGGGTGTTTACAGTCACTTTCAGTGACGGCACCAACACCAAGGACGCGGGCGCCAATGTGGCCACAGCGCTGACCGCTACCCTGGGCGGCACCATCACCCTCACGCCAACGGCTGATGCACCGGTGATCTCGGCCGCCAACGCCAGCTTCACGGAAGGGGCTGCAAGTCCGGTCACGATCTCTGCGGGTCTGACGCTGAGCGATGTGGACGATACCGAGGCCACCGGTGCCACGGTGCGGATCACGACCGGGTTGCAGGCTGACTACGACACGCTGGCGGTGACGGGTACCGCCAAGATCACGGTTGTCAGCTACAACAGCAGCACCGGCACGCTGACGCTCTCGGGCACCGACACCCTGGCCAACTATGCGTTGGTGCTGCAAGCGGTGACCTTCAGCAACAGCAACCAGGACCCGGCCGGCGATGCACTCACCAGCAGCCGCACCCTGACCTGGTCGGTGACCGACGCCAACTCGAACCTGATCGGCAGCAGCGGTACGACCGGCAGCACGACCAGCAGCATCACGGTCAACCCGGTAAACGACGCACCCACGATCTCCGGTTTGGGCACCATCGGGGACCACCCGTTCATACAGGCGGGCGCAGCGGTTGGTATCGACGACAACGCCACACTGGGTGATCTGGAACTGGTAGCGCGCAACAACTGGGCCGGTGCGATGCTGACCATCGCCCGTGCCAGTGGCGCCAGTGCAAACGATGTCTTTGGTGCATCGGGCACCATTACAACCGGCCTGTATCTGGATGCAAGCAACGTGCTCAAGGTCGATGGCACCACCGTTGGTACCTATGCCAATGCGAATGGCACGCTGACCCTGACATTCACCAGTTCTGAAGCAACCAGCGCACGGGTCAACACCGCACTGCAGGGCATCACCTACCGCAACAGCATCACGACGCCGGGTTCGCTGAGCGACGCCAGTGTGACCCTGCGCGTCACCGTCGACGACCAGAATACCGATACCACCGGCAGTGGCACGGCCGGCACCGCAACCGGTGCGCAGAAACAGGGCAGCGGCGGCAAGCTGACGGCATACCAGGACATCACTGTCACCTTCAACCGCCTGCCGATTGCCAATGCCGACACGGCCTCCGTTAACGAAGGCGTGGCAACGACGGATAGCACCAGTGTGAGCGGCGATGTGACGCCGAACCCGCCTTCCGGTGGCAACGTGATGGACACCGATCAGGATGGCAATACGCTGACGGTGCAGGGCGTTGCGGCCGGCAATGTCGGTGGCGTGCAAGCCGCCAGCGTCGCTGCAGACGTTACCGGGACCTACGGCAAGGTCAACATCGGCGCTGACGGTAGCTACACCTACACAGTGGACAACAGCAAGACGGCGGTGCAGGCGCTGGCGGTTGGCGAGCACCTGACCGACACTTTCACCTACACCATCAACGACGCCAATGGCGGTACGTCTACCAGTACCCTGACGGTGACCATCGCCGGCACCAACGATGCGCCACTTCTCTCGCACACGGTGCAGAACATCACCAACCTGGAAGACGCGGCAGCGCCCAGCGGCGCGGTTGGCGTGGCGGTTTCGACCCTGACGGGCGGCATTACCGAC
>CAIRAW010000003.1 GCA_903876735.1 uncultured beta proteobacterium | reverse complement strand
TCGACCACAGCCAGCTGTGAAAGTTGCCATAGTTCGACCAGCAAGTGGGAAGGCGCCAAGGCCGACCACAGCACGTTCACATCGGCCACCAATTGCACCAGCTGTCACAACGGAACCAGTGCAACCGGCAAGACGGCCAATCATGTGACAACCACGGCCAATTGCACGACCTGCCACAAGAGCTACACGGCCTGGTCGCCGGCCAAGTTGCATGCGAACGTTTCGGTGAGCACGGGTTGTTCGAGCTGCCACAACGGCACGGTGGCGACCGGCAAGAACAGCGGTCACCTTCCCACCACGGCGGCATGCGAGAGCTGCCACAAGTCCACCAGCGGCTGGTCGGGCGCCAAGGCCGACCACAGCACGTTCACGTCGGCCACCAATTGCGCCAGTTGCCACAACGGCAGCAGTGCAACCGGCAAGACTGGCAATCACATCATGACTACCGCCAATTGCGTTACCTGCCACAAGAGCTATACCAGCTGGACGCCGGCCAAGGTTCACCAAAATGTCGTGCTGAGTACCGGCTGTTCCAGTTGCCACAATGGCGCCAACGCAACGGGCAAGACCGCGAGCCACATCGCCACGACGGCGACCTGCGAAACCTGCCATAAATCCACCACCACATGGTTGGGCGCCAAGGCCGATCACAGCACATTTACCACGGCAACCAACTGTGCCAGTTGCCACAACGGCATGAATGCCACGGGCAAACCGGGCAACCACATTCCGGAGTCTCAGTTGCTCAATGGCAGTGCGATGTACTGCAAGGCGTGCCACAACAGCACGACTTCTTGGGCTACGGTCACCATGAACCACAACTCCAGTCTTGGCAACGGCGCTGGTTGGTGCAAATCCTGCCATGCAACCGGGATGGCCTATCTTGGCAATATGGAGAAAAAGGCGCTTACCCACAAAGCCAAGACCGGCACAGCGCCAACGGATTGCTCGATGTCGGGTTGTCACAGACCTTTGGGTAGCAAAGGCACTGCCTACAGCAAGTGGGACTGAGCCCGGTCCATGGTCATCATTTTGAATTGCTTTCCATAAAACAAACGGAGGTCCACCATGAAGAATTACCTGTTAAAGCCAGTTGCAGCCTGTATCTGTGCAGCCTTTGCCGCTGCTGCCCATGCTCAACTCATTGATGAGGTCGATCTGCGCCAGGAAGGTGCGAATGCGGTCATGCAGATCCGGTTTGTAACCCCGGTTTTGTATTCAAAATCCATCTCGGCGCGGGCTTCCGATCTGGTGCAGTCCTTCTACACCGTGCTGCCGACGCTCGATCAGGTCAACGATGTCGTCAGTGAACGACGTCTACCTGCCAGTGGCGATATACCTTCCATCAACATTACGGATGAACTGGACATGTCAGCCCCCCAGGTCATCCCCAGCCGTAAGTTGGTGATCCGCTTTGGCACGCCAGTTCGCTTCCGGGTGCGAGCCGGACGCGACAACCGCAGCATTGAGGTCGTCATGGACGGTTTGGGTTCGTCTGTCAGGGGCGGGCTTGCTGCGGCGCCGCCCCTGCTGGCCAGACCCGCTGCCGCCGATGTTCCCGTTGCGCCAAGCGTTAAGGCCAGTGCCGAAATCGAGGCCTCAGCAGTTGCCTTGCTGCGCCAGGCGCAATCCACTTTTGATGGCGGCAATTACGCGGCAGCTGGCGCTGCCTTGAATCAGCTCCTGAACCTGCCGCCCAATAGTGCGTCGCGCAAGGCACATGAACTTGCAGGACTGGCGCGCGCCAATGCCGGTGACAACGCGGGCGCGGCCAAGGAATTCGAGCTCTTCCTGAAGCTGTATCCGGTCGGCGTTGACAGTGATCGGGTCCGCCAGTTGATGAGTGCGCTGCCCTCTGCGCAAGCAGCAGCTGGCGGCGCAAACAAGGGCGTGGAGGTGATATCAAACACCAGTGGCTCGGTTTCCATGTTTTATTACGGTGGCAAGTCGGACGTTCGCTCCCAGGAGTTCAAGGACTCGGTGTTGGGTGGTTTGCCGATCTTGCAGTCCGACACCACCTTGTCGAATGTTGACCAGCGGCAGTGGCAAAGCAATGTGGATCTGAACTGGCGCTACCGGGACACCGAGAAAGACATGCGATTTGTCTTCCGTGACAACTTCAACCTCGACCAGATCAAGGACAGCGGCAAGCAGCGGCTGTCGGCTCTCTATTTTGACTACCGCTCACTGGTCAATGGCACCAGCATGCGTGTCGGGCGCCAGTCCCCCAATGGCGGTGGCGTGCTGTACCGTTTTGACGGCGTCCAGGCCGGCTACACCTTCCAGCCCAAGTGGAAAGTGAACGCCGTGGTCGGTACGCCTTCCGACCCCTTGCTGGACACGCGCCGGACGTTTTACGGCTTGTCGGTTGACGCCGAAGCGCTGACCAAGGAACTTAGCGGCAGTGCCTTCTTGATCGAACAAGTCATCGATGGCGAAACCGATCGGCGTGGCGTGGGGGCCGACCTGCGCTACTTCAGCGGCAGCGTGTCAGCGTCCGCGCAATTCGACTACGACCTGATCAACAAGGGTGTCAATATCGCTGCTCTTCAGGCCACCTGGCAGGTGAGCGACGCAACAGTGATCAACGCCATGTTCGACCGGCGCACAACGCCGATACTTTCCCTGGGCAATGTCCTGTTCTTTCAAAATCCGGCCTTGCTGGCGCCGGCCCAACGCATTCAGGACCTGCTCGGTGTGATGCCAATCGAGACACTGCGCACACAAGTCAAAGGCCTGACGCCTTATCAGACCCAGGCTCACATCGGTGGCACGACCACTTTGACCAAGACCTGGCAGGTCGGAGGCGATCTGAGTTTGACCAATGTGGATGAAATCAAGCCGGTCGTAGATCTGCTGCCGACCGGGCAGGCCAGCACGGGAAACCTGTGGAGTGCAGGTGCCCAATTTATCGGAAGCAATTTGTACTCGGCGCGTGACACCCATGTTTTCAATCTGACTTTTATGGGCGGTCCGATTCACCACGGCACTTTGCTGTCGTACAACAACTTGACCGGTCTGAGCGAAAAATGGCAACTCGAGCCCTCGCTCAAGTACTACACCCAGAGTTCCGCGGACAGTTCCAGCAATGATTTGTGGACGGTCGCCATTCGCGCCGTCTATCACGTTCGCCAGCAGGTGGCTCTGGAAACCGAGTTGACCTACGAGCGCTCCAACCAACAGGGTGTGCCCTCGGCAAGCGGTCCTGGCATGCTGACTTCATCGAACCGGATGAATTACTACCTGGGTCTGCGCTACGAATTCTGAAGCCAGGGCGGCATGGCTTGAGTTGCCGAGTTCGCCGGTTATCATTTACGCCGCATGAACTACCTTTTTCTTTACCTTGGCGTGATGCTGCTTGTGATGGTGCTCTATGCCCGGCGCAAGCGGCGCATCAACACCCATCACACCGAAAAGTTGCATGAGTCGATCGAGAGCGGCCTGACCGAGCCGCCGACCCTGCATCCAGTGGTGGATCTGGCGCGTTGCATGGGGTCTGGTGCCTGTGTCAAGGCTTGTCCCGAGCGCGCGCTCGGTGTTGTGAACGGCAAAGCGGTGCTGATCAACGCGGCGCACTGCATCGGTCATGGCGCTTGCCGTTTTGCCTGCCCGGTCGAAGCGATCAAACTGGTTTTTGGCACTGAAAAACGGGGTGTCGATATTCCGAATATTTCGCCGGATTTTGAAACCAATGTGCCTGGTATTTTCATTGCGGGTGAACTCGGGGGTATGGGTCTGGTTCGCAAGGCGGCAGAGCAGGGACGCCAGGCCATCGAGTCGATCCGCAAGAAGCAGACCGCCGCCAGCGCCGATTTTGATGTGTTCATTGTCGGCTGCGGACCCGCTGGGGTTTCCGCCGGTCTGTCGGCCATGGAGCACAAATTGCGCTACAAAATCGTGGAGCAGGAGGACTCGCTGGGTGGCACGGTCTACCACTACCCACGGCAGAAGATCGTCATGACGGCTCCGGTCGAACTCGCCATCATTGGCAAGACCAAATTTACCGAGGTTCGCAAGGAGACGCTGCTTGAATTCTGGCTCGATGTGGTGCGCAAGACCGGTCTGAAAATCTCTTTTCAGGAGCGCATGGAGGGCATCGAAAAGCAGGGCGATGCCTTCCTTGTCAAGACGGACAAGGGCAGTTACACGGCACGCTCGGTTCTGTTGGCCATGGGGCGACGCGGAACACCGCGCAAACTCGATGTTCCCGGTGAAGAGTCAGCGAAAGTCATTTACCGTCTGATCGATCCGGAACAATTCAAGGGCCAGGCAGTGCTGGTGGTTGGGGGTGGCGACAGTGCGCTGGAGGCCGCTATCGCCCTGTCGGAGCAGGACGGCACCAAGGTCATTCTGTCGTACCGCGCCTCAGCGTTCTCGCGGGTCAAGCAGAAGAACAGGGTGTTGCTGGAACAACAGCAACAGAGCGGGCGTTTGCAGGTGCTGCTGAACTCCAGTGTTCAACGCATTCACGAGCAAATGGTTGAGATCGAATACGAAGGCCAGGTGCAGGAGCACCGCAATGACATCGTGATTGTCTGCGCCGGTGGTCTGCTGCCCAAACCCTTGCTGGAAAAAGTCGGCATCCGTTTCGATACCAAATTCGGGACTGTTTAAAAAGCGATACCCCCGCCTGTCATCCCGGACCTGATCCGGGATCCAGTGTCACGCGCACCATGGATTGCGGATCAAGTCCGCAATGACAAACAGCGTTGCAATGACGCGCCGCGGCCCGGCGGCGAAACATGCAGGCTTTGTCGCTTGCTAGCCTTGTGCCACTGGTCGTTTAGGGTCGCTGCACCACTCGCTCCAGCTGCCGGCGTACAGGGCGGCGCGGCCCAGACCGGCGACTTCCATGGCGATGATGTTGGGCACGGCGCTGACGCCGCTGCCGCAGTGGTGCACCACGCTGGCGGGGTCGCGTCCGGCCAGCAGGGCTTCAAATTCAGTTTTGAGCTGGGCGGCTGGCTTGAATTTGCCGTCCGCATCGAAATTCAGGCCGAAGGGCCGATTCAGTGCACCCGGAATATGGCCGGCCACCGGGTCGAGCGGCTCCACTTCACCCCGAAAGCGCGGTGCGCCGCGGGCGTCGATCAAGTTTTGCAGCGGCCGGCCAAGATTACTGGCCACCGTTTCGGTGCTGGCCAGTACAGCCCGGGCCGCAGACAGTGCAAAACCCAACCCTGAGCGTGCTTTGGCGTCGCTAGTCGCGGTACCACTGCCGCACGCACCGCCACCGGCCTGCCAAGCCTGCAGACCGCCGTCGAGCATGGCGACGGCTTCGTGACCGGCCCACTTGAGCATCCACCACAGGCGACCGCAGTAGTTGCCGCCCTGGCGGTCGTACACCACCGCCTGCATGCGGTTGTCGAAGCCCAGGCTGTTGAGCCACGCGGCAAAGCTTTCACGCGATGGCAGAGGGTGTCGTCCGCCGGAGGCCGCATCCGTGGCCGACTTTGCCGCGCTCAGGTGCCGGTCCAGGTCAGCGCGCACGGCGCCGGCAATGTGCGTCTGCTGGTACTGGCGCTCGCCGGCTTCGGGCTCCATCAACTCAAAACTGCAGTCAAACACCATACAGGGCTGGTTTGTTCCCAGCAGGGTTTGCAACTGTGTGACGGAAATCAGGGTGGTGTACATGGCAGGACCTTTCTCGCAGAGCGATGGTTGTGGCGTGGTGCTCAGTGTTCCTCGGCTGGCGTGCCGGGCAGGGCGCGCGTGCGCAGCACGGTTGCCGCCAAGCCACTCGCCACGATCAGGCCCATACCGGCCCAGCCGATCAGTGGAATCCGGTCGCCAAACAGCAGCAGACTGTAAACCGAGCCAAACACGATGCCGGAGTATTGCAGATTGGCCACCAGCAGGGTTGAGCCCCGGCTGTAGGCGCGCGTCATGCACCACTGTCCCAATGAGGCCAGGATGCCAATCGGCAGCAACCAGGCGGCAGCCTGCCAACTGACCGAACTCCAGGCGCTCATGCCGGTGAACAGCATTCCGCCGGCGCCGACAACAGCCGAGCCAACCGAAAAATAGAACACGGTGCGGCCCTCGGGCTCGCCTATTTTGCCCAGTGCTGTGACTTGCAGGTAGGCCAGCGCCGCCCCCATGCCCGAGAGCAGTCCGATCAGGCCGGCGAACAACTGATCCTGCTCGAGCGTAGGGCGCAAGAGCATGACCACGCCGGCAAAGCTGGCCAGCACCGTTGCCATCAAGGGGCCCTGGCCTTCGGTCTTGCCGTACATGACCGCCCCGCCGACGATGAAGGCCGCCACCCAGACACTGCTCATGTAATTGAGCGTCATGGCCGTGGGCAGCGGCAAATGCGCAATGCCATAAAACCAGAAACCCATCGAGATCACGCCAATCAGCGTTCGCCAGGCGTGCATCATCGGCACGGTGGTCCCGATGCCAATGCCGCGCGAACGCATCACCAGCGCCATGAAGATGACGCTGACGACACCGCGGTAAAAAATCAATTCAAAGGTGTTGAAGCTCGCGCCTGCCACCTTGATGCCGACCGCCATGGTGGCAAAGAAAAAGGAACCCAGAACCATCCATAGCGCTTGCATCTGGCTTAACGCTGGATCTGGCCACGGTACCAGTCATGGAAGTGCTGCATGCCGTCTTCCATTGGGCTCTGGTAGGGGCCAACCTCGTTGTCACCGCGGCGCAACAGGGCCAGGCGGCCGGCGTCCATGCGTTCACCGATTTCGTCGTCCTCGATACAGGTTTCCATGTAGGCCGCTTGCTGGGCCTCGACGAACTCGCGCTCGAAAGCCTGGATTTCTTCGGGGTAGTAGAACTCGACCATGTTGAGGGTCTTGCCGACCCCCATCGGGTGCAAGGTGGAGACGGTCAGCACATGCGGGTACCACTCGACCATGATGTGCGGGTAGTAGGTGAGCCAGATGGCGCCACGCGGGGCCGGCTTGCCCTGGTTGTAAGCATTGAGTGCATCCTGCCAGCGCTGGTAAACCGGCGTGCCGGCGCGCCCACCCTGGCGGGCCAGGCCGACCGTCTGCACCGAGTAGTGTTGCTTGAATTCCCAGCGCAGGTCGTCACAGGTGACAACGCTGCCCAGACCCGGATGGAAAGGACCGACGTGGTAGTCCTCCAGATAGACCTCGATGAAGGTCTTCCAGTTGTAATTGCATTCGTGCAATTCGACCCGGTCGAGCACGTAGCCGTTGAAGTCCAGGTCGGCGCGCGGCCCCATATTGGCCAGGTCGGCGTCGATGTCGCGGCCATTGTCCTCAAACAACAGTCCATTCCATTCGCGCAGTTTGTAATTATTCAGGTGCAGGCAGGGGTCGCTCGCGAAATGGGGCGCACCGAGCAGCGTTCCGGCCGGCTCCTGGGCGCCGCCGCTGTAGGTCCAGCGGTGCAGCGGGCAGACGATGTTGCCGGCTGCTGCACCGGGCTGCGTGGTGTTGAGTGAGCCGCGCCCTTGCAGCATGACCGCCTGGCGGTGTCGGCAGACGTTGGAAATCAGCTCGATGCCGTTTGCCTGGCGCACCAGGGCACGCCCATGGGCCTCCTGCGGCAGGGTCGAATAATCGCCGATATTCGGTACGCTCAGGGCATGGCCGACGTAGCGTGGCCCTTTGGCAAAGATGGTTTCCAGTTCACGCTGGTAAAGTGCCTCGTCGAAATAGCTTGAAACCGGCAGTTGACCACTGGGCAGGCGCAGCGGAAGACTTAGATCTGACATAAATACGGGTGCAAAACTTCAGGGAAGGTTTTTGTGAAAAAACAACGAGCTAGGATAACAGCAATAGCCTCGCCGGAGGCGGCCAACACGCTGGGTGCGCATTTGTCGGCCTCGTTTCAGCGTTTTTTCGATTCGGAAAAAGCCAGCGGCCTGGTGCTGATCGCTTGTACCTTGTTCTCGCTGCTGCTGACGAACACCCGGTACGGCGCCGACTATGCTGCGCTGTGGCAGTTTCACGTCGCCGGGCTCAGTCTGTCGCATTGGATCAACGACGCGCTGATGGCGATTTTCTTCCTGCTGATCGGCCTCGAACTCGAACGTGAACTCTACAGCGGCGAGTTGTCGTCGCTGCAAAATGCGCTGCTGCCGTTGGTGGCGGCGCTCGGCGGCATTGCCACACCGGCACTGATTCATTTCGCGCTCAATGCCGGTACACCAGCGCAGGCCGGGCTGGGCATTCCGATGGCGACCGACATCGCCTTTGCCCTGGGCGCGCTGGCCCTGCTGGGTGCGCGCGTTCCCGCCTCGCTCAAGGTCTTTGTCGTCGCCTTCGCCGTCATCGATGACCTGTGTGCCATTCTTGTCATTGCCGTCTTCTACAGCACCGGCCTCTCGTTCGCCTACCTCGGCGCGGCGCTGGCGGTCTGGTTGCTGCTTGTTGCCATGAACCGGCTGTTGCGCTGGATGTCGCTGTTGCCCTATCTGCTCGGTGGCGCGCTGCTGTGGTTTCTGCTGCTCAAATCAGGGGTGCATGCCACACTGGCCGGCGTCATGCTGGCCTTTGCCATTCCCTATTCGGCCAGGGACGCGGACCAGGCCTCGCCCTCGCACCGGCTCGAAGAATTTCTGCACACGCCGGTGGCCTTCGTCATTCTGCCGATTTTCGCGCTGGCCAATACGGCCATTCCGATCGGCGGCAACTGGTTGCAGGAACTCGGCAGCAGCAACAGCCTGGGCATCATGCTGGGCCTGCTGCTGGGCAAACCGCTGGGCGTGACCCTGGTTTGCTTTGTGGCGGTTGCCGTCGGTCTGTGCCGTTTGCCGCCGGACCTGAACTGGCGCCACATCACTGGTGCCGGCCTGCTCGGCGGCATTGGCTTCACGATGTCGATCTTCATCAGCAACCTGGCTTTTGCCGGCGCCGCGCCGGTGATCGACGCCTCCAAAATCGCCGTGCTGCTGGCCTCGACGCTGGCCGGGGTGTTGGGCTTTTGCTGGCTGCGGGCGTTCAGCGTCCGCGCATAAACAGCGTGTCGAGTTCGCGCAGGCTGATCTGGCGCCAGGTCGGGCGGCCGTGGTTGCACTGGTCGGACCGGTCCGTCGCTTCCATCTGGCGCAGCAGTCCATTCATCTCCTCGATGCTCAGGCGCCGGTTGGCGCGCACGGCACCGTGGCAGGCCATGGTGGCGAGCAATTCGTTCCGGGCGCGCTCCAGCACCGTGCTGGCATCGGTCTGCGCCAGTTCGGCCAGCACGCTGCGCGCCAGTTCGGTGGCATCGCCCTGCACCAGTGCCGTGGGCACGGCGCGCACCGCCAGGGTTCGGGGTGAGAAGGCGCTGATGTCAAGACCCAGCGTGGCCAGGGTGTCGGCATGGGCCTGCGCGGTCGCGACTTCAGCCGGCGTGGCGGCAAAGGTGAGCGGAATCAGCAGCGGCTGGCTCGCCAGGCCGACGCTGCCCTGGCTTGCGAACTGGTTTTTCAGTCGCTCGTAGACGATGCGCTCGTGCGCCGCGTGCATGTCCACAATCACCAGACCCTGTGCGTTTTCTGCCAGGATGTAGACGCCCTGCAACTGTGCCAGGGCGCGGCCCAGTGGCCAGGTGGCCGCTGGTGCGGCAAGTGCCTCGACCGGGGCTGGGCTCGCGCTCCACAGCATGCCGAGGTCGCTGACGCGGTGTCCGACCTCCGCCTCAAAATGCATTGCGGGCTGGCTGGCGTAAATCGGGGTCGCCGGCAGTGGCGTGGTGAAGCTGTCCGGCGCTGCAAGATCAGCTTCAGATGATGCGACCTGCCCGGCGCGCGGTGCCGCCAGCGCGTCCTGCACCGCGTGGCGCACCGCCTGGTGCACGTCACGGCTGTCGCGAAAGCGCACCTCGATCTTGGTCGGGTGCACGTTGACGTCAACCCGGGCCGGGTCGATCTCGATGTAGAGCGCGTAGACCGGCTGGCGCTGGCCGTGCAGCACGTCTTCGTAGGCGCTGCGCGCGGCGTGCGTCACCACCTTGTCGCGCACGAAGCGGCCGTTGACGTAGCAGAACTGCTGGTCGGCGCGCGCGCGTGCCGCATCCGGAATGCCGGCGCGGCCCCAGACCCTGATTTGTGGCGTGTGTTCGGCGCGGCTGGCGCTGGTCTGGTAGTCAACCCAGACCGAGCGCTCGATGAAGTCAGCGCCCAGCACGTCAGCCAGACGTTGTTCCAGCGCGGCCAGCGCGTAGCCTCGGTTCTCGCAACGCCGCCACTGTTCAACCAGCTTGCCCTCGTGCCAGATGGCAAAGCCGACGTCCGGGCGCGCCAGCGCGTGGCGCCGCACGGCTTCAACGCAATGCGACAACTCGGTCGCGTCGGTCTTGAGAAATTTGCGCCGCGCCGGGGTGCTGAAAAACAGCTCCTTGACCTCGACCGTGGTGCCGGTGCTGCGCGCCACGGGTTTCAATTCGCCGCTGCGGCCGTCGAGCCAGTAGGCATGGTCGGCATCGGCCACGCGCGACAGGATGGCGCAGTCGGCGATCGAATTGATGGCGGCCAGCGCCTCGCCACGAAAGCCCATGGTGGCGACCGATTCCAGGTCGAGCAGGCTGGCGATCTTGCTGGTGGCATGGCGCTTGAGCGCGATCGGCAACTCTTCGCGCAGGATGCCGACCCCGTCGTCTTCCACCGCAATCAGGCGCACGCCACCGGCCAGCAGCCGCACCGTGATCTGGGTGGCGCCGGCATCAAGCGCGTTGTCAACCAGTTCGCGCACGACTGACGCGGGCCGCTCAACGACCTCGCCAGCCGCGATCTGGCTGATCAGTTCGTCGGGCAGCTCGCGGATCGCGCGGCGTGGGGGGGCGGGGGCATGGACAATCACCGTTGCATTCTAGACAGTCAAGGGTTCGTGCCGGTTTCGCGCAACTCGCGCTTGAGCACCTTGCCGATGGCGCTGCGCGGCAGTGCGTCGAGGAACTGCAATTGGCCCAGACGTTGGGTTCGGCCAACCTGGGCGTTGACCCAGTCCCGCAGTTCTTCGGCACCCAGCGCTGGCCCGGGTTGCAGCACGACAAAGGCCGCCGGCGTTTCGCCCCATTGCACTGAAGGCACGCCGACCACCGCTGCTTCGAACACACGCGGGTGGCGCCGCAGCACGGCTTCGAGATCGCTCGGGTAGACGTTGAAGCCGCCCGAGATCAGCATGTCCTTTTTGCGGTCGATCAGGGTCAGAAAACCATCGGCGTCGAAGCGCCCGACGTCGCCGGTGCGGATAAAGCGTTTGCCCTGCGGGTCAAACCACTCGGTCTCGCGCGTTTTGTCGGGCTGGCCGTGGTAGCCCGTCATCATGCCAGCCGAGTGGCCGACGACCTCGCCGATTTCGCCGGGCCCAACTTCCCGGTCCTGCTCGTCAATCAGGCGCATGTCGTGGCCCTCGGCGGGTCGCCCGACGGTGTGCAGTTTGTCCGGAAAGGCGGCGGCGTCGAGGATGCAGGTACCGCCGCCTTCGGTCATGCCATAGAACTCGACCAGGGCGCCGCTCCAGCGTTTGAGCGCGTCGGCCTTGAGCGTGGCTGCAAACGGTGCGCTGGTGGAAAACTTGACGCGGTAGCTTGAGAGGTCGAAGCGGTCAAACTCCGGATGCGCCAGCAGGCGCTGGTATTGCACCGGCACCAGCATGGTGTGCGTGACGCGATGGCTCTGCGCCAGCTTCAGGTAGCCCAGCGCGTCGAACTTGGGCATCAGCACCACGCTGCCGCCAAAGCTCAGTGTCGGGAAGAAAATCACCAGGGTGGTATTGGAGTAGAGCGGCGTCGACAGCAGGGTGACCGTGTCGGCGCCGTAGCCATAGGCGGCGCCGCGTTGCACATGGGACCAGCGCATGCCGTGTGACTGCACGATGCCCTTGGGCTCGCCGGTCGTGCCCGAGGAATAGATGATGTTGAAAGCCCAATCCGGCTGCACGTCGACCGCAACGGGCTTCGCGCCTTCAGCCGCCAGCCAGTGCTCGAGGGCGCGGCCGACATCGGAGCCGTCCAACGCGATGCACGCCGATGCATCGGCGCCCGCTGTACCCATGGCGTCGGCGCCATGGGCGTCTGTGAATAACAGTTTGGCCTGTGCGTCCTCCAGCATGCGCTGCAGGCTGGCCGCGCCGGATCCCGGCGCCAGTGGTGCCACCGCCACACCGGCGCGCAGCGCGCCGAGGAAGATGGCCGCGTATTCAATCGACATGTCGGCACAGATGGCAATTACGTCACCGGGCAAAAAGCCGTCGCGCTGCAGCGCGCAGGCGGCGCGGTCCATCAGCGCGTCTAGCGTCGCGTAGTCGATGCTGCGCGCGCCTTGCACCAGGGCGCGTTGTTGCGGCGCGCGCAGCGCGTTCTGGTGGATCAGTTCGGCGATGGTACCGAACTTGGCGTCAATGCTGAGTGTCATGGGATGGTTGGATGCAAATGGTTTGAGCCGCATCTTATAGCGACGGCCGGCGCGCGCGATGGGGGCGGGGATAATCGGACCCCATGGAAATAGTGACTTCGCTTTTCGACTTCGTCCTGCACGTTGACCGCTACCTCGAAACCTTCGTCAGCAGCTACGGCCTGTGGGTCTATGCGCTGCTGTTTCTGGTGATCTTTGTCGAGACCGGCGTGGTCATCATGCCCTTTCTGCCGGGCGACTCCCTCTTGTTCGTGGTCGGCGCCATGTGCGGTGTCGGCCTGATGAGCTACCCGGTATCGGTCGGCCTGTTGCTCGCAGCTGCGGTGCTGGGCAATCAGTCGAACTACGCACTGGGCCGCTATTTCGGTCCGCGTGTTTTCAAGTGGGAAGACTCCCGGCTGTTCAACAAGGCCGCTTTTGACAGTGCGCACAATTTTTACGAGCGCTATGGCGGCATCACCATCGTGGCGGCCCGCTTCATGCCTTTTCTGCGCACCTTCGCACCGTTCGTCGCCGGTGTGGCCAAGATGAGCCGCTCACGGTTCACCTTTTTTGATGTCACCGGCGGGACCCTCTGGGTGGTCGGCATCATCACGGTGGGCTATTTCTTCGGCAACATCGCCTTCGTCAAGGCGCATCTGGACAAGATCATCTGGGCCATGATTTTCATCCCCGGCCTGCTCGTCCTGTTCGGCTCCTGGCGCGCGCGGCGCAAGGCCAAATAGAAGTTGTCATCCCGCCCCCCAAGGCTGTCATCCCGGGCTTGACCAGGGATCCAGTGCTTTCGCTTCTCAACAATGCCACACGAAGCATGGATTGCAGATCAAGCCCGCAATGACAACTGAGCGCATCAGGTCGTTCGCTTGCGCGCCAGCGGCGGGTTCCTGGAAAAATAGGCTTCGATACCGCGCATCAGGGCCTTGGCCAGTTGCTCCTGGTAGGCCTCGCTGTTGAGCTTGGCTTCTTCTTCCGGGTTGCTGATGAAGGCGGCTTCCACCAGCACGCTGGGAATATCGGGGGCTTTCAGCACGGCAAAGCCGGCCTGTTCGACGCGACCCTTGTGCAGCTTGCCGACGCGGCCGATCTCGCCCAGCATGGCGCCGCCGAGCTTGAGGCTGTCGTTGATCTGCGCCGTGGTGCTCATGTCAAACAGCGCGTGCTTGACCTGCGCGTCCTTGCTCTGGATGTTGAGGCCGCCGATCTGGTCGGCCTTGTTTTCCCGCGCCGCCATCCAGCGCGCTGCGCTGCTGGAGGCGCCGCCCTGGCTCAGCGCAAACACGCTCGCACCCTGCGGATGCGGCGTGTAGAAGGCGTCGGCGTGGATGCTGACAAACAGGTCGGCCTGCACCTGCCGGGCCTTTTGCACGCGCACGTGGAGCGGCACGAAGAAGTCGGCGTCGCGGGTCAGGTAGGCGCGCATCGGGTTGCCGTTGACGCTGCTGGCATTGATGTGTTCGCGCAGTCGGTGCGCCAGGCGCAGCACCACATCCTTCTCGCGCGTGCCGCCGGGGCCGATGGCGCCGGGGTCTTCGCCGCCGTGGCCGGCGTCAAGCGCGATGATGATGAGTCGGTCCGTCGCCGCAGGTGCCGGTGCCGACATATAAGTCCGCTTGTCGCTCGCCGCTGGCATGGCGGCGCTGGCCGTTGCTGCCGGTGCTGGCGCCTTTTCTCCTTGGCGGGCAATCAACTCGCCCAGCGGGTCGGTGTTGGGCCGGCTCACCGCGCTGTCCTTCAGGCGCTCGGCAATCAGCGTCTCCAGCGGGTCCGCGACCTGTGCCGGATAAAGATCGAACACCAGCCGGTGCCGGTAGGCGGCCACCGGCGTCAGCGTGAAGACCTGGGGCAGCGCGGCCTGCTTGAGGTCCAGCACCAGCCGCACTGTGCCGGGCGCGCTTTGCCCGACGCGGATGCCGGCAATGGTCGGGTCGTCGGCGCCAAGCTTGGCCACCAGCGCTTTCAGGGCCGCATTGAGTTCGATGCCCTCGATGTCCACCGCCAGGCGCGGCGGGTTCGGGACAAACCGCTGTTTGAACTGCAACGCGCTGTCGGACTCGATGGTGACGCGCGAATAGTCGGGTGCCGGCCAGATGCGCACGGCCAGAATGCTGGCCGCGCCGGCCAGGTCGCGCACACCGAGCAGCAGCGCCAGCGTGCCCGTCTGCAGCAGTCGGCGCCGCTTCATGGCATGCCCCCTGCTGCATAGGCCGCTTGCAGCAGGGCGCGTCCAGTGGCGCTTTGCGCGCGCAGCGTGGCGCGGCGCGAGGTCTCGTCAAGCAGTTCAAGCTCAATCACCAGATCGGCGCGCGGCAAAAAGCCAGCCGCCTTGTCCGGCCATTCGGCCAGCTTGAGGCCGGGGCTTGCAAAGATGTCGCGAAAACCGGCGTCGCGCCATTCGCTCGGGTCGTGGAAGCGGTAGAAGTCGAAGTGCCAGACGGCCAGTGCCGGCAGTTCATAGGCCTCAACCACGGCATAGGTCGGGCTCTTGATGCGGCCCGTCACGCCCAGGGCGCGCAGCAGGTGACGCACCAGCGTGGTTTTGCCGGCGCCGAGGTCGCCGCGCAATTCGATGAAGGCGTCGTTCAGCGCCGGCGCTTGGGCCAGTGCCGTGGCAAAGGCTTGGGTCGCTTGTTCGTCCGCCCAGAGCAGTGTTTTTACAATCGGCCTGTGTCCAAACTCATCGATCATGTCAGTGCCAGCCAATGGGTCTCCAAAATTCAGGCCTGGGGCCGGGAACTGGGATTCTCCCAAATTGGCGTCGCGGGTGTGGATTTGTCTTCATCTGAGGCCGGATTATCGGCCTGGCTGGCCAAAGGCTTTCACGGCGACATGGCCTACATGGCAGCGCACGGCCTCAAGCGTGCGCGACCGGCTGAACTGGTGAGCGGTACCGTCAGCGTGATCACGGCGCGCATGGACTACCTGAGCGCCGCCACGCCGACCGATTGGCAGGCCGTCGAGTTCGCGCGCCTGCAACAGCGCGATGAGGCCATCGTCTCGCTCTATGCCCGCGGCCGCGACTACCACAAGGTGCTGCGCAGTCGCCTGCAGCGCTTGAGTGAGCGCATCAGCGCCGAACTTGGGCCGCTCGGCTACCGCGTCTTTACCGACTCGGCGCCGGTGCTCGAAGCCGAACTGGGCTCGCGCAGCGGCCAGGGCTGGCGCGGCAAGCACACGCTGCTGCTGAACCGCGAGGCTGGCTCGATGTTTTTTCTGGGCGAAATCTTTGTCGACGTGACGCTGCCGGCGACCGATCCGGTGACCGGCCACTGCGGCACATGCAGTGCCTGCATGACCGTCTGCCCGACGCAGGCGATCGTGGCGCCGCAGCAGCTTGATGCGCGGCGCTGCATCTCTTATCTGACGATCGAGCATGCGGGTGCCATTCCGCTGGAGCTGAGGCCCCTGATCGGCAACCGGATTTACGGTTGTGATGATTGTCAATTAATCTGCCCCTGGAACAAGTTTGCCCAGCGCAGCGCCTTGCCTGATTTCGATGCGCGGGCGGGCCTGGTCGGCAACTCGTTGGTGCGGCTGTTTGGCTGGAGCGAAGCAGAATTTCTGCGCCAGACTGAAGGCAGCCCCATTCGGCGCATCGGGCATGAACGCTGGCTGCGCAATATCGCGGTGGCGCTGGGCAATGCGCTGCGCGTGGCGCCCGATCCGGAACTGGTGCGCGCGCTGGGCCTGCGCGCCGAGCACCCGAGCGCGCTGGTGCGCGAGCACGTGGCCTGGGCCCTGCGCTAGCGCGCGGATTTGGCTGTGTTTTGAATGAAGCTCTGCAGTTCAGGGAGTTGCAGCGGCTTGTACAGCACGGTGATGTTGCGCGCAACCATGCTGCGAATCAGGGCTGGGGCCGTGTCGCCAGTGATCACCAGCGCCGGCAAATCCTGACCATAGATTTTGCGGCTGGTCTCGATCACATCGAAGCCGGTTTCGGCGTCGGCCAGTCGGTAGTCTGAAACGAGGATGTCTGGCACACTCTGGCCCAGCGCGTCGATCAGCGTCTTGCCGCCCGTGGCCGGGATCACCTCATGGCCGAGACCTTCAAGCGCCAGCGTCATCGCGTCGAGCACGCGTTGGTCATCGTCCACCAGCGCTACGCGAAGGGGTCGCGCGGGCGGCTTAAGCTTGTCGACCTGTTCTGGCGTCAGGCGCTGTCCCAAAGGCAGTTCGATGGCAAACATGGAGCCCCGACCCGGTTGCGAGCGCAGGCGGATTTGCAGGCCCAGCAGCGCGGCCGTTTTCTTCGCAATCGCCAGGCCCAGGCCGCTGCCCTGAACCCGGGCTGCCGCATCGAGTCGCATGAAGGGTTCGAAAATGAGCTCGATTTTGTCTGCGGGAATGCCGACGCCGGTATCCCATACCTCGATCCACTGCCGGCCCGCATGGCGTCGGCACGCGATCAGCACGCCGCCCGTGCGGGTGTGGCGAATGGCGTTGTCCAGAAAGTTGCCGACAATGCGGCCGAGCAGGACCGGGTCGCCGTGTCCGATCAGATCGCAGTGCCGCGAGCGCAGACGAAGGCCTGCGGTTTTGGCCTGCGCTTCATAGGCGGGCAGCAATTTGCCCAGCATTTTGGCGACGGAAAAGTCGCAAGCCACGGGCACGACGGTTTCGGCCTCGAGCTTGCTCACGTCGAGCAGATTGGTGAGCAACTCGCTCAGGTTCGCCACGCAGCCCTGGATCTTGGCGATCAGTTGACCGTGATCGGGGGCAACCCGGTTCTTCAAGCTTTCAAAGAACATTGACAGGGCAAATATGGGCTGGCGCAGGTCATGGCTGGCCGCGGCTAGAAAATGCGACTTGGCCTCGTTGGCCCACACGGCTTCGGTCTTGGCCGCCAGCAGATCGAGCTCAGTCTGCTTGCGCTCGCTGATGTCGCGGGAATAGCCGACGGTGCCGACGATCTGCTGGTCTACCACAATCGGGGCCTTGTAGGTTTCAAACCAGCGTGGCCGGCCGTTCAAGGGCAAAAGGACTTCGACCTGTGTGCAGGTGCCGCTGGCAGCGATTTCTTGTTCCTGTTCCCAGGCCCGTGCGGCATAGACCGGATCGACAAGATCGTTGAAGCGCTTGCCCACCAGTGATTGCGTCGAGGGCTGGCCGTACGCGCTGGCAAGCGCCTGGTTGACTGCGAGGTAGTGGCCTTCGAGGTCCTTGAGCCAGACCTGAAACGGGAAATTGTCGAGCAGCGCGCGCAGGGACTGTTCGCGCTGGCGCAGTTCCTGCTCGAGCTTGAATTTTTGCGTGATGTCGGTGCCAACGCCTATCATGGCAACGGGCTCGCCTGACTCGTCTTTCACCAGTGTCGTGCGCAGTTCGTACATCACCACCGCACCATCGGGTCGTAAGTGGCCTACCTTGCCGGTCCAGCCGCCCTGGCCCAGGGTTGTGCGAATGATTTCGTCGTGCCCGGCGTCAGAATACGCGCTGTTGCCATAGCCCGAGACATGCTGGCCCAGCAAGTTGGCGTCACTCGGAAACTCGGGGTTCGCGCGACCCGACTGATTGAGGTAGGTCACGATGCCATGGACATCGGTGATGGTCACCCGGTCCTGAATCTGGTCGAGTGCCATTGCCTGCAAGCGAATCAACGCGTCACGTTGGCGCAGCTCGCTGAGGTCGCTGAGCACCAGGCGCATTTGATGGGCGCCGGCTTCGTCGATCGCGGCAATGGCCTGCAGGTAAAACCATCGGGTCTGACCGTTGACCCCGAGCAGGCGCAATTCAAGCGACTGCATTTCAGCGCTGTTCAGCACGCGCTGGCGCAGACGGTAAAAACTGTCCTGGTCCCCGGGCTCCACAAAGCGTGAGAAACGCTGACCGATCAGCGCTTTGCGCCGGACCCCGAGCAAGTTGGCCGTGCTCAGATTGGCCTGCACAATCAGATCATGGTCATTGACCGTGCAATAGCCGACCGGCGCCAGGTCATAGAAATCGAAGTAGCGCGAGCGCGTGGTGTCGAGTTCGGCCAGGGTGCGGCGCAGTTCCTCGTTCTGCAACTCAAGCTCGATCTGGTGCACGCGCAAATCGTGCAGGGTTTGCTCAATGGCTTGGGGTGACAAAGGCGTCGACGCCAGGCCCGATGACGCGTCGTGCAAGCCGGCCACGGCGCGCTGGCGCAATGACTGCTCTGATTGTGCAGCGGCACAGTCCACGTTTGCTGCTGCTTTCTTGTCGCTCACCTTGCGGCCCCCCTGTCGAAACAACACTGATTGAAGCCTATGTTGGCTTTTGGCAAATTCTACTGCAGCACCCCGAGTGCAAACGGCAGGCTCAGCATGCCCAGCAGCGTCGACAGGGTCACCAGGCCGGCAACGTAGGCGCCGTCGTAGCCCATGCGCGCGGCCAGCACGTAGGCGCTGGGGGCGGTTGGCAGCGCGGAAAACGCCAGCAGCACCGTGGTCTGCACCGGGTCCAGATGAAACAAGCGCGCCAACCCCATGGCCAGCAAGGGCAGCAGGCCATGCCGTATCGTCAGCACGGCCACGGCCAGCGCCTTGGCGCGGCCGAGCGCACCGAACTGCATGCCGGCGCCAGCGGCCATCAGACCCAGCGCCAGCGATGCGCCGCCAATGCGGCTAACGGTGGGCTCCAGCCAGAACGGCAGGCGCAAGCCCAGCAGGTTGGCTGCCAGGCCGGAGGCCGTGCCGATGATCAGCGGGTTGCGCAGCAACTCGCGCAGGAAACCGCGCTGCGCATGGCGCGCCATCGGCCAGACCGCGCCGACGTTGAAGAGCGGCACACAGACGCCGATCAGCACGGCGATCAAGAGCAGGCCCTGTGCGCCCGCCAGTCGCTCGGCCAGCGCCAGGCCGATGAAGGAGTTGAAGCGAAAAGCAATCTGGGCGCTGGCCGCGTGCTCGCGCCGCGGGATGTGGCGTGCCAGTCCGGGCCAGTAGGGGATGGAGTAGGCCAGTGCGATGCCGCTCAGGCCCATGGTCAAGCCGGCGCCGATCAGGCTTGAAGCCGCAGTAAGGTCGAGCGGGCTCTTGATGATGGAATGGAACAGCAGGACCGGAAAGAAAAGAAAATAGACCAGGGTTTCGACCTGTTCCCAGACCCGCCGGCCCAGGGCCGTGTAGCGGCATACCAGATGGCCGCACAGAATCAGCGAAAAGTCGGGGAGCAGCAGTTGGGCAAAATTCACCCGGCGAGAATACCAGCGAACGGGTGGCAGGCGGCCGGGTTGAGTAATATAGCTTTGTCTTCCTTGGCTTGACCCGGGCTCCGCGCCTTCTTGCGCCGGTGGGCAGGTTGCGTTTTGGAAAGATTGATAATGCGATTTCAAAAAAAGAGGAGTTTTAATAATCATGTTTCGTCGAACACTCATTAGCTGCAGTCTGCTGGCGCTGGCCGGCTCGGCCCTGGCGCAGGGCTACCCGAACAAGGTCATCAAGCTGCAAGTGCCTTTTGCCCCTGGCGGCACCACGGACATCATTGCCCGCACCATTTCGGATGCGCTGGGCAAGGCCTTGGGGCAGACCGTGGTGGTGGAGAATCGGGCCGGTGGTGGGGGCATCATTGGCGCCAATGAGACGGCCAAGGCGGCGCCCGATGGCTATAACCTGGGCATTGCCACCGTTTCAACGACGGCGGCGAACCCGGCCATCAACCCGCGCACGCCCTACAACCCGCTGACCGATTTCACGCCCATCATCAACATTGCCGCAACGCCCAATGTGATCGCCGTGCACCCCAGTTTTCCGGCGAAGGACTACAAGGGCTTTCTGGCCGAGGTGAAAAAGAACCCCGGCAAGTATTCGTATTCATCGTCAGGCACCGGTGGCATCGGCCATCTGCAGACCGAGTTGTACAAGAGTTTGAGCGGCACTTTCATCACCCACATCCCGTATCGCGGCGCCGGACCGGCCCTCAACGACACGGTGGCCGGCCAGGTGCCCATGACTTTCGACAACCTGCCGTCGGCGCTGCCGTTCATTCAGTCCGGACGGCTGGTGGCCATCGTGGTGGCGGCGCCGCAGCGACTGGCGCAGTTGCCCAATGTGCCAACCTTCAAGGAAGTCGGGCTTGAGCCGGTCAATCGCATGGCCTATTACGGCATTTATGGCCCCAAAGGTTTGCCCAAGGAGATCGTGGACAAGGTCAACGCCGGCGTGCGCAAGGCGCTGGAAGACCCGGCTGTGAAGAAGCGCATCGAGGAGACCGGCTCGGTCATCATCGCCAACACGCCCGAGCAGTTTGCTGCGCAGATCAAGGCCGAGTACGAGGTCTACAAGAAGGTGGTCGAGTCGGCGCATCTCCGCTTGGACTGACCAGTTAATGGCCGGCGAGGCGCTGATCGATACCTTCATCGACGCCCTGTGGCTGGAAGAGGGCTTGTCGAAAAACACCCTGGCTGCCTACCGGCGCGATCTGAGCCTGTATGCGGTCTGGCTGGTCGGACGCGGGCGGGTCCTGACCGAGACGGCGCAGTCCGACCTTGACGCCTACTTTTCGGCACGCCACGCCAGCAGCAAGGCGACCACAGCGAACCGGCGGCTGACGGTTTTCAAGCGCTATTTCCGCTGGGCGCTGCGTGAGCACCTGATCAGCGCCGACCCCACACTCAAACTGCAGGCTGCGCGCCAGGCGTTGCGCGTGCCCAAGACCCTGACCGAAGCGCAGGTCGAAGCCCTGCTGGCGGCGCCCGATACCGATACCGATCTGGGCGTGCGCGACCGCACCATGCTCGAATTGATGTACGCCAGCGGACTGCGCGTGAGTGAACTGGTGACGCTCAAGGTCTTCAATGTGAGTTTGTCGGAAAACGTGCTGCGCGTTTTTGGCAAGGGCAACAAGGAGCGCCTCGTTCCTTTTGGCGAGGTGGCCAGCGAATGGCTCCAGCAGTACCTGGCCGGGGCCCGCCCCGGCCTGCTCTCGGGCAAGCAGAGCGACGATCTGTTTGTGACCGTTCGCGGGGACAAGGCTGGCAGCGCCATGAGCCGTGTCATGTTCTGGGTGATCGTGAAGAAGCAGGCCCAGCGCGCCGGCATTCATTCACCCTTGTCACCGCACACATTGCGCCATGCTTTTGCCACGCACCTGCTCAACCATGGCGCCGATTTGCGCGCGGTGCAGATGCTGCTCGGGCATGCCGACATCTCCACCACCACCATCTACACCCATGTGGCGCTGGAGCGGCTCAAAGTGCTGCATGCCCGGCACCATCCACGTGGCTGAACGAATTAATCTGACTTTCGAACATAAAGGACTTGAAATGGCGATCTACGAACTTGACGGCGTCAGCCCGCGCATTGCCGAGTCGGCCTGGGTGGCCGACAGCGCCCAGGTCATGGGTAATGTGGAATTGGCCGAGGATGCCAGCGTCTGGTTTGGCACGGTCATTCGCGGTGACACCGAGATCATCCGCATCGGCTCGCGCTCCAATATCCAGGACGCCAGCGTGCTGCACGCCGATTTTGGCAAGCCGCTGACAATCGGCGCGGACGTGACGGTGGGTCACAAGGTCATGCTGCACGGCTGCACGATTGGGGACGGGTGTTTGATCGGCATCGGCGCCGTGGTGCTCAATGGTGCCAAAATCGGCAAGAGCTGTCTGGTCGGTGCTGGCTCGCTGGTGACAGAAGGCAAGGAGTTTCCGGATGGCTCGATGATCATGGGCAGCCCGGCCAAGGTCGTGCGCGAACTCAGTCCCGAGCAGATCGACGGCCTGCGCCGCAGTGCCCAGGGCTATGTTGCCAATGCGAAGCGTTTTCGCGATGGGCTGAACAAGGTCGGATGATTGGCATCCCGGCTTGATATTTTGAATCTGAAGGAAATAGTGCGTGTCGGAAATTCACAAGTTCTTGTTTGAGGGCCTGCCGGTGCGCGGCGTGCTGGTGCGCCTGACCGATGCCTGGACCGAAATCCTGGGGCGCCGTGCCAGCGCCAGCAAGGCCGGCGCCTACCCCTTGCCGGTGCAAAACCTGCTCGGCGAGATGGTGGCGGCGGCCACCCTGATGCAGGCCAATATCAAGTTCAACGGTGCGCTGATCCTGCAGATTTTTGGTGATGGTCCGGTCAAGCTCGCCGTGGCCGAGGTTCAGCCCGATTTTGGTTTGCGCGCGACCGCCACCCTCATTGGTGACATCGCGCCGCAGGCCAGCTTGAGCGAACTGGTCAATGTCGGCAACGAGGGCAAATGCGCCATCACGCTTGACCCCAAGAGTCGCCTGCCGGGTCAGCAGCCCTACCAGGGCGTCGTCCCTTTGTTTGGCGATCAGCGCGAAAAGCTGGACAAGCTGAGCGAGGTGCTGGAGCATTACATGCTGCAAAGCGAGCAGTTGGACACCACGCTGGTGCTGGCGGCGGACGACAAGGTGGCGGCCGGTCTGCTGATCCAGCGCCTGCCGCTCGAAGGCACGGGCAATCTGGAGGGCAGCCGGGTCAGCCAGCGCAACGAGGACGAGATCGGCGTCAACGAAGACTACAAGCGCATTGCCATGCTGGCGTCCAGCCTCAAGCGCGAGGAACTCCTGACGCTGGACGTGGACACCATTTTGCGGCGTCTGTTCTGGGAAGAATCCGTGATCCGTTTCGAGCCATTGAGTGGCGCTGACGGGCCGCATTTTTCGTGCACCTGCGGCCGCGAGCGGGTCAGCCGCATGATCCAGGGGCTCGGCGAGCCCGAGGCGCACAGCATTCTGGCCGAGCGCGGCGAGATCGAGGTTGGCTGCGATTTTTGTGGTGCGCAATACCACTTCGATCCAATCGACGTGGCGCAGATTTTCAGGAAGACCGGAGACGTTCCGCCGGCGAGTTCAGCCGTTCAGTGAGCTACTTGCCGGGCTTGATCAGCACGTAGATCTCGTTGGACTTGACCATGCCGAGTTCGAGGCGCGCTTTTTCCTCGACCATTTCCATGCCTTCCTTCAGGTCGCGGACTTCGGCGGCGAGCCGGTCGTTGGCGAGCTGGGCCTGCTGGTTCTGCTGCTTCTGCGCAGCGAGCTGATCCTGCAGGCGTGCCACCGCTGGCACGCTGCCCCGGCCAAACCATAGCTGAGCCTGCACGATGACGAGCAGACACAGCAAGGCGACAGGAACAATGCGCCGGCCCATCAAGCGTGTTTAACGCAGGTTGTAGAAGGCCGCGCGGCCCGGGTAGCTGGCGATGTCACCGAGGTCTTCTTCGATGCGCAGCAACTGGTTGTACTTGGCGATGCGGTCCGAGCGGCTCAGGCTGCCGGTCTTGATCTGCAGCGCGTTGGTGC
>CAIRAW010000002.1 GCA_903876735.1 uncultured beta proteobacterium | reverse complement strand
GATCTGCCCCGCACCGATGCCGCCAAAGCCGGGGATGCGCCGAAGTTTGTGACGCTGGTGGTCGACAAGTCCGGTCAGGCCTTTCTGGATGACAAACCACTCGGCATCGAGGCCCTTGCCACGGCCCTGACGCAGATCGCCAAAACCAACCCTGACAGCGAAGTGCAACTGCGCGCCGACGCCGCCGTGCCCTATGGCCGGATTGTCGAGGTCATGGGTACGGCGCAACAGGCTGGACTGAACCGGATCGGTTTTGTTGCCGATCCGGCGCGCCAGAGCGCACCTGACGTGGCGGCTGGCGCCAAACCCTAAAATCGGCAGCTTGCGGTCCATTGATCGCCCGAGAGAAAATTCACATGCAAGAAAAATACAGCCATCTCGACGTCGAAAAGTCCGCCCACAGCCACTGGACGGCGCGCGACGCCTACCGTGTCACCGAGGACGCGTCGAAGAAGAAGTTCTACGCCTGCTCCATGCTGCCGTATCCCAGCGGCAAGCTGCACATGGGCCATGTGCGCAACTACACCATCAACGACATGCTGACGCGCCAGTTGCGCATGAACGGCTACAACGTCCTGATGCCCATGGGCTGGGATGCCTTCGGCTTGCCGGCCGAGAATGCGGCGCTGAAGAACGGTGTGCCGCCGGCCAAGTGGACCTACGAAAACATCGCCTACATGAAGACGCAGATGCAGTCCATGGGCCTGGCGATTGACTGGTCGCGTGAAGTCGCCACCTGTGACCCGAGTTACTACAAGTGGAACCAGTGGCTGTTTCTGAAGATGCTGGAAAAAGGCATCGCCTACCGCAAGACCCAGGTCGTGAACTGGGATCCGGTGGACCAGACCGTGCTGGCCAACGAGCAGGTTATTGACGGCAAGGGCTGGCGCACCGGTGCGCCGGTGGAAAAGCGCGAAATTCCGGGTTACTACCTCAAGATTACCGACTACGCGGAAGAGCTGCTGGAGCATGTGCAGTCGGGCCTGCCGGGCTGGCCCGAGCGCGTCAAGCTGATGCAGGAAAACTGGATCGGCAAATCCGAGGGCGTGCGTTTTGCCTTCCCGCATGAGATCCGGGACGACAGCGGCAAATTGATCGGCGACGGCCGCATGTACGTCTTCACCACGCGTGCCGACACCATCATGGGCGTGACCTTTTGCGCCGTGGCGCCCGAGCATCCGCTGGCCACGCACGCGGCGCAAACCAACCCGAAACTGGCGGCTTTCATCGAGGAGTGCGCGCGCGGTGGCACGACCGAGGCCGAACTCGCGGTGCGCGAAAAAGAGGGCATGCCCTCGGGCCTGTTTGTCACCCATCCGCTGAACGGCCACAAGATCGAAGTCTGGGTTGGCAACTACGTGCTGATGAGCTACGGCGACGGTGCCGTCATGGGTGTGCCGGCGCACGACGAGCGTGATTTTGTCTTTGCCAAGAAGTACGGCATCGACATCATCGAAGTCGTGCTGGTCGATGGCATGACTTTCGATTACGACCGGTGGCAGGACTGGTACGGTGACAAACAGCGCGGTGTCACCATCAACTCCGACAGCTTCAGCGGACTGTCTTATGAAGCTGCGGTGAACGCCGTCAGTCACGCGCTGCAGGCAAAGGGCCTGGGCGAGAAGAAGACAACCTGGCGCCTTCGCGACTGGGGTGTGAGCCGCCAGCGTTACTGGGGCACGCCGATTCCCATCATCCACTGCCCCGAGCACGGCGCAGTGCCGGTGCCGGAAAAGGATTTGCCGGTGATTCTGCCGCAGGAGTGCGTACCAGATGGCTCCGGCAACCCGCTGAACAAGCACGAAGGTTTTCATGCCGGTGTCGTCTGCCCGGTCTGCGGTGCTGCCGCGCGGCGCGAGACCGACACCATGGACACCTTCGTCGATTCCAGCTGGTACTACATGCGCTACTGCGACCCGAAGAACGAGCAGGCCATGGTGGGTGAGGGCGCGGCCTACTGGATGCCGATGGACCAGTACATCGGTGGCATCGAACACGCCATCCTGCACCTGCTGTACGCGCGCTTCTGGACCAAGGTGATGCGCGACCTCGGCCTGGTCAAGGTCGACGAACCCTTTACCAAGCTGCTGACGCAGGGCATGGTGCTCAACCACATCTATTCGCGCAAGTCCGACAAGGGCGGCATTGAATATTTCTGGCCAGCCGAGGTGGAAGACGTGCTCGATGCAACGGGCAAGGTGACGGGCGCAAAATTGAGACAGACCAAGGGCGATCTGCCGGCCGGCACGCTGATCACCTACGAAGGTGTGGGCACCATGAGCAAGTCCAAGAACAACGGCGTTGATCCGCAGGATTTGATCGAGAAATACGGCGCCGACACGGCGCGCCTGTACACCATGTTCACGGCGCCGCCCGAGGCCACGCTGGAGTGGAACGACGCGGCGGTCGAGGGTTCGCACCGCTTCCTGCGCCGGGTCTGGAATTTTGCGGTCAAGCAAAGCGCCAGGGCCGGCTCGGCTGCACCTCAGACGGACGGCGCCTACAGCAAGGACGCCAAAGCCCTGCGGCGTGAAATCCACACCATCTTCAAGCAGGTTGATTACGACTACCAGCGCATGCAGTACAACACGGTGGTATCGGGCGCGATGAAGATGCTCAATGCGCTGGAAGACTTCGCCGACGACGGCAGTGCTGGCAGCGGGGCTGCCTTGCGCGAATGCCTTGGTATTTTGCTGCGCGCCATTTATCCAGCCACGCCGCATTTGACCCACGCCTTGTGGGTCGAACTCGGTTACAGCGCCGAGTTGGGTGATCTGCTGGATGCGCCCTGGCCCAAAGCCGACGAGGCCGCCTTGCAGCAGGACGAAATAGAGTTGATGCTGCAAATCAACGGCAAACTGCGCGGCGCTATCGTCGTTCCTGCCACAGCCTCGCGCGAAGCGATCGAGCGCATCGCCATCGACAGCGAAATTTTTCAGAAGCTCGCTGGTGGGCAGGCGATCAAAAAGGTCGTCATTGTCCCGGGTCGGCTGGTCAACGTCGTCGTTTAAGGCAGACCCGATGCAACGCCGCTCTGTCATCGCCCTGGTCGGTGGGCTTGCCGGGTCCGGTCTGGCCAGCCTGGCGCTGACCGGGTGTGGCTTCAAGCTGCGCGGCGCCCAGAACTTCGCCTTTAAAACGCTGGCGGTCATGCCCAATCCGGGCGGTCCGCTTGCGCTCGAACTGCGGCGTTCCTTTGGCGCTGCCGTGCACGTGCTGAGCCCCGAAGAGCCGTTGACGCAGGCTCAGGTGGTGCTCGACATTCTGCAGGAGCAGCGCGAGAAAATCGTGGTCGGTGTCAACAGCTCGGGTCAGGTGCGCGAGTATCAATTGCGCGTGCGCGTCAAATTCAGCGTTCGCACGCCGCTGGGCAAGGAATTGGCGCCGCCCGCTGAGGTCTTGCTGCAGCGTGACATCAGCTTCAATGAATCGGTGGCGCTGGCCAAGGAAGCAGAAGAGGTTTTGCTTTACCGCGACATGCAGACCGACGCCGTGCAGCAGGTGCTGCGGCAGTTGGCAATGGTCCGGCTGGATTGAGTCCGGTCCATGTTCGAACTAAGCAGTCAGTAAAGGGGCATTGCGATGCAACTAGCCCCGTCCCAGCTCCAGAGTCATCTGCAAAAAGGCTTGCACAGCCTTTACACGCTGCATGGCGACGAGCCACTGCTGATCCAGGAGGCGGCGGATGCTATTCGTGGTGTGGCGCGGCTTCAGGGTTTTACCGAGCGCAGTTCGCATACCGTTGCCGGGGCTCATTTTGACTGGAGCGAGGTGCTGGCGGCGGGTGGTTCGCTGAGTCTGTTTGCCGATCGTCAGATGCTTGAGCTGCGCATCCCTTCGGGCAAACCCGGCAAGGACGGCAGCAGCGCCTTGCAGCAACTGGCCGAGCAGTCGCGCGGGAACGATTCGACCCTGACCCTGGTTCTGTTGCCGCGCCTGGACAAGCTGACCAAGGGCAGCGCCTGGTTTGGCGCGCTGGAGAGCTTTGGCGTCACGGTGCAGTTGGAGCCGGTCGAGCGCAATGTGCTGCCGCAATGGATTGCGCAGCGGCTCGCGCTCCAGGGTCAGCGGGTCGCCGCCGGTGAAGAGGGGCAGCGCAGCCTGCAGTTCTTTGCCGACCGGGTCGAAGGCAATCTGCTCGCCGCGCACCAGGAAATCCAGAAACTCGCCCTGCTGTTTGCGCCGGGCGAGTTGACGTTCGAGCAGATCGAGAGTGCCGTCCTGAATGTGGCGCGCTATGACGTCTTCAAGCTGTCTGAAGCCGTGCTCTCCGGGCAGTCCCTGCGCGTGCAGCGCATGCTCGACGGTCTGCAGGCCGAGGGCGAGGCCGAGGTGCTGGTCCATTACGCGCTGAGCGAGGACATTCGGGCCCTCAAACGCGTCAAGGATGCGATCAATCAGGGCCGGCCGCTGCCAATGGCGCTGCGCGAGCAAAGGATCTGGGGCGTCAAGGAACGCCTGTTCGAGCGGGTCCTGCCGCGCCTGAGCGAGACCAGCCTGGCGCAGTTGCTGCAGGCCGCGCACCAGGTTGATGGCATTGTCAAAGGCCTCAAACAGCCAGACTGGCCCGGCAACGGCTGGCAGGCCCTGCAGCGCCTGGCCTTGCAACTGTGCAGCCAGTGTGCTGTTACAGCGGCGCCGCCGCGTGGCCGCTGAACGGCTTGCCGGCGTGAGAAAATAAGCCCATGAACGCGCTCAACATCGTTGAATACACCCAGACCCTTGGTGCCCAGGCGCGCGTCGCTTCTAGCGCGATGGCGCGTGCCTCCGCCGCCGTCAAGAACACGGCGCTGCGCACGCTGGCCGGTTTGCTGCGCGCCAATGTAGCCTCCCTGCAGGCAGAGAATGCAAAAGATCTGGCACGCGCCGTGGCTGCAGGTCTGGCTGCGCCCATGGTCGACCGGCTCAAGCTCACGGCGCCCATCATCGAGACAGTGGCGCAGGGTTGCGAACAACTGGCCGCCATGCCCGACGTGATTGGTGAAATCATCGGCATGAAACAGCAGCCCAGCGGCATCCGGGTCGGTCAGATGCGGGTACCGATTGGTGTTTTCGGCATGATTTTCGAGAGCCGCCCGAACGTGACGATCGAAGCCGCCAGCCTCTCGATCAAGAGCGGCAACGCCTGCATCCTGCGCGGTGGCTCGGAAGCGATCGAGTCCAACAAGGCATTGGCGCTGCTGGTGCAGCAGGCGCTGGCATCAACTGGCTTGCCGGTTGATGCCGTGCAACTGGTGCAGACGACGGACCGCGCCGTGGTGGACCAGCTCATTACCATGCCGCAGTATGTCGACGTTATCATTCCGCGTGGCGGCAAGGGGCTGATTGAGCGCATCAGCCGCTCGGCGCTGGTGCCGGTTATCAAGCATCTGGACGGCAATTGCCATGTTTACATCGATGCGCCCTGCGACATGGACATGGCGGTCACGGTTGCGGACAACGCCAAGACCAGCAAATACAGTCCGTGCAACGCTGCGGAGAGCCTGCTGGTGGCGCGTGGCGTGGCGGCTGAGTTTTTGCCGCGTATTGGGGACATCTATACCGCCAAGGGAGTCGAGATGCGCTGCGACGAGGCGGCGCTGGCGCTGCTGGGCGCTGCTGGCGTGCCTGCCGCCTTGCTCAAGAGCGCCAGTGAGCAGGACTGGTTCGAGGAATACCTGGCGCCCATCATCAGCATCAAACTCGTCGCCGGAGTGGACGAGGCGATTGCCCACATCAACCGCTGTTCATCGCACCACACCGACGCCATCGTCACGCGCGACCACATGCACGCACAGGCTTTCCTGCGGGAAGTCGATTCCGCCAGCGTGATGGTCAACACCAGCACACGCTTTGCCGATGGCTTCGAATTTGGCCTGGGCGCTGAAATCGGCATCAGTACCGACAAATTCCACGCCCGCGGCCCGGTTGGCATCGAGGGACTGACCTCGCTTAAATACGTGGTGCTGGGCAATGGCGAAGTAAGATCGTGAAAACTGGCGGTACCAACAGCCGTTCCGTTCTCAATACATAAATTATGGTTCCACATCTTGTTACCGCTCTCACCGGCCCGCTCAATGAGCTTGAGCAACGCGTGCTGGACTCCATGCCCGCGATCGAGCGCTGGTTTCGTCTCGAGTGGATGGAACACACGCCGCCTTTTTACAGCTCGGTCGATGTGCGCAACGCCGGCTTCAAGCTGGCACCGGTCGCCACCAACCTCTACCCCGAGGGCTGGAACTACCTGACGCCCGAGATGATGCCGCTGGCGGTGCAGGCGGCTATGGCAGCGATCGAGAAGATCTGCCCGGAAGCGCGCAACCTGTTGCTGATTCCGGAGAACCGCTCGACCAGCACGGTCTATCTTTCCGGCCTGGCCCAGTTGCGCCGCATTTTTCACATGGCGGGCCTGAATGTGCGCATCGGCTCGATCGATCCTGCCATCAAGAAGACCACCAGCTTCGAGTTGCCCAATGGCGAGACCATCGTTCTGGAGCCGGTTATCCGCGGCAAGCGCCGACTCGGTCTGAAGGATTTCGACCCCTGCACGATTCTGCTCAACAACGACCTGCGTGCCGGCGCTCCCGGTATTCTGGAAGAAGTTCACGAGCAATACCTGCTGCCGCCACTGCACGCGGGCGGTTCTATCCGGCGCAAGAGCAAGCATTTCAAGTGCTACGAAGAAGTGGCCAAACGACTGGGCAAGTTGCTCGGTGTCGACCCCTGGCTGGTCAACCCGATGTTCGCACGCTGCGGCGAACTCAACCTGGATAACAAGGCCGATATGGAGAGCCTGAGCAATTCAGTTGACGTCGTGCTGACCAAGGTCAGGCGCAAGTACAAGGAGTACGGCATCAAGGACAAGCCCTTTGTCGTGCTCAAGGCAGACCAGGCCGCGCACGGCAACGGCATCGTGACGCTGCGCGACGCCAAGGATCTGGACCTGATGTGCAAGAAGGTCCTGACCTTGACCGGCGGGACACCGGATAGCCAGCGCATTCACGAACTCCTGATCCAGGAAGGCGTGCCAAGCTGCGAGCGACTCAACGATGCCGTGGCCGAGCCGGTGGTCTTCATGATGGACCGCTACGTGGTGGGCGGTTTTTACCGCGTCCACGCGGACCGCGTCAGCGATGAAGACCTGAACGCGCCGGGGTCTGGCTTCTTGCCCCTGGCGTTTGAGCAGAGTACGCGCCTGCCGCAACCCGGCAGCAAGCCCGGTGCGAGCGTGCCGAACCGCTTCTACATGTACGGCGTCGTCGGGCGTCTGGCCATGCTGGCCGCCAGCTATGAACTTGAGGCGACCGATCCGGACGCGGAACGCTACCAATGAGCAGGCGAGGCACGGCTGACTGGCGCAAAATGGCCTACCCAATTCGAACGGAATCCCGCTTTCGCAACAAGACGGGTTAATCTGTGGCAGCATCCAAATCCTCTCTCTCGGCACTTACCCTGGGTGCCATCGGCGTCGTCTACGGCGACATCGGTACCAGCGTTCTGTACGCGGTCAAGGAAGTGTTCGGCTCCGGCCATGTTCCTTTTACGCACGCCAATGTGTTCGGCATTCTGTCGATCTTCTTCTGGACCCTCACCGTCATCGTCTCAATCAAGTACGTGACACTCGTGCTGCGAGCCGACAACAACGGCGAGGGTGGTCTCGTGGCCATGCTGGCCCTGGCCTCGCAGTCGGTCAAGGACAAACCGCGATTGCGCCAGGTGCTGCTGCTGGTCGGTATTTTTGGCACCTGTCTGTTTTATGGCGACGGCGTCATCACGCCGGCGATCTCCGTGCTGTCGGCGGTGGAGGGCCTGGAAGTGGTTTCGCCCGCCTTCAAGAAGTACGTGATTCCACTGACCCTGGTCATTCTGTTCGGGCTGTTCTTCGTGCAAAGGCGCGGTACCACCGGCATCGGCAAGTTTTTTGGACCCGTCACAGTGGTCTGGTTCTTTATCATCGCGGTGCTGGGCGTGGCCCAAATCCTGACGCACCCCGATATTTTGTGGGCCTTGAGCCCGCATTACGCGGTCCGATTTATCTGGGACAACCCCTACGTCACCTTCATCATTCTGGGTGCGGTTGTGCTGTGCGTCACGGGTGGTGAAGCGCTCTACGCCGACATGGGGCATTTCGGCAAAAAACCGATCCGCGTTGCCTGGTTTTCCATCGTCATGCCAGCGCTCACACTCAACTACTTCGGCCAGGGGGCTTTGCTGCTGAGCAACCCGGCCGCTGTCAAAAATCCGTTTTTCCTGATGGCGCCCGACTGGGCCCTGTTGCCGCTGGTGGGCTTGGCCACCATGGCCACAGTGATCGCATCCCAGGCGCTGATTTCGGGCGCGTTCTCGGTCACCAAGCAGGTGATCCAGCTCGGCTATCTGCCGCGCCTGCAGGTTCAGCACACCAGCGTCAAAGACACCGGCCAGATCTACTTGCCGTTTGTGAACTGGGGCCTCTTTGTTGCGATCGTGATGGCGGTGGTGATGTTCAAGTCGTCGAGCAATCTGGCCGGCGCCTACGGCATTGCAGTCTGCACCGACATGCTGATCACCACCATCCTGACCTTCTTCGTGATCCGCTACAGCTGGAACCTGCCGCTGGCCCTGTGCATCGCTGCGACCAGCTTTTTCTTCGTGGTTGACTTCGCGTTCTGGGCTTCGAATCTGCTCAAGCTGTTTGATGGTGGTTGGTTCCCGTTGATGATTGGCGGCGCCATCTTCACGCTGATGATGACCTGGAAAGAAGGCAGACGCCTGATGAACGACAAACTGCGCGCCGATTCGATTGACCTGCCCAGTTTTCTGGAGGCGGTGTTTGTCAGTCCGCCGCAGCGCGTGGAAGGCACGGCCGTCTTCCTGACAGCCGAGCCCGGCACGGTGCCCAACGCGATGTTGCACAACCTCAAGCACAACAAGGTGCTGCACAAGAACAACCTGTTTGTCACGGTGCGCAACCACGAAGTGCCCTGGATCGGCATGGACAAGCGGCTTGAGGTTGAGTCGCTCGGACACAACTGCTGGCAGGTGATCGTCAACTACGGTTTCAAGGGCGACCCTGATCTGCCCAAGGCGCTCAAGCTGATCAAGGGCCGTGGCTGCGAACTCGACCCCATGACCACCAGCTACTTCCTCTCGCGCGACATCGTGGTCCCGACCATTGGTGGCGGTATGGCGACCTGGCGCGAGAAGCTGTTTGCGCAGATGCACCACAACGCCAGCGCCGCCGCCGAGTTCCTGAGCCTGCCCAACAACTCGGTCGTTGAACTGGGCTCGAAGATTGAAATATGAGACCTGGATTTGTCACGGCGCCCCGATTTGTCATTGCGGGCCCCGACCCGCAATCCAGGGTTTGTGTGGCAATGGATGCCGGATCGAGTCCGGCATGACAAGGACGGGGGCCTGCATGCCAACGGTGGCTGGCATGACAACACTTTCTTGCTCATGCGCTTTTTCAAAGACCTGAGCCTGTCGGCTTTCTCGGCCGGTTTTGTGGCGGTGCTGGTGGGGTTCACCAGTTCGGTGGCCATCGTGTTCCAGGCCGCGCTGGCCTTCAAGGCCGGGCCTGAGCTCATCACTTCCTGGATGTGGGCGCTGGGCCTGGGCATGGGCCTGTGTACGCTGCTGCCTTCGCTGTGGCTTCGGATGCCGGTCATGGTGGCCTGGAGTACCCCGGGCGCTGCCGTGCTGGCCACGGCCGGTCTGGTCGGCGGCTTTTCGATGGCCGAGGCGGTTGGCGCCTTCATGCTGTGCGCCTTGCTCATCACGCTGTGCGGGGTCACGGGCTGGTTCGAGCGCGTCATGAACCGCTTGCCGATGGCGATTGCGTCAGCCTTGCTGGCCGGCGTGCTGACGCGCTTTGGTTTGCAGGCGTTCACGGCGGCGCAGTCCAATTTGCCGCTGGTTCTCATCATGCTGGCGACCTACCTTCTGGGCAAGCGCTACGCCAGCCGTTACGCCGTGCCGCTGACCCTGCTGGTGGCCATCCTCTTCGTCGCCAGCACCAGCGGCTTTGGCGGCTCGGCCATCACGCTGGGCCTGGCGCGGCCGGTGTTCACGATGCCGGTCTTCACGGTCGGCGCGGCCGTCAGTCTGGCGTTGCCCCTGTTCGTGGTCACCATGGCATCGCAGAACCTGCCGGGTGTGGCGGTGATAAGGGCCACCGGCTACGGCGGCGCTGCCGATGGCGGCAGCGGTGCCGGCATTCCGGTTTCCAGAATCATTACGCTGACCGGTCTGGCCACGCTGCTGCTGGCGCCGTTCGGCGCTTTCGCCCTCAATTTCAGCGCCATCACGGCCGCCATCTGCATGGGCCGCGAAGCGCATCCCGACCCCGAGCGGCGCTACACGGCAGCGGTTTCCTGCGGCGCCATCTATATGCTGATCGGACTCTTTGGCGCGGCCATCACCGGTGTGCTGACGGCGTTCCCTAAGGAACTGATTGCGGCCATTGCCGGTCTGGCCCTGCTGGGCACCATCGGCGGCGCGCTGGCGACGGCGGTGCGCGATGACCTGCACCGCGAAGCGGCCATCATCACCTTTCTGGTGACGCTCAGCGGCGTCGTCATCGCCGGTGTCGGCTCCGCCTTCTGGGGTGTGCTGGCCGGCACCCTGGCCTTGTTTGTGCAACAGTACGGCAAGTCACATTTTTCCAAACACCCACTGCCCTGAGGCACCAGGACCACCATGAAGCTGCTATTCGTCACCGATCCGCTGGAGACCTTCAAGATCTACAAGGACACCACCTTTGCCATGATGCGCGAGGCGCAAAAGCGCGGTCATACCGTGGCGGCCTGCGAGCCGCAGGACCTGATGTGGCAGCGCGGCGCTGCTGTGACGGGCCATGTGCGCGACATCCTGCTGACGGGCGAGGCGACAGACTGGTTCGAGGTCCGCCAGTCGCGCATCGTGGCGCTCAAGGAATTCGATGCTGTCGTCATGCGCAAGGACCCGCCGTTCGATAGCGAGTTTTTCTACGCCACGCACCTGCTGGAACAGGCCGAGCGCGACGGCGCGCGGGTCTTCAACAAGCCGCGTGCGCTGCGTGACCACCCGGAGAAACTCGCCATCATGGAGTTCCCGCAGTTCATTGGTCCGACGCTGGTGACACGCGACGAGGCCGACATCAAGCGCTTCCACGCCGAGCATCGCGACATCATCCTGAAGCCGCTCGATGGCATGGGTGGCATGGGCATTTTTCGCGTCGGCCCGGACGGTTTGAACCTGGGCTCGATCACCGAAACGCTGAACCGCCACGGCGCGCAAAGTCTGATGGTGCAGAAGTTTCTGCCCGAGATCGTTGCGGGTGACAAGCGCGTGCTGGTGATTGGCGGAAAGCCGGTTCCGTTCAGCCTGGCGCGCATTCCGCAGGGCGGCGAGGTGCGTGGCAACCTGGCGGCTGGCGGCAAGGGGGTGGCTCAGCCGCTGAGCACGCGCGACCGCTTTATTGCCGAGTCACTCGGACCGGTGCTCAACGCGCGCGGCCTGCTGCTGGTGGGGCTTGATGTGATCGGCGACAGCCTGACTGAAATCAACGTCACCAGCCCGACCTGTTTCCAGGAGATCTTCGATCAGACCGGGTTCGATGTGGCGGCGATGTTTATCGATGCCCTGGCGCAGGCGGTCGACAACTGACAGCCGGGTCCGCATTTGGCGTGGCTGCAGCGCGCGATGGCGCCGTCGACAAAGACCTGCAGTTCGCCCGGTGCCATCGCAATCCAGTCCTCGTTGGTTGTCAGTGGTTCCGTGACCACGATCGCCAGCCGGTCGTCCGGGCCGTTCAGGTCGGCCAGATTCACGTCGATGTCCTCGTCTTTCAGATGCACCTGGGTGAACGGGTGCTGGCGCAGCACGTAATGCAGTTTGGTGCTGGCATGCGCCCACAGGGCCTGGCCATTGCTTAGCAGGAAATTGAAGGTGCCGTACCTTGCAATCTGAGGCACCAGTTCAGCCAGGGTGCGTGTCAGTTCCTCCACGCTGGGCACGCCGGCGTGGGATTTGGCCAGTTCCTGCAACAGCCAGCAAAAGGCCAGTTCGCTGTCGGTATTGCCAACCGGGCGGAAACTGCCGTGCAGAGTGGGTTTGTAGTCCTTCAGGTCGCCGTTGTGCGCGAACACCCAGTAACGCCCCCACAGTTCGCGCACAAACGGGTGGCAGTTCTCCAGCGTGACGGCGCCCACCGTGGCCTTGCGCACATGGGCCACCACGTTGTGGCTCTTGATCGGGTAGCTGCGCAGCATGTTGGCGATCGGCGAGGTCGAAGCCCCTTCCTTGTCGACAAAATGGCGCACACCCTTGCCCGGTTTGCCCGGCGTGGCGTCCTCGCCCTCGAAGAAGGCGATGCCCCAGCCGTCGGCGTGGTGATCGGTGCAGCCGCCGCGCTGCGAAAAACCGGTGAAGCTCAGCGTCAGACTGGCCGGCAGATGGCTGTTCATTCCTAGTAATTGGCACATGCTGCGAGTTTACTGCGCCCCTGGGCTGTCATTGCAGGCCGCGACCCGCAATCGATGCTGCGTGTGGCTCATTCAGAATGCATGGATCCCGGATCAAGGTCCGGGATGACAGCCGTGGGGTCCGGAATGACAACTTCTCGAATCAATCGGGTTTTCCAAGCCGCGTGCCGGCCCTCAAGCGCCAGGCGGCCAGCAACGCCAATGCGCACAGCGCGGCCAATAAATAGAAGGTCTCGTTGAAGGCCGCCAGGCGTCCCGCACTGGTGGCTGGATTGGCCAGCGTATCGCCGTGCGCGGCCAGACGCCATTCGAGCACGATGCCGCAGATGCTGATGCCAGCGGCGCCGCCGAGCGTGCGCAGGAAGTTGATGCTGCTCGACCCCTGCGGCAGCAGTTCGCGCGGCAGGCCGCGTATCGAGCCCGAGTTGAGCGAGGGCAGGATGAAGCCCAGGCCGATGCGGCCCACAATCGCCCACGCCGTCAGCAGCCAGAGGCTGGCGCTCAGGCCCACCGTACCCATCAGCGCGAACGAGCTGGCCAGCAGCACCAGGCCGGTGCTGACCAGCAGATGTGTCGGCTGCCGGTCCGCCAGACGTCCGGCCAGGGGAATCGTGATGCCCAGCATGATCCCGGCCGGTAGCAGCACCGTGCCGACGTGGGAGGGCGACAACATCAGAGCGAGCCGCATGTAGACCGGCAGCAGGTAGGTCGAGCCGAACAAGGCCATGCCGTAGATGAAGGCGACGATGCTGCCCATCGCGAACGGGCGATGCGCATAGAGCGCCAGATTCATCAGCGGCGCATCGCCGCTTTGCGCCAGCCTGCGGCCCAGACGGCGCTGGCGTGCGACAAAGCCGATCCAGGCCGCTGCGGCAGCGCCCAGCAAGAGCAGGGCTGACCGGCTTGCTGCGCCATGCAGTTGCACCAGACCGTTGAGCAGGCAGATCGTGCCGGTACTGGCCAGCAGCAGGCCGGGCCAATCGAGTTTTCCGCCCCGGTTTTTTGTCAGCGCGCCGCGCGGTGGCGAACTCGGCACGTAGCGCCGCGCCAGCCAGAGCGAAGCCAGGCAAAAAGGAACGACCATGAAGAAGATGGAGCGCCAGCCAAACCAGTCCACCAGCAAGCCGCCGATACTGGGTCCGATGGCCGGTGCCAGCACCACGCCCATGCCAAAAATGCCGCCGGCGCGGCCCTGCTCGTGGGGCTCGAAAGTTTGCACGATGATGATGGCGGGAATCGGTTGCACCACGCCCGCTGCCAGCCCGGCCACCACGCGCGCCGCCAGCACCAGCGAAAAATCCGGCGCCAGGGCGCCGACGATATTGCCCGCCAGCAGAACCAGCATGGTGCCGGCATAGGTTCGCCGGTAGCCGTAGCGCGCCAGCAGCCAGGGCGTGGTCAGCATCGACACCGTCATGGCAATCATGAAGCCAGAGGCCACCCACTGCGCGCGCTCCTGGCCAAGCCCGAAGTGGCGGCTCATGTCGGGCACGGCCACATTGATGATGGTCGAGGACATGATGGCCGCCATGGTGCCGACCATCACCGCCAGCAGCAACAGCCAGCGGTATTTCTCGCCGTGAAGCGCCTGCAGTTCAGACAGTGTGGCGCTCGGGCCGGGCATGGTTTTCCCCAGAGTGGTTTGCGGATGATTTCAAGCATGATAGGGCCAATGGGGAGACGGCACTGTGCATACCAACTTCAATCTGAGCGAACACCTGGGCGCGGGCACCCGCAGCAACAAGATCGTGTCGGCCGCCGAGGCTGTGCGCCTGGTGCACGACGGCGATACCGTGGCCACGTCCGGCTTTGTCGGTGTCGGCTTTGCTGAAGGCGTTGCGATTGCCCTGGAACAGCGCTTTCTGGCCAGCCAGCGTGACGGCGGCATTGGCAGTCCGGGTCAGCTAACGCTGGTTTATGCCGCCGGCCAGGGTGATGGCAAGAGCAGAGGCCTCAATCACTTCGGTCACCGTGGCATGGTCAAGCGCGTGATCGGCGGTCACTGGGGTCTGGTGCCGGCGTTGCAGAAACTGGCGGTGGACAACGAAATTGAAGCCTACAACCTGCCGCAAGGTGTGATCTCGCACCTGTTTCGCGACATCGCGGCCGGCAAGCCCGGCACGCTCACGCATGTCGGGCTCGACACCTTTGTCGACCCCCGTTTCGGCGGCGGCAAGATCAATGCGCGCACCCGCGAGGAACTGGTGCGGCTGATGGTGATCGACGGGCGCGACTATCTGTTCTACAAGGCGTTCCCGATTTCGGTCGGCATCATCCGCGCCACCACGGCCGACCCGGATGGCAACCTGAGCATGGAGCGCGAAGCATTGACGCTCGAATCGCTGGCGATTGCCATGGCGGCACGCAATTCGGGCGGCATCGTGATTGCCCAGGTCGAGCGCATCGCAGCGCGTGGCAGCCTGCATCCGCGCCAGGTGCGCGTGCCCGGCGTGCTGGTCGATGCCGTGGTGCTGGCCACCGAGCCCTCGCACCACATGCAGACTTTTTCGGAACAGTACAACCCGGCTTACTCGGGCGAAATCCGCGTGCCGGTGGAGTCGTTGGCACTGATGCCGCTGAGCGAGCGCAAGGTCATCGCCCGGCGCGCGGCGATGGAGTTGCGCAGCGACAGTGTGGTCAATCTGGGCATCGGCATGCCCGAGGGCGTGGCCGCGGTGGCAACCGAGGAGCATCTGATCGACCTGGTGACGCTGACCGCCGAGCCCGGTGTGATCGGTGGCATCCCGGCCAGCGGCATGAGCTTCGGCGCCGCCGTCAACACCCAGGCCGTGCTCGACCAGCCCAATCAGTTTGATTTCTACGATGGTGGCGGACTCGACCTGGCCGTGCTCGGACTGGCCCAGGCCGACGCGCAGGGCAACCTCAATGTCAGCAAGTTCGGCACGCGTCTGGCCGGTGCCGGCGGCTTCATCAACATCAGCCAGAACGCCAAGATGGTGGTCTTTGCCGGTACCTTCACTGCCGACGATCTCGAGGTGCGCGTTGAAAACGCCCGCCTGAGCATCGTGCGTGAAGGCCGAACGCGAAAGTTTGTCAAAGCGGTGGAACACCGCACCTTCAGCGGCCGCGAAGCCTGCCGGCGCCAGCAGCGCGTGCTCTACGTCACCGAGCGCTGCGTTTTTCGCCTGATCGACGCGGGTGGCGAAGGCGCTCTGGAACTGATTGAAATTGCGCCGGGCATCGACCTGCAGCGCGATGTGCTGGCGCAGATGGACTTCCTGCCTGCCATCAGCCCCGATCTGAAGCTGATGGACAGCGCCCTGTTTGCGCCGGCCAAACTCGGTTTGCGGGACCGCTTGCTGACGACGCCGCTGGCGCAGCGCTTTGAACTCGACCGAGAAAAGCGCCTGTTGTTCATCAATTGCGAAGGGCTGGCAATCGATTCCCTGTCTGACATCGTGCAGATCGAGCAGATGGTCGAGAGCTTGCTTTCCCCGCTGGTGCACAGTCCGGCGCAGCGCGTGACCGTGATCGTGAACTACGACAGTTTCACGATCCTGCCGACCCTGGTGGACGCCTATTCGGCCATGGTCAAGCGTCTGACGGCGCGCTATTACAGCCGGGTGACCCGCTACGGCTCGGGCGGTTTTCTCAAGGCGAGGCTCGCCGCCGATCAAAGCGCTGGCAGTTAGGCGCAAGGCTTCAAAGTCCGGCGCAGGGCCACTGCGGGGCGGCAAATGCAGCGCTTGGGTTGTCGTGCGAGAATGCCGGCAACTCAGGAATTATCAGTTGGAACATCGAGTCAAAATCCTCGCGCTCGCACTGGTTTGCGCAGCATTTAGCGCCCAGGCCCTGACGCTGGGCCGACTTCAGGGCTCGGCACTGATCGGTCAGCCGCTCAACGTGGGGGTCGACATTCAATTGGACGCCGGCGACGACGCCTCCGCCCTGTGTCTTGACGCCGAGGTGTTCCAGGCCGAAACGCGCCAGGATCCCAGCCGGGTGCGCGTTGTGCTCGAAGCGTCGACAACGCCCTCCATCGCCCATGTACGGGTTATCTCATCGGCCCTGATCGAGGAGCCGGTCGTCGCTTTCAATTTGCGCAACGGCTGCGGCCAGAAGATCATGCGGCGCTATGTGCTGCTGGCCGATTTGCCCGGTGAAGTCGCCGCGCCGCCAGTGCCGCTGCTACTGGCCCCTGCCGTGCCGCCAACTCCGTCCAGGCCTGAGCCCGCCGGTCAGGATGCCGCTGCTGCCAATCTGGCGCCAACGGCCGCCGCCACGGTGGCTTCAGCCCCGGCCGAGCCGGAAAAGGCCCGAGCGCCGGTGGCGTCCAAACCCAAACCCAGGTCGCTGGCGCAGCGCCGGGCGCAGGCCAAGGGCGCAAAGGCCGGGCGGACTGCCGCACCCAAGCGCAGCGCGCCCGAGATCAAGACCAAGCCCGCCGTCCGGTCGACCGGTGTGCCACATTTGAAGCTCGATCCGGTGGAGCAAGTGCCGGACCGTGTTGTCAGCCAGGCTCCTGTCGCGGCGCTGGCACCTGCCTCAGTACCGGCCTCAGCGCCCGACGCCGCGCTCCTGGCCAGCCAGAAGGTGCAGCAACTTGAAAGCGATGTGAAGCTTCTGCGGGACTCGGCGCTCAAGAGCGAGGCCAGTCTGGCAGATCTGAAGGCGCGTCTGCAAAAGGCCGAGGCTGAGCGTTTCCCGCTTGGCCTGCTTTATGGTTTGGCCGCGCTGGCGCTTGCCGCTTTGCTGGCAGCCGTTTATTTCTGGACTCGGCAGCGTCGCCTGCCACCAGCCGATCACGACTGGTGGACCGAAGCCGGGGCGGCAGACGCAATAGTCGCGGTCAAGGACGAAGCGCCGGCACCGGTCGAGTTGCCGGTGGTCAAGCTCAAGCCCGACGCCTTCAAGCCGCCACCCGCGCCGGCCAGGGCCCGCGTTGACGCCGGAAATTCGGTTTTTACCGAGTTGATGCGGACCGACGCACCGGATGCAAGCGCCAGCCAATCGCAGGCCTGTCCCGTGCGCGAGCTGGGTTCGGAACCGATCCTGAAGCTGCGCCGGCAGGTTGGCTACCTGGTTTCGCTGGGAAAAGCCGACCAGGCAGCACAGATGCTGGTCCGGCAAATTCAGGAAGACGCACAACCCAACCCCTTTGTCTACCTGGACCTCCTCGGGCTGCTGCATTCTCTGGGTCTACAGGATGACTTCAAGCACGCATGCCAGGATTTCAAACTGCTTTTCAATGTTGAGGTTCCCGAATTTTCTTTCTTCAGGGAGCAGGGCAAGACACTGGAGTCCTACCCTGACGTTTTGACGGCGATCACCTTGCTCTGGCCGAAACCCGAAGTTCAGGGACTGATCGACGCCTGCATCTTCCGTGATTCCGGGGCTGGCAAGATCAGGCCTTTTGATCTGGCGGCGTTTCGTGATCTGCTGCTGCTGCAGGCCATCGCACAGAGCGATTCGCCAGAGTTGAGCGGTTTCCCCGGCCTCTCAAGCAGCGCGCTGGCCGAACTGGCGGCGCAGCCGTCCGAGCCGGCATCGGCGCTGGACCTTAACCTGTCCGAGTTTGAAATCGCGCTGCCGGCCGAGCATTCAGCGTCTCAAGCGGACATCGATTTGACCAAGCTGATTCCGGGCCAGCATGAGCAGGTGGCGACCGCCATGGCCAAGCTCGGCGGGAAATAGAGCGCAGCCCCAGTGGCTCCAGCCTGGTCCAGGCTTTCTACAATGCCTGCATGTCCTCAGAACTTGCAAACCGCAGCGCGCCCGAATTGCCGCTGTTACACAACCTCAACCCGGAGCAGCGCGCCGCCGTCACCCTGCCGGCCGAGCATGCACTGATTCTGGCGGGTGCTGGTTCCGGCAAGACGCGGGTCCTGACGACGCGCATCGCCTGGCTGTTGCAGACCGGGCAGGTTTCACCCGGCGGCGTTCTGGCGGTTACCTTTACCAACAAGGCCGCGCGCGAAATGATGACGCGCCTGGCCGCCATGCTGCCGCTCAATGTGCGCGGCATGTGGATCGGTACTTTTCATGGCCTGTGCAACCGCTTTTTGCGCGCGCACTGCAAGCTGGCCAATCTGCCGTCCACTTTTCAGATTCTCGATACGCAAGACCAGCTCTCCGCCATCAAGCGCTTGTACAAGCAATTCGGCATCGATGACGAGCGCTTTCCACCCAAGCAGATGCAGTGGTTCATTGGCGGCAACAAGGAGGAGGGGCTGCGCCCCAACATGGTGGCCGTGCGCGACGAAGAAACGCGCAAGAAGGTGGAGATTTATCAGCTCTACGAAGACCAGTGCCAGCGCGAGGGCGTGGTTGATTTTGGTGAGCTGATGCTGCGCAGCTTCGAGGTGCTGCGCGACAACGACCCGATCCGTGAGCATTACCAGCGCCGTTTTCGCCACATCCTGATCGATGAGTTCCAGGATACGAACAAGCTGCAGTACGCCTGGATCAAGATGCTCGCCGGCACCGGCGCCCATGGCTCGGTCGATGGCGAGGGCAGCTTCAACCCGACGGGCTGCGTGCTGGCGGTGGGCGATGATGACCAGAGCATCTACGCCTTTCGCGGCGCGCGCGTTGGCAACATGGCCGACTTCGTGCGCGAGTTCAAGGTTTGGCACCAGATCAAGCTCGAGGAAAACTACCGCAGCGGCAGCAACATCCTCGATTCAGCCAACGAACTGATAGCCCACAACAGCAAGCGCCTGGGCAAAAACCTGCGCACCAGCCAGGGACCGGGCGAACCGGTGCGTGTGTTCGAGGCGACCAGCGACTTTGCCGAGGCGCAGTGGATGGTGGATGAAATGCGCCAGCTCGTGCGCGACGGCATGCCACGCAAGGAGATCGCGGTTCTGTACCGCAGCAATGCGCAGAGCCGGGTTATCGAAACCGCGCTCTTCAACGCCGCCATGCCGTACAAGGTGTATGGCGGCCTGCGCTTCTTCGAGCGCGCCGAAATCAAGAATGCGCTGGCCTATCTGCGCCTGCTGGAGAACCCGCGCGACGACAACAGTTTTCTGCGCGCCGTCAACTTTCCGCCGCGCGGCATTGGCGCGCGCAGCCTGGAACTGCTGCAGGACGCAGCGCGCGCCGGCGGCTGTTCGCTCAGCGACGCCGTCAGCGGCCTGTCTGGCAAGGCCGGCACCAACATTGGCAGCTTTCTGGCCGGCATCGAAGTCCTGCGCGAACGCACACAGGGCTTGAGCTTGCGCGAAATCATCGAACTGGTGCTCGACCACAGCGGCCTGATCACGCACTACAAGGCCGATCGGGAAGGCGCGGACCGGGTCGAGAATCTGGAAGAACTGGTCAATGCGGCCGAGAGCTTCGTCTCGCTCGAAGGCTTTGGTCGCGACGCGGTGGCGCTGCCGATTGACGAGCATGCCCTGACGCAGTCACCGGCTTCGCAGGGACGCGATTTCAGTCAGCCCTTGATCGATCTGCCGGCGCCTGACGCCGAGACCGGCGAGACGCTCTCGCCCTTGGCGGCTTTTTTGTCGCACGCCGCGCTGGAGGCGGGCGACAACCAGGCCCAGGCCGGCCAGGACGCGATCCAGTTGATGACGGTGCACGCCAGCAAGGGCCTGGAATTCGACTGTGTTTTCATCACCGGCATCGAAGAGGGATTGTTTCCGCACGAGAACTCGATGAGCGATCGCGACGGCCTTGAAGAAGAGCGGCGCCTGATGTACGTGGCGATCACGCGCGCACGAGCGCGCCTGTACCTGAGCCATTCGCAGACACGCATGCTGCATGGGCAGACGCGCTACAACCTGCGCAGCCGCTTCTTTGAGGAGTTGCCAGAAGAGGCTTTGAAGTGGATCACACCGAAGAACAAGGGTTTCGGCGTCGGGTCCGGTTCAGGATTTGCCGATGGTGAGGCCGGGCGCAGCGGAAGTTCCTTTGGCGTCGATTATTCGAAATACGCCGCAGCACCGGTGCCCGTAGTCAGGGCCGCGTCGGCCCACGGCATGCGCGTCGGCTTGAAGGTCTTTCATGCCAAGTTCGGCGAAGGCACGGTGCTCTCGCTCGAAGGCGTCGGCGACGACGCACGGGCCCAGATCAACTTTCCGCGCCACGGCGTCAAGTGGCTGGCACTGAGCGTGGCCAAGCTGACACCGCTGCCGTGATGCCTGGGATTGTCATTGCGGGCTCCGACCCGCAATCCAGTGCGCCCGTGAAGGCACTGTCAGAAGGCATGGATGCCGGATCAGGTCCGGCATGACAAATAAGTGCCAAGGATGACGCTAGGCGTTCCGGGTTTCAGGAAGTCGGCGGCGGCTCGAAGGTGTCGCGGAAACTGAAGTAGAGCGAGGTGAAGAACATCGTCGCCACCAGCAACAGGGCTGGAAACAGCAGGTCGCCGGCGAGCCCGGCATTGCCCACCAGCGCCGAGATGGTCGTGACGCAGATGACTACCAGCACCAGCAGCGCCAACCACATCAGGCCGAAGACCGCATAGGCCCAGAAGTTGCGCAGGCAGGCCACCAAACTGAAGAACAGACTCTTGAGTGGCGTCATGCCGTGCCAGTACACCAGTGCCGGCGCGTGCCAGAACAGCAGCGACAAGGGCAGATGCAAGCCGATGAAGACCCACATCGCGCCCTGGAACGCGGGCTCCGACATCATCTCGCGCGTCGGTGTGGCGCCGCCCAGGTAGACGCGGGCAAAGTCGCCGCCATCGACCAGGCTTGAGACCGCCATCGCGCCCAGAAAACCCACCGCATAGAGGCTGCCCAGGATCAGCATGGCGCGCGCCTGTTGCCGACCGGCGCGAAAACCTGCCAGCAGGATTCCAGGCATCGGAAAGCGGCCTTCGGTCGCCTCGCGCGTCGCCGCCATCAAACCCAGCGTGGCGGCTGGCAACAGCGCCATGGCGATGGCCAGTCCGATGAAGGGCACCTGGCTGGCGACGGTCATGACGGCCATGAACATGAAGAACAGGCCGGCCAGTGCCAGGGGTTGTTTGAAGAAGGTCCGGATGCCCAGCTTGATCCAGTCCATGCCGGTGCGGGCCGCAAGCATGTTGAGTTTCATGCCTGGCTCACGCGTTGGCGCAGCACGCGCTCGAAATGACCCGGGTCGTGCGCCTTGAGCAGGCTGGCGCTGCGCGGCAGATGGAAATCCCAGAGCCGCGAGAGCCAGAAGCGCAGGGCGGCGCCGCGCTGAATGGCCGGCAGCAATTCGTGCTCGGCGCTACTCAGCGCGCGTTGGCTCTGGTAGGCCGACAGGAAGCTGTGCGCGCGTTCGGCATGCGGCGTGCCCGTCTCCAGGTTGATACACCAGTCGTTCATGCAGACCGCGATGTCAAAAAGCCAGCTGTCAACCCCGGCAAAGTAGAAATCAAAGAAGCCGCTGAGCAGCGGTTGGCCTTGCAGTTCTTCAAACATCACGTTGTCCCGGAACAGGTCGGCATGGACCGGGCCGCGTGGCAGGTCGGCGTAAGCGGGTGCGGTGGCCAACTGATTCTGGTAATGCAGTTCGCTCTGGATCAGGGCCGCTTGCGCCGGATTCAGATAGGGCAGCACGGCGGGCACGGTCTCGTTCCACCAGGCCAGGCCGCGCAGATTGGGCTGTGTCATGGGGAAATCGGCGCCGGCCTGGTGCATTCTGGCCAGTGTCGCGCCCACGGCAGCGCAGTGGGCCGGGCCCGGGTTGAGTTCGCTCTTGCCGCGCAGGCGATTGACCACGGCCGCCGGTTTGCCCTTGAGCGAAAACACCAGTTCACCCTTGGCATTGGCGGTCGGGTCGGGTACCGGTATGCCGCGCTGCGCCAGGTGCTTCATCAAATGCAGGTAGAACGGCAATTGCGCGAAGCTCAGGCGTTCGAACAGGGTCAGCACGTAGTCGCGCTGCTGGCCGTCCTGTGCGGTGCTGACGAAGTAGTTGGTGTTCTCGATGCCGCCGGCGCAGCCCTGCATGGCCGTGAGTTCGCCCAAGCGGAGTTCTTGCAGCAGGGCGCGGGCCTCTTCGCGCGAGACTTCTGTGTAAACCGCCATGAATCAGAAATTCGCAATCTTCCAGCTGCGCTCGCCGCTGCCGGGCTGGATCTGGTAGGCCGGCATGCCGCCCTTGGGTTGCACCACGATGGTTTTGGTTTCACCGCCAATGCGCAGCTCATCGATGCGTGCGCCGGCGTCCTCCACGTGGATGCGCTCGGCGCGCTGCTCCACTGGCGCAGCGGCTGGTTTTTTGCCGGCGGCGCTGGCGGCCTGCAGCGGCATTGCCGCCTGCGCCCAGGCGGCGCCGGCCGTTGCCAGGCAGAGGGTAAAAAGAAATATCGCGCGCATGGCCAGATTGTAGAACCATGACTGCGGCGGCCGGCGCAGGCAAAATGCACGCATGAATGAATCCCAATCAAGTCCCAAAACCCTGCTGCTGGTGGACGGATCGAGCTACCTGTACCGTGCTTTTCACGCCATGCCCGACCTGCGCGCGGTGGCGGGTGACCCGAGCAGCGCGCCCACGGGCGCGATTCGCGGCATGATCAACATGCTGCAAAAGCTGCGCAAGGACGTGCCAGCCGACTTCGCCGCCTGCGTCTTTGACGCCAAGGGACCGACCTTTCGCGACGCCATCTACCCGGATTACAAGGGCCACCGCTCGCCCATGCCCGACGACCTGCGGGCCCAGATCGAGCCTATCCATGAACTGGTGCAGTTGATGGGCTGGAAGCTGCTGGCCGTGCCCGGCGTTGAGGCAGACGACGTGATCGGCACGCTGGCCGTGATTGCGGCAAAGCAGGGCATCGAGGTGGTTGTGAGCAGCGGCGACAAGGACCTGGCGCAACTGGTCAACCGCCACATCACCATCATCGACACCATGAACGGGCGCCGGCGCGACGTCGCCGGGGTCGAGGCCGAGTTTGGCGTGCCGCCGCACCTGATGGTGGACTACCAGACCCTGGTGGGAGACGCCATCGACAACGTGCCGGGCGTGCCCAAGGTCGGTCCCAAGACCGCCGCCAAGTGGCTGCAGCAATACGGCTCGCTTGATGCCGTGGTCGCCAATGCTGGGGCGATTGCGGGCGCGGTCGGCGAGAGCCTGCGCAAGTCGCTGGACTGGCTGCCCACGGGGCGCCAGCTGCTCACCATTAAAACCGACTGCGACCTCGACGGCTGGGTGCCTGATCTGCCGGCACTGGGTGCCATTGCCACCGGCAGCGAAGACGTGCAGTCGCTGCTGGCGTTTTATGAGCGCCACGGCTTCAAGGGCCTGGCGCGCAGCAGCCCCGTCGTGGCGAGCGCAGCCAGCGCGCCAGCGCGAGCGCCGCGCAACAGTCCTGCCCCGCGCAGCCAGGAGCCGGGCTTGTTCGATGAGCCCGACGCGCCGATCGCAGCGAGCTCCAGTGTCAGCAGCGTCGCCTACGACACCCTCCTGACCTGGGACGATTTTGAGCGCTGGCTGGCGCGCGTTGAGGCGGCCGAGTTGGTGGCGGTAGACACCGAAACCACCTCGCTCGACGAGATGCGCGCCGAGATCGTCGGCATCAGTTTCAGCGTGACGCCGGGCGAGGCGGCCTACATCCCGCTGGCGCACAGCTATGCCGGTGCGCCAGCGCAGTTGCCGCGCGAGGCGGTGCTGGCGCGCCTGAAGCCCTGGCTGGAAGACGCCAGCAAGAAGAAGCTGGGCCAGCACATCAAGTACGACCGCCATGTGTTCGCCAACCACGGCATCGAGGTGCAGGGCTACGCGCACGACACCATGCTGCAAAGCTATGTGCTCGAAGTGCACAAACCGCACGGTCTGGCGAGTCTGGCCGAGCGCCATCTGGGGCGCAGCGGCATCAGCTTCGAAGACTTGTGCGGCAAGGGCGCGCACCAGATCTGCTTTGACCAGGTCGAGATTGCCAAGGCGGCTGAGTATTCGTGCGAAGACTCGGACATGACGCTCGACGTGCACCGCGTGTTGTGGCCGCAGTTGCAGGCCGATGAGAAGCTGCGCTTCATTTACGAACTGGAGATTGCCAGCAGCGAGTCGCTGTATCGCATCGAGCGCCACGGCGTGCTGATCGACGCCGCCACGCTGGCCGGGCAAAGCCAGGAACTCGGCGTGCGCATCCTGCAACTGGAGAAAGAAGCGCACGAACTCGCCGGCCAGATTTTCAACCTCGGCAGCCCGAAGCAGATCGGCGACATCTTCTTCACCAAGCTCGGGCTGCCGGTGGTCAAGAAAACGCCAACCGGCACACCCAGCACCGACGACGAGGTGTTGCAAAAGCTGGCCGAAGACTACCCGCTGCCGGCCAAGATTCTGGAGCACCGCAGCCTGGCCAAGCTCAAGGGCACGTACACCGACAAGCTCGCGCAACTGGCGCACCCGCGTACCGGGCGCGTGCACACGCATTACGCGCAGGCGGTGGCGGTGACCGGGCGCCTGTCGAGCAACGACCCCAATCTGCAGAACATCCCGGTGCGCACACCCGAAGGCCGGCGCGTGCGCGAGGCTTTTGTCGCGCCAGCGGGCTGCGTCATCGCCAGCGCCGACTACAGCCAGATCGAGCTGCGCATCATGGCCCACATCAGTGGCGACGCCGCGCTGCTGCTGGCGTTTCACGACGGGATGGACGTGCACCGCGCCACCGCCGCTGAAGTGTTTGGCATCCGTACCGATCAGGTCAGCGCCGAGCAGCGCCGCTACGCCAAGGTCATCAACTTCGGCCTGATCTACGGCATGAGCGCCTACGGCCTGGCGCGCAGCCTGGGCATCGACAACACGGCGGCGAAGAACTTTGTGGCGCGCTACTTCGAGCGCTACCCCGGCGTCAAGCTCTACATGGACCACACGCGAGCGCTGGCCAAGGACAAAGGCTATGTCGAGACCGTGTTTGGCCGGCGCCTGTACCTGCCCGAGATCAACTCGCCCAACGGGCCCCGGCGTGCCGGTGCCGAGCGCGCCGCCATCAACGCGCCGATGCAGGGCACGGCGGCCGATCTGATCAAGCTCAGCATGGTCAAGGTGCAGCAGGTGCTCGACGAGCAGCAGCGCGGCACCCGCATGGTGATGCAGGTGCACGATGAACTGGTGTTCGAGGTGCCGCTCTCCGAGGTCGAATGGGTACGCCACGAGATCCCGCGCCTGATGGCGGGTGTGGCGCACCTCAAGGTGCCGCTGCTGGCCGAGGTCGGATTCGGTCCGAACTGGGACCAGGCGCACTGAGCGCCGGCGGCAGGTCCGCGCTTGCTGCTACAATTCACCCCGAAGCGGCTGTAGCTCAGTTGGATAGAGTACTTGGCTACGAACCAAGGGGTCGTGGGTTCAATTCCTGCCAGCCGCACCATAAATGACGAGGGTTAGCGTGTTTTACACGCTAACCCTTTAGTCTTTCTGGGCCCAGCAACGCCGCCGTGGCCAGCGCCTGCAGATCAACCCGGGCCTTGAGCCGGATGGCCAGCAGGTACAGGCCGCCAAACTTGCGTTGCAGCAGCATGGCGTCGGTTGGCGGGATCTGGATGAATTCGCGTTCCAGCCCCAGGGCCATGGCCTGGCTGCGAATGCGCTGCGGCAGGTCCGACGCGCCAAAGTCATAGCCGCCCTGCGCGCAAAACGGCTCCAGCGCCTGTGTCGCAATGTCCAGCACGGCCTGGCAATGCCGGTCCTGCGTGCTGTCGTCGATGTAGCCGATGGCCGTCAAGGCGGCCTGCATTGCGGCGCGCTCGGCTGCCATGGCGGCCCTGATCAGACGCGCGAAGTCGAGCGACATGCGCGCCTTGCAGGGCCGGGTGGCGCCAAAGTCAAGCAGCACCAGCCGCCGGCTCTGGTTGTCATAGCGGTAGTTGGCAAAGTTGGGGTCGGTCTGCACCAGGCGGAACTCGAACACTTCGCGCAGCAGCAGGGCAAACAGCAGCGTCATCACCCGATCGCGCTCGGTTTGCGCTGCCGCCAGCAGCGTCTCGATCGGCGCGCCTGGCACGAAGTCCATCGCCAGCACGCTGCGCGTGGTCAGGTCGGCGTGGCGCGCCGGCAGCAGGTACTGCGGTGCGTCGGCCAGCAGTTCGCCGTACTGGTGCAGGTAGTTGCCCTCGCGGATGTAGTCGGCCTCGTCACGCAACTGGCGCTTGGCATCGCGCAGCAGGGGCTTGATGTCCATGCCCTTGGGCAGCAGCCCCGAGAGCCGCAGCAGGCCGGCTACGTTGTCGACATCGCTGGCGATGCTCTCGCGCACGCCGGGGTACTGGATCTTGATCGCCAGGTCGCGCCCGTCCCGGGTCTGGGCGCGGTGCACCTGTCCGATGGACGCTGCAGCCAGCGGGGTGAAGCTGAAGTGCTTGAACTGCTTCTCCCACTCCGGTCCCCAATTGGCCAGCAGCACTTGCATGACCTGGGCTTTGGGCATGGCGCGCGCGTCCTCGCGCAGTCGCCCCAGAATCTCGGCCAGCGCTGGCGGCAGCAGATCGCCCGATTCCATCGAAATCAGCTGCCCCACCTTCATCGCGGCGCCCCGCAGTTTGGCCAGTTGCTCGGCAAGCCGGCGCGCATTGGCTGGTGTAAGCAGCAGGTCGCTGACCCTGGGCCGCTTGCCGAGCGCCAGTTGGCGCGCGCCTTCGGCCATCATGCCGCCGGCAATGCCGGTGGCCATCCAGCCCAGTCGGAGCAGACGCGATCCGCGTCCACTGGGAACCGCCAATGTTGCCTTGCCGCTGCCCGGCTCGCTTTTCTTGTTCAAATTTTCTTTCTACACAGGGGCAATGGCTTCGCCATCGGTAGCGTCATTTCGCCCGGGAACTTGATGCGGTTCATGGCTTTCATCCTTTCAGCGTGCGCCCGTGGCGTGGATTGCGAATTATCAAGTTCGTTTGTCCGCGCCGGCGGACCCTGGCGCGTTAAATGGTCTCACTCTTTTGGAGAAATCGGATGAAGAAACTTGTTCTGCTGGCGCTTGTTGCCTTTGTGCTGACGCCGGCGCTGGCACAAACCAGCGTCGGCGTTTCAATCGGCATCAACCAGCCTGGAGTTTATGGCCGTATCGATATCGGCAATTTTCCGCAGCCGCGCCTGGTGTATCCGCAACCGATCGTGATCGTGCAGTCTCCGGTGGCCGTCCATCAGCGGCCCATTTACCTGTACGTGCCGCCCGGGCACCAGAAGAACTGGGCCAAGCATTGTGCGCGCTACCGGGCCTGTGGCCAGCCGGTTTATTTTGTGCAGGAAGAATGGGTGCGCGAGCGCTACGAAGAGCGCCGTGCCCATGAGGGCCATGGCGAGCGCGGTCCCGGCCAGGGCCGTGGCCAGGACAAGAAGAACAAGGGCGGCCACAAGGACTGATGCACGCTGCGGCGCGCGTCACGCTGACTGCAGCAGTTGTTCAAAGTCCTGGATCGGAAGCGCACGCCCGAACAGATAGCCCTGGTAGTTGTGACAGCCCAGGCCGGCGAGAAAGTCGCGCTGGGCCTCGGTCTCCACGCCTTCGGCTATGACTTTGAGCCCCATGGTTTGGGCCAGCGCGATCACCATCTTGGCAATGGCCGCATCGTTGGCGTCGATCAGAATGTTCTGCACAAAGGCCTGGTCGATCTTGAGCTGGTCCAGCGGCAGGCGCTTGAGGTAGGCCAGCGACGAGTAACCGGTGCCAAAGTCGTCCAGTGAAAAGGCAATGCCCCTGGCCTGTAGCAGGCTCATCTTGGCAATCACGTCCTCTATGTTGACGACCAGCAGGCTCTCGGTTAGTTCGATCTTGAGTCGATCGGGTCGGGCGCCGCTGCGCTCCAGCGCGCCCAGCACCTGCTCCACAAAGTCACTCTGGCGGAACTGGCGCGAGCTGACGTTGACCGCCATCGACAGGTGCGCCATCTCAGGCTGCTTGGCCCATTGCGCCAACTGGTGGCAGGCGGTCTCCAGCACCCAGCGGCCCAGCGGCAAAATCAGGCCGGTCTTCTCGGCCGTCGAGATGAACTCGGTCGGCAGCACCAGGCCCAATTGCGGGTCATCCCAGCGCAGCAGGGCTTCGGCGCCAATGACCTGGTTCTGGTCCGTCACCTGGGCCTGGTAGTGCAGCACAAACTGCTGTTTCAGAACGGCCTGGCGCAGGGTAGCCTCCAGCGCGACCCTTGCCGCCACCTCGGTCTGCATCTGCGGGGCGAAAAAGCGCAGCGTGTTGCCGCCGGCTCCCTTGGCCTGGTACAGGGCCAGGTCGGCCCGCGTCAGGGGCGCGTCAATGCTTTCTGCGTGTTCGCCAAACAGTGTGATGCCAATGCTTGGCGTGCTGCCGCTCATTGAATTGTTGAGTCGATAGCCCTGGTTCAATGCGAGGCGGATCTTCTCGGCAACGATCTGGACCTGCGTCGTTGCTTCCTGCGCGTTCGGGCTCAGGTCGGTCAACATCACGACAAATTCATCGCCACCGAAGCGGGCCACCGTGTCCACTTCGCGGATGCAGATCGCCAGGCGCTGCGCCGCTTCCTGCAGCAGCGCGTCACCCTGCTGGTGACCGAGGGTGTCGTTGATGGTCTTGAAGTCGTCCAGATCGATCAGCAAGAGCGCACCCAGGCGACCATGTCGGGCGCTGGCCGCGATGGCCTGATGCAGACGGTCGAGCAGCAGGCGCCGATTGGGCAGGCCGGTCAGCGGGTCGGAAAATGCCAGCGTCTGGATCTGTTCCTGCGCCGCCTTGCGTTCGCTGATGTCAGTATGGACAATGACGGCACCCCCGTGCACCAGCGTCATCAGCGGTGTCACGTTCAGGCTGAACCAGCGCGTTTGGTGCTCTGAATGGCAGGGGTACTCGGTGCTGAACCGGGGCAGTCTTCCGCTCAGGACGGCGCGGATGCCGTCGCCGACTGCCGGTGCATTGGAGTCTGCGCTGCTGCTGTTAAGCGTGCAAACCGCCAGATAATTGGCGCCCACCTCCATCGTCGACATCGGCTTTCCGGGTTCTGCCGCGTTCGCCCGGGCAAAGCGGCGCCAGGGTTCGTTCACGGCCAGGATCGTGCCCGCGCCGTCCACGACGGCAATTTCAGCATCGACAGAATCAAGGATGCCGCGGCCAAAGGCTTCGCTGGCCTGCAAGGCCGATTCGCGCTGCGCATTGATCTGGAGCAGGTGATTGAAGCCGCTGATCATCTCGCCGATTTCGTCCTGGCGCAGCACCGGCAGCGCCGGCAGCAGAGGCGGCAGCGGCAGCGTGAGCAGCGCCTGCTCGGCGTCGGCCGCCTTGCGCAGCGCTCTTGAAACGGTCATGACCGGTGCGAACTGGTAGCGTAGCAGGCCAGAGATGGTCCACCAGGTGATGGCGCCTGCCAGCACGGTGAGCAGAAGCGCTGCCAGGAAGATGTGGCGCAGCATGTCGTTGATCGGGGCAAAGGCTTCGGCAGTGGGCAAGCTGGCGTAGACAAACCAGTCGGCCGAGGGGATGGCTTTGGCTGCGACCAGCGCTTCGATGCCGCGAGAACCGGTGGTGATGCCATAGCCCTCATAACCCTGCATGGCCCGGTCGAGAAACGGGTTGACGCCAGGCGCAGGCAAGGGCTGCATGACACGGTTTTTGTCACTGGCCGTGACAAACAGCTTGTGTTCCCGCGAGATCAGGTAGTAGCCCCCGTTCTTGCCATAGTTGCGGCTCACCACATTGTCGAAAAAATTGGGTTTTCCCAGGTTGATGGTTCCAACCAGGACGCCGTTGACCCGGCCCTGCGCGTCGCGCACTGGCGCCGTGATGCTGAAAATCGGTGCCCCCAGTTTCTTGCCCATGGCTGGCCGGCCAAACATCGGCTTGCCCTGGCGCAGCGGGATCGCAACCGAATCGCGATCGATGTAGTTGGTGCCGATGCGTCCGGCCGACAGCGGAACGTCGGCAATCGCCGTGCCTTCGATGTTGGTGACGAAGACACCGCCGTTGAACAGCAGTTGCAACAGCGGTCGATGCTCAAGCAGTGTTTGCAGGCCGGCCCGGTTGCCCATCACGCCAGGCGTCAGTTCGGCGGCAATGGTTTGCAGCGCCTGCATGCGACTGACCAGCTCTTCGTCGAGGTGGTCGGCGATGAAGGATACCGACATGAACTCCTGCTGGCCGAGCTGGTGCTGCAGGTCCGTGCGCAGCACGCGGCTGGCGTAAAACGTCAGAGACCAAAGACTGATGACAAAGATCAGGACGGTAATCAAGGTCACCCGGGTCTTGAGCGAGTGCCACTGAAAGATACGCAAGTTCATCCTGGTTTTCCTTTCGCATTGGCCCGATGTCCTGCGGCACTGCCAGCTTGATCGAGTCGTCAGAGCGCGCTAATTCATGGGTTTTTCCATCATTACCGGCACCGCCGGGGTCTCAAGTGCTACCGGCGCCTGCTGCATCGCCTCCAGGCGTGCGATGCGCGCATTGATCTCCTCGGTCTGCACGGTGGCCGGCGCCAGCTTGGGGTTGAGGTAGGGACTGGTGGTCCACCAGTCGATGCCCATCTCGCGTGCTTTGTCCACGGAACAGATCAGCAAGCGGATCTGAATGGTGAGCAGTTCGACGTCGGCAATCTTGACCTTGATGTCGCCAGCGATCACCAGACCCTTGTCGAGAATGCGTTCCAGCACGTCGGCCAGGGTCGAGGAGCTGGTGCCGTGCGTGATACCTCTTTGTTTGGTGGGCGCGGGGGTGACGAGAGGCGTGTTCATTTTGTGTGTCCAGTTAATTCATTGGCTTGCTGTCATCACAGCAACTTGCCGAGCGGTCCCAGATCAAGGTTCAGGTCCTTGTCGGTTAAGCCGAATTCCTTTTTCAGCCGTTCCATCTGCTTGTCCAGCTCGAAGAATGTCAGCCCCAGGCGTTCCACTTCGTCTTCGCTCAGCGAGCCGCCTTCGATGCGCCGGATCGCCTGTTTCTCAAGCAATTGCCGCACCAGTTCCACCACCGTCAGCACCAGTTGACCCAGGCCGTTCTTGACGGTCTCGGGGTCCAGGGCGATGCGGGGCTGCAGACCCTGCGCATCCGCCTTGCGGTTCTCGTCGGGAAAGAGAAAGGACTGCGCTGAGTTCATTTGAGTTCCTGCATCAGGCGGCTTTGCACCACGGCGGTTTCGACCGAGGTCAGCAGCAGGTTGAGGTTGAGGTAGATCAGGTCGATGCCTGCGACCGAAATCACGATTTCGCCCATGGCCACGACGCCGGTGTTGAGGACACGGTCCAGCAGTTCGCACAGCGACGCATTGTTCTCTTGCGGTAATGCCATCTGGCAGCTCCTGTTGTCTTGCTTCAGTCTTCCAGGTCCATCAGGCGCTCGTACATGGCGCGCGCCATGTGCTGGTTGCCGGCACGTTCATAGCCCTCGGCCATTGTCAGCAGTTCTTCCTTGGCTTGCTCGGCCTGCGGCGTATCGGCATGCTCGGTCACCATGGTCCAGTACATCTCGGTGGCCTGGCGGTAATTGCCGTCCTTGCGGTAGCGCTGCGCCATGGCAAACAGCCGCTCCAGCATGCTGGGGCCGGCCGCGCGCTTGATGGCAGGCGCTGCCGTGGCGGCTGCAGGGATTGCCGCTGCAGTCTCGTTGTTGTCCAGTTCAAATTCATTCGTCATGACTACTCTCCAAAAATTGATTGCTCTTTGCACATTCGTCATCGCGAGGCTGCGGGCCGTGGCGATCCAGGTGTTCCATGGATTGCCGCGTCGCTGCGCTCCTCGCAATGACGATGGGCGTTGAATCCGATGCGCGGTACAGGGCCTGACCCAGTGCGTTCAGTCGCCCGATTCCGCGGGGTTCTTTCTGTCTGAAAACCTGCGCCATGTGGCGTTGCGCGTGGGCCGTGTGGTAGCGCGCCAGCAAGGGCTTCTGGGCGCGGCGCGCAGCCGCGCAGTTGGGGCAGGAAGAGGGCGGGGCGACCAGGTTGACAAACAGGATGGGAACGGCCACGCCGAGTCGCTGGCAGGCGTTCACCAGGTCCAGCGTCTCGGCATAGGCCATCTCGGTCGGGATCGTGACCGCCACCAAAGCCGCCTGGCTGGCGTCGGTCAGCAAGCGGCGAAAGGTTTTCATTTTTTTCGACAGGTCGACCATCATCTGGGTGATTTTTGGCAGCCAGAAGATGTCACGGTACTTCAGGAACAGGGCAAAGAAGGTGCTGAGCCACTTCTCCATCAACTCGGGCATTTCCAGGAAGCGCAACAGGTGGCCGGTCGGTGCCGTGTCGAGGATGAACAGGTCATACTGGCGGCGGTCCATCAGGTCAACGATCCGGGTCAGGGCCAGCATCTCGTCGAGTCCCGGCGGTGCGACATCGAGCATGCGCTCCAACACATCGCGATCAAAAGCCAGTTCAATCCCGGCTTGGGTGCCGCTGCGTCCGAAGGCGCCGGTCAGTTCGGCCGTATAGTTTTTTTTCAGTTGCGCATACTCGGCCTGGGCGTCGAGTTCGATGACGCTCAGGCCCGGTGCCACGTGTGTTTCCTGCGGCCCGACTTCGTGCCCGAGACAGGCCGCCAGCGAATGGGCCGGGTCGATCGAAAAAAGCAGCGTCTTGGCAGCCGGCCGCTCCTGCGCCAAGCGCAAAGCCGAGGCGCAGGCCAGCGTCGTCTTGCCGACGCCGCCTTTGCCGGCGAACAGCAAAAGCGTTATGGATGCCTGCGGCAAGGATGGTGGCTCGCGCACCAGCGCTGCTTGGGGGCTAATCGTCTGTTGTGCGCCAACGGGCGCCGTCACAGCCGCATCGGCGCTTGCCGCTGTCAGTTCGCGCACCAGCGGCCACAGCGCCAGCAGCTGAGCTGGCCCCTGCACCTCGTTGCCGACAGCCGGCAGGCTCCAGAAGTTATGGTTCGGGAACGCTTGCAGCAGTTCCGTGATGGCCAGCGCCTGGCGTGCCGCGCCGTCCGAGCAAAGCGGGCAATCGGCCTGCGCCGTCAGCAGGCGATTGACGATGATCTCGCGCACCGGCAGGCGCAGGCGTTCGAGTTCGCGCAGCATGACCCGGGTCACATGAATGCTCAGGCTTTCGGCCAGCATCACCGGTACAAAGCGGCAGCGCTTGGCCGAATGCAGCAGCGTCCACAGGCGCTTGAGGTCGGCCAGCGTCTGCTCCAGGTACAGATCAACGGCGTCTTTTTCATAATTGCCCTGGTAGAGCTGGGTCAGGTAGCGGTACTTGGCCAGCATGGCGTCGAGCGCGGCGATCCATTTGCGCATCTGGGACGGAAGTCCGAGCAGGCGCAGCATGTGGCCGGCCGGTGCCGTGTCGACGACGATGCAGGCGTAGCGCGACTCCTTGACCGCGGCCTCGATCTCAAGCAGGGCCATCATTTCATCGAGCCCCGGCACCGACAGCTGGACCAGTTTGGCCACATCGGCCTGGTCCAGAAAGGTGCCGCGCAGGGCAATTGTGCTCAGGTGTTCTTCGTGGCGCGCCTTGAATCGCTCCAGGCTTTGCTGTGGATCGATCTCGCGCAACACCAGATTCTGCGGTGCAGGTGTGCCGCCAAAGCAGTCAAGCAGTGAGTGGGCCGGATCGGTTGAGACCAGCAAAAAGGAATCCTGCGGGCGCTGCTGCGCCAACTGGAGGGCGGCCGCAGCGGCGCAGGTGGTCTTGCCAACTCCACCCTTGCCGCCGAAGAGCAGCAGTCGCAGACCCTTGTCCTGCAGGAAGCCGGGAAGCGCTGAACGGTCCATGATCACAACTTGCCGGTATCCGCAGGCTGGAGATCAGCCGCCTGCGTTTCTATGTCTTCCTCCTCATCGGTCTCTTCCTCGGCATCATCGTTTTCTTCTTCTTCCTCTTCTTCGCTCTCGTCGTCTTCGTCGCTTTCCTCATCCTCGTCCCCGGCACCGTCATCGCCGTCTTCAGCCTGTGCATCATCGCGCTCGCGAATGGCGTCCAGGCGGTCGAGCAACTGCGACTCCTGAGCTTCGAACTCCTGCTCGGTGATGGCGCCGGTGTCGAGCTTCATGTAGAGCTCGCTGAGCGAGCGTGTGACGGCTTCGGCCTCGCCGGCCTGTTCCTTCTGCACTGATTCGTTGATCTCCCTGAAAATCCACAGCAGCGGCGAGAGCAGCAGATTGTCAAGAATCAGCATGGCAGGCCTTCAAGCCTTCACGCCTGCAAGGCGACGTTGACGAAGTGGTGCGGAGCCCAGGGCCCGTTGAAATCAAAGGAGAAGTTGTTGTCGAAGCGGTTAGCCGCTTCAAAAACGCCGTCCTCAAACGATTTCTGGGCGTCGCGGTCAACCAGGCAGGCCAGATGCATCACTTCTTTTTCTTCGCGCGTGGGGTTCTGCTTGATGTCGACGCAGCGAGACTCCAGCACCTCGACGACGGTATCAGTGTGCAGTTCACGGTCCTGCGTCAGCAGGTGATCGAACAGCCGACCCATCTCGATCTTGTCGCTCTGCGACAGACCGTGTTGTTTGCCCAGCATGGAATCGCGCAACTCGGTCAGGTCGGCGTGGCGACTCACCATGTATTCAAAGATGTTGGGCACATCCAGCACGACACGCAGGCCGAGTTCGACCTTGCCGCGCACCAGGTCGAGTTGCTCGGTAAAGGTTGCATGGTTGTGCTTGAGGATATTGAGCAGCGCCTTGTTGCTCGCGGCAATGGTGCCGAAGGCAACGGGCAGCACGGTGCTCTCTTCCATCAGACGTTTGACGACGGCGTTGTGCGCCGCCAGATTTTTGCGCTCCGGGCGGATGCGTTTTTCGGTGATGTCACTGACCACAGCCGCGAGCGCGCCCTGGGTGATCACATAAACCGGCGCTCCGTTGATGCCGATGTTGCCGTAGACGGGAGGTATCTCGACTGCGTCGGCAATCGCGTACAGATAATGGCCGGGTTCAAGCAAGGATTCGATGTTCATTTTCTCGTCTCACGATGGAGCCCAGGGGCTTTTCTGGTGTTGATGTTTCGGGTGCTTTGAACGTGCCCGCGCGGTGCCATGCACAGACCGGCCGGGAACGGATCCTGGCGCAGCAGTCGCATGCTCATGATGTCGCGCCGGCAGCGGTAGTTCAGGCCGCGGCAGTCGCGACCCTGGACAATCTGAAAGGAGGCTGTGCTCAGGGATGATCGCAGGCAGGCGGCGGTTCGGATCTTCATGGCAACACGCTCCTTCTTGGGTGACGGGCAGATGCGGGTGCGACTGCGGATGTCTGTTCGGTTGGTTCTTTCAATACGACAGCGAGCGACGCTTCATGCGCTGCTCCGCTGGCGCGGCATGAATCGGCAGCGGTGTGGCCGCGCCCATGGCGCCATTGGCCGTGAAGACCGCGATCGGGCGATCGACGAAACTTTGCAGGCGAACCTGCTTGGTTTCAATTTCCAGCACCCGTGCCTGGATCTCCAGACTGCGCCGTTGAGCGCGTTCCAGTTCCTTGCTCAGACGCGTTTTTTCCATTTCCAGCATGGACAACTCGAGCAGGGCGCCGGCGGACGTGCGCGTGCGCCGTCCATCAACAATCCCGCCCATGGTCTTGATTTGCTGTACCCCGCGTTTGTCGGTGGCCATGCTGTTCTCCTAGGCTACTTCGGCGGCAAGCTTCACGGCATGCAGGGGCGGGCAGCAGCGCGCAATGATTTCGTCGAGCCGCTCGAGTCCGGCGACCTGACCGTCGTGCGTGACTTTCAGACAGTCCGCATTGAGCACGTCATGGCACAGTTCGCGAAAGGCCGGATCGCTGGCCGAAACGGAACCCTGGCGATTGGCCACGATGCGCCCAAGCATGATGCAGGCCCGGATGGTGGGGCGGCCGTTGTTGACACCGAGTGTGCGGAATTCGCGCACGATGTCGACAATCGATTTCGACTGGCGCCAGGACAGACCGGACTTGGACTGCGTGATGGCCACTTCGGTTTCGTAGTCGTGGTGACCGACCTTGATCGTGATCATGCGGTCCATCAGCGCGTCCTGCGTCTTGTGCACGCCGGCGTACTCTTCCGGGTTGCTGGTGAAGATGGCGTTGAATTGGGGATGGACCTGAAGGTAGCCGTCGCCGCTGCGCGCATCGGGCAGTTCCAGCAGACGCTCTTCCAGAATCGACAACAACACGTTGTTGGCCTCCGGGCGCGAACGTGTGAACTCGTCATAGATCAGCGTGAAGCCGTATTTGCAGGCAGTGGTCAGGCGGTTGTCGCCCCACTGTTTGGAGACGGTCTCTTCCTGCTTGAGCACCGAGTGGATGTAGTTGTCGACGACCTTGGTCGAGCGGTAGCCGGTTTGGCCGCCGATCAGGTCGGAGCTGCCAAATTCATCGTCGCCGTGGATCAGGATGACCTGGCGTCCCAGCTGTGCCGCCACGTGCATCGCCAAAGCGGTTTTGCCGGTTCCGGCGGGGCCGCTGAAATGGATGGGATAGCCGGCCGCGAGGTAGTCCAGCGCCCGCCCGGAGACGCCCTGGATATACGGTGTTTCGACAAAATTGGCCTTCTTTTCCAACGTCAGTGTTGTCAGTTCTTCAGCTTCGCTCATCACGTCCACTCCTTGATTGGGTTAAAACTGACCGGGACTCGCTACAACTGTGTCTGTTGCGAGACGCCGGCCCAACTGGCGTCCTACTTTTTCTTCGCCTTCGCGGCCTTGGTTTTCACCTTGGCTTTGGGCGGGACCGACTTGGCGATTGCGGCCTTGACTGGCGTGGCTTTCACGGGCGCCGGCTTGACTGGTGCGGCCTTGGCCTGGGGTTTGATGGGTTCGCCGCGTGGCGGCGTGATCGGCCAGGGTTTGGCGAGCGTGGTTGCAACCTTGACGGGTTCAACGCGCGGTGCTGCAAGCGCGGGCGCCGGTTTGAACAGGTCTTGTGTCAGGCTGGCAGCGGGCGCTGCCGGAACGGCTGGTTTTGGCTTCACCACCGGGCGCATGATTTTTGCCGCCGGCATGGTCCGTGGCAGCGCTTTGCTGAAGGCGTAGGTCACATGGCCGCGGGTGCCATGAAAGCCCTGCATCAACTCGGCCAGTGAGTGCGATCGGTCACGCCGGCACTCGGCCAGCCCGGCCCACTGCACCTTGGCCATCTGGTGGTGTGCCTTGGTAAAGGCGCGCATCATCTGCGCGACGGCATGCGAGCGCTCGCGCCGGTCACGTGCGAGTTCCGCGCCTTGTGCCGCCGCCATGCGGCGCAGCGCCTTAGTGAAGTCGGCGCGGTCGCTGGAAAATTCAGCGAACAAGGCAGCCACGCTGCTGGAGACAGCCTGTTTGGATTCGACCAGCGTCTGGCGCAGCGAGTTGCGCATGAGCTGATGTTCCTGGCGGAAGTCCTGGCTCATTGCGCTGGCGTTGTCGCGTATTTCAAGCACTTCTGCCGATCGGTTGAGGCGATCGGCAGCCAATTCAATTTTGAGCGCCTTGGCCATGGCCATGCGTTCGTTCTCAAAGCTGCGCAGCGCGTCGGCTGTCTGAGCCTTGATCTCGGCAACTGCGCGTTCGCGTTCACGCGTCGCGGACGTCATACCCGGCGCCAAGGAAGTTGCCATGCGTTTGTGGATGAGGCTCATTTCAATTCACTCCTTGTAGGTTGGGCCGGCTCTTGATGACTTGTTGTAGGGTTTCTGTTGGTGAGTGCGGGCCCTTGCACACATCACAAAACTGCTTTCCCTGCCAGGAGAAAATCCCCCGGCAGAGAAAACAATCTGCACTGCACTTAGGCCGGTGCCGCTGCGCTAGACGTGAGGCCAATCGCTTCCGCATACTTGAGATAAGTCTCAACCGATGCGATCACGACGCGAGCTTCAATCGACAGCAGTTCAATGCCGACCAGAGACACTTTGACCCAAGCATCGATAACGATACCCTTGTCCAAGATGCGGTCAACAACCTCAGCCAAACTCGAAGAGTCGGTCGATTTTTGTACCTTTGCCATTTTCAATCTCCTAACGTATTGCACCCCTGGGTAACGGTTTGTCAGACACGAAGTACGGGGTTAAATCCTTCGTTGCATGCAGTAACGCATAGCGCGTGCCATGTATTTCAAGTTGTTGTAATTGGTGTTTTTTCGCGATTTATGGCAAATACAAACGTAATGCCGCGTGAAAGCGCAAAGGCCAGTTGACCCTGCGCAGCAGGCCCGTGCGATGCGGGTGCGCCGGCTAGGGAATCTGCGCCACAGGTGTGGCGCTGTCTACCGAAAGAATGACGGAGTGAACGGCATTCATGATGTCGTCGTGGCGAAAGGGCTTGGTGACAAAGGCTGCAATCAGGCCGCTGGCCAGGTTTTGCACGATCAGGCTGTCGTCCTTGTAGAAATAGCCGGAGACCAGAATCACAGGGGCCGGGCAGTTGGTTTCTTCGCGGATGCGCCGGGCCAGTTCGACGCCATCGACGTCGCCGAGTTTGGCGTCCAGCAGGATCAGGTCACAGACGGATTTGGCGAGGTAATGCAGGGCCTCGCCGCCACTGCCGGCTTTGGCCACGTCGAAACCGTTGCGGCGCAGGATCATTTCCAGTGCCCAGCGCACATCGGGTTCGTCATCGACGATCAGGACCGTTCGTTTGGAGGCCATCAGGACACCGTTTCCAGTGGCAGGCGAACGATGAAGGTGGAGCCCTGGCCCTCGACACTGTTTTCCACGCCAATGCTGCCGCCGTGTTGCTTGACCAGCGTGTGGCAGATGGAGAGTCCCAGCCCCGTACCCTGGCCAACGGGTCGCGTGGTGAAGAAGGGGTCGAAGATCCGGGTCAGATGGGCCGGCGAAATGCCGCAGCCGTTGTCGCGCACGCAAACCAGTGCCTTGTCGCCCTCGCGCCTTGTGAGGACACTGACATCGCCACCGCCCGAGATCGCCTGAAAGGCATTCAGGACCAGGTTCATGATCACCTGCTGCAGCAGATTGGCGTTGCCCGATACTGGCAGAAAGGTCTCGCCGTAATGTTCAACCAGGTTGATTTTTTGCAACTTGGCCTGCGGCGCCAGCACGCTGAGCGTCTCGCGTACCAGGTTGACCAGGTTCAGCGATTCATGCTGGTTGCTCGATGAGGGTCGGGCAAAGCGCAACAGGTTCTCGATGATCAGGGACGAGCGCTCGATGCCCTCCAGGATCTTGCCAACACACTCCTGCTGGAACACCGGGTCGTCGCTGGGCTCGAGCAGGAACTGGGCGGCGGAAAAGCTCACCGACAAGGGGTTGCGCAATTCGTGGGCAATGCCTCCGGCCATTACGCCAAGGGCCGCCAGTTTCTCGCTCTGGTAGAGGTGCTGCTCAAGCGCGCGGCGCTCCAGCAGGTCGCGGCCGACGGCAACGATGCCGCTGACCTTGCCCGAGTCATCGCGGATCGGCGAGAACGACCAGTCCACCGGGATCAATATGCCTGACATCGCCACCAGGTTGATTTCGCTGAAGAATTCGACGACGCCACCATCGACCAGTTGCCGGATGATGGCCGCCATGTCCTTGCGCTGGGTCGTCTCGGACAGATCGGCCAGCAGCCGGCCGCGTGCCACGTCGCTGCGATAACCCGAGATGCGTTCAGCCGCCGTGTTCCAACTGGTGATGCAGCCTTTCGGATCGGTCGAGATCACCAGATCGTGCGCGCACTCGACGACGCTGGCCAGATGGCGCTCGGCCATCCTGACCTTCTCGCTCAGTTGCAGTTTCTCCGTGATGTCGTCCATTACCAGCATGGCGTGTTCGACCCGCGCGCCGGTCTTGATTGGAATGACGGTGTAGAAATAGTTGCGGATCGGAACGCCCGGTGCGCGGTAGGTCATCTGCGCGCCTGAGAGCGGCAGGCCGGTGTTGAAGACGTTGCGGATCTTGGCTTCAAGTTGCGTGAATTCCATGATCGTCTCGGGGAAGACGTCCCGAATCGGCTTGCCTATGGTATTGGCCTCGGTGCGCCTGGACTTCTCGATGAAGTTGCGGTTGGCCGAGACCACGCGCAGCGATGGATCGATCAGGATCAGGGAAAACGGGATGTTGCCCAGCAGCATGTGGTAAAGCTGTTCGTACCAACCCTCGGACGACAGGGCCGAGGCCGGACTTGGCCCCGAGCTCGCTGACGTGTTTCGTGGATCGGCGTTTTTCATGACTTGGCGCTTGAGAGATCGGGGCAGAAGTTGTAGGGCGGCCAGGGGCCACGCAACTCCAGCGTCAGGCCGATGACCTGGTAGGCTTCCTGCTGCTCGGCCAGGGCGGCGCGAAAGCCGGCGATGGTCTCGGCACCGAGCAAAAAGCCGCCGTTGAAGACCATGCGCTCGGCGCGCCCGGTGACACTGCTGGCATGCAGGCGCAAGGCGCTGGAATCCTCGGCCTTGAGCGCCAGCGCCTGGTGCAGATCATGGTTGACCCGGGTCAGCGCCCCTTCGAGCGCTGTGTCGATCTTGTTTTCGAGTTGTTTTTGCTGCAGGTAGCGCACGCCCGGTGACTGCGACATGGCGTCGCGCCGGGCCTGTATCTCGGGATCTTCGGCGGCGATGATCTTGCGCGCCTCCTCTTCGAGCAGATAGCCCTTGACGCTCCACTCGGCCTTGTCGCGCAGTCTTTCCAGGGCCTGGTCGATGGCGTCGTGATGCTGCTGCATGAACTGCTTGAGGCTGGCCTGCGATTTGTAGAGGGTTCCGAACTTCACCGGCAGCACCGGCGAGGCCTCCATGATGCGCGCCACCACGGCTTCATGGCGCATGGCGCGCTCGCCCAGCCAGGACAGGTCCTGCAGATTCGCCTCGGAGAATTCGCTCAGCAGCACCTCGCTGATCACGGCCACCACGCCCGAGTTCGGCAATGCCGCCACGCAGTAGTGAGTGTCGACGCCGCAGCGTTTGTCCTCGGCCAGTTCCTTGACCGCTGCCAGGCCGTCAAGGCGGGCCAGGCAGTAGAGGTAGATGCCTGTCAGCGGCGCATCGACTGCCGGGCCAGCGCTCATGGTCGGCTGTCCTTCAGGGCTGCGGCAAAGTGCGGCGCGTTGATGACCATGGGGCTCGCATTTTTTGGCGCTTTTCCGGTCAACCTGGTTTGGGCTACCCGTTCGCGAATCGCGTTCAGCGCGGCGCGGTTGCAGATGGCGCCCAGGTCGGCGCCCGTCATGCCTTCGGTGCTGGCAGCCATTGCTGCCAGATCCACTTCCGGGGCGACCGGTTTGCCGCGTACCTGCACCTGCAGGATGGCCAGACGCTGGGCCGCGTCGGGCAGGCCGATTTCGACCACCACGTCGAAGCGGCCCGGGCGCAGCAGCGCCGGGTCGACCATGTCGGGTCGATTGGTGGCGGCCAGAATCAGCACACCGTTGAGTTTTTCGACGCCGTCGAGTTCGGCCAGGAACTGACCCACCACACGCTCGCTGACACCGGCGTCGGAAGCGCCGCTACCGCGCCGGGGTACCAGCGCATCGATTTCGTCGAAGAAGACCAGACAGGGTGCGGCCTGTTTGGCTTTTTGAAAGACCTCGCGCACGGCGCGTTCGGACTCGCCGACGTACTTGGACATCAGCGCTGGCCCTTTGACCGAAATGAAGTTGACTTGCGTGGCGCTCGCTGCGGCCTGCGCCAGCAGCGTCTTGCCGCAGCCGGGCGGCCCGCACAGCAGCACACCCTTGAGCGGCTTGACGCCGACCGACTCGAACAGTTCGCCGTATTGAAGCGGCCACTCCAGCAGTTCGCGCAGCAGGCGCTTGGGCTCTTCGAGACCGCCGACATCGTCCCAGCCGGTATTGGGCACCTCGACAAAGACCTCGCGCAGCGCGGACGGTTCAACCTCGCGCAGCGCGGCCAGAAAGTCGTCCTTGCAGAGTTCGAGCTTCTGCAGCGATTCGTAGGGCAGCGTGGCTTGGGCGAAGTCGATCTCGGGGAAGATGCGGCGCACGCAGATCATGGCGGCTTCGCGACACAGGGCTTCCAGATCGGCGCCGACGAAGCCGTGCGTGATGTCGGCCAGGCGCGTCAGGTCAACGTCGCCGGCCACGGGCATGCCGCGCGTGTAGATCTCCAGAATGGCCAGGCGCCCGTGCCGGTCCGGAATCGGGATGCCGATTTCGCGGTCAAAGCGTCCCGGGCGGCGCAGCGCCGGGTCGATGGCGTTGGGGATGTTGGTGGCGGCTATGACGATCACCTGACCGCGTGCCTTCAGGCCGTCCATCAGGCTCAGCAATTGGGCCACGACGCGGCGTTCGACCTGGTGCTCGCCGCCCAGGCCTTCGCGCTTGGGTGCGATCGAATCGATCTCGTCGATGAAGATGATGCTGGGTGCCTGCTTGGTCGCGTCGTCGAACAGCTTGCGCAAATAGCCTTCGGACTCGCCGTAGAACTTCTGCATGATCTCCGGACCGCTGATCGAGAAGAAGCGCACGTCGGTTTCATGCGCGACGGCGCGCGCGATCAGCGTCTTGCCGCAGCCGGGCGGGCCGTACAGCAGCACGCCTTTGGGCGCGTCGATGCCAAGCCGGACAAAGACCTCGGGAAAACGCAGTGGCAGCTCGATGATTTCGCGCACGCGCTGCACTTCGCGCTTGAGGCCGCCAATGTCCTCGTAGGAAAAGGTGGAGCGACCGGCCGGGGTGCCGCTGCGCGCCTCGGTGTGCGCCGGTCCTACGCTCAGCAGGGTTGAGGGTGCAATCAGTACCGGCCCTTTGGGTTGGGTCTCGCGCACCAGAAAGTCCAGCGAGCGGTTGCCGAACAGCGTGCCGCGGATGCGGTCGCCTTCTATTACCGGCAGACCGTCGAGGCGGCTGCCGATGTACTGCAAGTCGCGGTCGGACAGGCCGGGTGCGGTTGGCGAGAGCACGATGCGCTGGGCTGGCTGCGCCGCAATTTTCTGCACCGCAACGGCATCGTCGAGCGCAACGCCGGCGTTGGTGCGTGACAGGCCGTCAAGCTGAACGCGGGCGCCGCCGCGGTCGTCCTTGTAGGCCGGCATCAGCTTGCACACGGTGCGCCGTTTGCCGACCACTTCGATGATGTCGCCGATTTCGGCGCCCAGGGCCAGGATGTCGGCCGGGTCCATGCGCGCCAGTGCCCGCCCCACGTCCTTGCCCAGCGCCTCGGTGACTTTCAGGCGCACGCTCAAGTCTGCAGATTTTTTCATGACCGTGCCTTCTTTGCTTTGGCTTTCTTGAGCACGATTTCCAGCACGCCGTTGCGGCACTGAAAGCCCATGTCCTTCTGCGCAAAGCTGGCCGGCAGCAGCAATTCCTTGCGGTAGTTGGGTTCGCCCTTGACGGTTGAGATCAGCAGGATGTCGTCCTGCAGTTCAAGTTTCAGGTTGGCTTCGTCGATGCCGGGCACTTCAGCGACGATCAGCAGGCGGCTTGGTTCGTCGAACAGGTCGACCATGGGTTCGCGGATCTCGTGCACCGCAACCAGTTTGCCATCGTCGTCCTTGCGGATGTTGCCGAAGGGCTCGACCTTCACGCCGCCCTTGTCACCGATGCCGGATTTGATGGAAAAGCCATAGACCCCTTTGGCCTTGCTGTCTGACCCGAGCTTGAACTCGCCGTTCTTGTTCAGGGTGCCGCCCGCCTGTTCAGCCTGCTCCACCAGTTTGCCCAGTTGCTCAACCAGGTTGCCCATGCCCGAGAAGAAACCGCCGCCGGTCGAATCGGCGTTGCTCTTGCCAAAGGCTGCACCAAGGCGGCGGCCGATCTCGCCCAGACGCTCTTTACCTTGTGCGAATTCGTCTGAAATCTTTTTGTCAACCATGGCCCTGACTCCTGTTTGGTTTCAATGAAAAATGATGCAGCGGCCGGATTCAGCCTTCGGGTTTGTAGGCATCCTTCATGAATTGCGTTGCTGAAATCTCGTACACCTTGAGTTTGGTGTGCATCGTCTTGTAATCAATCCGCAAGATGCGTGCCGCCTGCGCCTTGTTGCCCTTGCTTTTGGCCAATACCCGCAGCAGGATGGCGCGTTCCACTTGTGCGGTGGCACGTCCGACGAGTTCCTTGAGCGAAAGTTCGGGCCCCTCATCGGGCAAGTTCGACGCGTCACAAATCGGGCAGGCCTGCGTCTCATCGCTTTGCGGCAGCACAGACCTGGCAATAGTCGGTGCCAACTGGGGCGCAACGGGCTGGACCCGCTGGTCGAGCATGCCCAGCAATTCGGGCAGGATCAGGCCATCCTGGTGATCGCATAGCAGCACCGCCCGGCGCAGGTGGTTGCGCAACTCACGCGCGTTGCCGTGCCAGTCATAGCGTTGAACAATGCCCCAGGCGGTGGTGGACAGGCCTTTGACCTGCTTGCCCAGTTCAGTGTTGGTCTGGGCCAGGAAGCGCTGCGTCAGGAAAACCAGGTCTTCCTTGCGCTCGCGCAAGGGTGGGATGCGGATCGAGTATTCGGCCAGGCGGTGGTACAGGTCCTCACGGAACTCGCGCCGCTCCACCATGGACAGCAGGTTGGCGTTGGTGGCCGCCACGACGCGGAAGTCGACCTTCTTCTCGCGCGTGCTGCCGATGCGGTGAACGCGCCGCGTCTCCAGCACTCTGAGCAGTTTGCCCTGCATCGTCAGTGGCAGGTTGCCAATTTCATCGAGGAAGATGGTGCCGCCGTCGGCCAGTTCGAAGGCGCCAACCTTTGCCTGATGGGCGCCGGTGAAGGAGCCCTTTTCATGCCCGAACAGTTCACTCTCGATCAGCGACTCGGCGATGGCGCCGCAATCCACCGCCACCAGCGGCTTGTCGGAGCGCAGACTCAGGGCGTGGATGGCCTGCGATACCAACTCCTTGCCGGAACCCGATTCACCCGTCACCAGGATCGAGAAGGTGGTTCGCGCCACCAGTTCCACCTCGCGCTGTATACCCTTGATGCTGGCGCTGGTGCCCATGGAGTGCAGCAGGGAATCGGCTTGGCGCTGGGTGTCGAGAATGCGCCGGACCTGCGATTTTTCGGCCTTTTCCGCCAGCGCACCGCGCACGGTGTTGAGCACATCCTTGTTCTTGAACGGTTTGGTGATGTAGTCCCAGGCACCGGCGCGAACCGCGCGCGCGGCATCGTAGGGTTTGCCGTTGCCGGTGACCATGATGACGGGAATCGACTTGTCGATCAGCTTGATGCGTGTCAGCACTTCGAAGCCATCCATGTCGGGCAGGCCGATGTCGAGCAGCACCACGGCCGGCGCATGGCGCTGGATGCTGATCAGCGCATCTTCGCCGTTGGCCGCCGGTATCGGCACAAAGCCGGCCTGTCGCATCACGTTGGTCAGTATCCAGCGCGCGTCCTCCTGGTCGTCCACGATCAAGACCTTGACCGCTGGGGTGGGGGTGATGTCCAGGCTGGTGTTGCTCGCCAGCGTTTCAAGCTCAGACAGGTCCTTGTTCATTCCGGCTTTCCTGTGTGTTCTGTGAGTGAGGGGAGCAGATTTCTAACCAGAATATCCGCGCTGAGCTGTGCTTCCACCGAGTGGGCCAGGCCCAGGAACAGCAGGCCGATCTCGCCCGTCAGCAGCGTGCTGTTGATGCGTTGCGCAATGAAGTGGTCACGCTGCAGCAGCAGTTCCTGACTTTGCGCCAGGCGTGCCGGGTCGTTCGCGGGTTTCGCTGCGCCGGCGGCGAGTTGATGGAGTTGATACTCCTGCAGCAGCAACTTCGGGTCTTCCGTGCCCATCAGGTTTGCGCCCAGCGTCATCAGTTCCAACAGCAGGGCGTGGTTGCGGCTGCCTTGTGCGGCGACGTCGCGCACGATGTCGGCTTCCTTGCCGCAAACCGGCAAGCCGTCCTGGTACAAACGAACCGAGGTGCGGGGCAGCTCCAGCAGGCTGATGGCCTGGCGGATGCCGAGCCAGATTCCATCAATTGACTTGAGGTGTTCAAGCCATTTTTCCTGGCCATAGCGGACCAGATACTCCTGTCGGGTCTGGTCGCGCAGGGAGCCCATGTCCTGTTCGGTATGGATGATGGGGATTTTGATGAGCGTGCGCATGGGTCAGTCGGGTCCGTAGCGGGCAAAGGAGCTTGCAACCCTTGTTTTGTCACGCGTCATGCTGAACAAAGCAATAGCTATGCCACGGATAACAATTTGAAACAAAGCTCGCCGTGGCGGGAAATCGTGGTGTGGCTGTCCGACCCCAAAGTCACCGGGAGGCGTGAGATAGGGAAAGCAAACCATGGAATGAGCGCCATGACTATGGAATTCATTCCAGTGTGAAGATTGCATAAAAATGGCAATCGCCTCAAAAAAATTTCACTGGCGCCGTTTGCTCCCTGGCGAATTGTCATTTTTTTCTTCAGGTTCCGATTATCGGGATTAATCCGGCCGGCTGGTGGCCTTTATTGTGCGGACTGGTGCCAAGTCGATTTCTGCCGGTGCCGGCGAGCTGTCCGCCGGCGAGCGAGTGCGTTGCTATCATCCCCCATTCGCGTTTGAAAGCATTGCCCATGTCCATGGTCCAGTTGGCGTTGCGCCGCCCTTACACCTTCATCGTGATGGCGATGCTGATCGTGCTGGCGACGCCGTTTGCGCTGCTGTCGATGGCGACCGATATTTTTCCGGAAATCAACATCCCGGTGGTCAGCATCATCTGGAACTACGGCGGCCTGTCGGCGCAGGAAATGGGGCAGCGTATCGCCGGGCAGAGCGAGCGCGGCCTGACCACCACGGTCAGCGACATCGAGCACATCGAATCGCAGTCGCTCGCCGGCGTCTCGGTCATCAAGGTTTTTTTCCAGCCCACGGCCAACATCCAGACCGCCATCGCCCAGGTGGTGGCCGCCATGCAGACCCAGGTGCGCCAGTTGCCGCCGGGCATTACGCCGCCGTTGGTGATCAAATACTCCGCCTCCAGTATTCCGGTGGTGCAACTTGCGCTCTCAAGCCCGACCTTGCCCGAGCAGTCGGTGTTTGATGCGGCGATCAACGTGCTGCGCCCGCAACTCATCACGATTCCGGGTGCAGCCGTGCCCTTTCCCTTTGGTGGCAAGAACCGGCTGATCTCGGTCGATCTCGACACCGCGGCGCTGCAGGCGCGCGGTCTGGCACCGGTCGACGTGGTCAACGCCATCAATCTGCAAAACCTGATCCTGCCTTCCGGTACGGCCAAGTTCGGTGGCACCGAGTACGCGGTGCAGATGAACGGTTCGCCCGACGCTTTTGCCGGACTGGCTGATCTGCCGGTACGCACGAACGGCAGTACCACCACTTACCTGCGTGACGTAGCGCAGGTGCGCGACGGCTTTTCGCCGCAGACCAACGTCGTGCGCCAGGATGGCGCGCGTGGTGTGTTGCTGTCGGTGCTGAAGAATGGCGGCGCCTCCACGCTCGACATCGTCGCCAATCTGCGCGCGCTGCTGCCGCGCGTGGCGCAGGTGCTGCCGCCAGACGTCAAGGTAACGCCGCTGTTTGACCAGTCGGTGTTTGTCAAGGCTGCCGTCAAGGGTGTGGTGATCGAGGCGCTGATCGCCGCCGCGCTGACCGCCGCCATGGTGCTGCTGTTCCTGGGCAACTGGCGCAGCACGCTGATCATTGCGCTCACCATTCCGCTCTCGATCCTGGCCTCCATCCTGGTGCTGCGCATGCTCGGTGAAACGCTGAACCTCATGACGCTGGGCGGCCTGGCGCTCTCGGTCGGCATCTTGGTTGATCAGGCGATCGTGACGATCGAGAACATCGAGCGCCACCTGCACATGGGCAAGCCGATCATGGAGGCAATCGAGGTCGGTGCCGGCGAGATTGGTGTCGCCGCCTTCGTCTCAACGCTGTGCATTTGCATCGTGTTCGTGCCGATGTTCTTCCTCTCGGGCGTGGCGCGCTTTTTGTTTGTGCCGCTGGCCGAGGCCGTGGTGCTGGCGATGATCGCCTCCTACATCCTGTCGCGCACGCTGGTGCCGACGCTGGTGTTGCTGCTGATGGGTGGCACGCAGGGCGCAGCACCAACTGGGAGCGCGAGCCTGTTGCAGCGCCTGTACCGCGCCTTTGACCAGCGCTTTGAGCGTGTGCGCCGTGCTTACACGCTGGCGCTCTCAGCCCTGCTGTCGCACCGGCGCGGCTTTGCCATCCAGTTCATGGGCTTTTGCCTGCTGTCGTGCCTGTTGTTCCCGCTGCTCGGGCGCGACTTCTTCCCGAGCGTCGACGCGGGGCAGATCCGTCTGCACCTGCGCGCGCCGACCGGCACCCGCATCGAGGAGACCGCGCGTCTGGCCGATGCGGTGGAGGTGGCGATTCGCGAAATCATTCCGCGTGACCAGTTGGAGACCATTCTGGACAACCTGGGCGTGCCCAACAGCGGGATCAACCTCTCGTACAGCAACGCCGGCACCATCGGCACGCTTGATGGCGAAATACTGATGTCGCTGCGTGAAGGCCACGCGCCAACCGAAGGCTTTGTCACGCGATTGCGCGCCGAGTTGCCCAAGCGCTTCCCCGGCATCGAGTTCTTCTTTCAGCCGGCTGACATCGTCACGCAAATCCTGAACTTCGGTTTGCCGGCGGCCATCGACGTGCAGTTCACCGGTGCCGATCAGGCCGGTAATGCGCTGCTGGCGGCTGAGCTGACGCAGGCCATCCGGCAGATTCCAGGCGCGGTCGATGCCCACGTGCACCAACGGCTCAACGCACCGGCGTTGAACCTGCAGATGGACCGCTCGCGCCTGCAGCAACTCGGTTTGTCGGCATCCAATGTCGGGCAGAACGTTCTGATCTCGCTCTCGGGCAGTTCGCAGACGGCGCCGGCTTTCTGGCTCAATCCGCAAAACGGCGTGGTCTACAACATTGCGGTGCAGACGCCGCAGTACCAGGTTGATTCGCTCGACGCGCTGCTCAACATGCCGGTCGGCAGCGGCATCGCCGCAGCCAGCACCAGTGGCAGCACGCAGTTGCTGGGCAATCTGGTGGAGGTGACGCCGAGCCGCATGGTGGCGGTGGCCTCGCGCTACAACATTCTGCCGGCGGTCGATGTGTTCGTCAGCGTACAGGGGACCGATCTGGCCAGCGTGGCAACGCGCGTGCAAAGCCTGGTCGATCAGATCCGGCCCAAGCTGCCGCGTGGCAGCAGTGTGGTGCTGCGCGGCCAGGTTGAAACCATGCAGGCGTCTTTCATCGGCCTCGGTGTCGGCCTGGTGATGGCCATCGTGCTGGTGTATCTGCTGATCGTGGTCAACTTCCAGTCTTGGACTGATGCGCTGGTCATCATCGCAGCGCTGCCAGCCGCGCTGGCCGGCATCGCCTGGACGCTGTTCATCACCGGCACCACGCTGAGCGTGCCGGCGCTCACGGGCGCCATCATGACCATGGGGGTGGCGACTGCCAACAGCATTTTGCTGATCTCGTTTGCGCGCGAGCGACTCGAGGCCGGTGTGCCACCACTGGCTGCGGCACTGGAAGCTGGCGCCACGCGCATCCGCCCGGTGCTGATGACCGCGCTGGCCATGGTGATCGGCATGATCCCCATGGCGCTTGGCCTGGGCGAGGGCGCCGAACAGAATGCGCCGCTCGGTCGCGCCGTGATCGGCGGCCTGCTGTTCGCAACCATTTCGACGCTGTTCTTTGTGCCGGCGGTGTTTGCCAGTGTGCATCAGCGAAAAAACAGGAGTTCTCAGACATGACGGAACAACGCCATTCGGCCCTGGGTCTGCACCCGATCGAGCTGAAACCGGGGCAGGAACCGCTTGACCTGCTCAAGCGAGCGCAGATTGTGCGCCGCACGCAGATCGCCGGCCTGCTCGTGTTATTGCTGTTGGCGCTGGGTGCCGGCCGCACACTGCTGAGCCGCCACGCCAATGCCGATGTGCTGGCGGCGGTCAGCGCCGAGCAGTCGCGCCAGTACGTGAAGACCACCGTGGCCCGGCGCAACGCCGCTGCGCAAAATCTGGCACTGCCGGGCAGCTTGCAGGGTTTTGTGCAGGCGCCGATTTCGGCGCGCGCCAGCGGTTATCTGAAGCGCTGGAGCCATGACATTGGCAGCCGGGTTGCCAAAGGTGAACTGCTGGCCGAAATCGAGACGCCCGAAATAGACCAGCAACTGAGTCAGGCGGTGGCGGCGCGCGAGCAGGCGGCTGCCACGCTGGCGCTGACGCGCAGCACGGTCGAACGCTGGGAGGGCCTGCGCAAGAAGGACGTGGTGTCGCAACAGGATCTTGATGAGCGGCGCAGCGCTGTGGCACAGGCGCAGGCCAATCTGGCGGCGGCCGATGCCAATGTGGCGCGTCTGCGCCAGCTTGAAGATTTCAAGCGTGTCGTGGCGCCGTTCGCCGGCGTGATCACGCGGCGCAATGTGGATGTGGGCGACCTGATTGACAGTTCGCGCGTGCTCTTCACGCTGGCGCAAACCGATCCGCTGCGCGTCTATGTCAGCGTGCCGCAGGCTTATGCGCATCTGGTCAAGGTTGGCCAGGCGGTACAGGTGACTCAGGGTGAGTTGCGCGGACAGCGTTTTGCCGGGCAGGTGGTGCGAACCTCGGGCGCCATCGACGCCGTCACGCGCACGCTGCAGGTTGAAGTGGCCTTGCCCAACCCGGGCGGCCAACTGCTGCCGGGTGCCTACGTTCAGGTCGTGCTGCCACTGCAGGCCAGCCAGTCGCTGCTGGCGCCGACCAACACGCTGTTGTTTCGCGCCACCGGTACCGTGGTCGCTGTGCTGGATGCGCAGGGTCGCGTGACGCTGCGCCGCGTCAGTGTCGGGCGCAATTACGGCACGGAATTCGAGGTGCTCGATGGCATTGGTGCGAGCGATCGCCTGGTGCTCAATCCGCCCGATTGGCTCTCTGACGGCCAGACCGTGGTGCCGGTGGCGGACAAGGACAAGCCGTGATGCTGCTGCGCAGCTGGCTTGTCGTCTGCGTCTGTGCCCTGAGTGGCTGCGCGGCGCCGCCACCGTACGAAAAGCCGGTATTTGACTTGCCTGTTGCCTGGACGCTCGAAGCACCTTGGCGCGAAGGTCGGCCCGACGACGCGGCGGCCAAGGGGGTGTGGTGGGAACGCTTTGGCGACGCCGAACTCGATGCGCTGGCGCAGCGCGCCATCGCCAACAGTCCGACGCTGGCCGTGGCGCAGGCGCGGCTGGGGCAGGCGCGCTCGGCACTCGCTGCAAGCTCAGCCAGCGTGTTGCCCCAGATTGGCTTGAGCGAGCGGGTGTCGCGGCAGAAGATTTCGGCCAACCGGCCTCTGACCAACTACAACGCCCCGAATTTCGCGACCGTGCAAAACGAACTCAGCGTGGCGATGACGGTGAACTACGAGTTTGATCTGGCCGGCCGTGTTGAACAATCAGTAGCCCAGGCCCAGGCCGCGCTCGGGCAGTCGGCGGCCGATCTGGAGAACACACGGCTGCTGCTGACAGCGGATCTGGCGAGCAACTACTTCAACCTGCGTGCGGTTGACAACGAGCTCGATGTGTTGGCGCGTGCGATCGGTCTGCAGCAGCGCGCGTTGGAACTGGTCGATGCGCGCCATGAACTCGGTGCTGCAACCGGTCTTGATCTGGCACAGCAGCAGGCCTTGCTGGAGGCGACGCGCGTGCAGCTTGAATTGCTGCGGCGCCAGCGCAGCCAGTATGAGCACGCGCTGGCGACATTGACGGGCGTCCCGGCCACGCAGTTCACATTGGCGAGCGATGTGCGCGAGCGCAGCACGCCAGCCGTCCCCTTGGGCCTGCCTTCGGACCTGCTGCAGCGCCGCCCCGACATCGCGTCCGCCGAGCGTGCCATGGCCTCTGCCAACGCGCAGATCGGCATCGCCAACGCAGCCTTCTACCCCAGCATCACGCTCGGTTCGGGCCTGGGCGTGGACAGCCGCGAGTTGGCCACCCTGTTCGATGCGCCAAGCCTGTTGTGGTCGATCGGTGTGTCGGCGGCGCAGACCCTGTTTGATGGCGGGCGCACGCGCGCCAACCTTGATTTCGCGCGCGCCGGTTATGCCGCCAGTGCGGCAAACTACCGGCGCGTGGTGCTGACGGCGATGCAGGAGGTCGAGGACGGCATCAGCGGTCTGGCAGCGCTGCAGCGGGCCGCGCTGCAGGCCGGCAAGGCGCTGGCCACCGCACGGCGCGTGCTCGACATGACGCGGGCGCGCTATGAGGGCGGTGCCTCGGTCTACTTCGATGTGATCGCGGCGCAGCAGGCGCTGCTGGCGAGCGAGCGCCAGGTGGCCCAGTTGCAGGGTCAGCGCCTGGTGACCACGGTGTTCCTGATCAAGGCGCTCGGCGGCGACTGGTCAGTCCCCCAGTAGCCTTTTCATTTGCCGCGCCGCCAGCCTGGATATGACGAAGCGGCTGAGGACGTCGGCTTGGGACAATAGACGCGCGCCTTCCTGCGTGCAACTGCTCTGCCGTGCTGCCAGTTCGCTGGATGCCAGCGATTTTTGTGCCTGCAGTGCGGAATTTTTCAGATTTTCCAGGCGCTCCTGATCGCGATCTCCCTGCAGATAGGCCTGGCCGATGAAGGCGGCTGCGGCGTCCAGTGCGGTTTGCAGCAAGGTTCGCTGTTCGGTCTGACCGTCCTTGACCTGGCGTGCCAGGTCTTCCGATCGGGTCTCCAGCGCCGCGATGCAGTCGGCCGTGTGCAGTTCACGCGCCGTTGGTTCAGCCGTGTCGGCTGCGCTGGCGCAGGCAGCGGTCAGGCATAGAGCCAGCAGCAGACCGCTGTGGCGCGCTTTGGATTGGATGGATAGGGTGGCGAAGCAGGACATCAGGGTTCGCACTATAAGCCAAGCCCCGGTTGAATCGCACGGCCTGCGATCACGGGGTGGCAGCGCCATTGAGTAGCCAATGACAATGGACGCAAGGAGGTACAGTTGCCCGTCAAGGGCCCTGGCGCTGACATGGGCCGTTTCACTCAAGCCATGGATGACAAAATGAATATTCTGAAATATGTTGCAGCCCTGGCTCTTGTTCTCTCAGGGGGGTCTGCTTTGGCCGACAGCGGCCAATGTGGCTTCATCAAGGATCAGGATCAGCAGGCTTATTGCCGGGCTATCAACGGTGGTGGCCCGGGGCAGTGTGGCTTCATCCGGAGCAGTGATCTGCAGGCGCGGTGCCGGGCTGAGACCGGTAGCGGCAGCGGTCAGTGCGGTTTCATCAAGGATCGAGACAGCCAGGCAGCCTGTCGAGCCAGTACCCAGAGCGCTGCAGGCGGGTCAGGTAGTTCCAATACCGGTCAATGCGGCTTTATTCAGGACGCCGATCGACGAGCCCACTGCCGTGCCATCAACGGTGACGGTAGCGGTCAGTGCGGCTTTATCAAAAACAGTGACCTTCAGGCGATGTGTCGCGCAGAAACCGGGAGTGGACCAGGACAATGCGGCTTCATCAAGAACCGGGATATGCAGGCTGCGTGCAGGGCAAAGACTGGGCACTGAAGGAAGTCATCGGTGGCACGACGGGGTGGTGAAAGTGCGAGGCCGCAGGCTTCAGTAGACACATAGCGGTCTTTCCAAATGGATTTCAGACCTCGGGACCAGGCACGTCAGGACTCAGGACGACGCGGCACTCAACTCCGTTCGTGTCCCCCTGCCTTCGGCCTCCTCCTTGACCTCACTGCGCTGAGCGCCACGCCGTCCTGAGTCCGCCAGCTCTGTGGGGGACCAATGGTATTGACGCATTGCATGCCAACACGGCCCACGCAAACCATCCAGCATGGAAGACCGCTTTCGCTGCGATTCGGGCTCACAACTTTTTGTGGATCTGTCCATCCGCAAGGTCGGCACGCTGGTTGGCGTGAACCGCGGTCTGGATTCGGTGCTGGAGTTGTGAGAACCTCTAACCGAGCCGCGCGCGTTGGCGCGCAATCTGGGCGCGCACCTGGTTCGGTGCCGTGCCGCCCAGGATGTCGCGGGCGTTGAGCGAGCCGCGCAGCGAAAGCACGTCATACACGTCTTTTTCGATCTTCGGGTTGAACTGCTGCAGCACGGAGAGCGGCAATTCGGACAGATCGACCTGGTGCGTAATCGCGGCCTTGACGGCATGGGCCACGGTCTCATGCGCGTCGCGAAATGGCAGGCCTTTTTTCACCAGGTAGTCGGCCAGGTCGGTGGCGGTGGCGTAGCCGCGCGCGGCGGCCTGTTCCATCGCCAGCGCGTTGACGCTGATGCCGCCTTCTTTCTGACCAGTCGCCGCATTGAGCTGGCCGCCGACCATCTCCGAGAAGATGCGCAGAGTGTCCTTGAGTGTGTCCACGGTGTCGAACAGCGGCTCCTTGTCTTCCTGGTTGTCCTTGTTGTAGGCCAGCGGCTGGCCCTTCATCAGCGTGAGCAGACCCATCAGGTGACCGACCACGCGCCCGGTCTTGCCGCGCGCGAGTTCGGGCACGTCGGGGTTTTTCTTCTGCGGCATGATGGAACTGCCCGTGGTGAAGCGGTCCGAGATCTTGATGAAGCCGAAGTTCTGACTCATCCACAGCACCAGTTCTTCGGACAAGCGGCTCACGTGCACCATGGCCAGGGCGGCGGCGGCGCTGAATTCGATGGCGAAGTCGCGGTCGCTGACGGCGTCCAGGCTGTTCTGGCAGACCTGCGGCCGGCCTTTCTCATCGACCATGCCCAGTGTCGTGGCGACGCGCTCGCGGTCCAGCGGGTAGCTGGTGCCGGCCAGCGCGGCAGCGCCCAGCGGCAGGCGGTTGGTGCGCCGGCGCACCTCGCCCATGCGCTCGGCGTCGCGGCTGAACATCTCGACGTAAGCCAGCATGTGGTGGCCAAAGCTGATCGGTTGCGCCACCTGCAGGTGCGTGAAGCCGGGCAGGATGACCTCGACGTTTTTCTCCGCCACGTCTAGCAGGGCTTGCTGCAATTCGGCGAGCAGGGTGATGATCAGGTCGATCTCGTCGCGCAGCCACAGGCGCACGTCGGTGGCGACCTGGTCGTTGCGGCTGCGTCCGGTGTGCAGGCGCTTGCCGGCGTCACCCACGAGTTGCGTCAGGCGCGCTTCGATGTTGAGGTGCACGTCTTCCAGGTCGAGCTTCCACTCAAACGTTCCGGCTTCGATCTCGCTGCGGATGGTGAGCATGCCGGACTCGATGGAAGCGCGGTCGCTGCTGCTCAGGATGCCTTGCGCGGCCAGCATCTCCGCGTGCGCCAGCGAGCCGGTGATGTCGGCTTGCCACAGGCGCTTGTCAAAATCGACACTCGAGGTGTAACGTTTGACCAAGTCGCTCATCGGCTCCGAGAAGAGGGCAGACCAAGCTTGCGATTTTTTGTCAAATTGGTTGTGTGGCATGACAGGTGGCGTCGGCTTTCGACGGCCGTGCAGGGTGGAAGGTGTTGCAACCGGGAATCATCAATAATCGGGCTGGTTGCCCCAACACGATGAATACCGGCCAGCGCAGCTATTAATGAAAGATACCCAAATTTTATCGACCTTCCAGGAACTCGCGCCCGAGCCGGCTGCTGCGGTGCCGGCACGGGTGCTGGTTTTTGACGCCTGCCAGGTCGGCGTCGTGCTCAGGGCGGTCCTGTTTGTTGAAGCGGCGGTCGCAGTTGCTGCCCTGTTTGGCGCGGCTTCGCTGCCGGACTGGCTGAACCGCTGGTCGTTGTTCACGGCCGGCGCCTTGCCGGCCACGCTGGTCTGGCTGATCGTGGCCTGCAGCCTCAAAAAACTGCTGGCGCGTCTGGCCAGCCTGGTTCAGCAAGCCGCAGGTGTGCTCTTGGGTGGCGTGGCGGGTCTGTACGGTTGTGGCATTTTGTACCTGGTGGGGCTGCTTGAGCCAGCGCCCTGGCTGGCTTGTGCCGCCAGCGGCGCGCTGCTGTCGGCCGTGCTGGTGGCCGCGCTGGTGTTGCGCGCGCGCGGCCGGATGCCGGCTGCCACCGCCGCGCGCCTGAGCGAGTTGCAGGCGCGCATCCGTCCGCACTTCTTGTTCAATACGCTCAACACGGCCATTGCGCTGGTGCGCGCCGAGCCGGCCAAGGCCGAGGCCTTGCTGGAAGACCTGAGCGACCTGTTTCGCCACGCGCTGATGGAACTCGACGAGTCGGTCACGCTGGCCGACGAGATTGCCCTGGCCCAGCGCTATCTGGCGATTGAGCAACTGCGCTTTGGCGACCGAATCCAGGTCGAGTGGGTGCTTGATGCCGACGCTTCGGCGGCCCGCGTGCCGCCCTTGCTGCTGCAGCCGCTGGTCGAAAATGCCGTGCGCCATGGCGTGGAACCCAGTGCGGCAGGCGCGCAGATCCGGATTTCGACGCAACGACGCGGTACCCGTGTCGTCATCAAGGTGACCAACACGGTGCCGGCCGGGCCGGGCGAAGCGGGCCACGGCGAAGCGCTGGCCAATGTGCGCGACCGGCTCAGGCTGCTGCACGACGTGCAGAGCGATTTCAAGTGCGGTTTGCGTGACGGTGTTTTTCAGGTTCGGATCGAGGTGCCGGCGTGAATGCGGGGTCGCCACTGAAAGTCCTGCTGGTGGACGACGAGCCGCTGGCGCGCGCGCGTTTGCGCACGCTGCTGGCCGATTGCGGCGCGCCGGCTGCCAGCGTCGAGGGCGAGGCGGCCAACGCGGTGCAGGCGATGCAGTGGCTGCAGCGCCAGGCCTTTGATGTGGCCTTGGTCGACATCCACATGCCCGGCGTTGACGGCCTGTCCCTGGCGCAGACCTTGCGCACACTGGCGGCGCCACCCGCGGTGGTGTTCGTCACGGCCCATGCCGAACACGCCTTGCAGGCTTTTGAACTGGCGGCGGCCGATTACCTGACCAAGCCGGTGCGCCTGGAGCGGCTGCAGGCGGCGCTGCAGAAAGTGCAGAAGTTGTTGCAGGCAGAACGCGCAGTGCCGACCGAACTGGCGCAGGACGTGCTGATCGTGCAGGAGCGCGGCCGCACCGAGCGCGTGCCGTTGGCCGAGGTTTTGTATCTCAAGGCCGAACTCAAGTACCTCACGCTGCGCACGCAGGCCCGGAGCTTCATTCTGGAGGGCTCGCTGAGCGAACTGGAAGCCAGATACCCCGCGCACTTCATCCGCATCCACCGAAACGCGCTGGTGGCGCGGCGTGCTGTGCGCGCGCTGGAGCGTCAGGACGATGCGCTTGAAGGTGAAGGCTGGGCCGTGCGTCTGATCGGACTCGAGGAGTGGTTGCCGGTGTCACGCCGGCAACTGGCGGCAGTGCGCGAGTTGCTGGTGGGCTAGGCAATGACCAGTCCCGTGCTGTCATCCCGGGCTCGACCCGGGATCCAGTGCCACGTGATCCATGGATTGCGGGTCAAGCCCGCAATGACAAAACTAGAACTGTTCGCTCGTATTGGTCAATGGCCTAGCCGGTATTCCTGAGCCCGGCGGCGATGCCGTTGATCGAGATGTGGATGCCGCGCTGAAGACGTTCATCGGTCTGGCCATTGCGGTAGCGGCGAATCAGTTCGACCTGCAGGTGGTGCAGCGGGTCGATGTAGGGAAAACGGTGCCGGATCGAGCGCTGCAGGGCCACGTTGTTGGCCAGACGCTGCGCATCGCCGGTGATCTGGCCCAAGGCCCTGGCGGTGCTGTGCCATTCGAGCTCGATGGCGCTGAAGATTTTCTTGCGCAGACGCGCATCCGTTACCAGTTCGGCGTAGCGCGACGCCAGTGCCAGATCACCTTTGGCCATGACCATGTCGATGTTGGACAACAGGGTTCTGAAGAAGGGCCATTGCCGGTACATCTGTTGCAGCAACGCCAGGCGCTTTTGCTGCGCCTTGGCGCTGTCCTGCTGCAGGAACAGTTCGACCGCCGAGCCGAAGCCGTACCAGCCTGGCAGCGTCAGGCGGCACTGGCCCCAGCTGAAGCCCCAGGGTATTGCGCGCAGGTCCTCTATCTTTTGTGAAGCTTTGCGTGAAGCCGGGCGCGAGCCGATGTTGAGTTCGGCGATTTCGCGGATCGGGGTCGAGTCGAAGAAGTATTCGGTGAAGCCTGGTGTTTCGTAAACCAGCTTGCGGTAGGCCGTCATGCTCAGTTGCGACAGCTCGGTCGCCGCTTGCAGAAAGGGCGTGCTGGCCGATTGGGTTGGTTGCAGCAGCGTGGCTTCGAGCGTGGCGGCGACCAGGGTTTCCAGGTTGCGCCGGCCGATTTCGGGGTTGGCGTACTTGGATCCGATCACCTCGCCCTGTTCGGTCAGGCGGATCTGACCGCGTACCGTGCCCGGTGGCTGCGCCAGAATCGCCTGGTAGCTCGGGCCACCACCACGGCCCACGGTGCCGCCGCGGCCGTGGAACATTCTGAGCCTGATACTGCCGGCCTCCACGCTTGCCATTTCATGTGCTGCGCTGCCCCCCGAGGGGGCCGTGCCTTGCTTGGGGCGGCCCGGCGCGGCGGCATTCGCTTTGGGTAAGTTAAGTTCATCGAACAATGCCACCAGCGCGATCTCGGCGCGGTAGAGCTCCCAGTTGCTGGTGAAGATGCCGCCGTCCTTGTTGCTGTCGGAGTAGCCCAGCATGATGTCCTGCTCGGCGCCGCTGCGCTGCACCAGGGTTTTGATGCCGCTCAGGGCGTAGAACTCACGCATGATGGGCGCCGCGTTGCGCAGGTCTTCGATGGTTTCGAACAGCGGCACCACGATCAGGTCGCACAGGGTGGCCGGGTCGTCGAGCGTACCGCGCAGCAGGCCGACTTCTTTTTGCAGCAACAGCACTTCGAGCAGGTCGCTCACGGTCTCGGTGTGGCTGATGATGTAGTGGCGGATTGCCTGCGCGCCAAAGCGCTCGCGCATGACTTTGGCTGTTTCGAAAATTTCAATCTCGCTGCGCGTCTTGTCTGAATACACGGTGCCCAGCACGCGCAGCGGCCGCGCGTCGTTGAGCAGGCGCATGAGCAGGCTGCGCTTGGCCATTTCGTCCAGACTGGCATAGGCTGGCTCCATTCGTGCAACCGCCAGCAGTTCGGCCAGCACCGCCTCGTGCTGGTCCGAGCTCTGGCGCAGATCGACCGTGGCCAGATGGAAGCCAAATACTTGCACCGCGCGGATCAGCGGGTGCAGGCGCTGTGCCGCCAGGGCGCTGCCATGCTCGCCCTGCAAGGAGGCCTCGATGGTCTGCAGGTCGGCCAGAAAGGTCTGGGCATCGGGGTAGGCGTTTTGCGGTGGCACGGCGTGGCGTGAGGCGTCACCTCCGGTCAGGTCGTGCAGGGCGGCGGCGAGCCGGGCATAGACGCCGATCAGGGCGCGTCGATAAGGTTCGTCCCTGCGGTGCTCGTTGCGGTCGGGTGATCTGTCGGCAAGTGCCTGCATGGCCGGCAGGCAACCTGCCAGCATGCCCGAGATCGAGAGTTCGCTGCCCAGGTAGTGGACCTCGGTCAGGTAGTGGCGCAGCGCCACATCGGCCTGGCGCCGCAGGGCCTGGACCAGGGTTTGTGCGTTCACATTCGGATTGCCGTCGCGGTCGCCGCCGATCCATTGGCCCATGCGCAGAAAACTGTGCACAGGGTGCTGGCCGAGTTCGCTTTCCAGTGTGGCGTAAATCTTGGGGATTTCCTGCAGAAAGGTGGTTTCGTAATAGCTCAGGGCGTTTTCAACCTCGTCGGCGACTGTCAGCTTGCTAAAGCGCAGCAAGCGGGTTTGCCAGAGCTGGATCACGCGGGCACGCATCTGCTGCTCGTTACGGGAGAGTTCGCGGGCACCCAGTGCGTCCTTGCCGACCTGCGCGGCGACCGAGCGCAGCCGGATGTCGTCACGTTCACCCAGCAATTGGGCGATGGCGCGTTCGGCGTCCAGAATGCTTTTGCGCTGAACTTCAGTCGGGTGCGCTGTCAGCACCGGCGAGACAAAGCTGGTGGCCAGCGTGTCGGCAATGGTTTTCGCCGAGATGCCGGCGTGGCGCAGGCGTTCCAGCGCCATTTCGATGCTGCCTTCCTGGCTTTTGCCAGCGCGTTCATGGAAGGCGCGGCGGCGGATGTGGTGCCGGTCTTCTGCGAGATTGGCCAGATGGCTGAAATAGGTGAAGGCCCGGATCACGCTGACGGTCTGGTCGCTGCTCAAAGTCTTGAGCAGCTTCTTGAGTGTCTTGTCGGCGGCCGTATCGGCGTCGCGGCGAAAAGCCACAGACAGCATGCGAATCTGTTCGATCAGTTCGAATGCGGTTACACCCTCCTGCTCGCGGATGACGTCGCCCAGGATCCGGCCCAGCAGCCGGATGTCCTCGACCAGGGGGCGTTCGGTGTTGGCTGCGCGTTTGGCTGGCCCGGATTTCGGAAGCTTGGTCATGGCGTTTGGCGGGGCTCGGATAGAGGATTTCTGATCCGTGCCATGCTAGCATCCCATGTTCACCCTTGATTACCAACGAGTTACAACCAAAAGCCACCGCATATGAGCAACCTGACGATAGCAACACGAGAGAGCCGCCTTGCCATGTGGCAGGCCCAGCATGTCAAAGCCCTGCTTGAGCAACTGGGGCACCAGGTCAGCCTGCTGGGCATGACCACCCTGGGCGACCAGATTCTGGACCGAACGCTGAGCAAGGTTGGCGGCAAGGGCCTGTTCGTCAAAGAGCTCGAAGTGGCGCTGGACGAGGGTCGGGCCGATCTGGCCGTGCATTCGCTCAAGGATGTGCCGATGGAACTGCCCGAGGGTTTTTGTCTGGCCTGCGTGATGGAACGCGAAGACCCGCGTGACGCCTTTGTCTCCAATCGCTACGCCAGCCTGGCGGCGCTGCCGCAGGGCGCGGTGGTCGGCACCTCCAGCCTGCGCCGCGTTGCGCTGCTGCGCGCCGTGCGACCGGACCTGAAAATTGAGCCACTGCGCGGCAATCTCGATACGCGTTTGCGCAAGCTCGACGAAGGGCAGTACGACGCCATTGTGTTGGCAGCGGCTGGTCTCAAGCGACTGGGTTTGAGCGAGCGCATTCGCGGTACTTTCGAACCCGCTGAGATGCTGCCGTCCGCTGGTCAGGGCGCCTTGGGCATTGAGGTGCGTGCCGAGCGTGGTGATGTGATCGCAGCGCTGGCACCGCTGGCGCACCAGCGTACCTGGCTGGCGGTGGCGGCCGAGCGGGCTGTGAGCCGGGCCATGGGCGGCAGCTGTTCGATGCCGCTGGCCGCTTTCGCTACCCTGGACGGCGACTCGCTGACCATCGACGCCGCCTGGGGCGACCCCGAAGGTGTGCTGGAACTGGTTTGCGTGCGCGCCACGGCTGCGGTCACCGATCTGACCGGCGCCACCGCGCTGGGCACGCGCGTGGCTGCCGACCTGCGTGCCGGTGTGGCGGCCAAAGGCGGGTCGGTTCCGGTTCACGGCGAGTCGCAAGGCACGGCCTGATGACGCGTGTCATCGTCACCCGCCCCGAGCGCGAGGCGCTGCGGTGGGTGCGCGATTTGTCGGCCTTGGGCGTTGATGCGCAGTGCCTGCCCCTGATTGAAATCAGAGCGACCGCGCAGCAGGCCGAACTGAAGCGTGCCTGGCAACAAATCGACAGCTACCTGGCACTCATGTTTGTTAGCGGCAATGCGGCGACGCATTTTTTTGATGCACCGGGGGCGAACCCGGCTGCCTTTGCCTCCTTGGCCAATGTAAAAACCAGGGCTTGGGCGACCGGCCCGGGGACGGCGCGCGCTTTGCTGCGTGCCGGCGTTGCGCCTGAGCGGCTCGATGCCCCGGCGGCCGATGCCGGCCAGTTTGATTCCGAAGCCCTGTGGCAGCAGGTTGCGTCACAGGTTCAGGCCGGTGCGCGCGTGCTGATCGTGCGCGGAGCTGATGCCACGCAGGCTGCGGCGGACGGGCAAGGCAGCGGGCGCGATTGGTTCGCCCGCCAGGTGGCGGCTGCGGGTGGAAAGGCTGATTTTGTCGCGGCCTACGAGCGGCGGGCGCCGGAGTTCGGCGCGGCAGAACGCGAGTTGGCGCGCCAGGCGGCCCGTGACGGCTCGGTCTGGCTCTTCAGTAGCGCGCAGGCCGTAGCCAACCTGGCCGCTTCGCTGCCCGGGCAGGACTGGGCTGGCGCGCGCGCGCTGGCGACCCATCCGCGCATCGCCGAGGCCGCCAGGCAAGCAGGTTTTGCTGTTGTTTTCGAGTCGCGCCCGACGCTGGCGGATGTGGATGCGGTGCTCAAGCAGCACTTTAAAACTTTAAAATAGACCCATGAACTCCCCGCCTCAAGCCGAACTGCCAGTCCCCACCGGGGCCCCAGCGTCCGCGGCAGAAGCGGAATCAACGCCGGGAGCCTCACAGAGCCTGCCACGCTGGTTTCTGATCAGCGTGGCCGTGGTGGCATTGCTGGCGCTGCTGGCCAGCGCCTTGCTCTGGCAGAAGCTGTCCTCGATTCAGGAGCAACTGGCACGCCAGAGCGCCGACGCCGGCGCGCAGTCGCTGGAGGCGCGGGCTGTTGCCAAGCAGGCGCAGGAACTGGCGCGCGAGGCTGCAGCCCGTGTGGCGGTATTCGATGCGCGCTTGAGCGAGGTCTCATTGCAACGCACGCAGCTTGAAGAATTGATGCAAAGCCTGTCGCGCTCACGCGATGAAAATATGGTGGTCGATATTGAATCGGCGATCCGCCTGGCGCAGCAGCAGGCGCAGCTCACTGGCAGTGTCGAGCCGCTTCTGGCCGCGCTCAAGAGTGCCGATCAGCGTGTGGTGCGCGCCGCCCAGCCGCGTCTGACGCCTCTGCAAAGGGCGATTGCACGCGACATCGACCGCATCAAGTCGGCCGCGGTCAGCGATACGCCGGGTCTTCTGGTCAAAATCGATGAACTGGTGCATCTGGCGGACGAACTGATACTGGCCAATGCCGTGCTGACGGTCGGTGGCACGGCTTCGGGCCAGCGTGCGCTGCCCGAGGTCAAGGTGCTCTGGTGGCAACGTGTTTTGCAGGTGCTGCGCGATGAGACCCGCATTCTGCTGCGCGTGAGCCGCATCGAGCAGCCCGAAGCAGCGCTGGTGTCGCCTGAGCAGTCCTTCTTCCTGCGTGAAAACTTCAAGCTTAAATTGCTCAACGCGCGGCTTGGCCTGTTGGCGCGTCAGCTGGATTCCGCACGCGCTGACCTGGCAGCAGCCACGCTCACGCTCAACAAATACTTTGACGCCAGCTCGCGCAAGACGCAGACTGCCGCGGCTCTGCTGCAACAGGTGCAGGCGCAGATGAAGACGCTGCAGTTGCCGCGCGTTGACGACACTCTGGCGGCGCTGACCACGGCCGCCGCCGGCAGGTAGGTATGCGCGCAGCCCTGTGGTTCCTGGCATTGTTTGGCATGGCGGTTGCCATCGCGCTGTTTGCCGGCAACAACCAGGGCACGATCACGTTGTTCTGGCCGCCGTATCGGGTTGATGTGTCGCTCAATCTGGTCCTTTTGTTGCTCGGGCTGCTGTTTTTCATTCTGCACGTCGCGCTGCGTGCGCTGGCGGCTCTGTTTGCCATCCCCGTACAGGCGCAACGCTGGCGTCTGCAGCACCATGAACGGGCCCTGCACACCGCCTTGCTCGACGCTCTTTCACACTTGGTGGCGGGGCGCTTTATCCGTGCCAAGAAGGCGGCCGAGGCCGTGCTGGCGCGCGAAAGCGCCATGGCGCACAACGGTGAAACGCTGGCCTATTCCGCGCGACTGCGCGCCCTTTCACATCTACTGGCTGCCGAAAGCGCCCAGGTTCTGCAGGACAAGGCTGCACGCGAGATGCATTTCCGCCAGGCGCTGGAGCAGGCCTCACGACGCGACGCACAGGAAACCCGTGAAGGCGTGCAACTGCGGGCGGCGCGTTGGGCGGTGGAAGACCGCGACGCCCCGGCAGCCCTGCAATGGCTTGATGAATTGCCGCAGGGCGCGGCGCGGCGAACGCTGGCCTTGCGCCTGCGCCTGAAGGCAGCGCGCATGGCGCGCGAGACGCGCCTGGCACTGGAGACGGCGCGCCTGCTGGCCAAACATCGTGCTTTTTCCGAGGTTGCCGCAGTGGGTATCGTGCGCGGTCTGGCGCTCGAATACGTGGCAACGGCGTACGACCCGGACCAGATGCAAACGGTCTGGCGTCAACTCGACGAGGTCGAGCGCTCAAGACCTGAAGTGGCAATTGCTGCATGCCGACGCATGCTCGAAGTCGGTGGCGATGTTGCGACTGCGCTCAACTGGCTGTTGCCGATCTGGGACCGCATGGTGTCGCGCACCGACACCTTGACCGATGCCCAGCGCGTGGCCATGACGCAGGCGCTGGAGAGCGGCTTTGCCCTGGCGGCCGGGACACCCGACGCACAGTGGTTGACCCGTATCGAGCAGGCTCAGATGGCCAACCCGGCCGATGCGGTCCTGCAATATCTGGCTGGCATCACCTGCCTGCGCCTGCAGTTGTGGGGCAAGGCACAGCAGTTGCTCAAGCAGGCCTTGCCGCGCCTGCAGGACGCCACGCTTGAGCGAAGTGCCTGGACCGCGCTGGCCGAACTGGCCGAGCAACGCGGCGACGCCGCTGGCGCGACACAAGCCTGGAAGTCTGCTGCGACGGTCTGAGGCGCTGCCGGCACAGCCATCATTGCAGGGGCTGGCGAATGATGGTTTTCCACTTTGATGGGTCGGCTTTGCGGATGTCGCTGAGGTAAATTTCGTGGTGCTTTCCGCTTAGCCGCCCTCGGGTCGCAATGAACTGGTGCACTTTCGCGATGGCCGGGCCTTCTTCCGAGAATGGTCCAATGTGCATGATCTGCGCGCAGCGTCCTTCCGTAAAGGACGCCAGGCGGATTTTGGCAATGGCGCGCGGGCTTTTCTTTGCTTTCACATCGTCTATCGCTTGCGCAATGATTTCTGGCGTGACAAACGCCGGTTGCATGATCATTGCTGTCCACTTCCATCCAGACTTGTCGCTAGTGGAAAATTTCGACATATCGTCAGCCCACCACAGACCTTCGAGCGGCATGACGCCATAGTCAATGGCCAATGCGCTTTTTTTGATCATGAATTTGATGGCATAGGAAACCATGAACAGGGTCTCGACGGCGTCGGCGTAGGCCGGCACGGCATTGGGGTCGCCCACACCGTCGACCATCAGGTAGTTCATGGCCGGTACATCAAGCTCGACCACATCTTTGGCTGAGGCTTGGTACAAGTGCTTCAAGTCTTTCTTGAGATCCAGTTTCTCCATGCAGACTCCTGAGGACGGCTGATAAACGAACAGCGCGATGGGTCTAATTCTGGCTGATTTCAGGCCTTGCGACCATCCCCCGGACGGGTTTGATCGCTGGCGTGAGTCGGACGAAAAAAAGGGCACCGAAGTGCCCTTTTTCAATAATCCCGATTCGGGACACCGGCTTGCCCGGTTTATGGATTCGCCTCGAAAGGCAGGGTCATATTGCCCAGGTCGCGCTTGGTCTCAACCAGAATCAGCGGACCGGTATCAACCTGCACGGGTGCTGGCCGCTCGCGCGGGACCCGGATTGGTTTGGGTTCTGCGGCGATGGCTGCCTGAACGGCGGCAATCTTCGCTGCGTCCGAGTTGACCCAAACCAGTCCCGAGCCCTGGGCTACTTCGGCCAGTTCGGTCAGTGGCAGGACAAACGGCTGCAATGCGGGCATGGCCGTGCTGGCAGGAGTTGCTGCAGCGGCCACGGGTGCAACGGCTGGCGCCGGCGCCACCAGTGGGGCAGCAGGCGCTTGCGGTGCTGCTGTCGCGACAGCGGCCTCGACGACCGCAGTCTGGACTTCGGTCACGGCTTCGACCTGGCGCACCGGCGCTGGTGCTGCATCAACGGGCGCTGCAAAGTAGGACTTGCGTGGTTCCTCTGCGTCTTGTTCCGCTACCGGTTGTTCCTGGACGTCCAGCCGTTCCGGACGCTCGCCGGACTCGCTGCGTTCAGGGCGCTCGCCTCGGGGCGCGCGGTCACGGTCGCGACCCCGCGGGCGGCGCTCGCGCGGCTGTGAACCTTCAGCGCGGGGTGTCGACGAATCAGCGCCATTGGCGTCGCGCTCAGCGCCGCCAGTGGATTCCGTCGCCGGTGCGGTCATGCCGTCGAGCGGCAGGCTGGCCTGGCTGTCCGACTCGGGGCGTGTGCCTTCGTCAGGACGGCGATTGCGATCCGGGCGGCGTTCGCCGCGACCATCGGTGCGCGCTTCTCCGCGTTCAGAAGGCGCAGGGCGTTCGCCCTGCTCGTTGCGCTCGCCACGTCCGCGTTCACCGCGGTTGTTGCGTTCGGTACGCGGCGGACGGTCGCCACGTGGTTCGCTACGTTGGCCTTCCTGCCCCGCCATGTCTGGTGTCGGGCGCGCGCCATTGGCGCCAAGCTCCGGTGCCAGCGGTTTGCCGTCGGCGTCGAAACGTTCGCGTGAACCCTGGCCAGCGCGCTCGCCACGGCCACCTCGGCCACCACGGCTGCGACCTTCGCCACGACCGCCACGGCCGTCGCCGCGACCTTCAGGACGTGCTTCCGGGCGACCGTCACCGCGCGGTTCGCCACGGCGTGAGCCGTCACGGTTCGGGCGGCCGTCACGCTTCTCGTCCTTGCCGGCGTCCTCGCGGGGCTTGGTGGCCGGTGCGGCTGCGGGTGCTGGCGCAAACAACTGTTTCAACCAGCCGAAGAAACCTTTTTCTGCCGGTGCCGGTGCGGCATGGGCTGATTTGGCATGGGCGTGCGCTGGCGCCGCTGCCGGCTTGGGTGCTTCGGGTTTCGGCACGGCGACCGGTGCCGGTGCATCCGGCAGCACACCCTTGATGATCGGGGTCTGCTTGTTGGTGGGCTCCTGCGAGCGGCGGGTCACGGCGACCGCGTCTTCCGCCTCTTCGGCCATCTTGTAGCTGGGCTCGACGTTGTCCAGGCGCGGGTCGTCGTGCTTGAGACGCTCCAACTTGTAGTTCGGCGTTTCCAGTGTCTTGTTCGGAACCATCAGCACGTTGATGCGCTGCTTGATTTCGATCTTGGCGATCTCGGCGCGCTTTTCGTTGAGAAGGAAGGATGCGACTTCGACCGGAACCTGGCACAGCACCGACGCTGTGTTGTCCTTGAGTGACTCTTCCTGGATGATGCGCAGGATCTGCAGCGCGCTTGATTCGGTGTCACGGATGTGGCCGGAGCCACCGCAACGCGGGCACGGGATGGAAGCACCTTCGGAGAGGGCCGGGCGCAGGCGCTGGCGGCTCATTTCCATCAGGCCGAACTTGCTGATGGTGCCGAACTGGACGCGCGCGCGGTCTTGTCGCAGCGCGTCGCGCAGGCGGTTTTCGACGTCGCGGCGGTTGCGGCTTTCTTCCATGTCGATAAAGTCGATCACGATCAGGCCACCCAGATCGCGCAGGCGCATCTGGCGCGCCACTTCGTCAGCGGCTTCCAGGTTGGTGCGGGTGGCGGTTTCTTCGATGTCGCCGCCCTTGATGGCGCGCGCCGAGTTGACGTCCACCGAGACCAGGGCTTCGGTGTGGTCGATCACGATCGCGCCGCCGCTGGGCAATTGCACGGTGCGGGCGTAGGCCGATTCGATCTGGTGTTCGATCTGGAAGCGGCTGAACAGCGGCGCGTCGTCACGGTAGCGCTTGACGCGCGCGGCGTGCTCGGGCATGACGTGGGCCATGAACTGCTGGGCTTGTTCGTAGACGTCGTCGGTGTCGATCAGGATGTCGCCGATGTCGTTGTTGAAGTAGTCGCGGATGGCGCGGATCACCAGGCTTGATTCCTGGTAAATCAGGAACGCGCCCTTGGCACCCTTGGAAGCGCCGTCAATGGCGGTCCAGAGTTTGAGCAGGTAGTTCAGGTCCCATTGCAGTTCCGGCGCGGCGCGGCCGATGCCGGCGGTGCGGGCAATGATGCTCATGCCGTTGGGGTATTCGAGCTGGTCGAGCGCTTCCTTGAGCTCGGCGCGGTCTTCGCCTTCAATGCGGCGCGAGACGCCACCACCACGCGGGTTGTTGGGCATCAGCACGACGTAGCGGCCGGCCAGCGAGACAAAGGTGGTCAGGGCCGCGCCCTTGTTGCCGCGCTCTTCCTTTTCAACCTGGACCAGCAGTTCCTGGCCTTCACGGATGGCGTCCTGGATGCGGGCCTGGCTGACCGACACACCCTGCTGGAAGTACTGTTTGGAGATTTCCTTGAACGGCAGAAAGCCGTGGCGGTCTTCGCCGTAGTCGACAAAGCAGGCTTCCAGCGATGGCTCGACGCGCGTGACGACGGCCTTGTAGATGTTGCCCTTGCGCTGCTCGCGCCCTTCAATTTCAATTTCGTAGTCGAGGAGCTTTTGTCCGTCGACGATGGCCAGGCGGCGTTCTTCAGCCTGCGTGGCGTTGATCAGCATCCGTTTCATGGGTAGCGTTCCTTCAATTCAAATAACACATCAGCTCATGACGAGCTACTGATACCGGAACTGACGCTTTGAAGTGAGGAGGAATTGCCGGAGAACCAGGACTTAAACGATAAGTCTCGGTGTAGGCGCGTGGAGGGGAGCGAGGAGGTTTGGCTGTGGAGGTGCTATCTTATAAACAGCGGGTTGTGCCCTTGTAATGGGCACGGATGGCCGATCAATGCCAAGCAACGGGGCGAAAACGCACCGCAGGCAATTGACAATCAGACTCATCAACACAAACATCTTGCTTCATTCCGTTCACAGACTGGCTGTCTGTGAACTTGGGGTATTCCATTTCAGTGTTTCAATGCGTCGCTTTGACCGTTGGTTTTGCAGGCCACCCCAAGCAACTGGCTGGAGGTCTGCGTGCGTTGACAAACGGCGGTATCGACTTACTAGTGGGGCTGGTGATGGTGGGTGAACTAAACTCCACCTAACCAAGATTTAACTGTCAGTTAAATCAACCACTTACAGCGCATCGCTAGTGAAACACATTATAGGGGTCAATCTCGATCCGCACCTGCCCCAGGTAAAAACAGTCCGCGTGGACGAAGAGGATGCGGGCCAACGCCTGGATAATTTCCTGCTGCGCCAGCTCAAGGGCGTGCCCAAAACCCACGTTTACCGCATCATCCGCAGTGGTGAGGTGCGGGTCAACAAGGGCCGTGCCGCGGCCGATACCCGGGTCGCAGCCGGTGACCTGGTGCGTCTGCCGCCGCTGCGCGTTTCCGAGCGCGCGGCTGAAAAGACGCAGGCCATGGCGGATCAGGTAGCGCGTGGCGCGCCGGCGCGTGAGTTTGTTGTGCTGCTGGAAGACGAGCACCTGTTGGCCATCGACAAGCCGGCCGGCGTCGCCGTTCATGGTGGCTCCGGCGTCAGTTTTGGCGTGATCGAGCAGTTGCGCATGGCGCGCCCGCAGGCCCGGTTTCTGGAACTGGTGCACCGGCTGGACCGCGATACCAGCGGTATTTTGCTGATCGCCAAGAAGCGCAGCGCTTTGAAACACCTGCAGGACCAGTTCCGTGAGCGCGAAACCGGCAAGACTTATCTGGCGCTGGTGGCCGGGCGCTGGCCTGCGAACAAGAAGGTGCTCGACAAGCCCTTGCACAAGTACCTGTTGCCCGATGGTGAGCGGCGCGTCAAGGTGGTCGCCAAGGATGATCCGGATGGCATGCCATCGGTCACCCTGGTCAAGGTGGCACAGCGACTTCAGTGCACGCTGACGCCGGCCAAGGACAATCCCGTGGCGCTGAGCCTGCTTGAAGTCACCCTGAAAACCGGGCGCACGCACCAGATCCGTGTTCATGTCGCCAGCGAAGGCCATCCGATCCTGGGCGATGACAAGTACGGTGATTTTGAATTGAACAAGGCCTTGCAGCGGCCTGCTGCGCTGCCAGGCCTGAAGCGGATGTTCCTGCATGCATGGCGCCTGCAATTCAACCATCCTGCCAGCGGTGAACGCGTCGAACTGCTGGCCCAACTCCCCCCTGAACTTGAAACCTTTATTACCCATGCTGCACCCTACGCACCCTGATGCCTCTGGCTCCCGTCAATTTGACCTGATCGCTTTCGACTGGGATGGAACACTGTTCGATTCCACTGCGCTCATTACGCGCTGCATTCAGGAGGCTGTGCGCGACGTCGGTGGCGCGGTGCCCAGCGACCGCGACGCGGCCTACGTTATTGGCTTGGGCCTGATGCAGGCTCTGGCCCATGCTGCGCCCGATGTCCCGGTTGAGCGCTACCCCGAACTCGGCGCCCGTTACCGCCACCATTACATTGCGCGCAAGCATGACATCAGCCTGTTTGAAGGCGTGTTGCCAATGCTGGCAGACTTGAAATCCCGACACCACTGGCTGACGGTGGCCACGGGCAAGACCCGCCAGGGGCTGGACGATGTGCTGCAGGCGGTGGAACTGGTTGGCATGTTCGATGCCTCGCGCACGGCGGATGAAACGGCGGGCAAGCCGCATCCGCGCATGTTGCAGGAACTGATGAGCGAGTTTGGCGTCAAGCCTGAGCGCATGCTGATGATTGGCGACACCACGCATGACCTGCAGATGGCCCTTAACGCAGGCTGCCACAGTGTGGGTGTCAGCTACGGTGCCCATGAGCCCGATGCTTTTCATGCGCTGAAACCCCGGTTTGTGGCGCACTCCGTGCGCGAATTGCACGACTGGCTTGTGGCCAATGCCTGAGCGGAGGGTTGCGTCATGACAGCAGGCATCTTCCTGTGCAATTCAGCTGATCTGGTCAACAGCGCTGAAGCCGTGTCCTTTGATGTGCGCTATGGTTCGCGCAACTGTCGCGCCTTCGCCATCCGTTATGAAGGGCGCGTGTACGCCTACCTGAACCGCTGTGCCCATGTGCCGATGGAAATGGATTTCGTGCCGAACCGTTTTTTTGATATGTCCGGGGAATACCTGATTTGTGCCACCCACGGCGCCCTATACCAGCCGCAGACGGGCGCCTGCCGCGGCGGGCCGTGTCGTGGCGGCTTGATCAAGATAGAGGTGTCCGAGCGCAATGGCCTCGTGCACTGGCATACTGGCGCCAATCTGAACCTTCCCGAGCCTTGAAATGAACGAACCCGATTTGCCGACAACGCCGCCCGCCAGCCCGGAATCTGATGCGATCAAGCGTCATGGATCTGCCGTTGAGGGCGGCTCGGCCGGCGCAACGGGCAACGGGGAGTCCCGGGACGACCGCAGTTGGGAGCGCGCGACTCTGGAGAAACTGGCCTTTGCCTCGCTGCAGGAGCAAAGGCTGGCGCGGCGCTGGCGTAATTTCTTTCGATTTAGCTGGCTGATTATTTTTATCCTCGTGGTCTGGGGTGTGATGGACCGCAGTGGTCCGGCCAAGGATGTTGCGGCGCCGCATACGGCGGTGGTCGAGATCAAGGGAGAAATTGGCGCCGGAGCTGAAGCCAACGCCGATGACGTTGTGGCCGCCTTGCGTGCGGGATTTGAAGACGAGGGTGCGCGGGCGGTGGTTCTGCTGATCAATTCGCCGGGGGGTAGCCCGGTGCATGCCGGAATCATCAACGATGAGATCCTGCGGCTCAAGCTCAAGCACAAGAAGCCCATTTATGCGGTGGTCGAGGAGTCCTGTGCCTCGGCGGCTTACTACATCGCGGTGGCAGCCGACAAGATTTTTGTCGACAAGGCCAGCATCGTGGGCAGCATCGGCGTGCTGATGGATGGTTTTGGTTTTACCGGTCTGATGGACAAGCTCGGTGTCGAGCGTCGCCTCATGACCGCGGGCGAGAACAAGGGATTTCTGGACCCGTTCAGTCCACAGACCGAGAGGCAGCGCGCCTTTGCCCAGACCATGCTGGACCAGATTCACCGGCAGTTCATCGCCGTGGTCAAGGCGGGCCGCGGTAACCGCTTGAAAGAAACGCCCGAGACCTTCAGCGGCCTGTTCTGGAGCGGTCAGCAGGCGATCGAACTCGGACTGGCGGATCAGTTGGGCAGCCTCGACTTTGTGGCGCGCGAGGTGGTGAAGGCGGAAGAAATCGTCGATTACACGCGCCGTGAGAATGTGGCCGAGCGTTTGGCGAAACGTTTTGGCGCTGCCATTGGCGAAGGATCGGTGCGCGCCTTGCGTTCGGCAGCCACCCTGCGTTAACGGGTCCTAGCGTCCCAAGGCGAACACCGCCGGCGTGGAGTTGTCCAGCGGCGACGCCTTCTGGCGCCAGTTTTTTGCGCTGTCGCTGAGGCATGCGCCGCGCTCCAGCGTCAGTCCGCTGGAAATGGCAAGCCGTGTGTTGTGCTGCAGGGTCTGCAGCAGAGCCTGTAGCATGGCGGCGTTGCGGTAGGGTGTTTCGATGAAGAGTTGGGTCTGACCGGTTTTCAGGGCCAGTGATTCCAGCTCACGGATGCGCGCAATCCGTTCTGTTCCATCCTGCGGCAGGTAGCCGACAAACGCAAAATTCTGACCATTGAGGCCGCTGGCAGCCAGCGCCAGCAAGAGCGATACCGGTCCCGTCAGCGGCAGGACTTCGATTCCCAGTTCATGGGCGGCGCGTACCACGGATGAGCCGGGGTCGGCCACTGCGGGCATTCCGGCTTCGCTGACCAGGCCGACGTCGTTCCCGGCCAGCGCCGGTGCCAGCAGGTGACGCGCATCGAAGTTGCCCTGGTGATCACCTTTCTTGTGCACTTCGCGCGGCAGTTCCTGAATCTGCAAGGTCTGAATTGCACGCTGCAGCGGAACCACCTTATCGACCCGCTGCAGGTAGGCGCGTGTTGATTTCGCGTTCTCGCAGATCCAGCACGGCAGGCGCGCTGCCACCGTCAAGGTGCCCATTGGCATGCTGTTTTGCAGGTCAGGTTGTGGCGTGCAGCCGAAATCCAGCGGGGCTGGAACCAGATAAAGACGGCCCTTTGTGGCAGTCGCTGGCTTTGTAGTCGTACCTGTTGTCATAGCAACTTGACCCCTGCGGCCTGGATCATCCTGCAGGTGCGGATCAGTGGCAGGCCGACCAGGGCGGTCGGGTCGTCGTTTTCGATGGATTCCAGCAAGGCGATGCCGAGTCCCTCGCTCTTGGCACTGCCTGCGCAGTCATAAGGGGTCTCGGCTTGCAGGTAGGTCTCAATTTCGGCGTCGCTCAGATCACGAAACAGGACCTTGACCTGCGCCAGGTCCATTTGCGCGAAACCGGTTTCAAGGCAGACCACGGCAACCGCTGTTTGAAAGATCACGGTCTTGCCGCGCATTTGCTGCAGTTGGGTCGTTGCGCGGGCGTGGTTGCCGGGCTTGCCCAAGGTTTGGCCGTCCAGGTCGGCCACCTGGTCTGAGCCAATTACAACGCAGGCTGGAAATTGGGCCGCTACGGCGCGTGCCTTCGCCATTGCCAGGCGGCAGGCGAGTTGCCGGGGTGTTTCGGACGCCTGCGGTGTTTCGTCGACATCAGGGGCTGCAACTTCAAAGGGAATGCGCAGTCGTCCGAGTAGTTCGCGGCGGTAGGGCGAAGTCGAGCCCAGGATGAGTTTTCGGGTAATAGATGAAGACATAGCGTCATTCTCTTACACTGCGGGCATGAAACAAGAGACTCTTCCGACCCATCTGGATGTCAAGGCATTCGCACACGCCGCCCGAACCATGACCGGACAGGAACCGCTGTCCAAATATGAGCGGTTGACACGGGAAACGCAGGGTTTGGGCGCCGAGAACACGCTGCGATGGTCGGCGCGGGGGGAGCTTCAAATTGATGAAGCGGGCGCTGAGCAAGTCTGGTTGCATCTGACGGTAGACACCTGTTTGCCACTGACCTGTCAGCGCTGCCTGGGGCCGGTTGACATCGCGGTGGCCATCAAGCAGGCATTCCGATTTTGCGACAGCGAGGAGGCGGCCGCAGCGCAGGATGCCGAGGCAGAGGAAGATGTGCTGGTTGTAAGTCCGACCTTCGATCTTCGAGAACTGATCGAAGACGAGGTGCTGATGGCCTTGCCATTGGTTCCGCGCCACGAAACCTGCCCAATCGAGGTCAAATTGGCTGTGGTGGACCCGGCTTTCGAAGCCGCTTTGGTGGAAAAAAGCCAGCCTTTTGCTGTTTTGGCTAAGCTGAAAATGGGAAGGTCTGACTAAGCGGATGACTTGTTCTATAATCAAAGGCTTCGCGCGGGTTTCTGTTGCCGCGTTTTTCACCAACCCGGGGTGTTGCGAGAAGTGCAGCACCCATGTTTAGGAGCGGATCATGGCCGTCCAACAAAATAAAAAGTCACCTTCCAAGCGCGGTATGCACCGTTCGCACAATGCCCTGGTCGTGCCGGGTATTGCAGTAGAGTCCACCACGGGTGAAACCCACCTGCGCCACCACATCAGCCCGACCGGCTTTTACCGTGGTCGCAAAGTGCTCAAGACCAAGTCTGAAGCCTGATAGTCTTTATTTAGCCAAGGCCCGAAGCTACCGTATTTGTAGCGTCGGGCCTTGTCTTTTATGCGCTTGGCGACGGATCACATCGCTTGGCGGCACTAATCTCTCATGATTTCCATCGCTGTTGACTGTATGGGCGGGGATCACGGCCCGGCCGTGACGCTTCCGGCTTGCCGTAATTTTCTGGATCGGCACGCCGATGCACGCCTGTTGCTGGTCGGGCTCTCAGACAGCCTGAGCGGGTTTTCCCATGCACGCGCCGCGACGATCAGTGCGACTGAAGTGGTCGGCATGGATGATCCGCTTGAAGTTGCCCTGCGCCGCAAAAAGGATTCGTCCATGCGCGTGGCGATCCAGCAGGTCAAGGACGGCGCCGCTCAAGCCGCCGTATCGGCCGGCAATACCGCCGCATTGATGGCGATCTCCCGTTACCTGCTGAAAACCCTGGATGGCATCGATCGTCCTGCCATCGCAGGTCAAATTCCCAATGCAAAAGGCGGTGGCACGACGGTGCTGGACATGGGCGCCAATGTGGATTGCTCGGCCGAGCATTTGCTGCAATTCGCCATGATGGGCTCGGCTCTGGTTTCAGTTTTGAGTGGCAATGACAACCCCACGGTCGGTTTGCTAAACATTGGTGAAGAAGCCATCAAGGGCAACGAAGTCATCAAGAAAGCGGGGGAGTTGCTTCGGGCTGCTTCTGCCGCCGGAGATTTCAACTTCTATGGCAATGTCGAAGGCAACGATATTTTCAAGGGGACGGCCGACATCGTCGTCTGCGACGGGTTTGTTGGCAACGTGGCGCTGAAAGCCAGCGAAGGCCTGGCGACCATGATTGTGAATTTTCTGAAAAACGAATTTTCACGCAATATTTTCACAAAGATTTCGGCTGTTGTTGCCTATCCCGTGATTGCTGCGCTCAAAAAGCGAATGGACCACCGGCGTTATAACGGTGGCGCACTGCTGGGTTTGCGCGGACTGGTTTTCAAGAGTCATGGGTCGGCCGATGAACTGGCGTTTGAATATGCCTTGGCGCGCGCCTATGACGCCGCCCGGAATAATCTGCTGGACCGTGTACGGGTCCGCATTGCGCATGCGGCGCCGCTTTTGGCTAGTATTGTATCCTCCGAGCCAAGCGAGGCCGTCGCACTTGTCTGATCAATGAGCCTTTATTCACGCATCACCGGTACTGGCAGTTATCTTCCGCCACGTCGTTTGACGAACGCCGATCTGGCCGCCGAGTTGGCTGTCAATGGCGTTCTGACTTCTGACGACTGGATTGTTGAGCGAACCGGTATTCGGGCGCGGCATTTCGCCGCCCCCGATGTTTGCAGCAGTGATCTGGGTCTTGCGGCAGCGCGCCAGGCATTGCAGGCTGCCAATCTGCAGGCACAGGACATTGACTTGATCATCGTTGCCACGTCCACGCCTGACATGGTTTTCCCCTCGACTGCTTGCATATTGCAGAACAAGTTGGGGGCGCATGGCAGCGCGGCGTTTGACGTTCAGGCCGTCTGCAGTGGTTTCATCTATGCATTGACCGTTGCCGATGCCTTGATCAAGACCGGCGCCGCGACCAAGGCATTGGTGATCGGCGCAGAGGTGTTTTCACGCCTGCTTGATTTCAAGGACCGAACCACCTGCGTGCTGTTTGGTGATGGCGCTGGCGCCGTCGTGCTGGAAGCCTCTGACACGCCGGGTATTCTGGCCAGCGATTTGCATGCTGATGGCAAGCACGTTGGCATTCTGTGCGTGCCGGGTCATGTGTCGGGCGGCAAGACGCTGGGTGATCCTCTGCTGAAGATGGATGGCAAGGCGGTGTTCAAACTGGCGGTTGGTGTGCTTGATGAAGCCGCCCGCGAGGTGCTGGCGAAGGCCGGCAAGGTGGCTGCCGATGTCGACTGGCTGGTTCCGCATCAGGCCAATATCCGCATCATGCAAAGCGCCGCCAGGAAGCTGAAACTGCCGATGGAGAAAGTGATCGTCACCGTTGACCAGCATGGCAATACGTCAGCTGCGTCGATCCCGCTGGCGCTCGATGGTGCTGTGCGCAGTGGCACGATCAAGCCGGGTGAATTGGTGATGCTTGAAGGTGTGGGCGGCGGCTTTACTTGGGGTGCTGTCCTGCTGAACCTGTGAGCCAAGCACCAGTAGCGTGGGCTTAGCCCCTTATTTCAACTCAAAATTGGACAAAGACAACATGAAACCTTTTGCTTTTGTCTTCCCGGGTCAAGGATCCCAGTCTGTTGGCATGCTCGACGCCTGGGGTGATCACCCGGTCGTGCTTGAAACTTTGCGCGAAGCATCTGACGCGCTGGGTGAAGACGTGGCGGTGCTCATTAAGCAAGGGCCCAAAGAGGCTCTGGCGCTGACCACCAATACCCAGCCGGTGATGCTGGTGGCCGCTGTGGCAAGTTACCGGGTATGGCTGGCTGAGCAGGGCGTCACGCCAACTGCTGTGGCGGGGCATTCTCTTGGTGAGTACTCGGCGCTTGTGGCCGCTGGTGTGCTGACCCTGTCGCAGGCGGCGCCACTGGTGCGTTTTAGAGCCCAGGCAATGCAGGATGCCGTCCCGGTCGGAACCGGCGCCATGGCGGCGATTCTGGGTATGGACGCTACGCGAGTTATTGCCGGTTGCAATGAGATCACCGCCGGGTTTGGTGCAAACTCGATAGAAGTGGTGGAAGCGGTCAATTTCAATGATCCGCTGCAAACGGTTATTGCCGGTAGCAAGGCAGCCGTGGAACAGGCCTGTGAATTGTTGAAGGCCAACGGCGCCAAGCGCGCTTTGCCGCTGCCCGTCTCAGCTCCGTTTCATTCCAGTTTGATGCGACCCGCTGCAGAAAAACTGCGCGAAAAACTTGAATCCGTTGCGTTCTTGCCGCCCCAAATTGTGCTCATCAATAATATCGATGTTGCCGTTGAGGTAGAACCCGATCGCATTCGCGACGCTTTGTACCGGCAGGCTTTTGGGCCAGTGCGTTGGGTCGAGTGTGTGCAGGCGCTCAAGGCGCGTGGACTGACTTCGGTGGTCGAATGCGGCCCAGGCAAGGTGCTGGCTGGCCTGGTCAAACGAATCGACCCGGAAATGAGTGGCATGGCCCTGTTTGACCCGGCGACCCTTATTGATGTCAAAGGTTTTCTGGCGTGATCGGTGACGGCTTGAATTGGCGTGCGAAGGCTGCCAAAGCGGGTGCTACAGACTATAAGGAGACAAAATAATGCAGGATGACAAGTTTGAAGGCCAGGTTGCCTTGGTAACGGGTGCTTCGCGCGGCATTGGTGCCGCTATTGCGTTGACTTTGGCCCAACAAGGCCTGAAGGTTGTGGGTACCGCTACGACCGATGAAGGATCAGCCAGGATTGGGTTGATGCTGGCGGCATTCCCTGGATGCAGTGGCAAGACCCTCAATGTCAATGATGTGCAGTCCGCAGAGGCACTGATCGGCGATATTGTCAAGGCGCATGGCGGGCTTCAGGTCCTGGTCAATAACGCCGGCATTACCCGCGACAACCTGGCCATGCGGATGAAGGACGAGGAGTGGGATGCGGTGCTTGACACCAATCTCAAGGCCGTGTTTCGAATGAGTCGCGCTGTGATGCGCACCATGATGAAGCAACGCTATGGCCGTATCATCAGCATCACCTCGGTTGTTGGCGCTTCGGGTAATCCGGGCCAAGCCAATTATGCAGCTGCCAAGGCGGGCGTCGCGGGTATGACCCGGGCGCTGGCGCGGGAGTTGGGTTCGCGTAACATCACGGTTAACTGCGTGGCACCCGGTTTTATCGAAACCGACATGACTGCGGGTTTGCAGGAAGAGCAGCAAAAGGCCTTGCTGAGCCAGATTCCATTGGGACATCTTGGCAAGCCTTCAGACATAGCGCATGCGGTGGCCTATCTGGCTTCGCCGCAGGCGGCCTACGTGACAGGGCAGGAACTGCATGTCAACGGCGGCATGTTGATGTAAGCCGATTCATCCGTTCGGCAACCGGATTCGGGATTCGTCCCGAAGCACGGCTAAAATTGCGGATTAATTTACAACCCTCTGAGGGATTCCATGAGCGATATCGAAGCACGCGTCAAAAAAATTATTGCCGAGCAACTCGGCGTAGAAGAGTCACAAGTGACCAGTGAAAAAGCCTTCGTGGCCGATCTGGGTGCGGACTCTCTTGATACGGTGGAGTTGGTCATGGCGCTGGAAGACGAGTTCGGCATCGAAATCCCCGATGAAGACGCCGAGAAGATCACCACCGTGCAAAACGCCATCGATTACGCCAACACGCACAAGAAAGCCTAGGCTTCTACTGTGCGCTGCGCCAGGTCGCTGTTTTCAGCTGATCCTGGCAGTCTTCTTTCGATCAACTGCTGACTGCAAATTTCTATGACCCGTCGTCGTGTTGTCGTAACTGGTTTGGGCTGTGTCAGTCCCGTGGGCAACACGGTGGCGCAGTCCTGGGCCAATGTGCTTGCCGGGAAGTCCGGTATCGATCTCATCAGCAAGTTTGATGCATCCGGCTTCAACTGCAAAATTGCCGGCGAAGTCAAAGGCTTCGAGGTGGAGACGTATATCAGCGCCAAAGAGGCGCGCACGATGGACAGCTTCATTCATTTTGGCATTGCTGCGGCCAGCCAGGCCATTGCCGATGCCGGTTTGCCAACGCTGGATGGGCTGACCGATGAACTGGCTACCCGGATCGGTTGTCTGATCGGGTCCGGTATTGGCGGACTGCCGATGATAGAGAGCACGCACACTGAATTCATGCAGCGCGGTGCGCGTCGCATATCGCCTTTCTTTGTGCCGTCTACCATTGTCAACATGATCGCTGGTCATGTGGCGATCCGTTTTGGTTTCAAAGGCCCCAACCTGGCGATCGTTTCAGCCTGCACTACGGGTTTGCATTGCATCGGTGAGGCGGGCCGCATGATCGAATACGGCGACGCCGATGTGATGGTTGCGGGCGGATCAGAGGCCACGGTGTCGCCCCTCGGTATCGGCGGTTTTGCCGCCATGCGCGCCCTGAGCACACGCAATGATGACCCGCAAACCGCATCGCGCCCCTGGGACCGGGATCGTGACGGCTTTGTGCTGGGTGAAGGCGCTGGCGTGATGGTGCTCGAGGAGTATGAGCACGCGAAGGCGCGCGGCGCCACGATTTACGCTGAATTGGCGGGTTTTGGTATGAGCGGCGACGCTGGCCATATGACTGCTCCCAATCTGGACGGACCGCGGCGCGCGATGCTCAGTGCCATGCGCAATGCCGGCGTGAATGCCGATCAGGTTGATTACCTCAACGCCCATGGTACTTCGACCCCATTGGGGGATTTGAACGAATCCAACGCCATCAAGGCGGCGCTGGGAGATCACGCGAAAAAGACGGTGGTCAACTCAACCAAGTCCATGACCGGGCATTTGCTCGGTGGCGCGGGCGGCATTGAGTCGGTTTTCACCGTGCTGGCGCTGTACCACCAAAAGAGCCCGCCCACCATCAACCTGTTCAATCAGGATCCTGAATGTGATCTGGACTACTGCGCCAATATCGCGCGGGATATGAAGATTGACGTCGCCCTGAAAAACAATTTCGGGTTTGGCGGCACCAACGGTTCGCTTGTCTTCAAGCGTGCCCCTTGACGTTTTTTTAAAGCAACGTTTTCAGATCCACATCCCGGTGGATTCCGCCATGCACAGCGCCCCAGCGGTAACCTTTACGGTGGGGCGTTCGCGTTTTCATGGTGGCTTGCTGCTGTTTATCAGCTTGACCTGTCTGCTTCTGGGCCTGGTCTGGCAGCATCGGGGCAATGCTGGCGGGTGGCGTCTGGGGCTTTATGCCGTGATCGGGCTGTTTGCTGGCTTTGCTGCGATCCGGGTTTGGTATCGTACGCCCCGCGTTGACTTGCGCTGGGACGGTCAAACCTGGAGCGCAACGATCCGGGAGTTTTTCACGACCGGGACGGTGATGCTGCATTTTGATTTGCAGTTTTGCATGTTGCTGAGCCTGTGTTCGGACGATGGCAATCGCATCTGGCTTTGGCCCGAGCGCAGTCGTGATCCGGCGCGCTGGAATGCGCTGCGACGGGCTGTATATTCACATGCGCCAGCGGGGCGGCGAAGCGACTCAGGTGCCGCAGTCGACGCGGACAATGACCATTTGAAGCCTTGAGCACAACGCCAATACCCCCATCGCCTTTGATTTCTCCCGACGGTTCCGCCGGTAGCGATGTGATGCTGGTCGAACGGGTGCTTGCGGGCGACCAGGGCGCTTTTGAACTGTTGGTCATCAAATACCAGCGCCGGATTCAACGCCTGATTGGTCGCATGGTGCGTGATGTTGATTTGGTCGAGGACATCGCGCAGGAAACATTTATTCGTGCCTACCGAGCACTGCACCAGTTTCGTGGGGACGCCCAGTTCTACACCTGGTTGTACCGGATCGCTGTCAATACGGCCAAGAAGTTCCTGCTGGAACTCAAGCGTGACCCCACGATCTCCGAGAATGCATTTAAATCAGATGACGAAGGTGATGAAACTTTTTGGACCGGAAGCGAACCAACGACAGACGAAACGCCTGAGTCGGTGCTGGCTGCCAAGGAAATCGCGGCCGCGGTGAATCGGGCGCTGGAGGCTCTGCCTCAGGAGTTGCGGGAAGCGCTGGTATTGCGGGAAATTGAAGGGCTGAGTTACGAGGAGATTTCGGAAGCGATGAACTGCCCCATTGGTACGGTGCGATCGCGGATCTTTCGGGCGCGGGAAACCATATCGGGAAAAGTGAGGCCCATGCTTGAAAGGCAGACGGGCAAGCGCTGGTGACAGGTTTCGCCAGTGACGGCATGCAGGATTGGAACGATGAAGCAGGAAATACAAAGGGACGAATGGGTGTCGGCGCTGGCCGATGGGCAGTTGCAGGGCGATGAGTTTGCCCGCACGGTCGAGTGGGTTGCTGAAGATCACGAAGCCCGTTTGAACTGGCACGCCTATCACCTGGTGGGTGATGTGTTGCGATCAGGCGAAGCCATGGTCAGTGCGCACGAACTTGCTTTTTCGCAACGACTCAAGCTTCGCCTGCAGCAGGAGATGCTGTTGGCACCTGGTACCGGTTCGGAGGAGGGGTTGGTGGCACAGCCATTGGCGGCCAGCGCAGGTGTTTCAGGCCACGCAGCGCTAGGGGCGGCGAATGATTACAAGGTGGGCTGGAAATGGCTGGCCGGGCTGGCGTCGCTTCTCGCGGTCGGGTTTATCGGCTGGCAAATGGGAGGGGTGCAGCGTGACGCGGAGCAACTGGCCCAGGTGCAAACGCAAAGGGGTGCCGGTGCGATCCGGTCGCCGCAGACGGTGACGGTCAATGCGGGTGAGCCGCAGATCATGGTGCGAGATCCGCAACTTGATGCTCTGTTGGCGGCGCATCGGCAGTCAGGTGGCGGCTCGGCGCTGGCGATGTCAGCCGGGTTTCTTCGCAATACCGCCTTTGAAGGAGCAGGTCGTTGAATCCCTTGAAGGGTAAGATGCTTTGGCGCATGCTGGCTAGCCTGCTGGCATTGGTTCTGAGTGCCGGGCTCGGGGCGCAGACCAGTTCAGTAGCGGCGCGGAATGTTGCGATTGATGCAAAAGCGGAAGAACGCAATGTCAATGCGTGGCTGGCGCGCATGCACGAGGCCTCGCGCCGACGGGCGTATGTCGGGACTTATGTGGTTTCAGCTGGCACAGCCCTGTCGAGTGCGCGCATCTGGCATGTTTGTGATGGTGAGCAACAGGTCGAGCGTGTTGAATCGCTGACCGGTGCGCCGCGATCCACGTTCCGGCACAACGATCAGGTGCTCACCTTTCTCACAGAGAGTCGGGTGGTGGTGGTGGAAAAACGCGAGTCCCTGGCATTTTTTCAGAATTTGCTGCAAGCCAGCGATTCTTCCATCTCACAGTTTTATGCTCTCGGCGCGACAGGTAAGGGACGTGTCGCGGGGCTGGAAGCTGAAGTCACGGAACTTCGGCCAAGAGACGGCTTGCGCTTTGGCTACCGGGTCTGGACCGAGAAGACGTCTGGCCTGGTTCTCAAATTGCAGACTCTGGACGGTGACGGCGCAGTGTTGGAACAGGCCGCATTTACCGAGTTGCTGCTGGACGCACCGGTCGATATGGCCAAACTGACCGGGATGATGGGGCAGACCGCAGGCTACCAGGTGGAAAAGCCTGACCTGGTGAAGACACTTCCCGCTGGTGAAGGCTGGGTGCTCAAGAATGGCGTGCCCGGGTTCAAGCCGATGAATTGTTATAAGCGCGCGATAGGGGTGGCCGCAGCGGGGCGCGGCGAGAGCACCCTGCAATGGATTTTTTCCGACGGGTTGGCCTCGGTGTCGCTTTTTGTCGACGTCTTCGATCCCCGGCGTCATCGCGGGCCCACTGCCCTTGCCACGGGCGCCACCCACACGCTGACACGGCGTATTGGAGATTGGTGGTTGACCGCGGTCGGTGAGGTGCCGGTCCCGACGCTGATGGCCTTCGCACAGGGTCTTGAGCGCAACAAATGAGTCCCCAGATAGCAGCATTCATCCATTTGTTTTCAAAGAAAGGTCGATGATGATTCAAATCGATTGGAAAAAAGTGCGCACCAGTTTTCTCGCAGGCAGCTTTGCCGTGACGACGGCGCTTGCCCTGGTGCCATCCACTGCCGCCATGGCGCAGAGCCGGACTCTGCCGGATTTCACCGATCTGGTGGAGCAGGTCGGACCGTCGGTGGTCAATATCCGAACCCTTGAAAAAGTGACTTCTCGCGGTGGCCCTGACGCTGCCGGACAGGAAGAAATGCTGGAGTTTTTCCGCCGTTTTGGTTTGCCCATTCCCAATGCGCCACGCCAGGCGCCCAATCCGCAGCGGCCTCATTCGGAGGAGCAACCGCGCGGTGTCGGATCGGGTTTTGTCCTTTCAGCCGACGGTCTCATCATGACCAATGCGCACGTGATTGACGGCGCTGACGAAGTGCTGGTGACGCTGACTGACAAGCGTGAATTCAAGGCCAAGATCATTGGTGCTGACAAGCGCAGCGACGTCGCGATTGTCAAGATCGATGCGACCGGTCTGCCAGCGGTCAAGGTTGGTGATGTGAGTCGGCTCAGGGTGGGCGAGTGGGTGATGGCCATTGGCTCGCCATTTGGTCTGGAGAACTCGGTAACAGCCGGCATCGTCAGTGCAAAGCAGCGCGAAACCGGCGACTATCTCCCCTTCATTCAGACCGACGTTGCGATCAATCCCGGCAATTCGGGTGGGCCGCTGATCAATATGCGTGGCGAGGTGGTGGGCATCAACAGCCAGATTTACTCGCGCTCGGGTGGCTCCATGGGTATTTCGTTTGCCATTCCAATGGATGAAGCGGTTCGCGTTAGCGAGCAGTTGCGCGCAACGGGTCGTGTGTCGCGGGGACGGATTGGCGTGCAGATCGATCAGGTCACGAAAGAAGTGGCTGAGTCGATCGGACTCGGCAAACCGCAAGGCGCATTGGTGCGATCGGTTGAGGCTGGCTCGCCAGCGGAAAAGGCGGGGGTTGAGGCGGGGGACATCATCACCCGGTTTGATGGCAAGACGGTCGAGAAATCGATCGACCTGCCGCGCATGGTGGGCGGGACCAAGCCCGGCACGCGCAGCACCCTGGCAGTGTTTCGCCGTGGCCACAGCAAAGAGCTGACGGTTGTGATTGCCGAGATCGATGCCGACAAGCCTGCCAAGAAAGCAGCTGACAAGGAAGACAAGCCCAAAGCTTCAAGCGCCGGGCAGATACTGGGTCTGGTGGTCAGTGAGTTGACCGATGCACAGAAGAAAGAGCTCAAGATCAAGGGCGGCGTGAAAGTTGATGCAGCCAGCGACGCCGCGGCACGTGCCGGCTTACGTGAGGGCGATGTGATTATTCAGCTTGCCAATACCGAGGTGAACAACGTCAAGGAATTTGAAGCGACGGTCTCGAAGTTGGACAAGAGCAAGGCAGTCAATGTGCTGTTTCGGCGTGGCGAGTGGGCGCAATATGCGGTGATTCGTTTAGCACGGTAAGTGCTGGCGCCTGGGAAAAACCCTGGCGAAAAATTGGGATATTGACCTTTTTGGGTGCAAATTTGTTTTCAAAAGACAGGTGAAAAAATATTTTTTACCTGTCTTTTGCATTGTCTAATGTGTGCAATCACTAACTTAAAAAGTTTCAATTTGAAGTTTTGGTTAGAATAGGGGCTGTTAATCGCCGACTGCAGGCATATCAAACGAACTGCAGTTCACGATACGGGAGGAATTCCAATGATCCACCGTCCGTCCACAGTTCACCCACATGTTGTCCAATGCTTAAGGGTTCAAAATTGTTAATAAGCTGTGTATAAATTTCTTGTTGCTACTCTGCAACGACGCCTGCTAAGGTTTTTTGGGGCTGTACCTTGCCGGCTTTTTGCCTACAATGAGTTTCCAACCTTCGCAGTTGCCAATGATTGTTGGTTCAGGGCGCGTCACAATTCGACGCGCCCTTTTTTCTTGTCTCATCGTTTTAATTCAAACACTTAAGCGTTCTCGTTGATGAATCACATCAGAAATTTTTCGATCAGTGCCCACATCGATCACGGCAAATCCACACTCGCGGATCGTCTGATCCAGCGTTGTGGTGGCCTGCAGGAGCGTGAGATGCAGGCGCAGGTTCTGGACTCAATGGACATCGAGAAAGAGCGTGGGATAACCATCAAGGCGCAGACTGCCGCACTCAAGTACAAAGCCCTCGATGGGCAGATCTACAACCTCAATCTGATCGATACCCCCGGGCATGTCGACTTCTCCTATGAGGTGAGTCGTTCCCTCTCCGCTTGCGAGGGTGCATTGCTGGTGGTCGATGCCAGTCAGGGTGTGGAAGCGCAGACCGTTGCCAACTGCTACACCGCGCTCGAACTCGGTGTCGAGGTGGTGCCTGTTCTGAACAAGATGGATCTGCCCAACGCCGATCCCGAAAACGCAAAAATTGAAATCGAAGATGTGATCGGCATTGACGCCACCGATGCGATTGCCTGTTCTGCCAAGACCGGCATGGGCATCGAAGAAATTCTTGAAGCCGTGGTCGCCAGGATTCCGGCCCCCAAGGGGAACCCCAATGGTCCGCTGCGCGCGATGATTGTCGACAGTTGGTTCGACACCTATGTCGGCGTGGTGATGCTGGTGCGCGTGGTTGATGGACGCCTTGCCAAGGGTGAGCGCATCAAGATGATGGCCACCGGCACGACCTACAACGCCGATAGCTTGGGCGTCTTCACGCCTGCCAACGAGTCACGTGAATCGCTTGAAGCGGGTGAGGTCGGCTACATCATCGCAGGCATTCGTGAACTGCAGGCCGCCAAGGTGGGCGACACCATCACCCTGATCAAACTCGGCACCGGCGGCGCGGCCTTCACCGCGACCGAGCCTTTGCCTGGCTTCAAGGAGATTCAGCCCCAGGTCTTTGCCGGCCTCTACCCGACCGAAGCCAACCAGTACGAAGGTTTGCGCGACAGTCTGGAGAAACTCAAGCTCAACGATTCGTCGCTGCAGTACGAACCAGAGGTCTCGCAGGCACTGGGTTTTGGTTTTCGCTGTGGCTTTCTCGGTTTGCTGCACATGGAGATCGTGCAGGAGAGGCTGGAGCGGGAGTTTGATCAGGATTTGATCACGACCGCGCCAAGCGTGGTCTACCAGGTGGTGCAGGTCGACGGCACGGTCAAAATGGTCGAGAACCCGTCCAAGATGCCAGACCAGGGGCGCCTCGATGAAGTGCGCGAACCCATCGTCACCGTGCATCTGTACATGCCGCAGGATTACGTGGGCGCCGTCATGACGCTGGCCAATCAGAAGCGCGGTGTGCAGATGAACATGGCGTACCACGGGCGACAGGTGATGCTTACCTATGAGATGCCGCTTGCCGAAATCGTGATGGATTTCTTTGACAAGCTCAAGTCGGTGTCGCGTGGCTACGCTTCGATGGACTATGAGTTCAAGGAGTACCGCACCGCCGACGTGGTGAAAGTCGACATCCTGCTCAACGGCGACAAAGTCGATGCCCTGTCCATCGTTGTTCACCGCTCCCAGTCGCAATACCGCGGCCGCGCTGTCGTGGCCAAGATGCGAGAGGTCATTTCCCGCCAGATGTACGACGTTGCGATCCAGGCCGCCATCGGCGCCAATATCATCGCGCGTGAGACAATCAAGGCGCTGCGCAAGAACGTGATCGCCAAGTGCTACGGTGGTGATATTTCACGCAAGCGCAAGCTCCTGGACAAGCAAAAAGAAGGCAAGAAGCGCATGAAGCAGATTGGTTCGGTCGAAGTTCCGCAGGAAGCATTCCTGGCAATCCTGCAGGTGGACGGTTAATGCAAGTTCTGACTTCGTTCATTCTGGCGGCTTTTGTCGGCTACGCCGGCGCTTGGTATTTCGGCGTGCTGGAGGGCAACTTTGCCCTGCTGCTGTTTCTGGCGACGCTGGTTACAGGTATCTACTGGCTGGCAGAGCGTTTCTATTTTTTGCCGCAGCGGCAAAACGCGGCAGCGCTGCTTGAAGCGCAGGCACTGCAGCGGCGCGAGGAACTCGGCAAGATGGGTATCAGCCAGGTGGATGACAACCTGGCAGTCGCCAGAGACCGCATCCTGGCGCAACCCTGGTGGTTGGATTGGACCGCCGGTCTCTTTCCGGTCATCATCGCCGTCTTCTTCTTGCGATCGTTCCTGTTTGAGCCGTTCAAGATCCCTTCTGGCTCCATGATCCCGACCCTGCTGGTGGGCGACCTCATCCTCGTCAACAAGTTTCATTATGGTTTGCGACTGCCGGTGCTCAACACCAAAATCACCGAGGGAGCCAAGCCCCAGCGCGGCGATGTCATGGTGTTCCGCTACCCGCCAAAGCCCAGCCTGGACTACATCAAACGGGTGGTGGGCCTGCCGGGCGACGAAGTAGCCTACCTGAACAAGCGCCTGACCATCAACGGCCAGGTGATCAAGACCGCGGCAGTGTCGGAGTTCTTTGATGAAGATGTGATGCGCTATTTCAAGCAGTATGAAGAAACGCTGGGTGCGCGCCCGCATCGCTTGCTCAACGACGATGATCGCCCCGCATTTGTGCCGGGTGCCGATGACTTTGCGTTCAAGCGAAACTGCATTTATAGTATTGAAGGTGTGGTCTGCAAGGTGCCTGATGGCCACTATTTCATGATGGGCGACAACCGGGATAATTCCCTGGATTCGCGTTACTGGGGGTTTGTCCCCGACAAGAACATTGTGGGCAAGGCCTTCTTTGTCTGGATGAACTTCAGCAGTTTGAAGCGCATCGGGTCGTTCGATTGATCAGGAGTTCATATGAAGCGTGTTCAATCCAGATGCAGGCAGCGTGGCCTGTCATTCCTCGGGCTGCTGATGGTGGGCAGCGTGCTGGCCATGGCGGGTGTCATCGTCGCGCAAATTGTGCCGACGGCGATTGAATACCAGGCCGTCCTCAAGGCCGCCACCAAATCAAGCCAGGGCAATTCGGTGCCGGAAGTGCGCAGTATTTTTGACAAGGCGGCGGCCATCGACAACATCAAATCCATTGCCGGCAAGGATATCGAGGTGAGCAAAGAGGGCGATAAGGTTGTTGTCAGTTTCGCTTACCAGCGTGAAATTCACCTGACCGGCCCGGCTTACCTGACGCTCAAGTACAGCGGAAGTTCCAAATAATGCAGCAAGGCAGAGGTATAGCCGCGTGAATGAAGGCTTGAAGGCACTGCAGAGCCGTTTGCAGCATGAATTCCGCAATCCCAACCTGTTGACCCGGGCGTTGACGCATCGCAGTTTTTCGATTGATCACAACGAACGCCTCGAGTTTCTGGGCGATTCCGTCCTCAACTTGGCGGTGGCCGATCTCTTGTTCGAGCGTCTGAGTTCTTTACCCGAAGGTGACCTGTCCCGCGTACGCGCCAATCTGGTCAAGCAGGACACCTTGCACCAGTTGGCCGTTGGCTTGGGCTTGTCGGATGTGATCCGGCTCGGCGAGGGCGAGGCCCGTTCAGGCGGCCAGAAGCGGCCGTCGATCCTGGCCGATGCCCTGGAAGCCTTGATCGGTGCGGTTTATCTGGATGCCGGGTTTGCGGCGGCGCAAAGCCTGGTTCATCGGCTTTTCAAGGCGGTGGAAATCAACCCCGAGATGCAGGCCATTGGCAAGGATCCGAAGACTGAATTACAGGAGTGGTTGCAGGGACGCAAGATGAGTTTGCCACTGTACCGGGTCGTTGGCACCCTTGGCGTCGCCCATAAACAGACCTTTGATGTCGAATGTGAAATCATCGAACTCAATTTTTGCGAGCGGGGCATCGGGGGCTCGCGCCGCGCCGGAGAGCAGGCCGCGGCCAGTGCCATGCTGCAAACCATCAAGGCAAAAGTAAAAACATGACTGCTACCAAAACAACCGATTCGAACCCAGACGCAACAGGCGTTGAAGGCCAGAACGATATTGAAAGCATGCTCAAGAGCATGCGCGTGGCAGCACCTGCTGGCGCTCCGGTCGAAGGCCAGCGCTGTGGCCTGATCGCCATTGTTGGCAAGCCCAATGTGGGCAAATCGACCCTGCTCAACGCCTTGGTCGGTCAGAAGATCAGCATCACTTCGCGCAAGGCACAGACCACGCGCCACCGCATCACCGGCATGCACACCCAGGGTGCGACGCAGTTTGTGTTTGTTGACACACCCGGTTTCCAGACGCGGCACAACAATGCCCTGAACCGGTCGCTCAACAAGACCGTGCTCGGTGCCGTCGGTGATGTGGACCTGATTCTGTTCGTGGTCGAGGCCGGGCGCTTCAACCAGGCTGATGCCAAGGTGCTTGACGTGCTGGGCCCGGACATCCCGACGCTGCTGGTGGCGAACAAGCTCGATCAGGTCACGCGTCGCGCCGATATTGCGCCCTGGCTGCAGGAAATGCAGCAGCGCCGTGCTTTCGCCGAGTTTGTGCCGATGTCGGCCAAGAACGCCAAGGACATTGAGCGCCTGCTCACGATCTGCGAAAAATTCCTGCCCGAACAGGCCTGGTGGTACGCGCAGGACGAACTCACCGACCGCAGCGAGAAATTCCTGGCCAGCGAAACCGTGCGCGAGAAACTGTTTCGGTTGACCGGCGACGAACTGCCCTACACATCCACCGTGGTGATCGACAAGTTCGAGGAAGAGGCCGGTCGTGGCAAGAACAAACGCCTGCTCAAGATCGCCGCCACCATCGTGGTCGAGCGCGACACGCACAAAGCCATGGTGATCGGGGACAAGGGCGAGCGCATCAAGCGCATCGGGACCGAAACCCGGATGGAACTGGAGAAGGCGCTGGACGCCAAGGTCTTCATCGAGCTCTGGGTCAAGGTGCGCTCCGGTTGGGCTGACGACGAGGCCCGCGTGCGCTCGTTCGGATATCAGTAGATCACTTGAACGAGTGGCTGCGTGGCGACCCATCGGATATCTGACGAACCGGCCTACGTCCTGCACCGCTACGACTGGAGCGAGTCGAGCCTGATCCTGGAAGTCTTCACGCGCCACCATGGGCGTATTGCGCTGGTGGCCAAAGGGGCCAAGCGCCCCAGTTCGAGCTTTCGGCCCATTCTGCTGCCCTTGCAGCCTTTGCACCTGGCGTTTGGCGGGGACGCCGAAATCCGCAGCCTCAAGGGTGCCGAATGGCAGGGCGGCCACATCATGCCCAGCGGCGATGCCCTGATGTCGGGCTATTACCTCAATGAACTCTTGCTGACCCTGCTGGCACGCGATGACCCGCATCCGGGGCTGTTCGATATTTACGCCCATGCGGTCCAGGTCATTGCCTCGGAACATGGCGAGGCCTTGCAGTCGGCCCTGCGCGCGTTTGAGCTGTTGCTGCTGCGCGAAATCGGGCTGCTGCCGCTGCTGGACGCGCAAACCATGACGCTGCTGGACCTGGAGTCGCAGCATCGTTATAGCCTGGTGCCCGAGGGTGGTTTGCGCCAGACCAGCGAAATCGATCGTGCCAGCCTCAGCGGTGCGCAATGGCTGTCGCTGCAGCAATCAATCAGCCTCGACGCGCCGTTCACGGTCACCCTGCGCGCCTGTTCCGAGGTCATGTCCGAACTCAAGCCGCAGCTGCGCTCGCTGCTGAATTACCATTGTGGCGTCAGCACGCTGCGGACCCGACAGATGATGATCGATCTTCAATCTCTGCAGGCGGTGTGATGAATCGATATTTCCGAATGACGAATTCATAGAATTGGCCTTATGAACAAGAACAGGACAGCACTGTCGGTCAACGTCAACAAAGTGGCGCTGCTGCGCAACACCCGCCATCTGGGTATTCCGAGCGTGACGCGCGCGGCCACCTTGTGCCTGGAGGCCGGGGCCGCTGGCATCACGGTGCATCCGCGCCCCGATGAGCGCCATATTCGCGCCGATGATGTGCGTGACATCGCAGCCTTGATGAAAGCCTGGCCGGATCGCGAGTTCAATATTGAAGGCAATCCGACGCAAAACTTGATGCGTTTTATTGAGCAGTACCGTCCGCATCAATGCACCTTTGTGCCGGATTCGGAAGGTCAGTTCACCAGTGACCACGGCTGGAATCTGGCGCAGGACAGCGCGCGTCTGGCCCCGCTGATCACGCAGGCGCACAAGCTTGGCGTGCGTGTCAGCCTGTTCATGGATGCCGAGCCACAGGCCATGGCTGCGGCCCGTGCCTTGGGTGCCGACCGCGTCGAACTCTACACTGAACCTTACGCAGCAGCTTGGGGCACGGCGCAGCAGGAAGCGCAACTGCTGCGCTTTGCCGCCGCGGCGCAGGCTGCGCTTGACGCCGGCTTGGGCGTCAATGCCGGTCACGATTTGAACCGCGACAACCTGGCGACCTTTGTTCGGCGTGTGCCGGGTGTGGCGGAAGTCTCGATTGGCCACGCCCTGATCGCCGACGCGCTGGAACTGGGCTACGCGGCCACGGTGCGCGACTATCAGCGCTGTCTCGATGAAGGCCAATCGTGAAGGGCCATGTTTACCAGGCCGAAGCATGATCTACGGCATCGGCACCGACATCTGCGACGTGCGCCGCATCCGCGCCAGCCTAGAGCGCCATGGTGAGCGCTTCGCCGGCAGGATTCTGAGCGTGGCCGAGTTTGCCACCTGGAAGGCGCGCAGCGCGCGTTGGCCCGAGCGCGGCGTGCGCTACCTGGCAACCCGTTTCAGCGCCAAGGAAGCCTTCAGCAAGGCCATCGGTCTGGGCATGGTCATGCCCATGACCTGGCGCTCGTGCGAGATCGGTAAACTGCCACGCGAGCACCCGCAGGCCGGCAAGCCGACCATCGTGCTGCATGGCGCGCTCAAAGACTGGTTTGAGTCGCGCAAGCTGATGGCTCATGTCAGTGTGACCGACGAGACCGACTATGCAGCGAGTTTCTGCGTGGTTGAAATGCGGGCTGATTAGGCCCTGATAACGAACCAGCAGCCGTGCTGCCCCTTGTTTTCCTTGAGAACTTCCCATGCCACAACACGCTCCCCTCATCATTGACATTGCCGGACTGAGTCTTTCCAAGATCGACCGGCAACGTCTGAAGCACCCACTGGTCGGCGGCATCATCCTGTTTGCCCGCAACTGGCAGGACCGCGCACAACTTGCTGCGCTTTGCCGGGACATCAAGAAACTGCGGCGCGACCTGCTGATCTGCGTCGACCATGAAGGCGGCCGGGTTCAGCGCTTCAAGACCGATGGCTTCACCCACTTGCCGCCGATGCGCGCACTTGGCAAGATGTGGCTGGATGACGGCAAGAGCCCTGCGGGCGGCGGTGCCATGCGTGCCAGCAACGCCGCCAGCGCCTGCGGCTTTGTGCTGGGTGCCGAACTGCGCGCCTGCGGAGTGGATTTGAGCTTCACGCCGGTGCTCGACCTGGATTTTGGTGCAAGCAGTGTCATCGGCGACCGCGCTTTTGGGCGTGACCCGCGTGTCGTCAGCGTGCTGGCGAAAAGCCTGATGCACGGCTTGCTGCAAAGCGGCATGGCCAATTGCGGCAAACATTTTCCAGGCCATGGCTTCGTCAAGGCTGATTCACATACCGACATTCCGCTGGACCCGCGCAGCCTGAAGGCGATCCTGGCTGAGGACGCCGCGCCTTATGGCTGGTTAAACAGCGTGCTCGCCAGTGTCATGCCGGCGCACGTCATCTACCCGAAAGTGGACGCCCGCCCGGCCGGTTTTTCATCGAAATGGCTCAATGACATCCTGCGCGCTCAGCTCGGCTTTGGTGGCGCCATCTTCAGCGACGACCTCTCGATGGCCGGCGCGCGTTTGATCGACGGCCAGCAGGTCAGTTATGCGCAGGCCGCAGTGGCGGCGCTTGGTGCCGGTTGTGACATGGTGCTATTGTGTAACCAGTCTCTGGCCAGCAGCGAGGGCGGCGGTCGGGCCGTCGATGAATTGATCGATGGGTTGACGCAGGCGCAGCTCAAAGGTATTTGGCAACCACAGGAGGCCAGCGAAGAGAGGCGGCTGGCGCTGTTGCCGCGCGTGCCGGGGCCGGATTGGGACGCGCTGATGGTGCAGCCCGATTACATGCATGCGCTCGGTCTGGTGCCGTGACGCCAATCTTGATAGCCAAGGAGTAAGCCATGAAATATTTCAAAAAATTGGGTTGGTTGACGGCAGCTTTGCTGGTCTTGCCGGCAGGTGCGAGCGCCGAGATGGCCTATGCAGCGAAACAGGTCCACCTGCGTGCGGGTCCGGCTACAGATTACCCGGTGGTCGTGACGCTGTCGGCCGGAGTTGCGCTGGATGTGCAAGCCTGTCTGAGCGATTACCGCTGGTGCGATGTCATCGCAGGGCCGGATCGCGGCTGGGTTTACGCCGGCAACATTGTCTATCCCTACCAGGGGTCGAATGTTCCGGTCCTCAATTACGGCACGGTCATCGGCATCGGCATCGTTGCCTTCAGCCTGGGTTCCTACTGGGATAGCCACTACGTTGGTCGACCCTGGTATCCGCAGCGCCCGTTGTGGATCCGTCGTGTGCCGCCGCCACGGTTTGCGCCCGATGGCCCTCGTCCGCCGCCTCCACCCGGCTATCGACCACCGGGCGGTCAACATCCAATGCCGCAGCACGTTCGCCCACCGGCCGAGTCGCGCCCGCCTGGGACGCAGCCACCTGGTGCGCAGCGTCCGTCACCCGCAGCGCGACCGCCAAGGGCGCAGCCGGCTGAGCGGCCACAGGGCCGGCCGCAACAGAAACCTCCGGCGCAGGGCGAGGGCGGTGGGCACAGGCAAAAGGAGCAGGGCCCCGCAGGCCGTTAGGCTTCGGTCAGTCGGCTCAGGATTCGCGGATGAAACCCAGAAACGCAGGTAACGGCCTGGTCTACTCCACCGACAGCGGACGCATGTGTCCCGGCTGTCGCCAGCCGGTCGGCAACTGCCGCTGCAATACCACACCCAAAGGGCCGCCATCGGACGGCGTGGTCCGGGTCTCCATCCAGACCAAGGGCCGTGCCGGCAAGGGGGTGACCTTGGTGAACGGGCTCGCGCTCGATGCCGCCGCACTGGTGGTCATGGGCAAGCAACTCAAGACCGCCTGTGGTTCTGGCGGCACGGTCAAGGACGGTGTCATCGAAGTGCAGGGCGATCACCGCGACCGCATTGTCGAACTGCTCAAGGCGCACGGCCTGGTCGTCAAGCGCGCCGGCGGCTGAATCCCCGGAAATTTACCGCCAGCTCAGGTCGGTGCGGCTCAGCGGCAATTGCCGCACGCGCTTGCCGGTAGCGGCAAAAATCGCGTTGCAGACGGCGGGCGCCAGCGGCGGGAAAGCCGGTTCGCCCAGGCCCGTCACCGGTTGGTCGGACTTTACGAAATGCACGTCGATCCGGGTCGGCGCATCGGCGAAGCGCAGCAGCGGGTAGTCGCTGAAGTTTCGCTGCACGATGCGCCCGCGCTCGATGTCGAGTTCGGCAAACATCAGCGTACCCAGGCCGTCAATGACCGAACCCTGCACCTGGTTTTCTGCGCCACTCAGGTTCACTATCTGTGAACCGATGTCGGTCACCACCACAACCCGGTCCACTTTGAGTTCCCCTGCCTTGGACACCGTGACTTCCGCGACTTCGGCCACGTAGCCGCGGTGACTGAAGTGAAAGGCAATGCCCTGTCCCTGGCCGCGCGGGAATTTCTTGCGACCCCAATCGGCTTTGGCTGCGACCTCGATCAGCACGCGTCGCATGCGCGCCACGTTGTAGGGTACGCCGCGCTCGCCGGTGCCGGGTTGGATGTCCTTGTTGCCCAGCAGTTCCAGACGAAACGCCAGCGGGTCGCGTCCTGCCGCATGGGCCAGTTCGTCGATGAAGCTGTGAAAGACCCAGGCGAAGACATTGCTGCCCGGGGCACGCCACGGCCCCATCGGAATACCGCATTCCATCGGTGTTTGTTCCAGCAGGCAGTTGGCAACCCAGCGTCCCGGAAACTCGTCGCCCGAGAGGCTGGCGCCGCTGCCCGGTTGCAGCACGGACTGGCCGTCGCGTGTGATGCGGTTGGCAAAGGTGACAAAGTGGTTGTGCCAGGCGCTCAATTGCCCCTTGCCATCGAGCGCGCCGCGCAGAAAGTGAAAGCCGCCGGCGCGGTAGTGGTCGTGGCGCAGATCGTCTTCGCGTGACCAGGTGAGCTTGACCGGGGCACTGACGCGTTGCGCGATGGCGGCCGCTTCGACGATGTAGTCTGAACTCAGGCGCCGACCAAAACCGCCGCCGCTGCGGATGATGTGCAGCGTGATCTTGTCCTTGGGTATGCCCAGTGTGCTGGCCACCAGGTTCTGCCCGGCTGCCGGGTTCTGCGTCGGTGCCCAGAGTTCGAGTGCGCCGTCGCGATACCAGGCCGTGCAGTTCTGCGGCTCAAAGCTGGCGTGCGAGACGAACGGGTAGCTGTAGGCGGCCTCTACCGTTTTCGCAGCGGCAACAGACGCGCCAGCCGGGTCACCGTCCTTGCGCAAGGGCACGCTGCCCGGATGTTTCGACAAGGCCTGTGCCCGCGCCACAAAGCCGTCCCAGCTTTGTTTGACGACCGCGCCTTCATCCCAGTTCACCTTGAGTTGCCGGCGCGCGCTCAACGCAGCCCAGGTCGTGTCGGCGACGATGGCAACCCCCGGCATCAGCCCGTTGAGATTGCTCGTGCCCTCGATGATGAAGGCATCGCGCACACCGGGCAGGGCCTTGATCGCGTCCAGGTTCGCGCTGACCACCTTGCCGCCAAAGGCCGGGCATTTCTCGAACACGGCATGCAGCATGCCGGGCAGGCGCACGTCAATGCCAAACAGCGGTTTGCCGGTGACGATCGCCAGGTTGTCAACGCCGCCGATGCGGGTGCCGATTAGTTTGTAATCCTTCGGATTTTTGAGTTGCACGGTATCCACTGCGGGCACCGGCAGTGTTGCCGCTTTGGCCGCCAGTTGGCCGTAGCCCAGGCTGCGCTGGCTGGGCAGATGCTGTACCGCACTGTTGGCGGCCACGCACTCGCTGACGCTCACCTGCCAGGTCAGCGCTGCAGCCTGAATCAGCAGGGTGCGTGCGGTGGCGCCGAGCTTGAGGAAGTTGTTGTAGTTGTTGGGCGTCGAGGTGGAGCCGCCAGCGCTCTGACCACCGTAGGCCGGGTCCAGATCGCCTTGCACGATGCGCACATCTTTCCAGTTCACTTCCAGTTCTTCGGCAATCACCATCGGCAGCGAGGTCTTGATGCCCTGGCCGATTTCGGGTTGCTTGGAAACCAGGGTGACGACGCCCTGTTCTGAAATATGAATGAACGCGTTGGGTTTGAAACCCGCTGTACTGCCCGGCTTGATGATGGCGTCTGCCGCACCCAGTGGCTGCAGGTGAAAGCCCAGCAGCAGGCCGCTGCCGCCTAGCAGAGACTGGCGCATGAAGCTGCGCCGGTCCGGGCCATGGCTTGTCACTGTTTGCTCAGAAAGGGGTTTCATGCGCCCTCCTTTTTCTGCAGCGCAATTTCAGCGGCGCGGTGGATGCCGGCGCGAATGCGCACATAGGTCGCGCAGCGGCACAGGTTGCCGGCCATGGCGTCGTCGATCTCGGCGTCACTCGGGTTCGGGTTTTCTTTTAGCAGCGCCGCTGCCGTCATGATCTGACCGCCCTGGCAGTAACCGCACTGCGGCACATCGAGTTCCTGCCACGCCTTTTGCAGTGGGTGCTCGCCCTTGGGGTCCAGCCCTTCGATCGTGAGCACCTGTTTGCGCCCGACTGTGGAGACTGGCGTCATGCAGGCGCGCGCCGGCACGCCGTTGAGATGCACCGTGCAGGCGCCGCACGTTCCGACGCCGCAGGCGAACTTGGTTCCCGGCAAGTCAAGCTGGTCGCGCAGCACCCACAGCAGCGGTGTTTCCGGCGCCGCTTCAACCTGGCGCAGCACGCCGTTGATGTTCAAGGAATAGTGGCTCATGGTTGAACAGGTTCCCTTCAAGCGTTGTGCAGCCGTCGTTCGGCCGCTTGCAGATCATCCACCGTATCAATATCGCTCACGCAGCCGACATCATCCACCACCAAGTCGAGCGTGGCAAACAGGCGAACAACGCTGGCTGCACCGTATTCGCCGCGCAAGGCAGCCAAGGCTGAACCACAGCAGGCAGAAAAACCGACAGGGTGGCCGCGCAGTCCCTGGTACATCGGCAGCACCACCTCATGGCCCTGCAATGCTGCAGCGACGCGGCGCAGCGTGTCGCCTTGAATCAGTGGCAAGTCGGCCGGCAGGATCAGCCAGCCGCCAGCCTGTCGGGTGGCGCGCACGGCTGCGGCAATCGAGTCGCCCATGCCAGAGTGAACTGCGTCTTCCAGGTGCCAGGGCAGGGCGCTCATCCGTACGGCATCGAGCGTGCGCTGCAGCACGGTCTTGTTTCCGAGCATGGCATGCAATTTGGAGCCACTGCCACCGGATGCCGCAAAGCGTTCGCCGCGCCCCGACGCCAGGATCAGAACCGTGGGTTGATTCAGGTGCACAGGCGCTCCGTGGTACCGACTGCGCCCCAGGGCAATGGCGATGCGACGCCGTTCTTGATCTGAATGATCTCGGCCAGGACGGACAGGGCGATTTCGCCTGGCGTGCGAGCGCCCAGCGCGAGACCGACCGGGCCGTGCAGGCGCGCCAATTCGGTGGCAGTGAGATCGAAGTGTTCGGCCAGCCGCTGCTTGCGCTTTTGCTGGTTCAGGCGCGAACCCAGGGCGCCAACGTAGAAGGCATTTGACTTGAGTGCTTCCAGCAATGCCATGTCGTCGAGTTTGGGGTCGTGCGTCAGGGCCACGATGGCGGTGTGGGCGTCGGCCGGCAGTTCGCGCACCGCGTCATCGGGCATGCCCGCAAGCAGGCGCACTGCGGGCAGATCCACCGCCAGGTTGGCAGCGTATTCCTCGCGCGGGTCGCAGCACAACACTTCGAAATCAAGCAGGGTCGCCATCTGCGCCACGGCGCGCGAGATCTGCCCGGCGCCGATCAGCAGCAGTCGCCACTTCGGCCCGAACACCGTGGTCAGCGTGGTGCCGTCAAACTGCAGCGCCTGTCCGCGCACCGCGTCTTGCAAAGCTACCGCGCCGTTGGCCATGTCCAGGGTGCGCGCCACCACCTGGTGCTGTTCAATGCGGGAGAGCAGTTGCGTGACCCAACTGGCATCCCGCAGTGATTCCTGTACCAGGCGCAGGCTGCCGCCGCAGGGCAGGCCAAAGCGCGCTGCTTCCTCTTGCGTCACGCCATATGCGATCACGGCGGGCTTGTCCGGCTCTGGGGCTGAGGCGTGACTGCGCAACGAGGTTTGCGTGCGCGCGATCAAGTCATCCTCAACGCAGCCGCCCGAGACCGAACCGCTGACTACGCCGTCGTCACGGATCGCCAGCAGCGCACCCGGTGGCCGTGGTGCGCTGCCCCAGGTTTGCACCACTGTGACCAGGCTGACGCGATAGCCTCCTTGGTGCCATGCGAGCGCGTCGCGCAAGACGCTGTGGTCCAGACTTTCCATTGACGTGTCCTCTGTGTGGCTTTGCCGCTATTTTGCCGCCTTTAGTTCAGGTGGACGCTGGAGAGGTAATCGACGCCGGTGCGCTTTACCAGTTCGGCATAGCTGATGGGTCGGGCTGCGCGGCTGGCGTCATTGTTTTCCTGCCAGTAGGCCCAGGCCCTGTTTTGATTCTGGTCGTAAACGAGTTTGAACAGATACCTGGGCACACGCACCTGCCCGGCTCCGATGGCAGGACTCTGCGCGATGCTGGGCACATAGACCGGGCCGGTGATGACATAGACATCACCCGTGGCGTGCCGGGCATAGTTGCGCGTGGCCTGCTCAACTGATCTGGCCCACACGCCGCGGTTGTGCTCCGGTGCCTGCGGCACCATGTTGGCCAGGGAAAAGCTCTGTGACATGGCCTGCGCGGTCGGCATATCGCCGGCCGGCGCCATGTGACCCCGGTCATAACCGCTGCCTTTGTAGTCATTGAGTGTGGCGCGCTCAGCGCTGCGCAGTCTGGCGTCGGCAAAGAAGCGGTTCGTGCGCTTTTCATCGGCATCCAGCACGGATGCATGGTTCAGTTTCTGCGCAACAAACACTGGCGTCTTGCTCTCGCCCGAATGCAGGATGGCAAAGGCGTCGTAGCACAGGGCCCGGTTGGTTGGCCGCGCTGCGATCGGCGGCGGCCTGGCGTTGGCAAAAAATTGCGGGCAGGCTGAAAAGTCTTCAGTGGCCCGGCTCTCACCCGCAAACCCGAGCGCGAGCGCGAGCGCAGCCAGTGCAGTCGGTGCAGGGCGGACTGTCGCGGTGAACCCGATGCCTCCCCTTCTTGCGTTCCAATCGGCAATCAGGCTGGGATCGTGATCAAGCCGTTTCCCTAGAGGCCGCGCTGCCAATTCGCGCGCAAGCCGGCTGCCGCCGGGTGTTCGAGAGCATTTCTGACTTCCAGCAGGAGTCGGTCTTTTTCGGCACCCAGTACGCCCTTGAGAACCAGCCAGTTCGAGGCATGGTCGCTGCGGAACACGGTGCGCTTGAGTTCCAGTGCCTGTAGGAACTGCGCCATCTCGGTGAAGAGTTCCTGCTGATCGAGCGCATTCCACTCGGGGAATCCCTCGCGAAATCTTTGCTCACCCTGCGGAAAACTGACCACCAGTGTGGCCAGGAATTCTGGCTGCGTCAGATTCACCAGGCGCGCCGAGTTTTCGGCATGCTGGCTTGAGAGCAGACGCCCGCCCAGCCCGTTGAGCAGCATTACCGAGCGCGCGATTCCGGCAGCGCCCAATTTGTCCAGGGCTTGGCGGGTGCTCTCAAGACTTTCGCCCTTGTTGACCTTTTGCAGCACTTCGTCGTCACCCGACTCGGCGCCGACATAGGCCAGAGTCAATCCCGCCGCGCGCAATTGCAGCAGTTCTGCCACTGATTTGCTGCGTAGATTGCGTGGCAGACAGTAGCTTGATATGCGCCGCACCTTCGGCAAATGTTCGCGGATGGCCGCGAGCAGCGTCAGTAGCCGGCGGGTCGACAAAACCATGGCGTCACCGTCACCGAGAAAGACGCGTTGTACCTGGTCGCCGAATTGTTCGCCGCAGCGCTGGATCGACGCCAGGGTTTCATGCTCGTCGCGGGCGGTAAATTTCTTCTGCGGTGCGGTGTACATCTCGCAATAGCTGCACTTGTTCCAGGAACAGCCGTTGGTCACAGGCAGGATCAGCGACTGCGCTTCGCTGGGTGGACGAAACACGGGGTTGACGTAGCGGATGGGGAAATCATTATTCATTGCGTGCCGCAGTCTACTGCGAAGCGGACGCCGCGAAAAAATATAACCGTCCAGCAAAGGTATGGCGCAGTCCGGCAAAGGTTCGCTGCGCCAGCACCCCTAGTATGGTCCCCACGCGCTTTGCGGATTGTTTTGAATCTGACATGGAAGCCCGATTTCACGGGATCCCTGTGTTGAACCATTTCAAAACCGAAAGTACTTCAATAACCATTTTTGAAACAGGACTCGAAAAATGAAAAAACTCACCAAGACCTTGGCAATCGCTGCGATTGCTGTGTCGGCTACTGCCGCACAGGCGCAACTCTATGGCGAAATTGGCTACTCCGCTTTGAAAATCAGCGGTCAAGCTCCAATCGGTAAAGTCGAAGCATCGCCCAAGATGATCGGCTTGACCGTCGGCTATGGCGTTCTCAACAACGTCGCCGTTGAGGCGATGCTCGGGCTTAACGCGGGCGACGACGCTGCCAAGGCGGATGGCGAAGCAACCAATGGAAAAATGAAGATCGAACGGGCCTTTGGGCTCTTCGTGAAACCCAGAGCCATGCTGGGTGCCAACGTTGAAGTGTTCGGCCGCTTCGGCTATGCGAGGACAACGGCAAATACCACGACACCCGATGCGTCCAATTCCGCAGACAACAACGGTTTCGCCTATGGTCTTGGCGCGAACTACTACTTCAATGCGAAAACATACCTGAGTGTCAATTACATGAGTTTTTCCAACAAGGACGAAGGAAAAATCGATGGATTCACGTTCGGACTGGGTATGAAGTTCTGATGATTTGAGAGGTGTGAGTCAGCGCGAGCTGGCTCACAAGTCCCGGTTGAGCGTCACATGCCAGGCAAAGCACTTGGCCAACCGCGCCGGGATGCCCGGCACGTTTGCCAGCACCCACTGCTCAATCTCACTGGTCTCAAAGGCCATGGCCGCACCACCCCATACCGTGATTGGGCGTGCCGCTGCTATTGGGTTGCTGGAATAGAAAAAGTAGCCGTTATCGGAAACACGGGTTCCCACGTAGATGATATTCCAGCCGGTATCGCTGAAGGATTGGTAAACGTCGACCTTCTTGAGTTTTTCTTGCTTTGCGATGGCACGTCCGAGTTCACGCTTTCGCTCGCTGCTCAGACTGCGACTGACGCCAGCGCAGGGCGTCGAACTGACCCACGAAATGGCTGAGTCGTACTGTTGCTTTGAAATGTCCTTGTCTTGCAGTGCCGCTTCAAGCGTCTTTAGGGCTGACGCCCTGGATGCCTCCGACAGTGCTGGTTCCACTCCGCCTTGATCGGCTTGGGCACAGGACGCCGCAATCAAAAGGGCGAAAGCCAGCAGCTTTTTCTGCTGTTTGACGAACAGGTTCAATCGATGCTGCCTGTTATTGCGCCAGTGATGGTTTTGTGGTCAACGCGGCCGCTTCCTGTGCACAATCGCGAACCGGTTTGAGGTTCTGACTGTGCGCGGCGGCAAGTTCGGCTTTGGCCGCGTCGAGATCGGCACGGAAATCAGTCTCGGCATGAAGCCGTGCAACAGTCCCGGCCGCCACGTTGCGTGCCTGGACCACGTCGCTGTGCCAATGGGCGTTGCAGACATTGCGGCTTTCGCCAAAGCTCAGGCCACGCAGCAGGATGGCATCGGTCTGGGCCGGCGAAATCTCTGCCAGAATCAGCGCCCAGCCCCAGCCGGCGGCGGTATGACCGGATGGATAAGAACCATCCTTTGCCAGCATCGCCTGGTCATTGGGTGTGCAGATTGGTTCCTGATTCCAGATGAAGGGGCGAGGCCGGTTGTAGTGTATCTTGGCGGCATAGGTTGACCCACCAAGGTCGGCCAGGGTCCGGCGCAGCAACTTGTACAGGCGGGGCGTAGCGGCCTCGCTCACGGGTGCATTCAAGGCACAGGAGAATGTGCCAGCCGCATGCGGAAAACTCAGGTTCGCGTCTGAATTGGCCAGCGCCCAGCGCGCCGTATCGCGCATGAGAAAACTTCGGCGGCTGATCTCCTTGTCAAGCATCAGGGCTGAAGAGTCGGCGGCGGGAACCGGCGGCACCAGGGCAAGACTGTTGGGCAGGGCTTTTGGTGCCAGATAGCCAGCGAGTATGCCGGTAAAGCCTGCCGGAACAGCCACGACTTCATTCTCGGCATGCAGGCTGGCACCGGCGCTGGTCAGGACGGCAATCGCGGCGCAGCGGGCAATGGCTGACCACGTGAAATTGTTTTCAATCATGCAATGCTCCAACGGTTAAACCGTTTCAACAACCAAGCCGGCGCCACCACGCCGTCAGGGTTTGGCCTTGACATCCTTGACCATGACGATGGAAATGTCGCCAGGGTATTTCCACATCGCGCCGGTGACCATGTCGGTAATTCCAAAGTCGAGCAGGACCCCGGTTGCGCCGGCGGTCTGGGTCGAACTGACCAATCTTTGCGTGTGTTGCAAGTAGCCATCGGCCCTGCATGTTAGCAAGATGTCTTTGGAGCCTTTGGACACACTCAAGGTGTTTTGCCTGCCCGTGACGGAGCCAAGTTCCGCACCGTCGCGGGAAACGCTGCAGCGCGCCTCCGATGGTGTGAGGTTGAATATCAACGACTGGGATGTTCCGTCGGTGATGGACGCACAGCCAGCAAGTGCTGCGACTGAAAGCGCAAGAATTTGGGGAAGACAGAATTTTTTCATGATGTGTTTGAAATGGTTTGTAAAGTGCGCCAAGGCAATACTAGAAGCACGAGCCCGACAAACCTTTGCTGGCGTGCGCAATACCTTTGCCAGACGGAAATATTTTTGGCATTCTCGTTCCCAGGGTCGCCAAGCCCGCCGGACGGTGGAACAATGGCGAACATGAGCAACACGACCCTCGCACCCTCTCGATCCGCACGGATTCTGGTGGTGGACGACCGCGAAGAAGACCGGCACCTGCTGGCCGATTTCCTGCGCCGTCAGGACTATCGGCTTTATGTGGCCGAAGATGGGCGCGATGGCGTCGAAAAAGCCATTTACATCCAGCCCGATTTGATTCTGATGGACGTTCACATGCCGGTTTGTGATGGCATCGCCGCCTGCCGGCTGCTCAAGGCAGAGCCCAGGACCATGGCGATTCCCTTGATCTTCCTGACCGCGGCGGCCTTGCCCGAGGAGCGGGTGCAGGGCCTGGTTGAGGGCGCGGTGGACTACATCACCAAGCCGTTCAACTTTGATGAGGTGCGACTGCGCGTCTGCATCCACCTGAATGCCTCGCACGGTTACGACCACCCGCCTGGCGAGCTCGATCAAAGCGGCACGGCCGGGTCGGTCGACAGCGCCGTGTTCCGGGCTGCGCAGCGACAAATGCTGCAGGATCTGGCCTGCACGCCGGAACTGGCTGCTTTGGCGCGCAGCGTGGGCAGCAATACGCGCCAACTCAATGAGGCGTTTCGCAAGCACGCGGGCGTCACTGTTTTTGACTACCTGCGCGAAGCCCGGATGAAAGAGGCGCTCAACCTGCTGTGCGAAACCAGCCTGGAGGTGCAGACCATTGCCAATGATCTGGGTTATGGCAGCGCGGCCAACTTCTCGACGGCATTTCGCGAGCGTTTTGGCCTGTCACCACGCCAGTACCGCCTGACGTCACCCAGGGCCGTGGAAGGCGCATGATCACGGGCGCGTCGCGCTGGTTGCTGTGCCTGCTGGTCTGCCTGTGCGCGCTGGTCAGCACGGCGGTGCGGGCGCAGGCGCTCGATCTTGGGGTGCCGGATAAGCAGGTCAATGTATGGGGGCAGTTGGCGATTCTGGAAGATCCGCTCGCCACGCTGTCACCAGCCACAGCGCTGGCCCAAGCGGGCTGGCAAACGGCCACGCCGCGCCTGATGAGCAGGAGCGCCAGCAAGTCTGCATTCTGGTTGCGTCTGGTCGTTGTCAACCAGGGGCCGGAGAAGATCACGCGCTGGCTGAGCGTGGGTTCGCAGCAGTTGGAAGATATCGGGTTTTACCGTCTGACGCCGGGCACCCAGGCAGTGCAACAATTCCTCCGGGGTGGCGCTGTGCATGCACGTGCAGAGATGCCGCTGACTGGCAGATCTTTTGTCTTTCCGGTCACACTGGCCAGCGCCGAAGGTGCGACCTTGCTGCTGCGCATCCAGGGGCGCACAACCCTTTCCATGGATGTTGGTCTGTGGGAGCCTGCCGCTTTGCGGGAGCAGGAATCCGGCAAGGACATGGCCCATCTGATTCCCCTCACGGCATTGATAACAGTCGCGCTTTACCTGTTGGTCCATTCGCTCGCACGCTTCGACCGCTCGCTGCTGCTGCTGGCCGGGTGGCTGGTCCTGGCCGCGCTTCATGACCTGGCCTACGGGGGTTATCTGAACCGATATGTTTTGACCGGTGGCGGCGAACCGAGCCTGCGCAGCTCAGCGGTGCTGGCCAACCTGGCGGTCGCGATGTGTGCCGCGTTCATGTACGCTTTTCTCGAGTTGTCACGTCTCAAGATCTGGCGCAAGGTTTATTTGGGCATCCCCTTGATTTTCCTGGCCGTCGCGTTGGGTGCGGCGTTTGGTGATCTGCGCTTGTTCATCGTGCTGACGAACAGTTTCCTGTTGGCCTTCCTGCTGATCTGGCCCCTGTCCATGCTGCTGGCATGGCGCCAGCGCTTGCCCAACGTCGGGATATTCATTGTTTCGATTTCCGGTCAGTGGGTCGTCCTGATTCTGCGTTTGCTGACCGCGCTGGGGGTGTCGCCAGTCATGGTCAACCATGACAGTCTGGCCATCACAATTCTGCTCGGATTCACCCTGGTGCTTCTGTATTTTGTGGTTCGCCGCTCCCTCACAGAGCACAAGGTCAATGCGGATTCACAGGCAGCTTTGCTGCAGCTCAATGCGCAACAGCAGGCCCGCCTTGAGGCGGCTGTGAATGCCCGCACGGTTGCTTTGCAGGACGCCGTCATTGCGGCCGATGATGCCAATCGGGCCAAGAGTGATTTTCTGGCCCGGATCAGCCATGATTTGCGCACGCCGCTCACCGCGATCATTGGCTATTCCGAAATGATCATTTCTGCCGGGCGGCCTGACGCCCGCAGTGGACGCATCATCCGGCGCAGTGCCCAGCACCTGCTGGCGCTGCTCAACGACTTGATCGACTATGCGCGCGGCAGCGCTCAGCCCAATGCGCTGCAGTTGATGCCGGTCTATACCTCGGCTTGCCTGAAAAGCATTGCCGCAGATGGCGAGGCCCTGGCCGTCAAGTCTGGCAACAGCTTTGAATTCAAGGTTTTCGGCAAACTGCCACCCGTCATCGAGGTGGACGCCAAGCGGCTGCGGCAGGTTCTGGAGAACCTGTTGGCGAATGCGGCCAAGTTCACCCAGAACGGGCATATCGAGTTCCATGTCACGGTATCATCCGCTGCCTACGTTGGTGAACATGTGCCGCTGGACTTCATCTTTACGGTGCGCGACACCGGTCCCGGAATACCAGCGGATGAACTGGTGCATGTCTTCGAGCCGTTCCAGCGCCTGAAGGGAACCGAACACCACGAGGGACTGGGTCTGGGCCTGGCGATTGCGCAGCAATGGGTCAAGCGCATGGGGGGCTCCATCGAAGCCTCCAGCGTCGTCGGCGAAGGCACCAGCATGCAGGTTCGGCTTGCCCTGGCGCGCGCCAGCGAAGATGCCTTGTCGCACCAGAATCAGATTCTCGACGAGGGGCTGCCGCCCGAACTTGACGGGCATGGTAAGCGTATCTGGGTGGTGGAAGACAGCCATATTATTCGCAGCATGTTGTGTACCGAGCTGGCCAGCCTGGGCTTTGCCGCGATACCAATCGCCAATGGTCAGGAAGCCATTGACCGAATGAGCCAACCGGAAGTCAGGCACCCGGATTTGATCCTGACCGATCTGCAAATGCCGTTCGCCAACGGCTACGCGGTGTTGAAGGGCTCGCGGGTCAAGTGGCCCGGTATTCCTGTTGTGTTGTTGACGGCAGCCCCTGACTCGACCGGCAATGACACGGTCCTGTTTTCGGCGGTCTTGCCCAAGCCCGTCAGCCTTACTTTGCTGCGCCAGACGCTCGCCCGACTGCTTGAGCTGGAGATATACCAACACAAGGATGAGGACTTGCCGCCCGTGATGGCCTATCCGGAGCCGAAGTACCTCCTAGAGGCTTTGTCCCTGATTCGCATGGGTGCTATTTCCGACCTGGTCGATTGGGCCACGGCCCTGGCCGTTGAGCATGCGCAGTGGAGCACCTTTGCCAAGCACGCCAAGGAACTTGCCGATCGCGGTGATTTAAGGGCGCTGGAGGAACTGTGTGAAGCAGGACAGCTGGCGCATGGCAACAAGGCATAACAGGAGTAAGACGATGAAGAAAAGATCCTCGCAATGGCTCAAGACATCGATTGCCGGCATGGCCTTGCTGGCTGCAACGGCTTTCGCTCAAAGCTACGATAACCAGAAGATGCTCGAGGACGAGCTCAGGGCGTCTGCCCGGGAGCTCACATTTCTTGATTTTGTCAGTGAATCAAGCTGGGGACAGACCAGCCGCTGCCAGCTCCGGTACCGGGTCGCCAGTACCGAAAATCCGTATAAGGCCGGCGATGCCCAAGCGGTTCAGGGATCGATCACCAGCGATTACTACAAGGACAAGCCGATTAACTTCGTACTGAACCTGCAGCCGCTGCGCTTTGATGTGAATGAGGCTGAACGCCGGGCCAGTTCGAAGACCCTCAATCCAACGCGGGCCGTACTCAGGATCAACGGTCTGGATCTGGGCAAGTACCTGCTCGAGACCAGTATCTGTGACGGCAGTCCCTGTTTCATCTATGCGCCGACCAAGGGCGAGGAAATCCTGGACATGATCAAAGCCGTGAAATCGAACGCCATCTTTGACGCCGAAATCGCTTATTCGCTGGACAAGGCGTTCACTGAAAAAACACTCAGACTTTCCAACATCAGCACACATGGCATCACCAACAGTGAAGTCAGGGCGCAGTTCACGAACTGCTTGAGCGAGCTGGTGAACAAGGAAATTGGCGACATTGAAAAGGTTGGTGCCGCCAGGAAATAGCTGCCGATCGCCGGACCCTGGCCATCAATCGAGAGGGTCGACGGGCGCCTTTTTTACCAGCACGGGCGATTTGATTTCATCGAAGTCAAAGTCGTCCTTGAGGGAAACAAAGTCGGTGCCTTCGTTATTGCCGGAAAACAAGTCCGTAATCCGCTTTCCATTGTTGAATACCATCAGGCTGACGCCGCTGCCTTGGCCCATCGATTCGGTCACGTAGTAATGGAAGCTGCCCTTGTTGAAGCTGATGATGTTTTCGCCCGTGTGCGCACTGGTGCTGCGCGTAAAAATGCCCATCCTGTCGCTCTCCGATGCCACCTGTTCAAACTCCACATTGCCTGGCACACCATAGCGGTAGCGCATTTGCGTGATGGTTTTTCCTTGCAGGTTGATGCAGATCGAGAGTACTTTTCCGGTAGGGCTGAACGTAGTGCCGGCTTTCGAGGTGTGAACTCTTTGCATTTTGGCGCTGATGAAGCTGCGTTCCGCGGCTGTGCAGTGGCTAGTGAACTGCGCCTGGGCGCAACAGGCAGCGCCGCAAAGCAAGCTGCCCGCGACTGTGAGCAGGTGAAATCTGGTTTTCATGAAGCGTTCAAGACAATCCGCAAGCTGCGTGGACTCATGATAAGGGTGTTTTCACCGTGGCCGACTTTTTTGTCGGGCTCGGCTTTCCTTTGGCGTTCTGGTCGAGGCACAGCAGGGTGTCGACATAGGACATAAAGCGGTTGAGGTAGTCAGGTGAGATGTCGCGCATCAAGGCCAGCGAGCGCAAGACCAGCATGTGCGAATTGATGGGCCCCGCATTCCGGGGAGCCTGATCAAGCGCTTGCGTCAATTGCTTGTCAACGCTGAGACTTGCCCAGGTTTTCCTGAAATGGCGCAGGGTCTTGAGTTCGGGGCGCCAAGCGACCTGGCGCTCCAGACTGCCCAGCGCATTTTCCGGAGAATGCGGCGCAATCGAGCGCACCAGATCGCCCAAAGTCTCGCGGCGGTCATTCGTTTCGTGAGCCGCGGCACCCCGCACGGCATTCGCAAAATCACTGTCTTTGTCTTGGGCTTGTTCAAGGCGTTCCCTGAATTGCGCCAAGGCCACCGCCAGCTTGTCGCCCAGAATGCGTTTGACACTGTTGCGCTGAGTGTTCAGCCGATCGCCGAGCACCTCGAGGTAATGGAAATGAACGGGATCGAACTGATCGGCACCGGCCAGACGCAAGGCGGCGATCTGCCGGCTGAAATCAGGGGGCTGCTCGACCCGCGACTCCGCAGCGCCGCTGCCTTGGAGCGTATTCATGGCGCGGCACTTTTCGCGTTGCTGGCTTTGGGCACGGGCGCCATTTCAACCCGGCGGTTCTGAGCACGCGCCGATTCATCGATGTTGGGTTTGACTGGCTGCTCGGCACCAAAGGCCGCCGCAAAAACCATTGAAGCCGGCATCCCTTCCTCGATCAATGCCCGGGTGACCGTCAAAGCGCGTTGGGCCGACAGCTCCCAGTTGTCAGCAAAACGGGAGTTGCCTTCGCGAATCGACCGGTCGTCGGTGAAGCCGCTGACCATCAGCAGTTCATCGCGCGCGGTCAAATAGGCCCGCAGCGGCAGGACCAGGCTGTTCAAGAGTTGCCGACCCTCAGGCTGCAACTGGTCGGAATTGAGCGAGAACAGGACGCGGCCGCTGATGCCAATGCGCCCGTTGGTCAAGGTGATTCGCCCGGCGGCCAGCGGAATGGCCAACGCCTTTTCCAACGTGATGCGGCGCTGTTCTTCAACCTGGCGTTTCTTCACCTCGTCCTGCAGATGTGTTGCCAATTGCAGCTGGACCACCAGAACGCCAACCAGCAACAGCACAAATGCCCCTAGCAAGCCTGCCATCAGGTCGCCAAAGACGGCCCAGACCGGCGCAGTCTGCTCCATGCCAGCGTCGTTGTCTTCCATCAGGCAGCCTCTGGCGCCGGCGAAGCCTGCTTGCCAGGAAGTTGGCGCAGTTCCTCGACGATTTCTTTTTGCGACATGATGCTCAGATCAATGATTTCGCGCGCCTGGGCCACGTAATAGGCCAGCTGGTCGTCGCTTCGCGCCATCGACTTGTCCATCGCCCCTTCAATGCGTTGCAGGTTTGTGATCAGCTTCTCGTTGGCATCACCGAACGAGCGCACCGCAAAGCCGAAGGATTCACTCAGGCTCGACACGTCAACGGCGCTGCTGGTGACGTGGGCGGCAATGTCGGAGAGCTTGGCAGTCTCGAGGTCCACGCGCTCTGAAAACTGGCTGCCAGTCTGCTTGATCGCCAGCGCCGAGGAACTCACCAGCGAGTCGATCACGGCGCGCTGTTCAGCCGAGGCGTGATGGATGGACGCGAGCAGTGCGTTCAGTGTTTCCAGGATACGGCTGCGTTCCTCCAGCAGTTCGTTATCCCGCGCGGCACTGCTGGAGACTTCCCGGCGCAACTGGCCTATGACTTCTGCGGCGGCGCGTGGCGCTTCAGAGGCGGTCTGGATGAGGCGCGTGATCGGGTCTTCCAGTGCCGTGCCCAGGGTCGTTAAATGCCCGGCGAGCGCTGCTTGCAATTCACCCAGACGATCAACCGCTGCATTGCCACGAACGCTTTCCGCGTCTCTGAGCGCGCCGAGTTCCTCGCGCAGCAGGCGCGTCAATTGATCCATGCGCTCGTCGTGCTGCTGTGTCCAGTGCGTTTCCGCAGCCATGCGGGATTGAATCAATGCTTCCGAGCCTGTCATCAAGCGCGCGATTTCACCCAAGGTAGCGCTGGCGCTGGCCTGCGCCTGCTCGCTCATCTCGTGCGCGGTCCTCGTCAGGGTGCTGCAGACTTGCTGCTGCTGGAGCAGCGTCTGTGCCCCGCTTTGTTGCCATTCACGCTGGAGTGTGGCGGCCATGGTTTCGAGCGAGCCCAGCCACGCGGACAGCCGCTGGCTGTCACGCGACGCCTGATCGGCCTGCAAGCCGGCATAGGTTTCACGCACGGCGACCAGCAGCGACGCCGAGTGCTGCTCAAAGGTCGCGGCCACAGCAGATGCGGTCGTCCCAAACCGGCCGGAAAGCCCGTCGAGTTGCTGCTGCGTTGTGGCGATCATGCGTTCGTGCATCAAGCTGGCATCTTGCGAAATCCCGCTCATGGCAGCTTCGACCACCGGCTTGATGCTCTCGCCCGCAAGCTGCGCGCTCTGGCTCAGCGCATTGCGCAGGGATTGGTCGACCGAGCGCGCCAGGTCGGTGTAGACGACTTTGACATCGCCATGAAAATTTTCCTGGTTGCTGAGCAATCGGTCATTGAGTTGCAGGCTCATGCGCTCCATCTGCGACATCAAGGTCTGCAGTTTGTCAGCCAGTGCAGGCAGGGCGCTGGACTGTGCCTGCAGCGCCTTGAACGTCTCCTGGCGTTGATGGGTGAGTGAGAAGCCACGCAATGTGGTCGCAATCTTGTTGTCAAGCAGTTGCGCGCTCAGCATTCTTTCGCGGCGACTGAGTGCTGACATCAGGCCCAGCATCGCTGAGGCTGCAACCCCCGCCACAGAAGTGCCGAACGCCAGGCCCAAGCCTTTGATCGGGGCCGCAAACGCAGCGCGAATCGACGCCAGATCGGACGTTCCTTCCAGGGCAAAAACGGCGCCATTGAGGGTCATGACCATGCCCAGAAAAGTGCCCAGCATCCCCAGCATCACCAGCAGTCCCACCAGATAGGGCGTGAGAGCCGGCCCCGGCAGGCCGACGCGCTCGCCTTCGATGCGCAGCCGCACGGCATTCTGCAGTGAAGAAGGCAGGCTGGCGAGCCAGTCGCCGAGATCCGTCAGCGTCTCAGGAATCGTCAGCAGTGCCGCTGACAAGGCCGAACTGGCCTGACGAAACCGGTGCAATTCAAGCGCGCCGAAGCCATAGACCGCCGCGATGACCAGGGTCATCACCAGCGCCAGGGTGTTGGAGCCGACAAACCCGGCTCCCGCCCAAACGATGGCTGCGGCGCCCAACGCAAAGACGGCGCTGAAAAAGTGTTTGTTCATGGCGGTTTTGGTTTCTCGTTATTGAATGTTTCAATCAGTCCCACAACCGGTTGCAGGCGAAGGTCCAGTTCCGCAAGCAGCACGGTCTGAAGCTCGGTGCAAAAGCGCGCCAGCCAGCCTCCCGGCTCCATCCACAGACCCGGGTTGTCCGCTTGTTGCGTATCGGTCAGTTCTTGCTGATGCGACTTGAACAATCGGGCAAAGCGTTTTTCAAGAAGCGACGCCAGCGTCGCAAGCAACTTGCTTTCGCGGTCATTGAGTATGGATTCGAGGGTCGCATCCAGCACGGCCAGTTTCCTGAGCGCGGGTGATGACCTGGCAAGCGCCTCCCTTGCGTTGGCGCGCAGGGGGCGAATACTCAGGTCCATATCGCGCTGATGCGCGAGATAGTTTCGGCGAAACGGCAGGTAGGCGCTCGCCACGTCAAAGGGCTTGCCGGGCTTTGCGAATGACGGCTCCCTTCGCGCGCTGGCCGCCTGCTGCGCAAAGCTCTTGGTGATCGAATTTTCCAGTTTGGTCCGTGTTCGTACGAGCTCTTCGGCCAGCGTGGCCGGCTGGCTTGCGGATGTCCCACCCTTGGGGCTGACCGTGATGGCGCTGAGCGCGGAAGACAGGGTGTTGGCGCTGACAAAGTCCACCCATTGCCCGAGCTTTTCCGCAAAGGCAAACTTCGGTTCAGGCGCATCCAGAAGCGCCAGGTCAGCGAGCATCTGGATCAGTCTGGAACTGTTGAAGTTGGTACGCCGCTGGGTTCGCGTCATAGGGTCGTTCGCGAATTATGCGTATCCAAAATTGATGGGAATAAGGATGGGAACGAACAAAAAAATGCGCCGTGAGGCGCATTTCTATTGGCTATCTGGCGGAGGGTGGGATTCGAACCCACGGTACCTTGCGGTACGCCTGATTTCGAGTACAGGAAGATGCGTCGAAACCCGCATGTTTGTTGGCTTTCAAGACGAAAAATATTTTTTGTGTAGACTATGTGTAGCTCGAAAGAAAGCGGATTATTGAGATTGAAGAAGCTGTTCTGAATGGAACAAATCGTACCGCAACACCCACACGATGTCCTTTGAAGTGACATCACGCACCCACTGACAACTTCGCAGCATTCGCCTTCTGCACAGCTTGTTGAGCTTTGACCATCTTTTGTCGCGCTCGTTCACGCTTTTCATTCTGAGCTACAAGCGATTTTTGGTCGGCAAGCGACTTGAGTCTCAACTGATCGGCCGTCAGCGTCTGAGTGCCCCTCTGTGACTTCAGATCGGACTCCGTGATATCAAACGACAACACGCTGCCTTTTCTGTACAGCGCCGTGAGCCTCAGCTTCGCGTCTGTGGCGTTCTCAGCGTAAATCGATGTTCTGACGGTCGTCGTTTTCGTGGCTTCATGGAGACGGATCGTGGAGTCGAACAGTCTGTGAGAGGTTATGTCAGTGATCAGCATCATGTATTTAGCAATTGCTTACACATGACGAAGGAAAGGGAGTAGACTTTGACAAACATCAACGCACATCGTCGAAAACAGTGGGGAAGGCTGCGACGATTCAAATAAGAAAGAAACTTCAATGAAGACCAACTCGCGTCTAGCTTTTCTGTTGCCCATAGTTCTCTCCTTGGGAATAACAGCGTGTTCAAAACAAGCTGATTCAGTAATAAATGTGGAGAAAGAAACCGCAAATAATGAAGTGAAATTTTCTGCAAATACAAAAGCAGAGAGTAACAAAAAATTTGAAAATATATCTGCGGAAGTCTTTAAATACTTCGATTGCGATTTAGTATATGACATTGAAATAAAAACTCAAATAAATCCAACCATTGAGGGGATCAAAAACGGACAAATAACTAAAATAACAATGGAAGAAGGTTTGTTTGATTTGAATATTACAAAGGAATATCAAACAACATATGTCAAGAAGGTGGCTGACATAATGAAAGATTTTCCCGAAGAAATTGCAGTTAATGCGCTAAAAAAACGAAGAGAAGAAGTTGTTAATAGCTTGATGACAAATGGAAACATTAAGACGGGCGGCGATATTAATGTAGAAAAATTAAAAACTAAGAGTTCAGATTGCTCAACAGAAGAAGTACGTGCAACAGCCAATGATAATTATGTAAAGAAGTACGGTAAATAGTATATATATGATATTTAGCAACAAATTAATGACGACAACCTAAATGTATGCAAAAATTGCGATTTTAATTTCATTAGCATTTTGTTTTAAAGTTGCTGAATCCTCTACACTTGGTTTGTGTCAATCTAATATAGATCGATTAAGATCAGATTTAATTGTTATTTTAAAAAAGACACCCGCAATGCCACCTCTTGCGAAACTCTATGGCCCTTTAAAGAGTATCTTGAATGATGCAGAGACATCTAAGACAGAAGGGAAATACCGAGATTGTGTCGAAAATACTGAGCGTGGCCTCAAGGTATCAAAGGCTTACGCTCGTTGAATTTGGTGCACACTCTACTTCTTAAACCGAGCCTTGACAGCGTCAGCAGCACCCGAAATCTGCTGATCCAACTCAAATGCTGATTTGAGCGTCTCAAGAACAGCGATTACCTTAGTTATACTATTGAACGATCAACTTTAAATAAGGAATTAAAATGAATAAACTTATTTTTTTTGTTTTGTCTGCATTCATTGGCCTTGCACTGCAAGGTTGTGGAAAGAAAGAAACTGTTGATGTTTCAGTGAACAACAGCGAAAAGAAAGAACTTGTTGTAGCAAATCAATTTGTAACTAAATATGCGTGCATGAGTTCAAAAGAAACCATGCAACCTAAATTATTAGATATTGAATATAAAAGAGGGAGTGCAAAATCTGTTACTGTCAATGGAAGAGTCTATACTTTTGAACTTGAAAGAAAAGAGGATGGAACTTCTGGAAAATGTTTAATGAAATGGTTTAGAGCGTCTCCGAGTGCAGTATTGGGACTCATATCAAACAAAGAAGAAACATGCGATGAGAATTTCTTATTCATGGCAATAGATGCGGAAAATAAGTGGGATGGTGGATGTGTGCTCGAATCGAGCATAAAGTAAATTAAAATCAACATGCAGTAAAAATTATTACAAATTATGTCGAAAGTGGAAGCCATTGATATTAATAAAGTATCTCGGTTATAAATATGACTTCTAGAAAATATGCATCTAACAAAAATATTACTTGTTTTGATTCTTATAACTGCAGGATTAGGGTGCTCAGAAGAAAAATCGAACTTCAGTAAGACTTCGGAGGATCAAAAAGTGGAAGAAAATATTTCTGAAAGGCATGAAAAAAATTATAAGCGAGGGTTTAAGTACGATCTCTTCGGATGTAATGAGTATGAGCGTAGCAGTTGCGTCAAAATTAGTGATGCTGATTATAAAAATATGTGTAATGAGGCTGAGGGGATTACGAATCTTGGCATTTCTTTATCAGTTTTATCCGATCCAATTGGCCAAAAGCTAAACGAAAATGGCCAATTTCAAGGCTATGAGATTCGATGGGATGAGAGTTCTAAAGGAGAAAATAGATGCCGTGTTAAATTGAATTTTAATGGAATTGTAAGTGGCTTATCCATTAAAAGATCTTTGAATGCCTCGGTCTCAAATTTTGTATTTAGCTCTGACAATCATCTACTTATAAATCACATTTCAAATTCATACCCTGACTGACTCTAATGTAGTAATTTTCTAAATTTTCTGTACGCGCTTTCACTTTTTAAACCGAGCTTTAACGGCATCAGCAGCACTGCCGATCTGCTGATCCAAATCACCCAACTCACACGCTGTTTTGAGCGTCTCTAGCACAGCGATAAGCTCGACGCCATTGCTGACCTCGACGCTGTTCTTGCCCTTCGCAATATCGATCACCTTCGAGCCATAGCGAAGCTGAATCACGACCTTGCCACTGTCAGCCGTGAACCACCACTGACGCACACGCTTTGCGACTTCGACTGTGCGAACTTCACCACTCTCCTTGTTCTTGATCGTGCGAAGACGCATGGATGTGTATGTCGTTCCATTCTGCAATGCATTGGCAAGTCCGATTTGCTCTGTCAATTTGTTAATCAATTTATTACGACGCACTTGAATCGGCGCAATTGCTGATGGACGCTTTGCACTGATCAGCTTAAGACTTGATAGAACACTCATTTGAATCCCCATTTAATTGATGAATATTCAAGTCTATTCCCATACCAAATTCATTCCTACCGATATTTCGCCTTTGATGAAATATCGTGGAATGAATCTTCATGGATTAAGTCTACATATTTTGCGATGCCTTCCACTCAGTCAAATCTGAGTTTGATGCTAATAGGGTCGGTGACTTCTTGCCATTAGTTGATTGTTTGCATGGCTTGGCACTGACCATCAATTGACCGACAACACCAAAATCTGTGTCATTAAGTGCAACAACCATGTCATTTGATTCAGCATTCATCACGACACAGCCATCAACCAAAGTTTTCTGTTTTGATATTCTGTCGTATCTATTTATCCAACTATATAAATTGTCCTTATTTTTTTCGATATTTTTCAACATCGCCATTTGTTCATCCGTCTTTGCTTTATTGCACCAATCATCATAGCTAAATAAGTCTATGACATACTTTGCATCTGATTCATTTACATCAATCGATCCATTGTAAATTGCCTTTCGATACAGCCCTTTTCCATAGGTTGTCCCGTAGAGTTTGTTATCATATAGACGAACTGCGATCTCAATTTCATTTTCCATTTTTGTATTCAGCATATATTTCCTTTCAAGTTATTATGCTGAGTTACGAAAGTTGTCGCTGTAGCTTCAGTCGCGGTCTCGACTGTCGCTTCAGTTGCATTCGGAGTTCTCTTCAGAAAAAACGTCGCATGTCTCTTGTCGCATGTATCACGTTTCAGTTTCAAGTCGCTTTGTGTTTCTTGTTTCTTGTCGCTGTCCATAGTTACTCATTTGTCTCACGAGTGACATGTCACAAGCGACTCGAAACAAGCAACTTTTTTCTTTAACTCCTTCATGCGACTCATAGCAACTTCATCGCAACTCGTAAATATTTATTGGGTATTCTGGGACACTGTGACCGGTGATTCTGGTGGATCGTGACCGAGGATTCTGATTCATCGTGACCGACCATTCTGGTCGACCGTGACCGATTTGGGTATCTGGCCAGAATCACCGGTCACGATGCCAGAACGGTCG
>CAIRAW010000001.1 GCA_903876735.1 uncultured beta proteobacterium | reverse complement strand
CGGGAGGATTTCAGCGAAATCGACGGGCATTTGGCCGGCGGTGTGAAGAGTGTTTGTCATGATGGTTCTCCTTGCAGTTCAGTAGATTCAGATGATTAATCCTTTGCATAGCCCGTGCCAACTTCAAAACAATCTGAAAAACCCAATGAAATCAAAGGGTTGCGAATTTAACCCGGGTCCGAAAGCGAGAATCGATGAGCTTGAGCCGGGGTCGGTGTACAAATTTTTCAGGCAGTCAAAATCCTGCCGCCAAAAAAAACAGAACAAAATCAACGACTTAGTGAAAACGCGCGGCGGATAGATTTTTTGTGCAGCAGATAATTTGACAACCCAGCCCAGGCCCCAGACATGACCAACAAACTGATCACCCTCGAAGCCGCCGTGCGGCGCTACACGCGCGACGGCATGCAGTACGCCAGTGGCGCCGCGCTGCCGGTTGGTTCGGACGCCGTTGTTTTTGGCCGTGAACTGCTGCGCCAGCAGCGCCGGCATCTGCACGCCATCTTCCATTGCAACACGCAGCAGCTCAACCTGCTGGCCGCTGCCGGTGCCGTCGATGTGGCCGAGTGCGGTTTTACCGGGCTCGAAGGATTTGGTTTTGCCAACGGCCTGCGCCGCGCCGTCGAGAGCGGCGCCATGCGGCTGGAGGACTATTCCAATCTGAGCTTGCCACTGCGCTTGTTGGGGGGCGCCTTCAACTGGCCGTTTGTTCCGACCACCTCCAACATCGGCTCTGATCTGCAGCACTTGAGCACCGAACCGGGCGACAGCTATCCGGCGCAGCGCAAGATTCCCGAGGTGATCGATCCCTTCACGGGCCGCATCGTCGGCGCTCTTTCGCCCTTGCGCCCGGAGCTGGCGGCAATCCACGTGACCATGGCCGATGTCGAGGGCAACGCCATCATGCTCGGCACCGAATGGAGCCGTTTCGAGCTGTCACGTGCGGCGCAGAAAGTGGTGTTGCTGGCCGATCACATCGTCGATGGCGCCTGCATCCGCCAGTACCCGAACCTGGTGCGCATCCCCGGCCTTTTGGTGGAGGCCGTCGTCTACTGGCCGTTCACGGCCTGGCCGCAGGCCTCGTGCGGCGTGCACGACAGCGATGACGCGCACATGAAGGCCATGAACCAGGCGCTGGCCACAGCGGAAGGCACGGCGCGCTACCTCGAAGAGTTCGTCTATTCCTGGCGCAGCCGTGACGACTACCTGGATTTGATCGGACGCGACTTGATTGAACAACTGCGCGCCGGGCCTACCGCTTTTCTGCTCGACCCGTATCGGCAGTGGATCCTGCCCGATGCGCAGATCGACGCGCTGACGGCTGCCGGAGTGACAACATGAACTACACACAGCAGGAAATGATGGCAATCGCCACCGGGCGCGAGATCCGCGACGGCGAACTGGCGATCTTCGGCGTCGGCCTGTCCATGCTGGCGGGTTACTTCGCCCAGGCCTGCCACGCGCCGCGCGTGCGCGCCATGACCGAAGGTGGCATCTACGGCTCGACCCCGATCGGCGGTCTGCCCTGGGGCATCGAATGCAACCGCATCTCGGCCAATGCCACCAGCTTCACCAACGGCATCGATGCGCTGGGCTTCATGGTCGCCAGCGGGCGCTGCGATGTCGGCATCATTGGCGCGGCGCAGGTTGACAAGTTTGGCAACGTCAACACCACCGCGATCTGGAGCGACCCGGATCGCAAGCACCTGGAGCCGCCCAAAACCCGACTGACCGGCAGCGGTGGCGCCAACGACATTGCCTGCGGCGCCAAGCGCGTTGTGATCATGGCAACGCACGAGAAGAAGCGTTTTGCCGAGCGCGTTGATTACATCTCGTCGCCGGGTTTCCTGGAAGGCGGTTCTGCGCGCGAGCGCTACGGTTTTCTCGGCGGCGGCCCCTGCGCCATCGTCACGACACTGGGCATTCTGCGCCCGGACCCGCAGAGCAAGGAGTTTTTGCTCGACGGCTGGTTTGCGTTTTCCAGCCCGGATCAGATTCGTGCCCAGACCGGCTGGGACTTGCGCGTGGCTCAGCATGCGTGCGTGGTGCCGGAGCCGAGTGAGGTCGAGCTTGCTGCGTTGCGCCGGGTTGATCAGACCGGCATGCTGCGGCGCGCTTGACGGCGCTGGCGCACAATCATGAAAAGAGGAGACAAGCGTGAGGAAAAAAATGATTTGGGCGCTGCTCGCGGCGGGTGGTGTGCTGCTTGCCGCATGGGGCAACAAGCCCGGCGTCAGTGCCGAGCTTGTCACCGGCGATGCCTCGCCCGTGACACTCAAGACCAACGAACAGTTTGCGCAGTTGCTCAAGCTCGACGACCCGCAGGATTTCGAGGATGCCAAGCGCGGCTTCATCGCGCGCCCCACCGGGCAGATTCTGGGTGCGGACGGCGCCATCCTGCTGGACTTTGACGCCTACAAGTTCGTCGAGGGCAAGGCGCCGCCCACGGTCAATCCGAGCCTGTGGCGCCACGCCCTGCTCAACGCCCAGATCGGCTTGTTCAAGGTCACCGACGGCATCTACCAGGTGCGCGGTTTCGATGTGGCGAACATGACGCTGGTCGAGGGCAAGACCGGCTGGATCGTGGTCGATACGCTGACAGCACGCGAGAGCGCGGCGGCGGCGCTGGCCTTTGCGCGTAAGCATCTGGGTGACAAGCCAGTGACGGCAGTGGTCTTCACGCACAGTCACATTGACCACTTTGGCGGCGCGCTGGGCGTGATCACGCCGCAGGAGGTGGCGCAGCGCAAGGTGCCAGTGGTGGCGTCGGCTGGCTTTATGGAGGAGGCTACCAGCGAGAACGTGATGGTCGGTACGGCGATGGGCCGGCGCTCGATTTACCAGTTTGGCCGTGATCTGGAACGCTCGCCCAAGGGCAATGTGGATACCGGTCTGGGCAAGAGTGTGGTCTACGGCACTTTCGGCATTCTGGCGCCAACGCAGATCATTGCGCAGCCGACGCAGGAACTGGTGCTTGATGGTGTGCGCTTCATTTTCCACAACGTGCCCGGCGCCGAGGCGCCGGCCGAGATGACTTTCTCCATCCCCGACAGGAAAGCCTACGGCGGCGCGGAGAACCTGTCACAAACCATGCACAACCTGTTGCCGGTGCGCGGCGCCAAGGTGCGCGATTCGCTGCGTTGGGCCGAGTACATGCAGCAGGCGCTGGACCAGCTGGGGGACGCCGACCTTTACTTCGGCCAGCACAACTGGCCGATCTGGGGCAACGCGCGCATCGCTGATTTCATCGCCAAGCACAGAGACGTTTACAAGTACACGCACGACCAGTCGGTGCGCCTGATCAACGCCGGCTACACGCCACGCGAGATTGCCGACGCCGTCAAACTGCCCAAGTCGCTTGGCGAGCATTTCGGCGCGCGCGGCTACTACGGCGACCTGCGCCACAACGTGAAAGCGGTCTATCAGTTCTACATGGGCGCTTACGATGGCAACCCGGCCAACCTCGACCCGCTGGCGCCGCAGGAATCGGCCAAGCGCTATCTGGAACTGATGGGCGGTGCCGACAAGGTGGTGGCAGCAGCGCAGACCGCCTACGACAAGGGCGAGTACCGCTGGGCTGCCGAGCTGCTGAACCAGGCGGTCTTCGGTCAGAGTGACCACAAGGGCGCCAAGGAACTGCTGGCGCGCACCTATGAGCAGATGGCCTATGGCTCGGAAGCCGCGACCTGGCGCAACAGCTACCTGACAGCCGCAGCCGAGTTGCGCAACGGCCCGCCGAAAAAGGGCGTGGACCGCGCCGGCTTTGTCGAGATGCTGGCCCAGACGCCAGTCGAGCGGTTTCTGGAAGCGATGGCAGCCGGCCTGGACGGCCCGGCGGCCGAGGGCAAAAACCTCAAGGTCAATCTGGTGCTCTCCGACACCCAGGAATCCTTTGTGTTGTGGATCGAGAACGCGGTGCTGCACTTCAGGAAGGCTGCGCCCGCGACGGATGCCAATGCCACACTGACCCTGACCAAGCCGATCTTCATCAAGATGATGGCCGGCACGGCGGGGGTGAAAGACACGCTGCTGAGCAACGACTTGAAAGTGGGTGGCAGCACGATCGATCTGGTACGCTTCTTTACGCTGATCGACAAGGCACCCGGTACCTTTGCCATTGTCACGCGCTGACCACCCCGGTGAGCGTCAACCCTATTCGGAGCCAGTTCTCATGAACGACATCACCACCCTGCGCCGTGTGCTGCGCGACTGCCACACCATTGCCGTGGTCGGCCTTTCGGCCGAATGGCACCGCCCGAGTTACTTCGCCGCCAAGTACATGCAGGCGCACGGCTACCGCATCGTCCCCGTGAACCCCAAGTACCCGGCTATCCTGGGTGAGACCAGTTACCCCGATCTGAAGTCGATTCCGTTTCCGGTGGACATGGTCGATGTCTTTCGCAAGCCCGCAGACTGCCTGCCGATTGCGCAGGACGCGGTGGCCATCGGTGCCAAAGCGCTGTGGCTGCAGATCGGGGTCATCAATGAAGAGGCGCGTCAAGTGGCCGAAACTGCCGGGCTCACGGTGGTGATGGACCGCTGCGTCAAGATTGAATATGCCCGCCTCTTTGGCGGCCTGGGCTGGATGGGCGTCAACACCGGCGTCATCTCGGCGCGCCGCCCCGTTTGAAGGACACGCACATGAGCGATCACCAATTTGGCTTCGACACCCTGAGCCTGCACGCCGGCCAGATTCCGGACGCCGCCACCGGCAGCCGCGCAGTGCCGATCTACCAGACCTCGGCCTATGTCTTCGACAGCCCGGAGCACGCCGCCAGCCTGTTCAACCTGCAGACCTTTGGCAACGTCTATTCGCGATTGTCGAACCCGACGGTTGCCGTGTTCGAGGAGCGTGTCGCTGCGCTCGAAGGCGGGCGCGCTGCCGTGGCCACGGCCAGCGGCATGTCGGCGCAGATGATCGCGCTGCTCAACATCGTCGAGGCCGGTGACGAGATCGTCGCCGCGCGCACGCTCTACGGCGGCACGCACACGCAGTTGGATGTGAACTTTCGCAAGCTCGGCATCAACACTGTATTTGTGGACTCGGACGAGCCGGAAAATTTCGAGCGCGCCATCACGCCCAAAACCAAGGCGCTCTACGCCGAGACGCTCGGCAACCCTTCGCTCAATGTGCTCGACATCGCGCGCGTCGGGGCAATAGCCAACGCCGCCGGTCTGCCGCTGTTTGTTGACAACACCTTTGCCTCGCCCTATCTGTGCCGGCCCTTTGAACATGGCGCTGCCATCGTCGTGCACTCGGCCACCAAGTTCCTCGGCGGGCACGGCACCACCATGGGCGGCGTGATCGTCGAGTCTGGCAAGTTCCCCTGGGGCAACGGCAACTTCCCCGGCATGACCGAGCCTTCGCGTGGTTACCACGGCGTGCGTTTCTTCGAGACTTTTGGCGACTTCGGCTTTACCGCCAAATGCCGCATGGAGGGCTTGCGCACCTTCGGCCCGGCGCTCTCGCCCTTCAACGCCTTCCTGTTGCTGCAGGGGGTTGAGACCCTGTCGCTGCGCATGGACCGGCACTGCGCCAACGCGCTGGCGGTGGCGAAGTACCTGGAGGCACATCCCGGCGTGGCCTGGGTCAACTACCCCGGGCTGGCTTCAAGCAAGTACCACGCGCTGGCGCAGAAGTACTTGCCGCGCGGCGCCGGTGCCGTGCTCTCGTTTGGTATCAAAGGCGGTGCGGCGGCGGGTCAGAAGTTCATCGACAGCGTGCAGTTTCTCTCGCACGTGGCCAATATCGGCGACGCCAAGACGCTGGTCATTCACCCGGCATCGACCACGCACCGCCAGATGGATGAGGAACAGCAAATCGCCGCCGGCGTGCCGCCGGATCTGATCCGACTTTCGGTCGGACTTGAGACGCTTGACGACATCCTGTGGGACATCGAACAGAGCCTGGTCCGGGCGATGCAGTAGCGCAAGCCACCGGGCCAAGCGCACTAGCCAGTTTGGCGCCAGCGACCCGTATCCGGGCACACGGTGGCCGGTGCGCCGTTCAGCCAGACCTGCTCTTGATCGAGTCGCAAAGCGGTCGGGGGATCGATGTCAAAACTGATCTGCAGGGCCTGCGCGAGATCGGCGTCCTCAATCGGAAGCTCCCAGCTCAGGAATACTTGCGTGCGATCCTGCCCGGCGGGGAAGTCGGCCGCGTTAAAGCCGCCGCTGCGGCGCTCGATGACGGCGTGCGGCTGCCCGGTATCGAACACCACAACCGTCCCCCGGGTCAGGGGGATGCGATGACCGGCAGCAGGGAAATGCAGGTCCAGCCCCCGGTCCTCGCTCAGGAACAGATTGCAAAAAGCCGCGCCGCCATAGTAGGCGCCGTCATGGTGGTAGGGTGCGCCACGGCAGGCCATGAGGGCGAGCTCGGCCGAGGCCAGCAGCTCGTGCAGACCTTGCCTGCGCGTCCAGTCGGCCGCTGACTGCACGCAGTGCCGGTAATCGGGCCAGCGTGCTCGCGATCGCGCCAGCGACAAGACCTCGACGTCGCCCGGTTCGAGTTGCAGGCGCAATGCGGTCTCCCGGTCCCAGTCCGCTGTCAGTCTTGCCGGGGGCTGCGGCACATCGACCACCCCGGACAGCACCACACCACTCACGCTTCGGCTGCGGATGGCCTCGCCACTCCAGAAGTAGGAGGCAAGCTGGTGCTGCGCAGGACGCGCTTGCGGGAGTAGGCTCATCTGCAGCAGTGTATTCAACCCGGGTTTCAGGCAAGGCGACGTTCGGTTTGGAATCCTCTATCATTTGCCTGCCCGGCTTTGTCTGGTTTGAGTCCCTATGCCATCTACCGCTATTGCCCCCCTTGTTGAATTTCGTCACCTGAGCTTTGGCTACGCCGAGCGCGCCGTGCTGGATGACGTTTCACTGTGCATACCCAGAGGCAAGGTCACGGCGCTGATTGGCCCCATGGGCGGCGGCAAGACGACGACGCTGCGCTTGATGGGTGGCCAGAGCCGCGCCTGGTCGGGGCAGATGCTGTTTGATGGGCAGGACATCGGTGCTATGGACCAGCAGCAACTCTACGCCGTGCGCCGGCGCATGGGCATGCTGTTTCAGTTTGGCGCGCTGTTTGCCGACATGAGTGTGTTCGAGAACGTCGCTTTTCCGCTGCGTGAGCATACCGATCTGCCCGATGCGCTGATCCGCGACATCGTGCTGATGAAGCTCAACGCGGTCGGCCTGCGCAACGCGCGTGACCTCATGCCCAGCGAAGTCTCGGGCGGGATGGCCAAGCGCATCGGCATCGCCCGTGCCATTGCGCTCGACCCGGAACTGGTGATGTACGACGAACCGTTCTCGGGGCTTGACCCGATCTCGCTGCGCGTCGCGGCGAACCTGATTCGCGAGCTCAACGACTCCATGGGGCTGACCAGCATCTTCGTCTCGCACGAACTCAAGCAAACCCTTGAGATTGCCGATCACGTGGTCATTCTCGACAGCGGAAAAATCGCGTTCGAAGGGACGGTTGCGCAGGTGCGCGAGAGCACCGACCCGCTGGTATTCCAGTACGTGAATGAACTCCCGGACGGTCCGGTGCAGTTTCACTACCCGGCCGTCACGATTGATCAGGATTTCGGTATTCCCATCCATCCCGAGCCATGATCAAGCTGTTTCAATTCGAGCCGGCCCTTGGCCTGCCCAACGCCAGCCCGTTTTGCATGAAGCTGGAGACTTATCTGCGCATGGCGGCGCTGCCGTTCGAGATTCCCTGCGCCACGTTGCGCCATTTGCAGCAGGCGCCCAAGGGCAAGATGCCTTACATCGAAGACCAGGGCAAGTTCGTCGCCGACAGCACATTCATCATTGATTACCTGAAGGCCACCTACGGTGACCCGCTCGATGGCTGGCTCGACGCCCGTCAGCGCGCGGTGGCGCTGGCGCTGCAACGCCTGCTGGAAGAGAACCTGTACTGGGCCGTGATCTACACGCGCTGGGTTGAGCCGCAGGGCTGGGAACTGACCCGCGCCGGCTTCTTTGGCAAACTGTCGCCGCCATTGAAATGGGTTCTGCCGTCGCTGGCCCGGCGCGGCATCATCAAGGAGTTGCATGGCCAGGGCATGGGGCGCCACAGCCGCGAAGAAATCATGGCCATTGGCCGGCGCGACATCAGTGCGCTGGCCGACTTTCTTTCAGACAAGTCCTACTTCATCGGGGAGCAGCCGTGCTCGCTCGACGCCAGTGCCTACGCCTTCCTGGCCAACCTGCTCTGGGTGCCGCTGGAGTCCGAGCTGAAACTGCATGCCAGCAAGTATCCGCAGCTGGAAGCCTATTGCCACCGGATGCGAAGCCGCTATTACGGGTGAGCGCGCCGCAGCGCGCTCACTCAAATGACACTTACTTGGTCGAGACCGTTTCCAGCGTTTCCCACTTGCCGCCCTTGACGCGGAAGAAGGTCACAGCCGCTGAGCGCAAGTCACCCTTGCTGTCGAATGCGATCGGTCCGGTGACGCCCTTGAAATTGAGCTTGGCGATCTCGGGCAGGTACTTCTTCGGGTCGGCCGAGTTGGCGGCCTTGATGGCGTTGATCAGCACGTTGGTAGCGTCATAGCCATAGGGCGCGTACATCACAACCGGGCCGTACTTGGCCGTGAACTTCTTGACGAAGTCCGGACCGCCGGGCATGTTTTCAATGGCCTGGCCGGAGTCGGCCGAGATCGTGCCCTCGGCGGCATCCTTGCCGGCGAACGAGACGAACTCATCGGACGAAATCGACGAGCCGAACAGCGGGGCATTGATGCCCAGATCCTTCATCTGGCGCTTCAGCGGGCCGGCTTGCGCGTTCAGGCCGCCGTAGAAGATGGCTTGCACGTTCTTGGACTTGATGGTCGTTAGGATGGCCTTGAAGTCGGTGGCCTTGTCGGTGGTGAACTCGCGCGCGGCGATCTTGCCGCCCAGGGTCGGGACGGTAGCCGCCACGACGTCGGCCAAACCCTTGCCGAAGGCGGTGCGGTCGTCGATCACGGCCACCGACTTGAAGCCGAGTTTGGTGACGATGTAGCTGGCCATGGCAGTGCCAACCTGCTGGTCGTCACCGATGACGCGGAAGGCGGTCTTGAAGTTCTGGCGCGTAAAGGTCGGGTTGGTGGCCGCCGGTGCCACTTGTGGAATGCCGGCATCGCTGTAGACCTTGGATGCCGGTATCGTGGCGCCCGATTGCAGGTGACCGACCACGCCGGCCACCTTTTGGTCGACCAGTCGCGTGGCAACGCTGACAGCCTGCTTCGGATCACCCGCGTCGTCCTCCGAGAGCAACTCAAAACGCACGGCTTCACCACCGAGCTTGATGCCGGCGGCGTTGGCGTCTTCAATCGCCAGCTTCACGGCCGACTCAAAGTCCTTGCCATAGCTGGCGGCGCCACCGGTGTAGGGACCGGACACGCCGATCTTGACCACCTTTTGCGCGAATGAAGGCGCGCAGGCGGCGCCCAGCGCCAGGCCCAGGGCCAGGACGAGGGGGCGTGAAAGATGCGGGAAATGGTTCATGGGGTTTAGCTCCTTGGTTTGTTGATGTGGAAAGAATCGCAATCAGCGCACGGCTTCAAACGCAGCTTGGTGCGAATAAGACAGCCAGTTGCTGAGGTACGGTGCAACCGGTCGATCGGCGACCAGCCACACACGTTCTGGGTCGAGCCGCAATAGCAGCACGGCAATATCGGCGAGTCGGCAGCGCGTGCACTGGCCGGTTTGGCGCGGGATCGACAGGGCATCGACCAGGTGCGAGAGCCAGGCATCGAGTTGCACGCCGTGCAACTCAAAAACTGCCAGTGACTCGGACAGATCGATGGCCACTGCGGTTTCGCTGCGTCCCGGCGCCAATGCGGCCAGCAGCGCGTGCAGCGGCTCCCCGCGCAAACCCAGCGCCAGCGTTTCCTGCGGACTGCGCCAGGCCAGATACGGGTCCTGGCCGCTAACGCTGAGCGCGAGCTCGGGCCAGTTCAGGCCCTGCGCCAGCACGGCTGCGCGCGCGCTGCTGTCGCCGGCAAAGTGCCGGATCGTCAGCGCCGTGACGCCACTGAGTTGCCGGCACCCCGGCGCGCTTGAGTCTGCCTTGATGAATTCAGCCATGAAGACGCTCCCCGCTCGGATCGACAAAAGGTGTTTTGACAACTTCGACCTCGATCGGCTTGCCAAGGTGCCAGGCACTGAGCCGCTCGCCCAGGCGCTGCGTGCCGCGCTTGAGCATGGCCAGCGCAATCGGCTGCTGCAGCGTCGGGCTGAAACAGCTGCTGGTGATCAGCCCTTGCGCCTCGGTTGGTGGTGGTCGCAATGAAAGATGCGAGCCCACGGGCAGGCGCGTCTTGCGGTCCAGTGGTTGCAGACCGACCAGCTGCAGGCGATCCGGATCGAGCCCGGCGGCGCGTGTGAGCGAGCGCCGACCAACAAAATTGGCCTTCTTCTTGTCAAGGCCGCGCGCCAGGCCGACGTCGCCCGGCAGCGTGGTGCCGTCGGTATCGGCGCCGACGTGGATGAAGCCCTTCTCGGTGCGCATGATCATCAGCGCTTCGACGCCGTAGGCGCAGATGCCCAAGTTTTGCCCGGCGTCCCACAGGGCGTCGAGCAGGCCCAGCGCCTGCGACGAGGCCAGATTGATCTCGTAGCCCAGTTCGCCGTTGAAACTCGCGCGCAGCACGCGGACTGGTTTGCCCTGGTAACTTGATTCGCGCAGCGTCATGTGCTTCATCTGCGTCGGCGCCAACGCGGCGTCGAAGCCGAGTTTTTCAAGCAGGCGCCAGGCATTCGGCCCCGACACCGTGACGTTGCCCCACTGCGAGGTCAGCGGCACGACGAAGGCGCGCAGGTCGACGTATTCGCATTGCAACCATTCCTCGAACGCCAGCGCGGTGCGCTCGACGCCGCCCGAGGTGGTGTTGACCCAGAAGTGATTCGGCGCGAGCCGCACCACAATGCCGTCGTCGATGACGATGCCGTTCTCGTTGAGCAGGGCGCCGTAGCGCGCGCTGCCCACGGGCAGATTCGAGATATTGCCGACGTACATCAGGTCGAGGAAGGCGCCGGCATCCGGACCATAGACTTCGAGCTTGCCCAGGGGCGCGCCGTCAAACAGGCCGACGCCATTGCGCACCTCGGCCGCTTCGCGTTCGGCGGCGGCGAGCAGTTCTTCATCGCGCTTGGGGTAAGCGGCCGGTCGCTCCCAGCCGCCGAATTCTTCAAACATGGCACCGCGTGCCACGTGAAACGCGCGCGCCGGCAGACGCTTGAGCGGCCGGTAGCGTGCGCCGGTTCGTCCGCCGACCAGGGTGTTGATCGTCACCGGCTTGAACGGAGGGCGAAACCGCGTTGTGCCGACCTGCTCCGGTGTGCGCTTGCTCGCTTTGCCCATCAGCACCAGTGCGTTGACGTTGCTGGTCTTGCCCTGATCGCTGGCCATGCCGGTTGCGGTGTAGCGCTTGAGCAGTTCGACCGAGCGGTAGTTCTCGCGCGCCGCCAGTTCGATGTCGCTGCTGGAGACATCGTTTTGCAGATCGACAAACTGCTTGCCGGGCTTGCCCTTGAGGCTCGCCAGCGCTGCCGCCGACGGCTGGTTGTCGGCTGGTACGATACCGGCGCCGCCACTGGGCGCCGGTGGCATCTGGCTGCCGGGGGCGATGCGGCCGACCTGCTCGGCGTGTTCCAGTGCGGCGTCGAGATCGAAGACGCCAGCGCAGGCGCCGACCACTGCAATACCGCTGAGCAGGCGCTCGGGTACGAACATGGACGACTCGGCCAGCCATTTGAGCTGGCCGCCGGCCTGAGAATAAAGATTGACGTTGGGCGTGTGGCCGCCGGCGCTGGCCACCAGGTCGGCCGCAATCTCGTGCAGGCCGCTGCCGTCGTTGCCGGTGACCTGCACGCCACGCACCGCGCGTTTGCCTTTGATACCGACGAGCACACTGTTGTGCAGCACCGGCACGCCCGCTGGTGCGGCAATTCCCTTGCCGATTTCGTGCGCGGCGCGGCGGTCAACGATGGCCGCCACGTCGATGCCGGCGCTGCGCAAGGCAAGCGCTACGCCGTAGGCGCTGTCGCAGGCGGCAGCCAGCACCACGCGTTTGCCGCAGGCGACGCCGTAATGCGTGGCGTAACGCTGCACGGCATTGGCGAGCATCACGCCGGGGCGGTCGTTGTCGGGGAACAGCATCGGACGCTCGAAGCTGCCAGTGGCCAGAATAATCTGTTTGGCGCGGATCTTCCAGAGGCGCTCGCGGATTGCGCCTGAATCGCCCGCGGCTTCGAGCGATTCGATGGCCGTGGCCAATTGATGGTCGTACAGCGCGATCACGGTGCTGCTTGTTTGCAGCTTGACGCCGGCCTGTGCCAGATCACCGCGCAGTCGTGCCAACTCGCTTGACACCACGATGTCGTCCGGTAGCGCCTGGCTCAACGCCCAGCCACCGCTTTGCACCTCGGCTTCGAGCAGCAGCACTTGACGCCCGGCGCGCGCCGCCGACAAGGCTGCCTGCAGTCCTGCCAGACCGGCGCCCACTACCAGCACCTCGGTGTTGACTGAGACTTCGTCGTAACGCTCGGGGTCGGGCCCATCGGCGGCGACGCCCAGGCCTGCCATGCGACGGATGGTCGGTTCGAACAGGTGCCAGTTTGGCCACATGAAGGTTTTGTAATAAAAACCGGCTGGCAGGAAAGCGGCGAGCTTGTCGATGCCGGCCGCCAGGTCGAACTCAAGGCTCGGCCAGCCGTTGGCGCTGACGGCACTCAGACCGTTGCGCGCCAGGATGTCGGTGGCGCGCGTATTCGGCGTGCGCAGCGCGCCGTGTCCGACGTCGACCAGGCCGCAGGGCTCTTCTACCCCACAGGAAAAAATGCCGCGCGGGCGGTGCAGCTTGTAACTGCGGCCAATCAGCGTGGTGCCTTGCGCCAGCAGCGCCGAGGCCACCGTGTCGCCGGCAAAGCCGGTCACGGAGCGACCGTTGAATTCAAAGCGCAGCGCTTGTGAGCGATCAATCCAGGCGCCGTGCGGCGCCTCCAAACGATAGCCACTCATGGCTTTATCTCCCGTGCCGCTTCGGGCTTTGGATCGGTCATGCGGTAGACGGCGTGGATCTCGTGGCTGATGGTGTCGCGCAGCACGTTGAACCACTGACCGCAGCCAAAGGTGTGGCGCCAGCGTTCGGCGTGCAGGCCACGCGGGTTGGTGCGGCCAAACATATAGTCGCCCCAGGTTTCGTCGCTGCAGTCGAGCGCGGGGCGCTGGATGTGCGAGGTGCCACCGCAGTTGAATTCGTTGTCGGGCCGGGCTCCGCACCAGGGGCAGTTGAGTGTCATCATGGTTTGGTTCTCAGTGCGCGATGCCGGCAGCGCCGGCTTCGTCGATCAATCTGCCGCTGTGGAAGCGTTCGAGTTGGAAGGGCTCGGCCAGTTCGTGGTTCTTGCCCGTGGCCAGCAGATGCGCCAGCGTCCAGCCGCCAACAGGTATTGTCTTGAAACCGCCCGTGCCCCAGCCGCAGTTGATGTAGAGGCCGGGCACACCGGTGGCGCCGATGATCGGACTCGAATCCTGCACCACGTCGACCGTGCCGGACCATTGGCGTAGCACGCGCAGGCGGCCAAAGGACGGGAACATCTCGGCAGTGGCGGCCAGCACCTGCTGCGTGATCGCGAAACTGCCGCGCTGCGCGTAGGACGGGAACAGGTCAAGCGCGCCGCCGAACACGATCTCGCCCTTGTCGGACTGGCTCCAGTAGGTGCCCACCGCCGGCGACAGCACCACGGTGTCAAGCACCGGTTTGACCGACTCGGACACCATGGCCTGCAGCGAGTAGCTGGTCACGGGCAGGCGAAAACCGGCCATGGCGGCGATCTCGCTGGAGTTGCCGGCCACGGCTGCCGCCACTTTCTCAGCGCGGATCTCGCCACGCGTGGTTTGCACGCCGACCACGCGATCGCCCTGCTTGATGAAGCCGGTGACGGCGCAGTTTTGCACTATGTCGACGCCCAGCGCCGAGGCGGCGCGCGCGTAGCCCCAGGCCACTGCGTCGTGGCGTGCCGTACCGGCGCGGCGCTGGATCAGACCGCCCAGAATCGGGTAGCGCGCATTCGGAGCGAAGTTCAGGCGCGGCGCGAGTTCACGCACCTGCTGCGCTTCCAGGATCTCGGCTTCAATGCCGTTGAAGTGCATGGCATTGGCCCAGCGCGAGAGATTGTCCAGGTCGTGGCGCGAGTGGGCCAGCGTGATCAGACCGCGCTGGCTGAGCATGATGTTGAAGTTGAGCTCAGTGGAAAGCCCCTCGTAGAGCTTGAGTGCAAAGTCGTAGAGCCGCGCGCTTTGTGGGTAAAGGTAGTTGGAGCGCACGATGGTCGTGTTGCGCCCGGTGTTGCCGCCACCGATCCAGCCTTTCTCCAGCAGCGCCACATTCGTGATGCCGTGGTTTTTTGCCAGGTAGTAGGCGGTCGCCAGGCCATGGCCGCCGCCGCCAATGATGATGGCGTCGTAGCGTGGTTTGGGTTCGGCATCAAGCCAGGCTGGCGCCCAGTCCTGGTGCGAGGGGCCTGCCGCAAACAGGTTCCATGCCGAGTATTGGCTTCTTTTGTTCGGTTCATTCATGCTGGGTTGGTCACCACATGTCGACCCTGAAAGCCCATCGACAATGCCGATGAAAGTTAGAGCCGGAGGCGCACTGCATAGACCTGCTGGTCCAAGCTCACTGCGCTAAAACCATTCTAGGGTCAGTGTTAATCCAACGCAACGACGCAATTGGCATATCGATAGTCGAAAACAGGCTAAGCGTGGGCTCAATCGACGGCTTGCAGTTCGTTGACGGCGCTTTCGACCACGGCCCGCGTCAGGGTCGGCGCGAAGGTCTCGATGAAACGGTAAGCGTAGCCGCGCAGCCAGGTGCCGCGCCGGATCGCCAGGCGTGTCAGGTTGATCTCGAACAGGTGGCGCGCATCAAGCATGCGCAGGTGCGCGTCGCGTTCGGCGTCGAGCGCGATCGAGGCGATGATGCCCACGCCCATGCCGAGCTCGACGTAGGTCTTGATAACGTCGGCGTCCATGGCCGTCAGCACGACGTTGGGCTGCAGGCCGGCGCGCTCGAAGGCGTCGTCAATGTGCGATCGACCGGTGTAGCCCAGGTTGTAGGTGATGATCGGGTACTCGGCCAGTTGCTGCAGCGTCACCATAGCGCCGTGCGCCAGCAGCGGATGGTCGGGTGGCACGACGATGCTGTGGGTCCAGCGGTAGCAGGGCAGCGTCACCAGTTGCGGGTAGAGCGCCAAGGCCTCGGTGGCGACGCCAATGTCGGCTTCACCTGAGAGCAGCATCTCGGCCACCTGTTTGGGCGAACCTTGGTGCAGGTGCAGGCTGACGCGGGGAAACAGCGTGCGGAAATCGCGCACCACGTGCGGCAGCGCATAGCGTGCCTGCGAATGGGTGGCGGCCACCGTCAGGCGGCCATCAACGCGCGAGGCGAAGTCCTCGCCGGCTCGCTTGAGGTTGTCGGCGTCGAGCAGCATGCGTTCGACGATGGGCAACAAGGCAGCACCGGGCGGCGTGAGACCGGTCAGTCGCTTGCCGGCGCGCACGAAGATATCGACGCCCAGCTCCTCTTCCAGCTCCCGGATCTGGCGGCTCACACCGGGCTGCGAGGTGCACAGGATGGTGGCAACTTCGGTCAGGTTGAAGCCGCTTTGCACCGTGACGCGCACCGAGCGCAGTTGCTGGAAGTTCATGCTCAGAAACCGGCCAGAACCGCGCCCTTGAATTCGCTCTGGATGAATTTGCGGATTTCTTCCGAGTGGTAGGTCTTGACCAGCTTGGCAACCCAGGGTTTGTCCTTGTCCTGTTCACGCACCGCAATCAGGTTGACGTAGGGGCTCTTGGCGTTTTCCTGTGCGATGGCGTCGCGGCTGGGTTGCAGACCCGCTGGCAGCGCATAGTTGGTGTTGATGGCGGCAGCGTCCAGATCATCAAGCGAGCGCGGCAACTGGGCCGCGTCGAGCTCGACAAACTTGAGCTTTTTCGGGTTTTCGATCACGTCCAGCGGCGTGGCCTTCAGGCCGGCTTCGGGTTTGAGCTTGATCAGGCGCTGGTCCTGCAGCACCAGCAGCACACGCCCGCCATTGGTCGGGTCGTTCGGGATGCCGAACTTGGCGCCTTCCTTGAGCTCGCCCAGTGATTTCACTTTCTTTGAGTACAGGCCGATCGGGAAGTTGACGGTGTAGCCGACGGACACGAATTTGTAGCCGCGGTCCTTGATCTGCTGATCGAGGTAGGGCTTGTGCTGGTAGCTGTTGGCGTCGAGATCGCCAGCGGCCAGCGCGGCGTTGGGCTGAACGTAGTCGCTGAACTCGATGATCTGGATTTTCAGGCCGTCTTTCTCGGCCAGTTTCTTGACCTGCTCCAGGATCTGGGCGTGCGGTCCGGCCGTGACGCCGATCTTGATCGGCTTGTCCTGCGCCGTGGCCGGCACCAGGGTGGCCGCGGCCAGCAGGGCGATGGCGGATTGGATGAAAAGTCGTTTGGTCATGATGAGTCCTTGAGATAAAAGATTGAAAAATTCGTCATTGCGGGCTCCGACCCGCAATCCATGGTCGTATGGCAGTGGATCCCGGATCCCCCGGACCTGATCCGGGGACGGCATGACAACCGGGTGCTCATTTGTGGCTGATGCGCCGCACCAGCGCGTCGCCCAGGCTTTGCACGGCTTGCACGAAGAGCACGAGGATCAGCACCACGGCGGCCATCACTTCGGGCAGGAAGCGCTGATAACCGTAGCGGATGCCGAGGTCACCGAGTCCGCCACCGCCGATGGCGCCGGCCATGGCCGAGTAACCGGTCAGGCTCACCAGGGTGATCGTCAGCGCCGCCACGATGCCGGGCAGGGCTTCGGGTAGCAGCACCTTGAAGACGATCTGCTGGGTGTTTGCACCCATGGCCTGCGCCGCTTCGATCAGACCGTGGTCCACTTCGCGCAGCGCCGACTCCACCAGCCGCGCCACGAACGGACCGGCCGCCAGCGTCAACGGCACGACGGCGGCCGCCGTGCCGATGGAGGAGCCGGTGAGCAAGCGCGTCAGCGGAATCACAGCCACCAGCAGGATGATGAAAGGCGTTGAGCGCACGGCGTTGACGATGCCGCCAACGAGCCGGTTCGCCGGGCTGTTGGCGAGCACGCCGCCGCGGTCCGTCAGGCGCAGGTAAACGCCCAGCGGGATGCCAATCACCGATCCGAGCAGACCCGAGATGCCGACCATGACGATGGTCTCGCCCAGCGAACTGACAAAGAGTTCAAGCAGTTCGGCGCTGAAGGTGCTAAACATGGGATACCTCCTGGACCAGCACGCCGCTGCTTCGCAGATAGGCCACCGTGGCGCGAAGTTGCTCAGTGGCACCACGCGCCAGCACGGCGAGCGCGCCAAAGGGGCGGCCCTGTACTTCATCGATCTGGCCGTGCAGGATGTTGAGGTCCACGCTGAAACGCCGGATCACGTCTGACAGGATCGGCTGATCCGATTCACAACCGGAAAACACCAGGCGCAGCAGTTGCGCCTGCGAGGCGGGTGCGGTGCCCAGAATGGCGCGTACCCGCGCCAGTACCGGCTCCGGCAGTGTCTGAGGCACCACATCGTCGAGCAGGCTGCGCGTGACCTCGTGTTGCGGGCGGCTGAATACCTCCAGGGTCTGGCCCTGTTCCACGATGCGCCCGGCATCGATGACCGCCACCTTATCGGCCACCTGTTTGATGACCTGCATCTGGTGCGTGATCAGCACAATCGTCAGGCCGAATTCGCGCCGGATCTCGCGCAGCAGCGCCAGGATGGAGCGCGTCGTTTCCGGGTCCAGCGCCGAGGTCGCTTCGTCCGACAACAGCACCTTGGGCTGGCTGGCCAGCGCCCGCGCAATGCCGACGCGCTGCTTCTGGCCGCCGCTGATCTGCGCCGGGTAGCGGTCCTTGAGATCGCTCAGGCCCACCAGTTCCAGCAGCGGCAGCACGCGCGCCGCAATATCGGCGCGACGCATGCCTTCGAGCTCCAGCGGCAGCGCCACGTTGTCAAAAACCGTGCGCGATGCCAGCAGGTTGAAGTGCTGAAAGATCATGCCGATGTCGCGCCGCGCTGTGCGCAGCGCATCGGGCGCGAGTGCGGTGAGGTCGCGGCCATCGACCCGCACCTGGCCGGCCACGGGCCGATTGAGCAGGTTGATGGTGCGCACCAGCGAGCTCTTGCCCGCGCCGCTGCGGCCAATGACGCCGAAGATCTCGCCGCGCGGCACCTTGAGATCGATGCCACGCAGCGCCTCCACCGGGCCACTGGCGCCCTGGTAGGTCTGAAAAATTCCCTTGAGTTCGATCACGGGTATTCCTAGAGCTTGGCGATCGACACTTCGGTCGACTTGACCAGCGCCACGACTTCGGAGCCAATCACCAGTTGCAGCTCGTCCACCGAGCGCGTGGTGATGACCGAGGTGACGATGCCCCAGGGCGTTTCGACGTCGATCTCCGAGACGACATCGCCGCGGATGATTTCGTGCACCTTGCCGCGGAACTGGTTGCGTACGTTGATGGCTTTGATGGACATAAGTGTTCGTTCGGTCAGATGGCCCAGCGCAGGCTTTGCACTGGCACGCGCGACCAGCTGTTTTGCCAGGGCATGCATTGGGTGGTTTGGGTGCGGATCGCGATCTTGCGGGGCCGGGCCTGCCTGGGGAGCGCTTGCGGCAGACCCCAGGCCTGTGTTGTGACGCGCAGCACGCGCACCAACTCAAGTTGCACGGAGTGGGTTGGTTGTTGCAAAACAATCATGCTGGTTCTCCCCGGTGTGTGTTACAGAGATTTCCTTACTTCTTCAGGTAAATCTGGTCAAAGCTGCCGCCATCGGCAAAGTGATCCTTGTCGGCCTTGCTCCAACCGCCAAAGGCCTGCTCGATCGTGAACAGATTGATCCTGGGCAGTTGCTTGACGTACTTGGCCTGGAACTTTTCCGAGATCGGGCGGTAGAAGTTCTTGCCGGCGATGTCCTGGCCTTCGTCGCTGTAGAGGTACTCCAGATAGGCGGTGGCGACGGTGCGTGTGCCCTTGCGGTCCACGTTCTTGTCGACCACGCTCACCGGCGGCTCGGCCAGGATGCTGATCGAGGGGTAAACGATGTCAACCTTGCTGCCGAATTCCTTTTCCAGCAGGTGCGCCTCGTTCTCCCAGGAGATGAAGACGTCGCCCTGATTGCGCTGGGCAAAGGTGATGGAGGAACCGCGCGCGCCGGTGTCGAGCACCGGCACATTTTTGTACAAGGCCTGGACGAAGTCCTTGGCTTTGGCTTCACTGCCGAGCTTGCGCTTGGCGAACTCCCAGGCCGCCAGGTAGTTCCAGCGTGCGCCGCCCGAGGTCTTCGGGTTCGGTGTGATGACGCTGATGCCGGGTTTGATCAGGTCGTCCCAGTCCTTGATGCCTTTGGGGTTGCCCTGGCGCACCACCAGCACGATGGTCGAGGTGTAGGGCGCCGCGTTGTGCGGCAGGCGCTTTTGCCAGTCCGGCACCAGCCAGCCGCCGTTCTTGTTGAGCGCGTCCACGTCACCGGCCAGCGCCAGCGTGACGACGTCGGCGTCCAGCCCGTCAATGACTGAGCGAGCCTGCTTGCCGGAGCCGCCGTGCGACTGCTTGATGCTCACGTCCTGGCCGGTCTTGGCCTTCCAGTACTTGCTGAAAGCGGCGTTGAACTCGACGTAGAGCTCGCGTGTCGGGTCGTACGACACGTTGAGCAGCGTCACGGCCGGCTGGGCCGCAGCACCCAGGGCGGCCGTGGCCAGAACGGCGCTGGCGGCGAGTTTGAAAATTGTGCGGCGTTTGATCATGTCGAGTCTCAGAATCCATTGCGAAATTGCGATGGGGTGGATTCTGGAAGCGGATGATCGAAACTGGAACTACTGTTTTTTCAGTTCTTAATTACCAACACATCTATAGCGGGCCGTTGGGGCTGCGAAAGCGGCAACTGGCGTCGGCGGCGGTGATCGCTTCGCATGGGGCTATGCTTGGACCATGCATACCATCAGACCCGTTCACTTTTCCCCAATCCCTGCTACACCACCCGTTCCGCAATCAGACATCAACCCCATCGTCGGTGGTCGGGTCGAACTGCAATTGCTCACCACACTCAAATGCAACCTCAAGTGCAGTTACTGCTCGCTGGGCGTGGGCGAGGTGCTGGGCTCGCAGGTTCATGTCGCCTACGACATCGAGCAGCTCAGCGCTTTCGTTGACAAGCATCTGCAGGGCAAGGAGGTCTATGTCACCTTCTACGGCGGTGAGCCCACGCTCAATCAGCCCTTGATGATGGAAGTGATGCGGCGCTTTCCGCGCTTTCGTTTTCAGCTGCAGACCAACGCCACCCTGATCGACAATCTGCCGCACTGGGTGCTGGGGCGGCTCTCCAACGTGCTGGCCTCGATTGACGGCGGCGAAGCCATCACCGACGGCTACCGCGGGCGCGGCATTTACCGCCAGGTCATCAAGAACCTCAAGGAGGTGCGCGAACAGATCGGCGGCTCGGTCACCGCGCGCGTCACCTGGAGCAACCCCGACACTTCGTTTGAAGAACTGGACAAGCTGGTAAGCGAAGACTCGCCATTTGACTACCTGTATTGGCAGTTTGTGGCCGATGAAATGTACGCCGGTGACTCAATGGCCAAACGCCAGGCCGTGCTGGTGCAATTGATCGACAAGTTCTTTTCACGCACGGATGTGCTGTACCCGCTGATTCCGCTGATGGGCATGGTGCGCAACAAGCTTTTCCCCGCGCGGGCACAGGAGTTGTATGCGGGCCGCGCCCAATGCCGCGTCTCCACGCACCTGCTCAACGTCATGCCCAGCGGCGAAATCTACCCCTGCCCCGACATGCTGTACGACCCTACCATGAAGATGGGCGACATCCAGTCAAACTGGTTGAAGAAGAGCCCGCTGCAACAGACCTCAGCCATGCCGTGCGCGGCTTGCGAGGCCTATGCCTGGTGCCGCGGCAATTGCATGAAGAACATGCATGTCGGCTACGTCCTGCAGGACACGCGCTACCGCGTCAATGTGGTGGAACCGATTTGCGAGCTGATCCGCTTCATGGGCCGCGAGATCGACAAGCGCCAGCCCCAAACCTGGTTTGAAAAGGCCACGTTGCCGGTGCGCCGGCAAGTGATGGAATGCGAAGTTTATGAGTACGTCGAGATCATGCCTTGAGCCGCACTGCCAAGCACGCTGTTGCTGGTCAGAGCAAGCCGTTACACCATCAACGACGTCCGCCCCGGCCTTCCGCTCAAGTGCAACTCGCTGGTCGCTGCCGGCGTCTGCGCCAGCAGCTTGCCGCGCTTGAAGACCTGCAGGCGCGTGGCGCGCAGGCGAATGGCTTCGATGGGGTCGCGTGCCTGCAGCAGCACGAAGTCGGCAAAGCAGCCAGCCTCCAGCCCGTAGCCCTGCAGGCCCAGGATGCGCGCCGGGTTGATGGTGACGGCATCGAAGCACTGGCGCATCGCGCTCTGGCTTGTCATCTGCGCCACGTGCAGGCCCATGTGCGCCACTTCGAGCATGTCGCCGCTGCCCAAGCTGTACCAGGGGTCCATCACGCAGTCGTGGCCGAAGGCAAGGTTAATGCCTGCTGCCAGCAGTTCCGGCACGCGTGTCATGCCGCGGCGTTTCGGGTACGTGTCGTGCCGGCCTTGCAGCGTGATGTTGATCAGCGGGTTGGCCACCACCTGCAACTGCGCCTCGCGCATCAGCGGCAAGAGTTTGCTCACGTAGTAGTTGTCCATGCTGTGCATGGAGGTCAGGTGCGAACCGGTGACGCGTCCGTGCAGGCCCAGGCGCTGCGTCTCAAAGGCCAGCGTCTCGACGTGTCGTGACAGCGGGTCGTCCGATTCGTCGCAGTGCATGTCCACCATCAGGCCGCGCTCGGCGGCGAGTTCGCACAGCAGTTTGACGCTCTGCGCACCCTGTTCAGAAGTGCGCTCGAAATGCGGAATGCCGCCGACCACATCGACGCCCAGATCGAGCGCGCGCTTGAGCTTGCTCATGCCCTGCGCATCGCGCAGTACGCCGTCCTGCGGGAAGGCCACCAGTTGCATGTCGATGTAGGGCGCGACCTGCTTCTTCACCTCCAGCAACGCTTCGACCGCCAGCAGGCGCGGGTCGCAGACATCGACGTGGCTGCGAATTGCCAGCAGGCCCTTGGCCACTGCCCAGTCGCAATAAGCCATTGCGCGATCGATCAGCGCCTGCTGCGTCAACAAGGGTTTGAGTTCACCCCACAGCGCAATGCCTTCGAGCAGCGTGCCCGACTCGTTCACGCGCGGCAGGCCGTAGCTCAGCGTGGCGTCCATGTGAAAGTGCGCGTCGACAAAGGGCGGGCTCAGCAGCAGACCTTGCGCGTCGATGACTTTGTGGGCTGGCGCGTCCAGACCGGCAGTCACTTCAACGATGCGCTCGCCACGCACAGCCACCGACATCTGTTGCCGCCCGTCGGGAAGGGTGGCGTTCCTGATCAGTAAGTCGAGCATTTAGCGTTCACCTTTGCGGTAGGGTTTCATCAGCGCCTGCGGGTAGCTCGCCTTGCGCGCCACCAGCACCAGCGCGAAGATCGACAGCACATAAGGCAGCATCAGGTACATCTGGTAGGGCAGCACCGCGGCACCCGATTGTTGCAGGCGCAACTGCAGCGCATCGAAGAACGCGAACAGCAGCGCGCCGAGCAGCGCCTTGCCGGGCCGCCACGACGCGAACACCACCAGCGCCACGCAGATCCAGCCGCGCCCGTTGACCATGTTGAAGAAGAAGGCGTTGAAGGCCGACAGCGTCAGGAAGGAACCGGCCACACCCATCAGCGCCGAGCCGGCCACGATGGCGCCGGTGCGCACCGCTGCCACCGAGACGCCCTGACCTTCAGCGGCCTGCGGGTTCTCGCCGACCATGCGCAGCGCCAGACCGACCGGCGTGCGGTACAGCACGTAGCTGATCAGTGGCACCAGCAACAGTGCCAGCAGCGTCAGCAGCGTTTGCTGCGAGAGGATAGGCAGGCCGAGCCATCCCATTTCGGCAAACGGCGTAATGGTGGGCGGCGTGCTGACCTTGGGAAAGCTGACGCGGTAGCCGTAGTAGCTCAGCGCCGTCGCCAGCAGCGTGATGCCCAGCCCCGAGACGTGTTGCGACAGCGCCAGCGTCACCGTCAGAAAGGCGTGCAGCAATCCCAATACCGCCCCGGTCAGCGCAGCGACCAGTACACCGACCACCAGCGGCGCACCCGCATAAACCGCGAGCCAGCCGGCGAAGGCGCCCGCCACCATGATGCCTTCGATGCCCAGGTTCAGCACGCCGGCGCGCTCGCACAGCAGCACGCCCAGCGTGCCCAGGATCAGTGGTGTCGCAATGCGCAGCACGGCGACCCAGAAGGCCTGGTTGGCGAGGATGTCCATGAACTCCATTAGCACGCCCCCACGCTTGTCGCTGCGCGTACTGCGCTGCCCCCCGAGGGGGCCGTGCCTTGCTTGGGGCGGCCCTGCGCGGCGGCGTTCCTCATTTCCACCTCACACGGTACTGCGTCAGCAGTGTGGCCACCAGCACCGAGATCAGCGAGGCGGCGACGATGACGTCGGCGATATAGGTCGGCACGCCCACAGCGCGGCTCATGCTGTCGGCGCCGACCAGCACCCCGGCCACAAAGACGCTGGCGGCGATCACGCCGAGCGGGTGCAGCGCGGCCAGCATGGCAATCACGATGCCCGAGTAACCGTAGCCCGGCGACATGTCGAGCGTCAGGTAGCTGGTGCGCCCGGCCACTTCGATGGCGCCGGCCAACCCGGCCAGCGCGCCTGACAGCATCGCCACCAGCACCACGGTGCGCGTGACGTGCACACCGCTGAATTCAGCCGCGCGGGTGTTGGCGCCAACGGCGCGGATGTCAAAGCCGAGCACACTGTATTTCAACACCGCCCACAGCCCCACGGCCAGTGCCACGCCCCAGATCAGCCCGGTGTGGACACGCGTTTGCGGGATCAGCTTGCTGAGTTCAAGCTCGCCCATCAGGGCCACGCTTTGCGGCCAGCCCATGGCGGTCGGGTCTTTCATCGGGCCGTCGAGCATCAAGGACACCAGCAGCAGGACGATGAAGTTCAGCAGCAGCGTCGTCACCACCTCGTCGACGCCGAGCCGGGTTTTCAGCAGCGCCGGGCCCAGCAGCAGCAGGGCGCCGGCCAGCGCTGCGGCCAGCATCATCAACACAAACAGCAGGATCGGTGGCAATGCCAGCCCGGTGCCGTCGTGCAGACCACCAACCGCCACCGCCGCCAATGCGCCAACGTAGAGCTGGCCTTCAGCGCCGATGTTGAAGAGCCGCGCCTTGAAGGCCACGGTGGCCGCCAGGCCGGTGAGCATCAGCGGGATGGCGCGCGTCAGGGTTTCGCTCAGGGCAAAAACCGAACCGAAGCCGCCTTGTAACAGCAGGCCGTAGGTCCGGCCTACCGGCGCACCGGCCCACAGCACCAGCAGCGAAGCAATCAACAACGTGAACAACACGGCGCCGATCGGCGCCAGCAGCAGCGCAGCGGGCGAGGAGGTGTTGCGCTTCTCTAACCTCAAGTGTGGCTCCCGCTTGCGCTGCCGGCCATCGCCAGCCCGATGCTCTCGCGGCTCCAGTCCAACGCTGGCAACGCCGCCGTCAGGCTGCCGCCGTGCATCACGGCAACGCGGTCGCCCAGCGTCAGCACCTCATCGAGGTCATCCGAGATCAGCAGCACGGCAGCGCCGGCATCGCGCGCCGCAATCAGCTGCGCCTGCACGTAGGAGACGGCGCCAATGTCCAGGCCCCAGGTCGGCTGGTGCGCGACGATGAGGTTGGGCACAGCAGACGTCACCGTGAGCGCAGCATGGCGGTCCGTGTCGGGATGCAGCAGCGCGCGCCCCAGAATCAGCTTTTGCATATTGCCGCCCGAGAGCGAGCGCGCTGCGGTGTCGGCGCCGCCGCCGCGCACATCGAAGGCGTCGACCACGCGCTGGGCGTAGGCGCGCGCAGTCTTGCGCCGAACCCAGCCGCCGCGCGAAAAACTGCGGCTGCGCAATCGCTCGGAAACCGCGTTCTCCCACACCGGCAAATCGCCGATCACGCCAACCGCGTGCCGGTCCTCGGGGATGCGCGCCACACCCAACTCGACCAGTTGTGCCGGTGCCGCCGGCAGCGCCCGTCCCAGCAACGCGACGCGCCCGCTGCTGGCGCGTCGCGTGCCGCACAGCAACTCGGCCAGCGCGACCTGGCCGTTGCCCGAGACCCCGGCAATGGCGACGATCTCGCCACGGCGCAGCGTCAGCGAAACACCGTCCAGCCGCTCGCGTCCGCTGCCGCTGCAGACATCGTGCAGCACGCAGACGTCGGCGCCGATCCGGGTTGCCTCATGTCGGCGCGGTGCATCAATCGCATGGCCGACCATCCACTGCGCAAGCTGGTTTTGCGTGGTGCCCAGCGCATCGGCCTCGTTCACCAGTTTGCCGCTGCGCAGCACCGCCACCCGGTTTGATACGCGCAAGACCTCGGCCAGCTTGTGGCTGATGAAGATGATGGACAGGCCCTGCGCCACCATCTGCGCCAGCACCTTGAACAGCGCTTCGCTTTCCTGCGGCGTGAGCACGGCGGTCGGCTCATCGAGGATCAGGATGCGCGCGCCACGGTACAGGGCTTTGAGAATCTCGACGCGCTGGCGCTCACCCACCGACAGGCTGCCGACGCGCGCCTGCGCATTGACTTCCAGACTGAAGCGCTGCGCGACTTCCTGCAGCCGCGCGCGCGCCGCTCGCTGGCGCGTGAAGGGCTGCCACATCGACTCGGAGCCCATCATCACGTTTTCAAGAACGCTCAGGTTTTCGGCCAGCGTGAAGTGCTGGTGCACCATGCCGATGCCGGCGGCCAGCGCGGCTTTCGGGTCGCCCGCGACCAGTGGCTGGCCAAAAACCTCGATCTGCCCCGCATCCGCCGTGTAATGGCCAAACAGAATCGAGACCAGGGTTGATTTGCCAGCGCCGTTCTCGCCCAGCAGCGCCAGCACTTCGCCGCGTTTGAGCTGCAGCGAGATGTCGTCGTTGGCAAGCAGGTTGCCAAAGCGCTTGCTGATGTGCGAAAGCTTGAGAACGGTGTCAGTCATGGTGCCGGGCTTTTCAGCATCGTAACCGGCGCCGGCACGTGACTCTCACTTCCAGGCAGCCAGAAAAGCCAGCAGAACCCGCGCCGAGTTGTCGGCTGCGATACGCAAGAAAGTTTCGATCTCATTGTCGCCATCGCCGCCGCCAGCCAGATCGCTCAGGCTGCGAAAGGCGATGAAGGGAACGCCGTTGCTGTAGGCCACCTGGGCCGTGGCGGCCGATTCCATGTCGAGCACATTGGCCTGGAAAGTCTTGAAGCTGTATTCGCGAAAAGCCTTGTTGTCGACGAAAGCCTGACCCGAGACGCCATTGCCGCCAAGCACCAGCTTGGGCTTGGATTTCAGGCATTTCTGCGCTGCGTCGCAATCCGCCAGCTCGGTCGCCTGAATGTTGCGTGCAATCGCCAGCAGTTGCGGATCGACATCGAACCAGAACTTCACTTCTTCGCCATTGCGTGCCGCCGTGCGCACCTGCACCGGGCGCGGGTGCAGCATGCCGTAATTGGGCAGCTTCACGTCGTCCATCCAGACCGGGGGCGCAAATTTGCCGGGTGCGGTCTCGCGCGCCATCAGCACTTCCAGATATTGGCCCCAGCGCTGCGCCACCGTCACATCACCGATATTGAGCGCCGGGTTGACGCCGCCCGCAATGCCGCTGAACAGCAGGTGTGTGACCTTGAAGCGGTCCAGCGCCAATTGTGTGTTCATGGCCGCGTTGACCATGCTGATGCCGGATGAAAACAGGACCACCGGTTTGCCTTGCAGCATGCCGGTGGTGAAGCTCACGCCGTTGATGCGGTGTTGCTGTGCCTGCTGCACCTTACCCAGAAGCAGCTCGAGCTCCTGGGCAAAGGCCGACACAATGGCAACGCGCGGTGTTTCATCCAGTGCCGGGCTGGCCGCTGCGGTTTGCGCCCACAGGCTGGCGCAAACAAGCAGACAAAGCTGCAGCAGGCGGCGTACGCCCGGCATCGGATGCATCATCATTTGGCCGTTGACTTGGGCTGGTTGTCGTCGATCTTGACTTCGAACTTGCCGTCCACGATGGCTTTTTCCTTGGCCTTGACCTTGGCCACGATGTCAGCCGGGATCTTCTTCTCGAAGGTGCCCAGCGGCGCCAGCGAGGAACCCTTGTGCTTCATCATCGAGTACGGGCCGTAGTCTTCGGCTGTGAACTTGGCGTCTTTCACCAGTTTGATGGCGCGGTCGATGCTGGGCTCCATGTGCCACAGCGCCGAAGCCACCACCGTGTCGGGATACTGCGGCTGCGTGTTGATCACGTTGCCGATGGCGAGTTTGCCTTTTTCCTTGGCCGCGTCGCTGACGCCAAAACGCTCGGCGTACATCACGTCGGCGCCCTTGTCGATCATGGCAAATGCCGCTTCCTTGGCTTTGGGCGGGTCAAACCAGCTGTTGATGAAGCTCACGCTGAATTCCACCTTGGGGTTGACTTCCTTGGCGCCGGCCATGAAGGCGTTCATCAGGCGGTTGACTTCCGGAATCGGGAAACCGCCGACCATGCCGATCTTGTTGCTCTTGCTCATGCCGCCAGCAACCATGCCCGACAAATAGGCCGGCTCCTGGATGTAGTTGTCAAAGACGCTGAAGTTGGGTGCCTGCGGCTTGCCACTCGACCCCATCAGGAACGACACCTTGGGGAAGTCCTTGGCCACCTTGCGTGCGGCGGCTTCCACGGCAAAGGCTTCGCCCACGATCAACACGTTGCCGGCGGTGGCGTACTCGCGCATGACGCGCTCGTAGTCAGCGTTGGAGACGTTCTCGCTGGCTTTGTATTCGATGTCGCCGCGTGCCTCGGCGGCCTTGAGCGCCTGGTGCAGGCGGCCGGCCCATTGCTGCTCGAACGGCACGGTGTAAATGCCGGCAACCTTGATCTTGGCTTGCGCCAGCGTGAGGCCGGGGCTCAGGGCGACCAGGGCAGTGGCCAGCACCAGGGCTTGGCGGCGCGTGATGAACTTCTTCGACATGTTTTCTCCAGGTTAATGACACGACGGAACAACAGCTGCCAGTCTTCTTCTTCAAGCGCTGGCCAGCGTCTATTTTGACACTGTAAAGCTAGCAGGTTGCGTGCCAGAGTGCTCCAGCCTGCTGGCGGTCGAACAAACCGTGATGTCAACCGGTTCACCATGAAAGTCGAACACGCGGCAAAGGTGCTTGAGGGCTTTGGCGGTGCTGTGCCGGATTTTGATGCTGTATCATCACGCATCAAACATCAAATTTACCATGCGTACCACCCTTGACATTGCCGACGACGTCTTGTTTGCCGCCAAAGCAATCGCGCGACGCGACAAGAAGCCACTGGGTCAAATCATCAGCGATTTGGCCCGCCGGGCGTTTGCGCAGCCGGCGCAAGGAACAACGCAAGGCGGTGAGCCCTTGGCGGCGCGGCATCAGGTTTCTGAAGAACTTGCGCACTACGGAATCCATCCGCTTCCCGCGCGCGGCAGCATCGTCAGCAACGAGTTGATTGACCGTCTGCGTGATGAAGAAGGCATTTAGGGTTGGCGGCTGATGCGTGCCCTTCTTGACATCAACGTTCTCATTGCCCTGCATGACCGCGATCATGTGCACCATGCGCTTGCCGCGCAGTGGTTTGCCCGCAATGCAGACAAAGGCTGGGCCAGTTGCCCGCTGACGCAAAACGGTTGTTTGCGCATCATGAGCCAACCGGCTTATCCCGGGTCGCAGCCGCTGGCGAGTCTGATTCTGATGTTGCAGCAATCCACCGCCACGCCCTATCACACCCTGTGGCCGGACGACATCAGCCTGCTGGACGCCGCGCGCTTCCATCACGCCCACCTGCACGGGCCACGGCAACTGACCGACCTGTACCTTCTGGGACTGGCAGTCAAGAACAAGGCTTGTCTGGTGAGCTTCGACGCACGAGTTCCCCTGAGTGCCGTGCGCGGTGCCAGCGCCAAGCACTTGATCAAGCTCTAGCCCGCAAGCTCCAATCAATCTGTAGTCATAGTTCAACAGCGCGCACAGCGTGACTGCTGGAATGAACGGATGAATTTTTCACCGGGCGAGACCTGCGAACTAATCGCACTTCCAATTTGCAACCCAAAGCGTCGGCATATTTGGAAAGTGTGGCCAGCGAGGGTGAATGCTTGCCACGACCAGACTCCATACGCGCCACAGCCGACTGGGTTGTTCCAATCGTCTTTGCCACCTGCGCCTGCGTGAGTCCCTGCGCTGCGCGGGCCTTCAGAAACTCCTCCAAAAGCGAGAATTCATCAGCTAACTGATCAAACTCAGCCTTGACCTCCGGGCTCTTCAATGCTTTGGTGCGCAGTTGTTTATGCGTCAACATTTTTCCACTCCTTCATGCGCTGGCGCGCAAGACTCAATTCCTTCGGCGGTGTCTTGTCCGTCTACTTTACAAACTGGTGGAGCATGACGATCAGCCGACGAGCTTGTCATACTCGCCATGGGTGCCGACCCAAAACCAATGTACCCCGTCTGGCACGGGGAGGCCAAGTGCGCGGTAGTAAAGGCCGACGCGGATGCTATGAAATCGCCCATTTCCAACAGTCTTGAAATGCAGCGATGGATGAATTGGATCGGCTTTTAGTTGTGCAAAATTTCGGTGTGCTACGGTTTGAATTTCAGCGGGCAAAGCGTCAAGGCACCGCCAAAACCGCTTTGATGCGGTGCGCGTCAATCTCAAAGCTGCCTCACCGCACCAGAACGATAGTCGGCAAGCGCCTCTGCTGCCAACTGGTCGAGCTTGCCAGTGGCGGCATCCTGCTCGATTTGCCTATCCCACGCCTTGCCGTCGAACTCAGCGAACCACCGCCGGAATTCAGCAAGTTCCGTAGGGGGTAGCGATTCCACTGCGCTCTCAATCGACTTCACATTTCCCATGTTTTCGCTCCGTTTGCAACGCAACAGCCCGCAGTATGCAGCAAGACAACGACTGTTGGTTCTCTTGTCGGTTGCCCTCGTTCACAGTGCCAAACACGAAGGGTGAACTGGTATTTGCCATGCGTGTAATTATTGTGACACTAGGCAACCGGCGTCACGAAGTCATCTCTCATTCGGAAAGCCGCGGACGAGCCATTTTCGACAAGGATGTCGAGAAGATAGAGTACCGCTTGCCGAACATCAGTCTCCCGCTTTAGTTCCAGGGGCCTTCCATATACATGTCGTTGCAGTAGGACTTCAAGAAGAAAGACGGTGTTGGTCTTAGCGAGCATTGCCTGAGCGTCTCCGCGCTTAAGTGAGTTCGCGACACACACGAAGGCCTCCGGAAGCGACCGCTCACCAATGTGATAGAGGAAGCGCATGTAATCGTCGAGCACGATCGCGGAGGGTGGCAGCGCTTCGAAAAAAGTGTGGACCCGATGGGCGTGGCCCTCAAGGCTTCTCCAATGTCTGATTTCATCCTTCCACCAAGAGGTGAGAAAAATCGCGGACAGCATCTCACTGCCGATCGGGTGCTCGTCGTCCAGCCGGGCGACCCAGTTTGCGCGCCTTATGCCGTCGGCAAAAAGGTCCCACAGATACCAGTAGTGCGCCGTATTCGGCGTGCTGTCTTCGATCACGGTCAGACCTTGAACGATAGAGTGGACTTCGCGGGGATGACGCTCAATCGAGCCAAGCACCGGACGCAGTACCTCGGACGCGGACCCAGATGTGGTCCGCATCACAAACCTCTGTAGAACGTCTGATAACCCGGATTCGGCTTCGAAATTCCGGTCGCGTCGGTGCCCGCGGTTGTCATCACCGTTCCACCATTCGACTAGCGTTCGGCTGGCGCGCGCGAAGGCGGTCACTGCCACAGCATCCTCCGGAACTTGTCCGAGAATCGCGAGCATCCTGCTGATCGCTTCTGCCCCGAATCCTTCGGAGATGTCCACTGTACTGTGTGCGTTTTCAACTATCCCGTCTTCTTGCCAGAATCGCTGGCGGACGACAGTTGCGGCCTCCGCGCTGATCTCGTCGAGGTGGCGGCGCTGTTCGTACGGCCGTGCTTCTTCCGTATCCCATGCGTGGTCGATGAGGGCGGCCTCGGTCGCGATGGCGTTCACGCAGCGTAGCGCCATGACGCGGTCGACGGCCCAGAACCGTATGTCGATGCCCCACGTCGCATACCACCGCACCTCTTCGATTGGGTGAGTGAGCGCAGCCGCGAAGGCCAGGCGGACGCGCAGTAGTTGTGCTTCAGTGAGCGGCTTGCGAAGCAGCAAGGAAACCACTGAGGCGCTCGGGCGGTCGCCTGCCATGGAGAACCGCTGGATGCGCGCAATGTGGCTCCATTGGTCGGATTGCCGCAATATCTCCGAACAGACGACGTCAACGCACCAGTCCTGTTCATCAGCAGTCATCTCCTCGCAGTGGTCGCGAATGCAGACAGTGGCGACGAAACCGGGGCCATGATGGCTGCCCAGAGGGTCCTCGATCTCTCGATCCATTGTTTGGGCTTGAGCGAGTTTTTCCCTCCACTGGGATAGGTCATGATCACCTTTCTCGCGCTTGAAAGCCTTAAGGCCCCACATCAGGACTGATACGCGGGCATTGCTAGCACTGTACTGTGTGGCGCTTTCGTCGACCATCGCCTGCACTTCCAGATCAGGGGCCTTCGGCTCCAGCCAGAGATAACGCTTCGCAGGCTCGCTGGCGTCCGCTTCAGCGTCAAGATGTTCCGGTCTGTTGGTTTCCGCGACGGTGTACTGGCGGAAGTCCATCCGGTGAATCGCGAGGCGCCACATCAGGTCAGACTTGTCCTGTTCTGATTTCGGCGGCAGTGCTGACAGGTGCCGGTCAAGAATGGTGTGCACACGCGGGGCAAACAGCCCTAATTGGAGATTGGCAATCGCGACCTCCAGGTCCCGACCGCGGTGCGGCAATCGGTTCGCCTCTTTTCGCTCCTCCTCATAGACTCTGTTGTCGGCCCGAAGTTGCGGGAGCATTCCAGACAATGCCGAGGCTTGAGACTCGCCCGCCATGCGGCCGCGATCAAACCGAATGTAGTCGGGTGCGCTGAGAAGAACCAGCAACGCCTCGCTGGACGCGTGCGGGTACGCAGTGGCGACGCTGGCGACGACGGCCGCGAGCGCGGCGGACTTGCTCTGGCGCAGGATGTCCACCAGCACGGCATCCAGCTGCTCCGGGTACTTGCCTGCGAATTCGATCAACCACTTCTCCAGTGCCATCAGCAGGGACTGGAGCACATAGGGACCGACCGATGTGCCTCGGTACAGATGCCATAGTCTCGGATTGCCCCACTGCTTCTGTTTGGTTTCATCGGCAAAAGTCAGCTCAATCTCCCATGCGGGCTCAAGCGGGTCGTTCACGCGGGGATGGGCGTACCAGTCGGCGCTATGGTTGAAGACGTTGATGAAGAAGTCGAGAGCTTTGTGGGGGTGATACCGCAGCAGCGGAATCCAGGGGCCGTGAAAAGCGCTCGCCGGAAAGAAGTCATGCAGCCGACCTTCCTTGATTCCGAAATATATCCCAAGGTCGAGCCGGCTTCGCGAGTAGCGATCCCTTCGAATATCCTCTTCCAAGGCGAGCAGGTAGTCGGCGGCCACTGACACGACGAGGTCCGGCAAGTCTCGCGCTACCGGCATGCCGTCCGTTCCACCAAAAAGTATTTCACGAAAATCGTCGGCGATGCGATCACGTCGCTGTCCCTCCTTTACCGCGCCGCGCAGAACCGCCGCGAAGCGAGCAGCATCGGCCATGGGAATCTTCGCGATCACCTTGAGCACGCGCTTGCGTTGCTCTTCGGAGTTGTAGTTGTCTAAGCCCGCTAGCAGCCAATGGGCGATCCCAGCCACGAATTCCGCGCCGTCGAGCTCCGGTGCCCACCAGCTGACATTGCGAACCGCGTCCTCGATCAGTCCCAGGAGAAGGGGACGTTCCTGTGGAGTGAACCTTTCAATGTTGCCGTGCGCGAGCTTCAAGACGGTCGCCCATGCAGCGCCATCCGGCACGTTGAATATCGATCCGTGCCCTGGCGTATCTGCCAGCCAGACAGGTGTTTCTACGCAGGCGACTCGAAGCAAGTGAACTACGCGCTTGAGGATGGCCTTGTCGTTCGCCAGGATCGTGGCTTCATGGCGCGTGAGGAACTCTGGCGACGATGGCGCCTTGAGAAGTGAGATCAGAGTGTCATCACGGAACTGCGCGCTGATTTCGGTCTGAGTGATCGCGGCCTTGAACATACGGTCCGCGGCATGCGGGTCGCGCTCGATGAGTTCGGCGAGCCACTTTCGGTACGAGCGACGAATGGCGGGGTGGGCGCCGATTGCGGCAGCGAGTTCTTTAAACGACCCTTCATCGGCGAGGTGCTGTTCCTCCAGCCATTGCAAGATCGCCCAGTCTTCGAGGACGTCGTGCGCCGTCGCCACAAGCGACGGGTGTTCATCGGACGAGACGATGAGTGAGTCTTGTCTCAGGGTTGCTACGACCGCAGGATCCAGGTCGTTGCATATAACGTAAGCGGAGAGTGCCCGTGCGCGGCGAACAGCGATTTCCTGAAAGATTTCCTCGCGTCGCCGCGCCATTCCGGCAGGGGCACTCTGCTCGGTCCGGATGATCTGCCGCCAGAAAAGTGCCCGGAATTCGCGTTCGCTCTCCGGAATAGGCCGCTCCGCCGACCATGAAATCTCAAGTGCCTTGTCGAGAAAGTAGGGGTTGCGCAGGATGTCGCGTAAGGCTGGATTTTTCAAGGGGTACGCGAGTTCGGGAAGCGCCGCTTCCACTTCCGCTAAATCCGCGTCTTCCAGTGGCGGCACGCTCACAACGGCGTGATTGATTGCTGCAGGCCGTAGAAAGCTAGCGCGCACCTGTTCGATGGAATAATCACGGCACGTAAAGATGATGCACATACTGCGGTCTGCCGCCGCCAGCGCCATGAGATCGCTGAAGGCATCACGCGTGGTCTTTTCGAGTAGGCGCTCGACGCTTTCGATCAGAATCACCTTGCGGCCTTGCGCCGCGAGTATCGCGGCGAGCGTCTCGGCGTTCGCCGGAATCTGCCCAGCATGCAGCGTTGCATCGATATGTGGCTGCGCGAATTCCTCCACCCGGAAGCCGAAGACGAAGTGGTCTTTTGCGAGAAGTGACACAACATCCTTGCCGATCGCGGACTTCCCGCTGCCCGCAGGTCCGGATACGAGCACCACCTGGGCCATCTCCAGTTCGTCGAGTACTTTCTGCACGAGAGCGGCGCGTTGTAGGTGAAAGTCCCGCCCGATCATCGAATGGATTCTGCGCAGGACAGGGGCGGTGTGATCTTGAAGGGAACGCAAGATGCGCTGTTCATTCGCGCCAAGGGCACCATGGCGATGTTGCAGCTCCGCCGGCAGATCTGCACGGCGTAGACTTCGCGCCTCGGACATTCCAGTGCTCGCGAGGGTAAGCAGGGCACTCCAGGTTGCGCCAGCGACGCCAGAAGCATCACCCTCAGTTACCGTGTGCGCCAAGAGATTTTTGATTAGGGCTTCGGTTTGCCGTGTGGATGTATGAAGGTCTAGGCTCAGCACATGCAGCAAACGCAAGAACGGCCAGATTTCCACCGCCGCGACAGCGCTTCCCTCAAAGTCGGCGACGATCTTGCACAGTTCGTCGCAATAATGAACTGCCTTGGCAGAGATAAACCCTTTCTTCGACAGTCGGTGCTCGAATTCAGCACCGTCACGCGCGGCGCGTGCGCAATCCAGCAGTCCTACGAAGTGCTCAAGGAGGGTGTTGGTGCCACGCAATGTCACAAGTACTAGGCGGTCATCCACTGGTGAGAAGGTATTGGCGTTCTTGAAGTCCTGCCAGAAATCCTGGATGGCCTTCTTGCATTCTTTGTCTGCCGCACTAACTGAGAAGTTGCGCTTGACCTGACCTGCGAGTTTTTGGGCAATGGCTCCGGGGCGCTCACAAACAATCAGAAAGTCGTCTGTATGCCATCCGAGATGTTCTGTCTGAAAGTGAACCTCCGCCACAACCGTATCTATCAGAACTGGCGGAATGCCACGTACGAGCAGCTGGGCAAGCCAGTATGTTGCGACGTGCTGCTCGAAGAACGTGCCCGCCCCTCCTGTGGCGGTCGGACTGGACGTGCGCTGCTCAGTCAAACGATGGCTCCTTCAACCACCTTGGGAGCATCATCCAACTCGGCTTTCGCATTTTCGCCCCAGATGCGGGCGAGGGTGGTCTGGATCTTTTGCTCGAAGCGTGTGATCAGTTCGCGGTTGGCGGCCACCAGTGCTTGCTCAGCCTCGATCTCGGCAACGATGGCTTGCTGTGTCGCGAGAGGTGGGAGGGGAAACGATATCGCGCTCAAGTCGACAGTGTTGATCTTCAGCGTGCCGTGCGCGGCGGTCTCCAGAATCTTCCGAAACTGGGGTTCTTCTTGTTTCAGCATCACCCGGAGAAACGTTGAGTTGACCGAAGCGTGAGGCTTCATCGCCTTCACGTCCTGGTTGAAGGCGCATGGCTTAGCGAGTTCGCAGATGGGCACGCCGTTCGCGAGACCCATGCCTCTGACAAGAATCAACAGCGAACCAACAGGCGCGATCTGCGTGGCGCTCTCTTTGACGGCGGTTTCTGAAACATGAGTAGAAGCATCGGACAAGACATCAGACTTCATGTCCTTCGCGGAGACCCACGGGATGTCGCCAATCCAATATGACTCAACGGTCTTTGATGGCGTTCCGCCGCTGCTGTAGCTGACGACGTTACCCAACTCCACCATCGGCCAGTCAGGGTGGATGGGGATGTGGGGGCGGTAGTGGTCGAGGACGGCGCGGGCGCCGTTGATGACTTTCTGGTAGCCCTCGATCTCCGCCACGATCTCCTTCTGCACCTCCAGCGGCGGCAGGGGGATTTGGAATCGGTAGAGCAGTCCTCCGCTGAGATTGTTGATGTTCGCTCCGGCAATCTGTTCCCGCAGGAAGTCATTGAAGTGGCCGGTCGTGAGTTGTTTCAGCAAGTAGCCAGCATGAAGTCGCCCTGGTTTGACGCGGATGGCTCCCATGAAGCCGCCAAAGTAGTAATCGGTGTCGTCGTTGATGATTGCGACTTTGCCAACGTGATCTTTGCTGCCACTCGCAAGGCAAATGAAGATGTCATCTTTTCTGAGCTTCTTCTCGTCGGAGAAATCAGCTTTCGGCGACACTCTTCGGATGTCGCCCAGGTTAAGTTCGTAGCGGTCCTTATTAATGTTGTTTGCTCGAAGGACTTGGACACCACCATCGGTTACTTCGTCCTCCTTTGAGAAGACAACGCCACGCACCAACTCGCACACATCACCCAGTGCAACCGAGGGGAAAGATGAGCTGCTTACTGCCCCTTCCCGATACCGCTCGCCGCTCAGGTTGTAATCGCCATTCGCCGCGATCTTTTCCTTCGTCACGATCTGGGCGGTTGAAGTAAGGGAGAGGATGGACTCGGTGGATGCTTTGGCGCGCAGCGCCTGGAGGTAGGCGGCAAGCTCGGCCTGCACTTGCGGCAGGTCGTTCTTGTCGAAGGCGCGGCGCTGGGCGCCGAGGCCGAAGCCGTCGTTTTCCACCTTGAAGAAGGCGATGGTGTTGGCAGCCTTGGCCAGGGATTTGTCGAGGATCAGGATGCTGGTCTTCACCCCGGAGTAGGGGTTGAAGCAGCCCGCCGGCAGCGACACCACGGCGACGAGGGAGTTGTCGACGAGCATTTTGCGCAGCTCTTTGTAGGCGGTCTGGCTCTGGAAGATGATGCCCTCGGGCACGATGATGGCGGCGCGGCCGCTGGGCGTGAGGTGCTCGGCCATGTAGTCCACAAACAGCACTTCGCTGCGCTTGGCCTGGATCGAAAAACGCTTGTGCGGTTTGATGCCGCCCTTGGGTGACATGAAGGGCGGGTTGGCCAGGATGACGTCGGCGAATTCGTTCCAGCGCTCTTCGGAGGTGAGGCTGTCGTACTCAAAAATGTGCGGGTCGGTGAAGCCGTGCAGGTACAGGTTCACCAAGGAGAGGCGCACCATGTCGGGCGAGATGTCGTAGCCCTTGAAGTTTCTGGCGAGGCGGCCCTTTTCATCGGGCGTGAGCGTGCTGTTGCCCTTGGCGTCGGTGTTGGTGCGCAGGATGTGCTTGTAGGCCGAGATCAGAAAACCGGCGGTGCCGCAGGCCGGGTCGAGGATGGTCTCACCCTTCTGCGGTGCCAGCACCTCGACCATGAAATCGATGATGTGGCGCGGCGTGCGGAACTGGCCGGCATCGCCCTGACTGCCCAGCACGCTGAGCAGATACTCGAAGGCGTCGCCCAGGCGCTCGCTGTGGTCGTATGAAAATTCGTCGATGATTTTCAGAAAGGCCTTGAGCGTCTCCGGGTCGCGGTAGGGCAGGTAGGCGTTCTTGAAAATGTCGCGAAACAGCGCCGGGATGCCGGGGTTCTCCGGCATCTTGGCAATGCCCTCGCCATACAGGCCCAGCATCTCGTGGCCGCCCAGACTGCGATCCATCAGTTTGGCCCAGCCGTAGCGGGCAAAGTCGCCGGTGAAGAACTTGCGCTTGCCGCCGAGCTCTTCGCTCTCGGCGTCCATGTCGTCCATGAACTTGTAAATCAGGGCGATGGTGATTTGCTCAACCTGGCTCTTGGGGTCGGGCACCTTGCCGACAAGGATGTCGCGTGCGGTATCGATGCGGCGTTTGGTGTCGGTGTCGAGCATTACTTCAAGCGTTTCATGGTGTTATCAGGTAAGACGTCTGCCTTTTAATTCTGTCGAATTCGACAGAATTAAAACGGAGATTAGCCTTGAACGGCAATCCAAACCTCTCGAATTCGAGAGGTTTAAACATGGCGAATTCGCCACTATTAGAACCCGAAGCCGGTGCGTTCATAGCTCAGGCGGCAAACTGGTTCAGAGACACATAGTCCTTCACGTATTCCGGGACCAGCGTGCGGTACTGCTGGGGCACGGCTCTGAAATCGATGGTATTGAAGAACGGGTTGGTGGCCAGGTCGGTGAACTGCCGGCTGTCGATGATGTCACGCACCCGGTTGCTGGTGACGTAGGCCTTGAAGTAGGTCTTGATGGCAGGGATGGCTGAGGGTGGCTCGGGCACGCGGTCGGCGACGAACTTGGAGAATTCTTCTTCCAGCAACTCGTCCTTGGACTTGAAGCGCGGAATCAGGCCAAAGATCTTTTCCAGAATTTCGCGCAACGTCAGGCGCCGATCCACGGCGGCGGCTTTGCGCAGCTTGTCCAGGGTGTAGTACTCCTCGGGCTTGTCGAAGACTTCGCGGTTCACGTAGTCGATGACGCGGTCCCACTGCCCGGCTTCGACGGCAGAGGCGACGCTGTCGTTGGCGCGGATCGCGTCTTCAAACCGCTCGAAGAACATGCGGTCGATCTTCATGCCCTCAGCCGTGATCTGCTCGACGCGTATCGACGCCAGGATGTCGGCGCCCAGGTGGTCATAGGTACCCCCCACTACCACCGGACCTTCGCTATCCACCTGGTCACCACTGCCCTTGCTCTTGGGCGGTGGGAGTTTGAGCACCTCGTCGTAGTTGAACTCTTCCTCGAAGTACTCGCAGTTGGCAAAGAAGTCAAACAGCTTGAACGCGGTTTTGACGGGCTGTTGCACGCCTTCCTTGAGGGCAGCGTCGAACAGCAGCTCGCGAAAGTCGTGCTTGCGCGTGCCGCGCCCTTTGATCTGGATGAAGTCGGTGGGCGAGAAGATCGGGCGAAAGAGACCGATGTTGAGAATGTCGGTGCAGTCGTAACCGGTGGTCATCATGCCCACCGTGACGCAGATGCGCGCCTTGCTGGTCTTGTAGCTGGGGATGAAGTTGCCGGAGCCGAGCAGCTTGTTGTTGGCAAAGTTGATGGTGAACTGCTGGGCGTCGGGTATCTGGGAGGTGACCTGCACCGCGAAGTCGGACTGGTACCGGGCCGGGAACATGCGGTCCGCCATCTGGTTGAAAATCTGCGCCAGCTTGGCGGCGTGGTTCTGGCTCACGGCGAAGACGATGGACTTGCCGATTTCGCCGCTGACCGGGTCACGCAGGGCGTTTTCCAGAAAGGTCTTGCACAGAAGCTGATTGGTGTTGTCGGCAAAGAAACGCTTCTCGAACTCGCGCTGCTTGAAGGCCTGCTGCTGGTCTTCTCCAGTGTCATCGGTGAACGAGACGACAAAGCCTTCTTCAGAGAGCAGTGTGGTCGTGACCTCGGTGCGGGCGTCCACCACAGTCGGATTGACCAGGAAACCTTCCTTGACGCCATCGAGCAGCGAGTAGCGGAAAGTGGGCTGGCTGTTCTCGCAGCCAAAGGTGCGGTAGGTGTCGAGCAGCAGGCGGCGCTCGGCTTCACGCGGGTCGCGGGTGCTCGGGCTGGCGCCGTCGAACCGGCGCAGGTAGTCGCGCGGCGTGGCGGTGAGGCCGAGCTTGTAGCCGATGAAGTAGTCAAACACGGCGCGCGCGTTGCCGCCGATGGAGCGGTGCGCTTCGTCGGAGATGACCAGATCGAAGTCGGTTGGCGAAAACAGCTTTTGGTACTTGTTGTTGAAGAGCAGGGATTGCACGGTGGTGACGACAATTTCGGCGCGTCGCCAGTCGTCCCGGTTCTCTTTGTAGATCACGGTCTGGTAGTCGGCTGACAGCACGGCCGCGAATGACTTCTTGGCCTGGTCCTCCAGCTCCAGGCGATCCACCAGGAACAGCACGCGGCTCACGTTGCCCGAGCGCAAAAACAGTTTTATGACGGCCGCTGCGGTGAGGGTCTTGCCGGTGCCGGTGGCCATCTCGAACAGGAAGCGGTCTTTGCCGTCGCCGACGGCGGCCTGCAGGCTCTGGATCGCCTTGAGCTGATAAGGCCGCAGGAAGCGCAGCTTGTTGGTCTGGATGTAGCCGGCGCGCTCGGCTTCGTTTTGCCAGGCGGCTTCGCTTGCGTAGTTCGGACGCTGGGTGCGGACGATGTAGTCTGCGTCGACCGGCTCTTCGATCAGTCGCTGCGGATTGGGCTTGAGCTTCTGGTAACCGGTGACCGAGTCGGGCGTCGGGAACGAAGTGATGACGTAGGGGCTGCCGCGTTCGAGGTCCCAGAAGTAGTGCAGGTTGCCGTTGGAAAGCATGACGAAGCGGCAGTTCTGTGACTTGGCGTATTTGCGCGCCTGCTCCTTGCCGATGAGCGGATTCTTGTCTTCGGCTTTGGCTTCGAGCACCAGCAACGGAAAACCCTTGGCGTCGAGCAAGAGAAAATCGACGAAACCCTTGCTGCTCTTTTCGAAGTTGGCGCCGAGCGCATCCAGATCGTGTGACTTGATCGTGACGCCGGGTTCAAGCCGGATGTTGGCCGGTGCGTCGGCCTCGGAGAAGAAACGCCAGCCCGCTGCTTCAAGCAGCTTGTTGATCTTGATGCGGGCGGTGGCTTCTTTGTCGGACATGTTTCCCCTCAACCATGTCGCCTATCCTGGCGAAATTGGGTCAACGTCAAGTTCAGGTTCTCGACGTTCCTCTGAGTCGGACTATAGCCGAGCGATGAATGCCGCAGTCTTACGTGCCAGCGCGCTCCAGCATCGCGTGCAGCAGCACATTGGCGCCGGCCGTGATGTGCTCGGGTGCGGCGGACTCAATCTCGTTGTGGCTGATGCCGTCTTTGCAGGGGATGAAGATCATGCCGCTGGGAGCCAGGCGCGCCATGTAGACGGCGTCGTGCCCGGCGCCCGAGACCGCCGGCATGTGGGAGTAGCCGAGTTTTTGCGCGGCGCGCGCCACGGCGTCCATGCAATCGGGGTGAAAGGCTTGCGCCGAGTAGCTTGACACCAGGTCAATCTGGATGTCCAGACCCGAATCCTGGGCCACCTGGGCGGCACAGGCCTTGACTTCGTCGGCCATGCTGTCAACCAGTGTGTCGGTGGCGTTGCGCATGTCGATCGAGAATTTGACCCGCCCCGGAATCACGTTGCGGCTGTTCGGGTGCACCTGCACCATGCCGACCGTGCCGCGCCCATGTGGTGCATGGCGCAGCGCAGCGGCCACCACCTCCTGCATGACATGGGTGGCCACCTGCAAGGCGTCCTTGCGCAGCGCCATCGGTGTCGGTCCGGCGTGGGCTTCCATGCCGGTTACGGTGCAGTCAAACCAGCGGATGCCCAGCACGCCGTGCACCACGCCGATGGTCTTGTTGTTGTCTTCGAGTACCGGTCCCTGCTCGATGTGCGCCTCGAAATAGGCGCCGATCGGATGATCCCCCGGTTCCTGGGGGCCGACGTAGCCGATGCGCGCAAGCTCGTCTTTCACGGTCTTGCCCTCGGTGTCGGTGGCGGTGTAGGCGTGTTCCAGCGTGAAGGCCTTGGCAAACACGCCCGAGCCCATCATCACCGGCACAAAGCGCGAGCCTTCTTCGTTGGTCCAGAACGCGACTTCAATCGGCGCTTCGGTTTCAATGCCGTGGTCATTCAAGGTGCGCACCACTTCGAGCGCCGCCAGCACGCCGTAGTTACCGTCGAACTTGCCGCCGGTGGGTTGCGTGTCGATGTGGCTGCCCGCCACAATCGGCGCCAGGGCGTTGTTGCGCCCGGCGCGGCGCATGAAGCCGTTGCCGATCTTGTCGATGGTGACGGTCATGCCGGCTTCGCGGCCCCAGCGCGTCACCAGGTCGCGCCCCTGGCCGTCAAGTGTGCTCAGGGCCAGGCGGCAGACGCCGCCTTTTGGCGTGGCGCCGATCTGCGCCAGTTCCATCAACGAGTCCCACAGGCGCTGGCCGTTGGTGCGCAGATGGTCGATGTGGGTGATGGGTGTGCTCATGTTGTGCTCCGCGCGATGACAAGAATTTTCAGCGTTGCACAGCGCTTGCTGCCGTGCTTTCAGAACGCAGATTGTCTTTAGCAAAATTCGAGCCAAACACCGGGCGCATGATGCAACGCCCGATGCCGCGATACCTTATCCGCGTTTGCGGTTCAGCAAGGCGTGCAGCAGGATCGCGCCAAAGGTGGCGGTACCGATGCCGCCGAGGGCAAAGTCACCGAACTTGAGTGTGAAGTCGCCCGTGCCCAGCACCAGCGTGATGGCGGCCACCAGAAGGTTCTTGTTTTCGGAGAAGTCCACCTTGTTTTCAACCCAGATGCGTGCGCCGGCGATGGCAATCAGGCCAAACACCACAATGCTGACGCCGCCCATCACGGGCAGTGGAACAGCCTGAATGACGGCGCCGAACTTGGGGCTGAAACCCAGCACGATGGCCAGCAGACCGGCCACCAGAAACATGGCGGTGGAGTAGATCTTGGTGGCCGCCATGACGCCGATGTTCTCGGCGTAGGTAGTGACGCCGGTGCCACCAGCGCTGGCGCTGACCATGGTGGCGATGCCGTCACCGATGAAGGCGCGGCCCATGTAGGCGTCCAGATTGCGCCCGGTCATGGCGGTGACGGCCTTGATGTGACCCAGGTTCTCGGCGACCAAGATGATGGCTACCGGCGCGATCATCAGCATGGCTTTGGCATCGAATACGGGGGCGGCAAAATTGGGCGAACCGATCCAGGCGGCGTTCAGAACGCCCGACAAGTCGAGCGCCTTGCCAAGGCCCATGCCATTGGTCAATACGGCGTACACCAGCGTGGCCACGATCAGGCCGACCAGAATCAGCAGGCGCTGCACCATGCCGCGTGTGAACACGGCCACCATGGCCACACAGATAAAGGTGACGGCCTGCATCCAGCTATCAAAGTTGCTGGCGGCCATGTTCTTGATCGGGACGCTGGCCAGGTTGAGCCCGATGACGGCAACGACCGCGCCGGTGACCACCGGCGGCATCAGTTTTTCAATCCAGCCGGTGCCGGCGATCTGCACCAGCAGGCCGACCGCAGTGTAGGCGGCGCCGCAGGCGATGATGCCGCCCAGCGCCACGCCGATATTCGGATTGAGCCCCTTGCCGGCATAGCCGGTGGCGGCAATCACGACGCCAATGAAGGCAAAACTGGAACCCAGGTAGCTTGGCACCCGTCCACCGGTGATGACAAAAAAGATCAGCGTGCCGATGCCGCTCATCAAAATGGCCAGATTGGGATCAAAGCCCATCAAGATCGGAGCCAGAACGGTGGCGCCAAACATGGCGATCACGTGCTGCATGCCCATGACGGCGGTTTGCGGCCACGGCAGTCGTTCATCGGGCGCAATGACGCCGCCTTGCTGTAGCACGCTGGCACTTTTTTCGGTCCAGTTAAATAGAGGCATGGTGTTTTCCAGTTCAAAAATAGAGTGGATGCAGACAACCGGACCGGTCACAACAGCCGGCGAGGTCAAGCGCCATCTTAACGTTGCAAAGCGGCGATTCGGCAAGCTGTTTTCGAATTGGCGGCGCGGGTCCCTTTTTGCGTACGGGCGCGCGCTCCGCTAACATGTGGCGTCGGCTGCGCTCGCGGCCAGCCTGGTTTGAATCTTTCAAGATGGAGATGCCTATGAGCGCCGCCCCACGTCCCCTTGCCTCCGGCTTTGAAGCCCTGGATCTCTGTCACCAGCAGATTCTTGATCACCTGACGCGGTTGACGGCGCTGGCCCTGCATGTCGAGGCGCAGGGTATCGACGCGGCCGCACAGCAGCAGGCCGCTGACATTGAGGCCTTCTTCTCCGGCACCGCGCGCCAGCACCATCTGGACGAAGAGAAGACGGCATTTGCACCGCTGCTGAGCAGCACCGATGCGGAACTGGCGACGCTGGTGCGCATGTTGCAGCAGGACCATGGCTGGATCGAGGAAGACTGGCTGGAACTGGCGCCGCAGTTGCGCGCCATCGCCGTGGGTAACCACTGGATCGACAACGCCGAGTTCCAGCACAACGTGGAAGTGTTCCATGACCTCTACCTCGGCCATATTGAGCTCGAAGAAAAGATGATCTACCCGCAGGCGCGCACGCTGGCCGAAGCCAGGCGCGCGCCGCGCGTGCCGCAGTGACGCGCGCCGCAAACGGATGCGCCCGGGTAACATCGGGTCTGCATTGACATCCGCCTGATCCCGGCCAGGGTCGCCGCGGTGTTTCATTCCCATCTGTTTTCAGAGGTGATCAAGATGCGTTGCATCCGCTGGTTTGTTGGCCTGTTCTTGTTGCTGCCAGCGCTCGCCCTGGCAGCAGGCACGGCGAGCGCGCCTTTTCGCATCGGTGTGGCGCCGCATTCGAGCGCGCGCGTCATCATCGAGATGTACCAGCCCCTGCGCCTGTATCTGGAGCAGGTCCTGAAGCGGCCGGTTGAGATCGTCACGGCGCCCGATTTCACCGAATTTGCCCGCCGTGGCGTGGCGCAGACTTATGACATCGCCATCACCACCGGGCACCAGGCGCGCTTGCTGCAGACCGATGCCCGCTACCTGCCGCTGCTGACCTACCAGGCTGACTTCAAGGCCGTGGCGCTGGTGGCGGCTGACAGTCCCTACCGGGAACCCAAAGACCTGGCCGGCAGCAGCGTGATCGGACTTTCGGCCTCTTCGCTGGTGACGCTGTGGGGTCAGCATTGGCTGCTGCGCAATTCGGTTGCCAATGCCACGCTGCGCTATGTCAGCGCTTCCGACAGTGTTGCGCAGTTGCTGCTCAAGGGCGAGGGCAGCGCCGGCTTCATGTCGCTGGCGAACTTCCAGAATCTGCCGCCTCCGGTGCGTGCCCAGTTGCGCTTGCTGGCCGAGAGCCTGCCAATGGCCGGTCGTGTCTACCTGCTCAACGCGCGTCACGCCAAACAGCGCGAACCCATTCTGGACGCCTTGTGGGCCTTCGCTGAAACAGCGCAAGCCAAACAGTATTTCGCGCGCCACCAACTTGGCGGCTACCGGCCGCTCGAACCACGTGAACTGATCGCGCTCGAACCCTACGCCAACGAAGTTCGTACCGTGCTGAGGCAGGGCAACTGATGCACTTCTGGCCCTGGCGCACCGTGCGTGGCCGTCTGGTGCTGGCGGCGTTGCTGGTTGAGCTGGTCATGCTGGCGATCCTGGTTGGCAACAGTCTGCGCCTGCTGCACGAGGCCATGGGGGATCAGGCGCGGGAGCAGGCTGAGCAGATTGCACCGGTGCTGTCTGCGGCGCTGGTGGCGCCCCTGGCGCAATATGACTACGCTACGGTGCAGGCGGTGCTCGACGAAAGCCACGCGATCCGTGGTATCGACTACCTGGCGGTGACCGATGCCGCCGGCGTCATTGTTGCCACCAGCGGCTGGCCCATCAAAAAGCCCTTGCCGGCGATTGATGCGTACTTCACGCTCGACGACGATGACGATCCGCCGCGTTACGACCTGGCGCTGCCGATCAAACTGGCCGGACAGACGCTGGGCAAGCTGCAGTTCGGTCTCGACCTCAAGCGCATCCTGGTGGCGCGCAAGAATCTGTTGACCCAGGGCATCATCATTGCCGGTGGCGAGTTGTTGCTGTCGGCGGGACTGCTGACACTTCTGGGCTTGCTGATCACGCGCCAGCTCTCGCTGTTGACGGCGGCCAGCCTGAAGGTGGCACAGGGCGAATTGACACTGGCACCAGTGCCCGAGGGTAAGGACGATGTCGGGCGACTGGGCGCGGCCTTCAACGTCATGTCGCGCGCCATTGCCGAGCGCGTCGATCAGTTAACGCGTGCCAACGAAGAGACCGCGCGCATTGCCGCAGCTTTGCGGGAGAAGCACGCGCAACTGGAGGACGGGCATGAGGTGCTGCGCGTCGAGAACCAGATGCGCGTCGAGGCCCAGCACGAGCTTGAGGCAGCGCTCGGGCGCATTCGCGAGCACACCGAGCAGCTCAACGCCATTTTCGACCTCAGCCCCGACGGGTTCATCTCCTTCGACGCCGGGCGCTGCGTCAAATACGCGAGCCCGGCCTTCTTTCGCATGACGGGCCTGGAGCCCGACCAAATCATCGGTCTTGACGAGGCCGTTTTTTCCGAGCGGCTGGCGCGTGTCTGCCTCGACCCTGCGCGTTTTCCCGGCATGGCGGTGCTCAGGGCTGATTTGGCCGCCGCATCGGCTCGCGCGCCCGGGCGGCGGCGCCAGCTGATTGAACTGTCCGGCCCCGGCAAGCACGTGCTTGAAATCGGCCTGCGCCTGTCGCAGGCCGAGACTGTTTCACAGATTCTTTATTTCCGCGACGTGACGCAGGAAACCGAAATTGATCGCATGAAGAGCGAATTCCTGTCGCACGCAGCCCATGAACTGCGCACGCCCATGGCCAGCATCTACGGGTACTCGGAACTGATGATGGCGCAGGAGTTTTCGGGTGCAGAGCGCAGCGAGTTTTTAGGCATCATCCACCGTCAGTCGGAAATGATGATTGCCATCATCAACGAACTGCTCGACCTGGTGCGTATCGATGAGCGGCGCGGCAAGGAATTTGACTTTGTCAGTGTGGATGCGGTTGGATTGCTGCACGAGCTGGTGGCCGACTTCGGCCTGCCGGCCGGGCAGCAGGCGGCACGGATCGAGGTGCCGGCGCAGCCCTGCCGGGTGCGCGCCGATCGCAGCAAGCTGATGCAGGCGGTGCGCAACATTCTGTCCAACGCCTACAAGTATTCGCCAGCCGGTGGCGCGGTGACGATCAGTCTGGTTGGCTGCGACGGCGCGAGCGCCGATCGGTCTGCGCGTGTCGGTATACGCGTCAGTGACCATGGCATCGGCATGACGCCGCAGCAGACAGCGCGTGTTTGCGAGCGCTTTTACCGGGCCGACAGTTCGGGCAATATTCCGGGCACCGGGCTGGGCATGAGCATCGTCAAGGAAATCATCGAGCTCCACGGCGGCGAGGTGCAGATCGAAAGCCGGCTCGGCCTTGGCACCACCGTGACCCTGTGGTTATCGGCGGCGACGCAATGGGTTTAAACAGCAGGCTCTGAAACAACCCGGTTTCGCCCTTGTCTCTTGGCGCTGTACAGGGCGCGGTCTGCGGCTCTGAGCAAGGCCTCTGCGCTGTTGCCCTGACCGGGCATGCAGCTTGCCACGCCGATGCTGGCCGTGACGCAGGCAAATTCAGACAGCGCGTGCGGCAAGCCGGCGCAGCGCAGCGATTCGCACACCCGGTGCGCCATCGTGGTGGCGCTTGCAAGATCAGTCGCCAGCGCGATGAATACGAATTCTTCGCCACCGTAGCGCGCCACCAGATCGCCCGAGCGGCTGATGCTGCCCGACAAAACCCTGGCCACCTGGCGCAGGCAGTCGTCGCCGGCTTGATGACCGTAGTGATCGTTGTAGGGCTTGAACCAGTCGACGTCCAGCAATCCAAGCGCCAGTGGCTGCCCCAGTCGCGACGCCCGGGCCCATTCGTTGGCCAGAACCGTGTCAAAGTGACGGCGGTTTGCCAGGCCGGTCAAGGCGTCGGTGGTGCTGAGGGCTTCGAGCTGCTGGTTGACAAGTTGCAATTGCGCCGTGCGATCGGCCACGCGGGCTTCCAGCAACTGCTCGGATGCCTTGAGTTTTTCCAGCAGTTCGCCCTGGATTCGCAGCGCCTGGGTTTGCGCGTCCATTCTTTCGCGCCGCATCTTGTTGAACCGATCGGCCAGCGCAAGTGACAGCAACAGCATCTCAAGCGCAGATCCGATCTGCATGCCATCGCTGGTGAAAACGTTGGTCGGCAGAATGCCAAGATTGCGCAGGTGGGTCAAGGCATTGGCCAGGAACAGCACAGAAAAAGCGGCGACAAAGAAATACGCGCTGCGCTGGCGCTGGCGGGCGCAGATGACACCCGTGGCCAAAATAAGCAGCGAGGTCACCAGGTTCATGGTGACGAAGAATGGGTTGAATTCCTGAAACCAGAAAATCAGCAGGAAGAACGACGCGGCGTTTGCAGCGATGAACAGCTTGATCCACTGATCAATGCGCGGTACCAGTTGCTCGGTGGTGAGCATGCGCCGCGTGAACAGGAGCATGGCGACGGAGGCAAGCGCCGCTGGCACATTGACGCCAATTTTCGACCAGACCGGTGCGACGCCCCACACAAATTCGGCGCCCATGCCCGTAAAGTTCGCCAAAGCCAGCGCAACACCGCTGGCAAAAACGACGTAGAGCAGGTAACTCAGATCGCGCAAGGCAAAGTACAGCATCAGGTTATAGAAACCGATGGCGAGCACGATGCCGAAATACAGGGCCTGCACCGCGTAGTCCGCCGGCTGATGGGCGTGGAAGGCTTCGCTGGTCCACAAGCTTGCCGGAACGTTCAAGGAATTGGGTGTCTCTGCACGCAGGTATACCTGCTGATCAGCGCCGGCCGGCAGCACAATCCGCAGGGCGATAAAGCGGCTCGCAAGCGCCTGCGCCGGGGTCGGTCGGGTATAGCCGGCTTCAATGTGCTGGTAGCCCTGGTCCGTTGGCTGGTAGAAATCGACCTTGGCCAATAAGGCGTAAGCGATGTCGAGCACAAGTTCGACCGGCTTGTCGCCCGGGTTCTTCAGATGCAGGCGCAGCCAGATTGCCGAGCGGGTATAGGAAAAACCCAATGCCTGCCCGGGTTTCTGGTTGGCCGTGAAACGCTGGGCGAATTCCGGGCTGCTGACATCGCTCCGGGACAGGGCGGCGCTGGGGTCTTCGAAGACCGCGAAGTGGTCGGTCAGGGAAACGGCTTCATGGCCCAGTCGCGTGACGTCGAGCACCTTTTCGCCAGCAAAGGCATGGGTGCTCAGAAAGAAGAATCCGCAAAGCAACAGAAGTGTCAGGCGGCAACGCGTGAATACTGAATACATCGAAGGCATGATAGCTTGATGGATTGGCGGCCGATAACAAGCGGCCGAGCCCGCGGGCTCGGGTCTGGCCTATGGTTTGTCGTAACTTCTGCGCAACTCGCGTTTGAGCAGCTTGCCGCTCGGGTTTTTCGGCAGTGCGTCGGTGAAGACCACGCGTTTGGGGCTCTTGAAGCTGGCCATGTGTGTGTTGCAGTGGGCCATGACTTCCGCTTCGCTGAGCGCCTGACCGTCCTTGAGCACGATCACCGCTGTGACGGCCTCGACCCAGCGCGGGTCCGCCAGACCGATCACCGCCACTTCGCTGACCTGCGGCATGCGGTAAATCATTTCCTCAACCTCGCGGCTGGCGACGTTCTCGCCGCCAGACTTGATCATGTCCTTCATGCGGTCGACCACGCTGATGAAACCCTCGTCGTCGATGATGCCCAGGTCTCCGCTGTGAAACCAGTCGCCACTGAAGGCGGCGCGTGTGCGCTCGTCGTCATGGAAGTAGCCCAGCATCAGGTGCGGTGAGCGGTGCACGATCTCGCCGACCTCGCCCACGCGCACGTCCTGCATCTGGTCGTCCACCACGCGCGTTTCGACGTTGAGCACGGCCCGGCCGCAGGAGCCGGGTTTGCGCAACTGGTCATCCGGGCCCAGCATGGTCGCCAGCGGCGCAATCTCGGTCTGGCCGTAGAGGTTCCACAGCCGCACCTTGGGCAGGCGCGCAGCGAGTTCGCGCAACACCTCGACCGGCATGATGGAGGCGCCGTAATAGCCCTTGACCAGACTCGCGATGCGGTTGACATCGAAAACCGGCGAGCGCAGCAGCGCGATCCAGACCGTCGGCGGTGCAAAGAAACTCGTGACCTTGAATTTTTCGATCAGCGCGAGCAGGTTGTCGGGCACGGGCTTGGATGTGATGACGTTGCTGCTGCCGATGTAGATCGCAGGGCCAAAGAAGACGTCAAGCTGCGCGCAGTGGTACAGCGGCAGCGCGTGCAGCGTCAGGTCCTGCGCCGTGATTTCGGCATCGACCAGGCAGCTCACGTACTGCCAGAGCACGGCGTCGTGCGTCAGCATCACGCCTTTGGGGCTCGATTCGGTGCCGCTGGTGTAGACGATTTGCAGCAGGTCGGTGCTGGCAAGCGTCACCATCGGCAGCGCTGCCGTGCAGGCGGCCAGGTTGTCAAAGCTGTGCATGCCGGCCACCGCCGTGCTTGGGTCTTCCGATGGCAGCCAGATGAATTCGCGGACCTCGGTTTGCAGCGCTGCGGCTGCGCGCGCCAGCTCGGCCAGTCCGCTGTCGGTGGCCAGCGTGCGCGCGCCGGCGTGGCGCAGGATGAAGGCAACCTCTTCGGCTTTGAGCATGAAGTTGATCGGCACCAGCACGGCACCCAGGCGCGCCAGCGCAAAGCGCAGCGCCGCAAAGCCGTGCGAATTGCGCGCCAGCACGGCAACGCGCTCGCCCTGCAGCACGCCAATCTGGGCCAGTCCTGCCGCCAGGCGCGTCACCAGGGCGTCGAACTCGGCATAGGTCCACTGCGTTTCGCCACAAATGATGGCGGTCTTGGCGGGTACGCGCTGCGCTGTGCGGCGCAGCACATCACCCAGGGTTTGGCGACGGATCATCGGGTTCATGGTTTCCTTGTTTCAAAATTCAGTGAGAAGGCGCCGAACTTCTGCGGGCTGTTGGCCTGGTTTGGCGCGTAAAACTGCAAGCCATGGTACAAGCTTGTCATGGAAAACATGGACCCAAAAGCGACACCGCCGGCACCGACCCTGAGTCAGGCGTTCTGGTACTGGTTGCGCCTGGGTTGCATCGGCTTTGGCGGCCCGGCCGGGCAGATTGCGATCATGCACCAGGACCTGGTGGAGCGCCGGCGCTGGATCTCCGAAAACCGCTTTCTGCACGCCCTCAATTACTGCATGCTGCTGCCCGGGCCCGAAGCGCAGCAACTTGCGATTTACCTGGGCTGGTTGCTGCACCGGACCTGGGGCGGCATCGTGGCCGGTTGCCTTTTTGTGCTGCCTTCTCTCTTCATCCTGATTGGCCTGTCCTGGGTCTACCTGGCCTATGGTGACGTGCCAGCCGTGGCCGGTCTGCTCTACGGCATCAAGCCCGCCGTGACCGCCATCGTCGTGTCAGCGGCGCACCGCATCGGCAGCCGTGCCCTGAAGAACCCTGTGCTGTGGGGCATCGCGATTGCCGCCTTCGTTGCCATTTATGCCCTGCAACTTCCGTTTCCCTTGATTGTGCTGGCCGCAGGCCTTGCCGGTTACATCGGCGGGCGTGTTGCGCCGGCCAAATTCGCCGTCGGTGGTGGCCGCGGCAAAGCGGCCACGCACTATGGCGCAGCCCTGATCGATGACGCGACGCCGACGCCCGCGCACGCCCGGTTCAGCTGGACCGGTTTCCTACGCGTGGTACTGGTGTCGCTGGGGCTATGGCTGCTCGGCATGGGTCTGTTGATCTGGGCTGGTGGTTGGGACAGCGTGTTGACGCAAATGGCCTGGTTCTTCACCAAGGCCGCGCTGTTGACCTTCGGTGGCGCCTATGCTGTGCTGCCCTATGTTTACCAAGGGGCGGTAGAGCACTTCCACTGGCTCAGCGCGGCGCAGATGATTGACGGTCTGGCGCTGGGCGAGACCACACCGGGCCCGCTCATCATGGTGGTGGCCTTTGTCGGTTTTGTCGGTGGCTGGACACAGGCGATTTTTGGCACGGCTTCGCTCTTCCTGTCCGGCGTGGTGGCGGCCTCAGTTGTGACCTGGTTCACCTTCCTGCCTTCGTTCTTCTTCATCCTGGCGGGTGGCCCGTTCATCGAGTCGACGCACGGCAATCTGAAATTCACAGCACCGCTGACCGGCATCACGGCGGCGGTCGTCGGCGTCATCGCCAATCTGGCCCTGTTCTTTGCCTACCACGTGCTCTGGCCGATGGGGCTGGCGGCTGGCTTTGAATGGGCGTCACTGGCGATCGGTCTTGCCGCTGGCGTGGCCATCTTGCGCTTCAAGGTCGGCGTGATCCCGGTTATTGCGGGCGCTGCCGCGCTGGGCCTGCTCTGGCAGTTGTTGCGCTGACTCAGCGCGCCAGACGCAGGATGGGCCAGCCCTGTGCTTGCGCCTGGGCCTGCAGGCGTTCATCCGGATCGACCGCGACGGCCCGCTGCACCGCCTGCAGCAGCGGCAGGTCGTTGATCGAGTCGCTGTAGGCCGTGCTCTCGAAATCCTCGAAGCGCTGACCGCGCTGGCTCAGCCAGTCGTGCAGCCTTGTTACCTTGCCTTCGCGCATGTTGAGCGTGCCGTGGGTGCGCCCGGTGAAGTGCTGGTCCTGCATCTGCGGCTCGGTGGCGATCAGGTGATCGATACCGAAATGCCGCGCCGTGAGTTCGGTGATGAAGCGGTTGGTGGCCGTGGTCATGGCCACCAGGTCGCCAGCGTCCAGATGCGCGTGCACCAGGTCCATGGCAGCGCTGCCGATGCGCGGCACGATCACGCCAGCCAGAAATTCCTGGCGCAGCGGCTCCCAGTCCTGCGCCGTGCGCCCGGCCAGGGTGCCGACGTAAAAGTTGGCGAACTCCTCGAGCCCGACCGTTCCCAGGCGGTAGCGCGCATCCATGTCGGTGTTGCGCGCGGCAAAACTCGCCCGGTCCAGCACGCCCTGCGCGATCAGGAAGTCGCACCACAGCACATCGCTGTCTCCGGTCAGCAGCGTGTGGTCGAGGTCAAACAGGGTGAGTTTGGGCAATGGGTTGGTACTTTCCGCAAGTCACAAGTCGCAAGTCACAAGGCATGGATCCCGGGTCAAGCCCGGGATGACAGGCGTGGGAAGCCATGACAACTGAATTTGTCATTGCGGGCTTGACCCGCAATCCATGCTGCGCGTGCCACTGTGCCTCCCGGCTCATGCCCGCAAATGCCAGGCCTTGGGCCGGGTGAAGGTCTGGATGCCGTAGGTTGACAGGGTCAGGCCGACGCCGGAATCGCCGTGGCCGCTCCAGGGCAGGCGCGGGCTGACGCGGTCGCAGCAGTTCCAGTAAACGCTGCCGGCGTTCACCTGTGACAGCAGGGCCCTGGCGCGTGCTTCGTCGCGCGTGAAGACGCCGGCGGTCAGACCGTAGCGCGTGTCGTTCATCAGCGTGACCGCTTCGCCGTCGCCCGAGACTTTCTGGATGCCGATGATCGGGCCAAAACTTTCTTCGCGCATCAGCTCCATGCTGTGGTTCACGTTCGAGAATACGGTTGGCGCGAACCAGTTGCCCGGGCCGCTCAGGCGCGTGCCGCCGAAAAGCAGCGTGGCGCCTTTGGCCTTGGCGTCGGCCACCTGGGCCTCAAGTACGGCGAGTTGCGGCGCGCGCGTGATGGCGCCGATGTAGGTGTCCTCACTGGCCGGGTCGCCGACCTTGAAGCCGCGCACCGTTTCAACGAAAGCGGCGACAAAGGCGTCGTAAATGCTCTCGTGCACGTAGATGCGTTCGACCGAGCAGCAGCTCTGGCCGGTGTTGTACATGGCACCGTCGGCCAGCGACTCGGCGGCAGCCTTCGGGTCTGCGTCCTCACAGACGTAGGTCGGGTCCTTGCCGCCGAGCTCGAGTTGCAGCTTGACCATGCGCGGTCCGAGTGCCCGCGCAATGTGCGCGCCGGTGGCGTAGGAGCCGGTGAAAAACAGGCCGTCGATTTTTTGGTCCAGCAGCGCCTGCCCGACCTCGCCGCCACCGATGACGGTGATGAAGACGTCCTGCGGCACACCGGCGCCGTGCAGCAGGCGCGCCATCGCCAGGCCGCTCAGCGTCGCGAATTCGGAGGGCTTGTAGAGCACGGCGTTGCCGGTCAGCAGTGCCGGAATGTAGACGTTGCCGCCGACAAACCAGGGGTAGTTCCAGGCCGAGATGTTGGCCACCAGACCGAGCGGGATCGGCTGGATCTGCTCGGTCATGCCGCCTTCGGCAAACACGGTTTCGGTCACGAGTTGGGCATCGACTTCCTTGAGGAAGAAGTCGATGCGCCCGAGCAGGCCGTTGAGCTCGTTGCGCGACATCTTGATCGGCTTGCCGGTCTCGCTCGTCATGATGGCGGCCAGCACCTCAAGCTCGGCCACGACGCCGGCGCGAAAGCGCGTGATGCAGGCCTTGCGCTCCGTCAGCGGCACATCCCGCCAGCCGGCTTGGGCGGCGCGCGCGCGCGCGGCCTTGGCCGCGACCGAGGCGGCATCATCGGCGTGCACCTGGGTGATCAGGTTGCCGTTGGCCGGGTTGTGGATGGCGAGTTGATTCATGCTGTGGTTTCCGTTTTGGCTTTGGCGGCTTGTGCCGCATCGAGAAAGTCGTTGAGCAATGGCGTGTCGTCCAGCGTGCCCAGGTCGTTATGGTGGAATTCCGGATGCCATTGCACGGCCGCCACATAGGCCGGGCCGGTGTAGCGGATGGCCTCGATCATGCCGTCATCCGGACAGCGTGCCTCGACCACAAAGTCCTTGGCCAGGTCCTTGATGCCCTGGTGGTGGATGCTGTTGATCTTGCAGCTTGGCGCGCCATCGAGCAAGGCCTGCATACGGCTGTCGGGAGCGATTTCAAGCGCATGGAAGTTGTGGTCGTAGCGGTCGGCGTCGCGGTGCGCCAGCGCGCCCGGTTGCTGTGTGCCGATGTCCTGCAAGAGCGTGCCGCCAAAGGCGACGTTGATCAGTTGCAAGCCGCGGCAGACGCCAAACACCGGCTTGCCGGCGGCGACAAAGGCTTTGACGAGCGCAATCTCGTATTCGTCGCGCAGGCGGTCGCCGCTCCAGCGCTCTTCCAGCGGCGCCTCACCGTAGCTGCCGGGCCAGACATCGGCGCCGCCGTGCAGCACCAGGCCGTCGAGCCACTGCGCGTAGTCATCAAAATGCGGCTCGCTCCGGGCCGCATCGCCGGCCGGCGACGGAATCATCACCGGCAGCGCGCCGGTCGACATGACCCAGTGCGCCATCGACTGTTCGATGTACTGCAGCGTCTTCTTGGCAAACACCGTGCGGTTCGGGTCCGGGTGCAGGAAGCAGGCGCTGATGCCGATTTTGAGACGTTCTTTCATCACATCGCGGCCTTAAAGAGGGCTTCGAAGTCTGCCGAAGTGCAGGGCCGCGGATTGGTCTGGTGGCAGATGTCGGCCGTTGCAACCTGCACCAGGCGCGCCAACTGGTCCGGTTTGACGCCGTGCGCGGCCAGGCCGCCGCTGATGCCGATGCTCTCCTTGAGCTGCTTGAGCCAGGGCACAAAGGCCGCGCCGCCGCCCGCCACCTGGCAGACATGGGCCAGTTCGTCGAACTTGGCCGGCACCATTTGCTGGTTCCAGGCCAGCACGGTGTCGATCATCAGCGCGTTGGCCAGGCCGTGGTGCATGTCGCAGACGGCGCCCAGTGCGTGCGCGCAGGAGTGCACGGCGCCGAGGTCTTTCTGGAAGGCAATCGCGCCCATCATGGAGGCCATCATCATGTCGGAGCGCGCCTGCAACTGGCTTGGCTGCTTGACGGCGGTCAGCAGCGCAGCGGCCGCAATGCGCGTGCCTTCAAGCGCAATGCCGTCGCACAGCGGGTGGTAGGCCGGCGACAGGTAGCTCTCTATGTTGTGCGTCAGTGCGTCCATGCCGGTAGCCGCTGTCATGGCCGGTGGCAAGCCCAGGGTCAGCACCGGGTCGGCAAAGACGCAGCGCGCCAGGATTTTGGGGCTGAAGACGACGCGCTTGAGGTGCGTGTCGTTCTCGCTCACGACGCTGGAGCGCCCGACTTCAGAGCCGGTGCCCGAGGTGGTCGGCAGCGCGACGAAGTAAGGCAGCGCGTTCTCGATGGGGCGCACCTTTGGGTTGTCCCAGACGTATTCGAGAATATCGCCCTCGTGCGTGGCGGCCACGCCGACCACCTTGGCGACGTCGAGCGCGGCGCCACCGCCAAAACCGATAATGCAATCCGCACGGTGCGCCTTGTAGGCCGCCGCGCCGTCCATCACCTGGCTGCAGGTCGGGTTGCCAAAGACACCGGCGAACACCGCCACATCGAGACCGGCCAGGTGGCTCAGGAACTCGGCCAGTACCGGCAGCACGCCCAGCGCTTTGTCGGTCACGACCAGCGGGCGTTTGCAGCCGGCCTCAAGCAGGTGGGCGGCGACCAGTTTGCGTGCGTCGGTGCCGAATTTGATCGGTGTCGGAAAGGAGAAATTGGTGATGGTCATGGCGTTCTTCTTCAGATGATTTCAAAATAGCGTTTGAGTTCCCAGTCGGTCACGCCGTCGAGCCACTGGCGCCATTCCCAGTCACGGGTGGCGGCAAAGTGGTCGACAAAGCCGTCGCCCAGCCAGTCGCGTGCGATGGCAGACTTTTCGAAAATGCGCGTGGTCTCGATCAGGGTGCGCGGTGCGCGTGCGATGTTCTCGGCGCCGACATTGGTGCCGGTGATCGGTGGCGTGGTGAGCTTCAGGCCTTTCTCAATGCCGTCCAGACCGGCGGCAATCACGGCTGCCATCGCCAGATAGGGATTGACGTCGGCGCCGGGGCAGCGTGTCTCCAGTCGCGTGGCTTTGGGGCTGCCGGCAATGACGCGAAAACTCGCGGTGCGGTTGTCCATGCCCCAGGTCGGTTTCACCGGCGCCCAGAAACCGTCGACCAGGCGTTTGTAGCTGTTGATGGTGGGCCAGATCATGGGCGCGAAGTCCATCATGCAGGCCACCTGCCCGGCCAGGTAGCTCTCGAACAGCTTGCTCATCTTGCGCGGATTCTTCGCGTCATAGAACAGGTTGGTCTTGCCGTCCGACAGGCTTTGGTGGATGTGGCCGCTGCAGCCTGGCAGCTTCTGGTTCGGCTTGGCCATGAAGCTGGGCATGATGCCAAAGCCGGCGCCGATTTCCTTGGTGCCGGTCTTGAACAGGATGGCGCGGTCGGCCTGCTCCAGCGCTTCGCTGAAACCGATCGCGGCCTCGTAAACGCCGGGGCCGGTCTCGGTGTGCAGGCCTTCAACCGGCACGCCAAAGGCAAGCATCTCGTCCATGATGGCATTGAAGAACTCGCGGTTCTGGTTCATGCGCAGCAGCGAGTAGCCAAACATGCCGGGTGTGAGCTGTTCGGGGCCAACGCCTTGTTTGGCGGCCCAGCTTTGCGGTGTTTCCAGGAAGTTGAACCATTCAAACTCCATGCCGGTCATGACCTGAAAGCCCATCTTCTCGGCGCGCTTCAAGACGCGCCTCAAGGTCTGGCGCGGGCACTGGGCGTGCGGCGTGCCGTCGGCGTTGACGAACTCGCCGAGGAAGAAGGGAACATCGCCATCCCAGGGCACGTGGCGCGCGGTGTTGAAGTCGATGCGTGCCAGCGCGTCGGGAAAACCGTGCTGCCAGCCGGTGGCCGTGGTGTTGTCGTAGGTGACGTCCATCATGTCCCAGCCCAAGACCACGTCGCAAAAGCCGAAGCCCCCGCCCGGGTAGGACTCGGCCGCGCCGAGGAACTTGTCGCGGTGCAGGTACTTGCCGCGCAGCACACCGTCGATGTCGCTCACCGCCACCTTGACCTTGGGCGCTATCGAGCGCTGGACCGCCAGCACGGCCGGGTGCAGATTGCCTGCCGGTTTTGATTTGCTTGCCACGTCGCTCTCCTCGTTTTCGTTGCCTCTCAGGCCGGCATTGCCGAGGCAATACCCATGTCCTTCAGCGCCAGGCCCATGGCATGCACCGCCTGTTCGATTTCGTCCGGGCCGATCGCGCCGATGCAGCCGACGCGGAAGGTCTCGATCTGCGTCAGTTTACCGGGATAGAGGATAAAGCCGCGTGCGCGCGCAGCGGCGTAAAAGGTTTTGAAGTCGTAGTTGGGATGCGCCGGCGCGTGAAAGGTGACGATGATCGGGGCCTGAATGGCGGGGTTGAGGAAGGGCTTGAAGCCCAGGCGCGCCATGCCGGCAATCAGGGTCTGGTAGTTGGCGGTGTAGCGTGCCAGACGCGCGCTTTGCCCGCCCTCGGCCTCGAATTGCGCGATCGCTTCGTGCAGGGCCACGACGACGTGGGTCGGCGGCGTGAAGCGCCACTGCGTGGTCTTTTCCATGTAGACGTACTGGTCGTGCAGGTCCATGGCGAGCGATTGGCTGCGCCCGGCGCAGGCATCCAGCACGGCTTTGCGGATGAAGACAAAGCCCATGCCGGGCACGCCTTCGAGGCACTTGCCGCTGGCGGCAATCAGCGCGTCAAAGCGCGTCTTGCGCGCGTCGATCTCGAGTGCGCCAAATGAGCTCATGGCGTCGACGATCAGGCCCTTGTCGTGCGCGGCGCAGACGTCGGCGACGGCCTGCAGCGGATTGAGCACGCCGGCCCCGGTTTCGCAGTGGATCAGGATCACGTGCGTGATCGAGGCGTCTGTCTTGAGTTGCTGAGCCAGAGCGACCGGGTCGACCTGGGCCGCTTCGTCGCAGCCCAGCACGCTGACGCGCCGGCCCATCATGCTCGTCAGTTTGGCGGCGCGTTTGCAGTAGGCGCCGTTGTCGAGCACCAGCACATGGCCGTCGCGCGGCACCAGGGTGGCAACCGAGGCCTCGACGCTGAAGGTGCCGCTGCCCTGCAGGGGAACCACCACATGGCTGGCGTGGCCGTGGATCACGCCCAGCAAGCTGTTACGCACGCTGGCGGTGACAGCGTTGAAATCGGCGTCCCAGGAGCCCCAGTCGCGCAGCATCGCCAGCTTGGTGCGCAAGGTGGTGGTCAGCGGCCCGGGGGTCAGCAGGATTTTGTCGCGGTCCATGAGGGTCTCCTTGTTCGGATTGAATTTACAAATGTCTTTGTTGAATTGTCATTGCGGGCTTGACCCGCAATCCAGGGTCTGCGTGGCATGGATCCCGGGTCAAGCCCGGGATGACATCCGGGGACGGCATGACAAGAGTGGTTCGGCATGACAAACATCTTTTTACCGCCCGTTGGTTCTCCATGCCTGCGTGTGCTTGTTGCTCCATCGCGCCAGCACCATGAAGAGCAACGTGGCAACGGTGGACGACAGGGCGATCAGAACTGCCATCGCGGCGGCGGCGCCGATCTCGCCGGCTTCGTCCAGATTCAGGATCGCAATCGAGGCCACCTTGGTCTCGGGCGAGTAGAGAAAGACCACAGCCGAGATCGTCGTCATGGCGTTGATGAAGAAGTAGCGCGCCATGTCGATCAGCGCCGGCGCGCACAGTGGCAGTGTGACGCGCCAGAAGGTCTTGTAGAACGGCACCTTGAGCGAGGCGCTGACGGCTTCGAATTCGCTGTCCAGGCTTTTGAGCGCGGTGACTGCGGTCAGGTGGCCGGTGGTGTAGAAGTGCACGATGGTGCACAGCGTTAGCAGCGTTAGCGTGTGGTACAGGCCACCGAGCGGGTTGGCGGGGTCGTTGAAGAAGAAGATGTAGCCCAGGCCCAATACCAGGCCCGGCACCGCCATCGGCAGCACGGCCAGCAGGCGCACCAGTGAGCGCAGAGAGTCCATGCCCTTGGTTTTTTCCAGCAGGTAGGCGCCGCAGAACACCAGCAGCGTGCCGAAAACGGCGGTGCCGGCGGCCATCTTCAGGCTGTTGAAAAAGGCCTCGCCCACTTCCGCGTCGAGCAGACCCATGGCGTAGTGGCGCAGGCTAGGGGTCAGGTTGTAGGGCCAGAAGGAGGCGAAGGAAGCAAACACCGCCATGCCCAGCATCGCCAGCACCAGCGCCGCAATCGCCATGCAGTACAGCGTCATGAGCCGGTCATAGCCCTTTGATGGTTTGGGTAAATAGGGCACGGCGCGCGCCGTCAGCATCGCGGTCTGGCGTCGGCTGACGTAGTTGTCAACACCAAAGCTCAGCACGGCGGGTGCAAGCAGCAGAATGGCCACGACCGCGCCCCTGGAGAAGTCCTGCTGGCCAATCACCAGTTTGAAGACATCGGTGGCCAGCACATTGAAGTTGCCACCGATCACTTTAGGGATACCGAAGTCGGTCATGACCAGCGTGAAGGTCACCAGCGCGGCCGAGATCAGGCCGTACTTGGCGCCCGGCAGGGTGATGGTGAAGAACTTGCGCAGTGCCGTCGTTCCCATGGCGTCGGCCGCTTCGTACAGGCGCGCGTCTGACAGGCTCAGCGCTGTCACCAGAATCATCAGCGTGTGCGGAAAGACTGAGAGACACTCGGCCAGCACGATGCCCGGTGCGCCGTAGATCTGGTCGATGCCGATGCCCTGCATCCAGCTCTTGAGCAGGCCCTGGTTGCCGAACCAGTAGATCAGGGAGATGGCCGACAGCAGCGAGGGCGCCAGAAGCGGGATCAGCGTAATGCCGCGAAACAGCGACTTGAACGGCATGCAGGAGCGTGTCAGCGCATAGGCAAAGGTAAAGGCCAGCGGCAACACGATCAGCGTCACCAGAGACGAGACCCAGACACTGTTCCAGACGCTGCCGAGCAGGGCCGGCGTCCTGGCGTAGGAGATGAAGTTGTCGAACCAGACGAATTCTTCCTGTTTGCCCTGCAGCGCCTGCATAAGAATGGCCAGCAAGGGCCCTGCCAGAAAAGCCAGCAGCGCCAGTGCAATCAGGGCCAGAATCGCCTGCGCCAGGCGATCGGTCCAGTGCTGCCGGAGCTTTACAGCGCGCACGGTCACAGGGGTGGACAGGATGGCGCCCATCAGAAAACCTTGATGCGTTCGGGCAACAACTTGAGCTTGATCGTCGAGCCGACCTGCAGCGATTGCTCGGCCAGGAAATTGAGCGACAGGTAAACCATGAGCTTTTGCGTCCCCAGTGCTGGCGACAGCACATGGACGTGGCAGTAGGACCCCAGGAATTCGATCTTGTCGATGCAGGCCTCAAACACATGGGCGTCGCCCGGCTCGATGGGGCGCGCCAGCACATCTTCCGGGCGCAGGTAGACGCGCGCCACTTCGCGGTCCTCGCCAGCGCAGGGCAGGCACATGCTGCCAAAGCGCAGCATGCCCTGTTCCAGGCGCGCCGGCAGCACATTGATCTTGCCGACAAAGTCGGCCACGAAGGGCGAAGCCGGTTCACGGTAAATGTCCATCGGCGTGCCGACCTGTTCGATCACGCCGTGGTTCATGACCACGATGCGATCGGCCACGCTCAGCGCCTCTTCCTGGTCGTGCGTCACCATGATGGTGGTGACGCCGAGCTTTTGTTGCAGGGTGCGGATTTCCTGGCGCAAGCGGATGCGCTCGAGCGCATCAAGTGCGGAGAGTGGCTCGTCGAGCAGCAGCAGCCCCGGCGAAGTGGCCAGTGCGCGTGCCAGCGCAATGCGCTGCTGCTGTCCACCCGAGAGTTGGCCCGGGAATTTGGCGTCGCTGTTGGGCAGCCCGACCAGCTTGAGCAGTTCGGTCACGCGCTGTTTGATTTCGTTGCGCGGCGTCTTGCGGTTGACCAGGCCGTAGGCAACGTTGTCAGCCACGCTCAGGTTCGGAAACAGGGCGTAACTCTGGAACACGATGCCGTAGTCGCGCAATGCCGGCGGCAGCAGCGAGATGTCGCGGCCGCCCTGCAGAATCGTGCCAGCGCTCTGGGTTTCGAGCCCGGCGATGATGCGCAAGAGCGTGGTCTTGCCGCAGCCCGAGGGGCCGAGGAAGCAGACAAACTCACCCTTGCGGATTTCCAGGTCGATGTCCTGCAAGGCTGTGAAGTTGCCAAATTCCTTGCGGATATGGCGCAGATCGAGGAAAGGAACTTGACTCATGCGCAGCAATGAAAAGGGCCGCGTGTTTCAGGCAGGCGGCCCATGGGTTGTGACAGCGATCAGCGCTTTTCGGTTTTGCCGTCGTAACGGGCGGTCCACTCTTTAAGGATGCGCTCGCGCTGCTCGGCGGCGTAGTTGAAGTCAAGCTTGACCAGGCGTGCTTCGTAGTCCTTGGGCACATTGGCCAGCGGTGCTGCTACGCCCGGCTGCGCGGTGATGGCGAAGTTCTTGCCGTACAGCAGCATGGCGTCCTTGCTTGAAGCCCAGTCAGCCAGTTTCTTGGCGGCGTCAAGTTTCTTGGTGCCCTTGTGGATGGCAAAGGCTTCCAGGTCCCAGCCCAGACCTTCTTTCGGGAAGATCAGATCAATCGGTGCACCCTTGGCCTTGTTGGTGTTGCCGCGGTATTCGAAGGAAATGCCCATCACGAACTCGCCACTGGCAGCCATGTTGCAGGGCTTGGAGCCCGAGTGCGTGTACTGCGCGATGTTGGCGTGCAGGCCGTCCATGTACTTCCAGCCACCGCCCTTGCCGTCCTTGTCGCCAAACAGCGTCAGCCAGGCGACGACGTCAAAGTAGCCGGTGCCGCTGGAGGCCGGGTTTGGCATCACGATCTGGCCCTTGTAGACGGGCTTGGTCAGGTCTTGCCAGGTCTCGGGTTTCGGAAGGTTCTTCTTCTGCGCTTCGACCGTGTTGAAGCACACCGTCGCACCCCAGACGTCCATGCCGAACCACGCCGGCGGCGTCTTCTTGTCGCGGTACTGGCTCATGATCGCGTCCAGGTTCAGCGGCGCGTAGGGAATCAGCATGCCCTGCTTGTCGAGCAGCGCCAGGCTGGAGGCGGCCACACCCATCACGGCATCGGCCTGCGGGTTGGCTTTTTCGGCCAGCAACTTGGCGGTGATGACGCCGGTGGAGTCGCGTACCCATTTGATATCGATGTCAGGGTAAGACTTGTTGAAGCCCTCCTGATAGGCTTTGAGCTGGTCGGTTTCCAGTGCGGTGTAAACCAGCAGCTGGGTCTTTTGCGCGGACGCTGCAGCGGCGAGTGCCAACAGACCTGTCAGGACAAGGGACTTGGAAAAAGTGGACAAACGCACGTGGAACTCCTTCAAGTAAAAGTGGCAATGCTGTGACCTGACGATGACATTGTGATGACAAACGCGCTTTTATTTAACGCCTACTTTTCCGGTTTGTCAATTGTGTTTTGCAAATTGTCAACAAAAGCCTTTTGTGCTGTAATAAAAACATGACTGCGCTTCACCCCACCATTGCCTTGTTGCAAAACAGCTCACTCACCACCGTGGTGCAGCAGGAAATTGAACGCGCCATATTGGTGGGCGACTATGCACCGGGATCGAAACTCAATGAGGCGGCGCTGGCGGAAAAAATGGGCGTCTCGCGCGGGCCGGTGCGCGAGGCCTTTCGCATGCTTGATGAAGCCGGTCTGGTGCGCACGGAAAAAAACCGGGGTGTCTTTGTGCGCGCTATCCCGATTGATGAGGCGCTTGAGATTTTCGATTTGCGCGCCGCGATGGACGACTGGGTCGGCAAGCGGCTGGCCGCCTGCATCACGGACGAGCAGTTGAAGGAAATCAAGGCGCTGGTGGCGGAGATGGAAAAGGCCGTCAAGGTGCAGGACGCGCGCCAGTACCATGTGCTGAACCTGCGCTTTCACGACCGCATGGTCGAGATGGTGGGCAACCGCAAGCTGACCGACACCTACCGCCGTCTGATCAAGGAGCTCTCGCTGTTCCGGCGCCAGAACCTGGCCGACGCTGTGCTGATGCGTACCTTCCTGAGCGAGCACAAGCAGATCGTCAAAGCCATCGCCTCGCGCGACGCGCAGGCTGCCGGGCAGGCCATGTTTGATCACGTGATGCAAAGCAAGCAGCGCACCATTGACAACGACCTGCGCCAGCGCTCCGTTGCCAATTCTGCGCCTGCAGCGGCCTTGGCTGGCAGCGGCCGCTGACCTGTTGAACTCTGGCGGGTGCGTGTGAACAAGACGGCAGGACCCTCACAAAGCGAAGGCGACGTCAACCGTTCGCCGCAGCGCAGCCAGTGGCAGGCTGAGCACCTGGATGACAGAACACGCACCTTGCTGGCGCGCGACAGCGCAGCCTTCTTGCACCAATCGGTCTCCACGCCTTGTTTGAGTGCGATTGCCCGGGCCGAGGGCATCTGGATCGAGGACACGGCAGGCCGGCGTTACATGGACTTTCATGGCAACAATGTGCACCACGTGGGCTATGCGCACCCGCATGTACTTGTCGCGATCAAACAACAACTCGAGTCCTTAAGCTTTGCGCCTCGCCGTTTTGCCAGCGAGCGAGCGGTCGAATTGGCCGAAGCGCTGGGTGCGCGCTTCAAGTCGCTGACGGGACACGCCGGCAAGGTGTTGTTCACAACCGGCGGCTCGGATGCGGTCGAAGTGGCGATCAAGCTCGCGCGTGTGGCCACCGGCCGCTTCAAGACCCTAAGCTTCTGGGATTCGTTTCACGGCGCCGGTTTTGGCGCCTCCAGCGTTGGCGGCGAGTCGCTGTTTCGCAACGGTCGCGCGGTGGGCCCGTTGCTTCCCGGCACCGAGCATGTGGCACCGTTTGGCTGCTACCGCTGCCCCTATGGCCACGCGGTCGATGCGGCTGGCCAGCCTGATCTGGCCAGCTGCCGTCTTGCCTGCGCTGCCATGGTTCGCTATGTGCTCGAGCGCGAGGGCGATGTGGCAGCGGTGATCGCCGAGCCGGCGCGTGCCGTGCCCTTCATCCCGCCGCCGGGTTACTGGCAGGCCGTGCGTGAGGCCTGCCACGCGCACGGCACCTTGCTGATCTTCGACGAGATTCCAACCGGCCTGGGCAAGACGGGGCGCTTTTTTGCCGCCGAACACGACGGCGCTGCGCCCGACATCGTGGTGCTGGGCAAGGCGCTGGGCGGTGGCATCCTGCCGATTGCGGCCTGCATTGCGCGCGAGGGACTCGACCTGGCCGGCGACTACGCCTTTGGCCACTACACGCATGAGAAAAACCCGGTGACGGCCGCAGCCGCGCTGGCGACGCTCGAAGTCATAGCGCGCGAGAACCTGGTCGAGAACGCGGCCCGCGTCGGCGCCTATGCGCTGGAGCGCCTGCACGAGATGCAGCAACGCCACGCGCTGATCGGTGATGTGCGGGGACGCGGCCTGCTGCTGGGGCTGGAACTGGTGAGCGACCGAACGACCAAGACGCCAGCCGCTAATGCCGCCGAGCGCGTCCTCTACGCCGCCCTGTCGCGCGGCCTGTCCTTCAAGACCACGATGGGCAATGTGCTGACCCTGACGCCACCGCTGATCACCACGCGCGAGCAGATGGGGCAGGCCCTGGACATTCTGGATGAATGTCTGGCCGAGGCCGTTGCCGATCCGCTTTAGGTAGCGACCTCAATTTTCCGGGGCAAATCCCTTCTAGACTGTGTGGGCTAGCTGTATCGCAGGAGTCTGTCACATGTCGCGTCGCCCCGTAGCCCGTCATCCCCACGTTGGTTCGCCCAGCGTGCTGAGTTCGTTGCTTGAGGCGCGCAGCTTTGTTGAAATGGCGCTGCTGCCCGCTGCCCTGCCCCTGCTGATGCAGGCACCGCAGGGCGATGGGCACCCGGTGGTACTGGTGCCTGGTTTCATGGCCGGCGAGTCAACCCTGGTGGCGCTCAAGCTGTTTCTGCAAAATAAAGGCTATGACGTGCACACCTGGGGTCTGGGGCGCAACGTCGGCTTCCGTGGCAAACATGCCAATGCCCTGCCGCAAAAAATCCGCTATCTGCACCACACGACCGGACGCAAGGTGAGTTTGGTGGGGTGGAGCCTGGGCGGTGTGTTTTCCTTGTATGGCGCAGAGACGACGCAGGAATGTGTGCGTTCCATCATCACCCTGGGCAGCCCGATCAGTGTGGACATGATGGGCAACCAGTCGCCCCCGGCACTCAAGGCCATGTACCGTCTGGTATCGCACCGGCTGGGCGCCTCGGCCCACCTGATGCAGCCACGTGCCAAGGCCATGCGCGAGCACCGCCGGCTGCCGATTCCCACCAGTTGCCTCTATTCCCTGACCGACGGGGTTGTGCCGCCGCAGGAGGCGACGATTGACGGCGACCCGGCGCTGCATGAAAACATCCAGGTACCGGGCAGCCACGTCGGCCTGGGCTTCAATGGGATCGTGATGGCCATCGTTGCCGACCGGCTGGCCCAAGCCGAAGGCGACTGGAAGCCGTTTGCCCCCCAGGGTCTGCTCGGGATTGTGTACCGCGCCACGGCGTGCGCCAAGCCAGACCAAGCGATGGCCCCGACCTGAAGCGCGACCAGAAAGAGAACCATGAGACAGCTCAGCGAACACGATGCCGCGTTCATCTATTCCGACAACGCACACGCCAATTCCAACGTCACACTGCTGCACATCTACGACCAGTCGACCGCGCCGCATGGTGTGGTGCGCTTCAAGCACATCCTGGCGCAACTGGAAAGTCGCTTGCACCGCCTGCCCAATTTTCGCGAACGCATCCTGCGCGTACCGCTGGACCTGGACTATCCATACTGGATCGAAGACGATAACTTCAACATTCAGTACCACGTGCGCCACATCGCCCTGCCCAAGCCGGGTGACTGGCGCCAATTCTGTATTCAGGCCTCACGCATCCATGCCCGCCCGCTTGACCTGCAGCGGCCGCTGTGGGAACTGTATGTGATTGAGGGGCTCGACAGCTTTCTGGATTTGCCGGTGGGCAGTTTTGCCGTGCTGCTCAAGGTGCACCACGCCGCCATTGACATTGCCCACGGCAATGAGATCACAGCCTTGCTGCACGATTTCTCACCCGATTCACCGGCCTCCGCCCCAGCGGCACCCTGGTTTCCTGAGCCGCCCCCCGGCAATGCGGCCTTGCTGGCGCGCGCCGGCTTCAACTTCGTGACTTTCCCGCTGCGCATGCGACAGCCTTTGAGCACTGGCTGGACTGCGCTGAAATCGGCGATGGGCACCTTTGTCGGCGAGTTCACAGGGCGCGCCTACCCCTTCCCCGTGACGCGCTTCAATACCGAGGTGTCGGCGCACCGGGTGTTTGACACGCGCCGTTTTGCATTGGCCGATTTCAAGGATATTCGCAAGCTGGTGCCACGGGCGACCGTGAACGACGTGGTGCTGGCGGTGTGTGCTGGTGGCTTGCGCCGCTATCTCGCGCTGCAGGATGAGTTGCCGGTGGAAAGCCTGGTGGCAGCATCCCCCATCGCCGTGCATGCCGATAAGGAACACGATAGCGGGGCCGAGTTTTCCTGGGCCCGCGTGGCATTGGGCACGCATCTGGAAGATCCGGTGAAACGACTCAAAGCCATACACGCCGCCATTTCGTCCACCAAGACCATGGCGCAGGCCCTCAGTGCGCGCGAACTCACCGCACTGGCAGAGAACGCGCCTTCAGTCGCTATTGCGGCGAGCAGCCGGATGCTGCGCTCGGCGGCGTCACAACTGGGCGACTGGGTGCCGCTGGCCAATTGCGCCATCACCAATGTGCCGGGCTCGCGCTTGCCCATGTACCTGCTGGGCGCCCAGCTGACCTACGTATCGGCCATCATGCCGATTTCGGACGGCATGGGGCTGGTGTTTTCAGTCACCGGCTACAACGAATCGATCGTTATTTCTTTCACCGCCTGTGCCGAACAGATTCCAGACCCGGACGTGTTTGCCCTGTGCCTGCGCGACAGCTTTCAGGAGTACCTGGCGCTGGCCCGACCGTCAACCGGGGGCAAACCGCGACCGGCCTTCAAGCGTGTTCCCAAGACCATACCCAAGCGCAGGGCAGTCGCGGCATAAGCCCGGCAAGGCTTGTCGGGTCAGGGGTTTTCGCCAGCGGCCAGGCGCTGGTTGATGTCGGCGATGACGGCAGGCAGGTCGCGCAGGTCATCGATCACGTAGTGGGCACCGCTCTCGCGCACCAGTTTTTCCTTGGACGCGAGTTCCTTGGAAGCTAGTTCGGCCGGGCTCATCTTGCGCACCGCATCCCAGCTGTCGGCCACGTAGTTGCTCCACTTCGAGACGCCGACACGCCAGCATAGCGGCGCGCCTTCGCCGGCGCCAGACACCGTGTCATCAACCTTGACCGTGCGGCGCAACGCGTTCTCCAGGTTGTAGACACCCATGCGTTCCAGGTTCTTGATCACCATGTAGGGTGTTGGGCGCGGCATCTCCACTTCGTCGCCGGCGCAGGCGGTGTCGGGCACAAAGCCCTGACCGGCGGCGCCCGCCAGCAGCAGGTCCATCATGTCGCGCGTGAAGCCGGTGGTGACGCCGAGCTTGATGCCCTGTTGTTGCAGGCCCTTGACCACGCCGGCCACGCCGGGCAGCAGGTCGTGGTAGCTGCCCGCGCGCAAGAGCGCGAGCTGGGTCGGCACGAAGTCGGCAAACATGGCGTCGATGTCGGACTGCGCTGGCGGACGGCCAAATTTTGTGGTGAAGCGCTCGCGCACTGACTTGATTTCGGTGATGGCCTTGATGTGCAAGTCCTTGCGCAGGCCCATGGGTTCGCGCGCTTCCGGCATGGTGATCTCCAGGCCGTACTTCTTGAACACCTCAACGAAGACGATGGCCGGCGCATCGACGTAGCGGTCCATCGTTGTGCCCGAGCAGTCCAGCATCACATAAGCAACGCTGCGCTCGGTGTTTTCGTTGTCGAATTTCTGCTGCTGGGCGGCTGCGTGGCGGATGTCTTCGGGCACACGGCCCGCTTTGCTGAGCCTGGAAACTGCGGATTCGGTCATGCTGTATCTCCTGTGACGACGGTGCTGCTGGATTTCGGAACCGGGGTAATTGTCGATGGTAGTTTGTACATTGTCAACAATTTGCAAAAACAGGCGGAGCATGGATAATGGGCCGAGCAGGTGGCCCGCGTGCAAAAGCGGGGCGTGACCTGACAAGTTCAATCAAATCAGGGGAAGTCGATACATGACACTCAGTTGGCCGGTGGTGGGGGCGGTGCTGTTCGGTGCGCTGCTGCACGCGAGCTGGAACGCGCTGGTCAAGTCCAGCAGTGACAAGGACCTGGACATGGCCGTCATTCATTTGATCGGCTCCTTCCTCGCCATTCCGATGGTGGCACTGGCAGGCTGGCCCACGCCGCAAGCCTGGCCGTATATCGCGGCCTCGGTTGTCATCCACATTGGCTACTACCTGGCCCTGACCGGCGCTTACCGTCACGGCGAGTTGGGACTAACTTACCCGCTTATGCGCGGTGTGGCGCCGCTGCTGGTGGCGCTATCGGCCACCTTCACCCTGGGCGAGACGCTTTCGCCGCTGGCCTGGGCCGGCATCTTGGGCATCAGCTGTGGTGTGCTGGTGCTGGGGCTTAATGCCCATGCCCTCACGGTGCCCAAAGCCGTCGGTTTTGCACTGGCCAATGCCGTCATCATCGCCATCTACACCGTGATCGACGGCCTCGGCGTGCGCGCCTCGGGCAATGCGCTGCAGTACGTGGCCACGCTGTTTCTGCTCGACGGCTGGCCGTTTGCCCTCCTGATGTTTGCCACCCGCGGCCATGCCGTGGGACGTTACGCGCGCCATCGCTGGCCGGTGGCCACGCTCGGCGCCTGCGCGTCGCTCGGCTCCTACGGCATTGCGCTGTGGGCCATGACGCGCGCGCCGGTGGCCACTGTGGCGGCGCTGCGCGAGACCTCAGTGCTGTTTGCCGTGTTGCTGGGTGCCTGGTTTTTAAAAGAGAAATTCACGCCTAGGCGGGTCATTGGCGCCTGTACCATTGTTGGCGGCGTCATGGCCCTGCGCCTGGGTTGAAGCGCAAGCTTTTTCATTCAAGGAATTGATCATGAGTCTTCCAAGTCATGCAGACATCGTCATCGTCGGCGGCGGCATCGTCGGCTGCTCGGTCGCCTACCACCTGGCCAAGATGGGGCGCACCGATGTGCTGCTGCTGGAGCAGGGCAAGCTGACCAGCGGCACGACCTGGCACGCCGCAGGTCTGGTGGGGCAGATGCGACCGAACCGCAACATGACGGTGATGAGCAAGTACGGCATCGAGTTGTACGCCTCGCTCGAAGCCGAAAGCGGCCTGGCCACCGGCTGGAAGCAGTGCGGCAGCGTCAATGTGGCGCGCACGCCTGAGCGCATGAAGGTGCTGAAGAAGCAGAGCGCCATGGCCAACAGCTTTGGCGTCGAATGCCATCTGATCACGCCGGCCGAAGCCGGTGTGCTGTACCCGGTGATGCGCACCGACGACCTGCAGGGCGCGATCTGGCTGCCCGGCGACGGCAAGGTGAACCCGGCGGACCTGACCATGTCGCTGGCCAAGGCGGCGCGCAACCGGGGCGTGAAGATGGTCGAGGGCATCGAAGTCACCGGCGTTATCACCGAAAACGGCAAAGCCGTCGGTGTGCAGACCACGCAGGGCGAGGTGCGCTGCCAGGTGCTGGTCAACTGCGCGGGTCAGTGGGCGCGCCAGTTCGGGCGTCTGGCCGGCGTCAACGTGCCGTTGTTTTCGGCCGAGCATTTCTACATCGTCACCGGCAAGATCGAGGGTGTGCTGCCCAACCTGCCGGTGATGCGCGACCCCGATGGCTACATCTACTACAAGGAAGAGGTCGGTGGTCTGGTGATGGGAGGCTTCGAGCCGAAAGCCAAGCCCTGGAAGATGGACCCGATTCCCTCGACCTTCCAGTTCGAACTGCTCGATGAGGACTGGGAGCAGTTCGAGCCCCTGATGACCAACGCCTTGCACCGCACGCCCTGTCTGGAAACGGCCGAGATCAAGATGTTGCTCAACGGCCCCGAGAGCTTCACGCCAGACGGCAACTTCATCCTGGGCGAAGCGCCGGAGCTGCGCAATTACTTTGTCTGCGCCGGTTTCAATTCAGCCGGCATTGCCAACAGCGGCGGTGCCGGGCGGCTGATGGCCGAGTGGATCATCGGCGGCGAGCCCAGCAGCGATTTGTGGGACGTTGACATCCGCCGCTTTGGCGCTTTCACCGGCAACCGCAAGGCCCTCTCCGTGCGCACCGGCGAGACGCTGGGCTTGCACTATGCGATGCGCTGGCCGCGCCAGGAACTTGAAACCGCGCGCCCCTTGCGCACATCGCCGCTGTACGATTTGCTGTCCGCAAAAGGCGCGGAATTCGGCGCCAAGAATGGCTGGGAACGCGTCAACTATTTCCGGCAAAACCAGCAAGCCAGACCGGACTACGGACTTGGCAAACCCGGCTGGCTGCCGTGGATGCTCGATGAGCAACGCGCCACGCGCGAAGCGGTTGCGCTCTATGACCAGACCTCGTTTTCCAAGCTGCTGCTGCAGGGGCGCGACGCGCTGGCCGTGCTGCAGCGCCTGTGCGCCAACGACATCGATGTACCGGTCAACAAGATGGTCTACACGGCGCTGCTCAACGAGCGCGGCGGTTTCGAGAGCGATCTGACCATCATCCGTCAGGCGCCCAACAGCATGGGTGACAGCTTCCTGATCATCACCGGCTCGGCGCAGACGGTGCGCGACTTCGACTGGATCTCGCGCCACATCGGCGCGCACGAGCACGCGCTGCTGAGCGACGTCAGTGCCCTGTACTGCGTGCTGTCGGTCATGGGTCCGAAAGCGCGTGAACTGCTGGCACGCGTCAGCCCGGACGATTTGTCGCCCGACGGTTTGAAGTTCTCATGCACCAAGACAATCGAAGTCGGCCTGGCCGTCGTGCGCGCGGCGCGCATGAGTTATGTCGGCGGCCCCGGCTTCGAGCTCTATGTGCCGGTGGAGATGGCGCGCCACGTTTACCTGGCGCTGCATGAGGCCGGCGCCGATCTGGGCCTGCGCGATGCCGGCTACTACGCACTCGATGCACTGCGCATCGAGCAGGGCCGCAGGGCCTGGGGGGCAGAGCTCGATCCCGACGAGACGCCGTGGGAGGCAGGACTTTCCTACGCCGTCAAGCTCGACAAGGCCACGGACTTCATCGGCAAGGCGGCCCTGCTGGCCAGCCGTGGCCAGGCTTTGCGCAAGAAGCTGGTGACGCTGGTTTTCGAGACGGCCGATGCCTATGCCTGGGGCGGCGAGGCGATCGTACTCAACGGTGAATCAGTCGGTGAAATTTCTTCGGTTGGCTGGAGCCCGAAGGCCGGCGCCTGCGTGGCGCTGGGCTATCTGCGCGGTGCCGGCGCCAATCAAGCCCATGCCGGCACCCTGGCCACGATCGAACTCTGGGGCGAACCGGTAGCCGTGCGCCTGTACGACCGCTGGCTGCCGTGATTGCGTCATTGCATCCCTTTTTTCGTGATCAGGTTCTATTTTCTTGTCATTGCGGGCTTGACCCGCAATCCATGCTTCGCGTAACACGGGATCCCGGGTCACCCCGGACCTGATCCGTGGCCGGGGTGACAAGCTTGGGGCGCCGTCGCTAATCTTTCTTTAGACGCAAGGCCAGTTCGTACAGCGCATTGCGCGGCTCGCCAGTGATGTCGGCGGCCAGTTTGACGGCTGTTTTCAGGGGCAGATGGGGCAATAGCAGTTCCAGCACGCGGCTGTCGGGGCCGCTTTGCGCTGCGGCGGGTGCCGGGTGCAGCACCAGCACGAACTCGCCGCGCAGGCGGTTTGCGTCCTGCGCCAGCCAGGCCGGGAAGGCTTCAGCGCTGACGGTGGCGATTTCTTCAAACTGCTTGGTCAACTCGCGTCCGATTGTCAGCGGTCGTTCACCAAGGCAAGCCAGTGCCGTGGCCAGTGCCTCGATGCGGTGCGGTGCTTCCAGCATGACGACGCTGCGCGCCTCCAGGCGCAAGGCCTCGACCGCGCTGGCACGCTCGCCCGCCTTGCTCGACAGAAAGCCGACAAAAACAAAAGCGCCGGGTTGCGCGCCTTCGTCGGCCATGCCGGCCACACTGAGCGCGGCGGTCACGCTGCTGGCGCCGGGCAGCGGGGTCGCCGGCAGGCCGGCCGCCCGTACTGCGGCGACCAGGCGTGCGCCGGGGTCGCTGATGGCCGGTGTGCCGGCGTCGCTGGCATAGGCCACACGCTGCCCCTGGCGCAGGCGATCAATCACCGTTTGTGCTGCCTGCGCCTCGTTGTGCTGGTGCAGCGCCAGCAACTGGTGGCCGGTCTTGTCGATGCCATAGGCGCGCAGCAGGGCCTGGGTGTGGCGCGTGTCCTCGCAGGCGATGACATCAGCGAGCTGCAGCACATGCAGCGCACGCAGCGTGATGTCGGCCAGGTTGCCGATCGGTGTGGCCACCATGTAGAGCGCGCCAGGCGGATAATTCTGTCCAGTCGCCGCTTCGGACGCGGCACGCAAGGCCAGGGCATAGGCAGCAGCGGGAGCGTAAGTCAATGGTTTTCCCTCAAAACAAGGTGGGCAGCGGCACCACCAAGCAGCTTGGCGACATCGCAGAAGACGCTGCGCTGCATTACCTGCAAGCGCGTGGCTTGCGTCTTCTTGATCGCAATTATCGGACGCCCGGGCGCGGTGGTGGTGAAATCGACCTGATCATGCGTGCGCCCGACAGCACCCTGGTGTTTGTCGAAGTGCGCCAGCGCCGCAGCACCAGCCATGGTGGTGCGGCTGCCAGCGTCAGCGCCACCAAGCAGCGGCGCATCATCTTTGCCGCGCGCCACTACCTGATGCGTTGGCCCGAGCCGCCGCCCTGCCGCTTTGATGTGGTGTCGGTCGAGCCCTCGGGTACCCTGTGGCTGCAAGCGGCGTTTGAGGCTTGCTAAGCCCAGGTTAATCTGCAGCCGGGTATCATTAGCGGATGCTAGAGCTCCGTATTCAACAACACTTTATCGACAGCGCTGACCTCAAATACCAGGCGGCGCAGGTTCTGAGCAAACCGATTGCTGCGGCCGTGCAGGCGATGCTGACCTGCGTGACCAGCGGTGGCAAGGTGCTGGCCTGCGGCAATGGCGGCTCGGCCGCCGACGCCCAGCATTTTTCGGCCGAGTTTGTCGGGCGCTATGAGCGTGAACGCCCGGAGCTGGCAGCGATTGCGCTGACGACCGACAGTTCGATCATCACCGCGATTGCGAACGACTACGATTTCAATGTCATCTTTTCGCGTCAGGTGCGTGCGCTGGGGCAACCCGGCGACGTGCTGCTGGCCATCTCCACCAGCGGCAATTCAGCCAACGTGCTGGCCGCCATCGAGGCCGCGCACGAGCGCGAGATGGTGGTGGTGGGACTGAGCGGGCGCGGTGGCGGCAAGATGATCCATGCCCTGCGTGATACCGATGTGCACATCTGTGTGCCGCACGAGCGCACGGCCCGGATTCAGGAAGTTCACATTCTCGCCCTGCACTGCATCTGTGATGCGGTGGATGCCCAGTTACTCGGAGACCAGGAAACACCGACATGAAGATTTCAAACCAAAAATTGCTGACCAAACTGACTCTGAGCGTCTGCCTGAGCGCCGCCCTGAGCGCCTGCGCCCCGGTCATGCTGGGCGGTTTCGCCATGGGCACGATGGTGGCAGTTGACCGCCGCACCACCGGCACGCAGGTGGAAGACCAGGGCATTGAAGTGCGCGGTGCCAACCGCTTCCAGGACTACCTGGGTGAGCGCGGCCATGTCAACATCACCAGCTACAACCGGCAGGTTCTGTTGACCGGCGAAGTGCCCAACGCGCAGGACAAGCAGCAGGTGGAGCAGATTGCGTCCAAGGTGGAAAACGTGCGCTCGGTCGTCAACGAGATCGCCGTCATGGAGAAAACCAATCTGAGCCAGCGCTCGTCTGACGCTCTGATCACCGGCAAGATCAAGGCCAGCCTGGTCGACGCCAAAGACCTGTTTGCCAGTTCCTTCAAGGTGGTGACCGAGCGCGGTACCACCTACCTGATGGGCCGCGTCACACAGCGCGAAGCCGACCGCGCGACGGAGATCACCCGCAGCATCGACGGCGTCAAGAAAGTCGTTCGCGTGCTCGAAATCATCAGCGAAGAAGAGCTCAAGGCCCTGACCACCAAGTAAACCGGTTACTTCAAGCGTTTGATCAGGCTTGAGGTATCCCAGCGACGGCCGCCCATCTGCTGCACATCGGCGTAGAACTGGTCCACCAGCGCCGTTACCGGCAAGCGTGCGCCGTTGCGTTTGGCCTCGTCGAGCACCAGGCCCAGGTCCTTGCGCATCCAGTCCACGGCAAAGCCGAAGTCGAACTTGCCCGCCACCATGGTCTTGCCGCGGTTGTCCATCTGCCAGCTTTGCGCCGCGCCCTTGCCGATGACGTCGAGCACCTGGGTCATGTCGAGCCCGGCCTGCTGGCCAAAGGCGATCGCTTCGCTCAGGCCCTGCACCAGCCCGGCAATGCAGATCTGGTTGACCATCTTGGCCAGTTGCCCGGCGCCACTGCCGCCAAGCAGCGTAAAGGCTTTCGAAAACGCCATTGCCACCGGTTGCGCCGCGTCAAAGGCGGCCTGCTCCCCGCCGCACATGACGGTCAGCAGGCCGTTTTGCGCGCCGGCCTGACCACCCGATACCGGTGCGTCGACAAACTGCAGGCCCAGTTGGCTGGCAGCCAGCGACAACTCGCGTGCCACGTTGGCCGAGGCCGTGGTGTGGTCGACAAACAATGCGCCGGGCTTCATGCCGACAAAGGCGCCGTCCGGCCCCAGCGTGACGCTGCGCAGGTCGTCATCGTTGCCGACGCAGCAAAAGATGATGTCGGCCTGCGCGGCTGCCAGTTTGGGCGTGGCGGCATGACCGGACAGCGCTTTGCCGCCGGTGGCGGGGGCAAACTCGGCGCACCAGGCCTGCGACTTGGCGGCGCTGCGGTTGTAGACGGTGACCTTGTGCCCGGCGCGCGCCAGGTGGCCGGCCATTGGGTAGCCCATGACGCCGAGCCCGAGAAAGGCAATCTGGCGTGAGGGCGTGGCTTCGTAGGTTTTTGGGTTGATGCTGCTCATATGATGGAAAAATTCTCGGTTCCGGCGTTCAAGTCCTGTGTTTTGCCGCGCTGGCTGTTGAGTTTGATCTGCAGACGCAGGTCGTTGACCGAATCGGCGTTGCGCAGGGCATTCTCATACGTGATCAGGTTGGCCTCATAGGCATCGAACAAGGCCTGGTCGAAAGTCTGCATGCCGAGTTCGCGGCTCTTTTTCATGATCTCCTTGATCTCGGAGACCTCGCCCTTGAAGATCATGTCGGAGATCAGAGGTGAGTTGAGCATGACCTCGACCACGGCCAGCCGTCCTTTGCTGTCCTGCTTGGGGATCAGTCGCTGCGAGATCATGCCCTTGAGGTTGAGTGACAAGTCCATCAGCAACTGCGCGCGCCGTTCTTCGGGAAAGAAATTGATGATGCGGTCCAGCGCCTGATTGGCGCTGTTGGCGTGCAGCGTGGCCAGGCACAGATGGCCGGTTTCAGAAAAGGCGACGGCGTGCTCCATGGTTTCGCGGTCCCGGATCTCACCCATCAGGATCACATCGGGCGCCTGGCGCAGCGTGTTTTTCAGCGCTGCCTCCCAACTGTCGGTATCGATGCCAACCTCGCGTTGTGTCACCACACAGTTCTTGTGCGTGTGCACGAATTCGATCGGGTCCTCGACCGTGATGATGTGGCCAAACGAGTTGTCGTTGCGCCAGTCCACCATCGCCGCCAGCGTGGTCGATTTGCCCGAACCGGTGGCACCCACCAGGATGCACAGGCCGCGCTTGGTCATGGCCACGTCTTTAAGGATGGCGGGCATGCCCAGGCCGTCAATGGTGGGCACGCTCATCGGAATCACGCGCAGCACCATGCCAACTTTGCCCTGCTGGACAAAGGCGTTGACGCGAAAGCGCCCCACGCCCGGCGGCGCGATGGCAAAGTTGCATTCCTTGCTGCGCTCGAAATCAGCCACCTGCTTGTCGTTCATGACCGAGCGCGCCAGGGCCAGGGTGTGGGTCGCGTTGAGCGGTTGCGGCGAGACCTTGGTGACCTTGCCGTCGACCTTGATCGCTGGCGGAAAGTCAGCCGTGATGAACAGGTCGCTTCCGTTGCGGCTGACCATCAGCTTGAGCAGGTCGTTGACGAATTTGGTGGCTTGATCGCGTTCCATCAGAACACCTTTCTTTTTTCTAGCCTGGGAAATTCTCGGGAATCTTGGCTTTGGAGCGCGCTTCAGCGGCGCTGATGACGTTGCGTTTGACCAGGTCCGTCAAGTTCTGGTCCAGCGTCTGCATGCCCACGCTGTTGCCGGTCTGGATCGACGAATACATCTGCGCCACCTTGGATTCGCGGATCAGGTTGCGGATGGCGCTGGTGCCGAGCATGATTTCATGCGCCGCCACCCGGCCCTGGCCGTCCTTCTTTTTGCACAGACTCTGCGAGATCACCGCCTGCAGCGACTCCGACAGCATGGCGCGGATCATTTCCTTTTCTTCACCGGGGAAGACATCAATGATGCGGTCGATGGTCTTGGCCGCACTCGAGGTGTGCAGCGTGCCAAACACCAGGTGGCCGGTCTCGGCCGCCGTCATGGCCAGGCGGATCGTTTCCAGATCGCGCATTTCACCCACCAGAATCGCGTCCGGGTCTTCGCGCAAGGCCGAGCGCAGGGCGGCGGCAAAGCTCAGGGTGTGCGGGCCGACCTCGCGCTGGGTGACCAGGCATTTCTTGGACTCGTGCACAAACTCGATCGGGTCTTCCACCGTCAGGATGTGGCCAAACTCGGTTTCGTTGAGGTAGTTCACCATGGCGGCCAGCGTGGTCGACTTGCCGGACCCGGTCGGGCCCGTCACCAGCACCATGCCGCGCGGCTTCAAGGCCAGGTCGCCGAAAATTTTGGGCGCGTTCAATTGCTCCAGCGTCAGAATCTTGCTCGGAATGGTACGGAACACGGCGCCCGCACCACGTTGCTGGTTGAAGGCGTTGACCCGAAAGCGCGCCAGCCCTTCGATCTCGAACGAAAAGTCGATCTCCAGGAACTCTTCGAAATGCTTGCGCTGCGTGTCGTTCATGATGTCGTACACCATGGCATGAACCTGCTTGTGGTCGAGCGGCTCGACGTTGATGCGCCGCACGTCGCCGTGGACCCGGATCATCGGAGGCAGACCGGCTGACAGGTGCAGATCGGAGGCGTTGTTCTTGACGCTGAAGGCCAGCAATTGGGTAATGTCCACGGGGTCCTTGGTGGTTTGTTACGCTAGGGGCAATTATGACCACGATTGAGAAAAACCTGCTGACCGTGCGCGAGCGCATTGCTGCCGCCTGCATTGCCGCCGGACGCGAGCCCGGCGCGGTGGAGCTGCTGGCGGTCTCCAAGACCTTTGACGCGCAGGCTGTCACCCAGGCCTGCGCCGCCGGGCAGCGCGCGTTTGGCGAGAACTACATTCAGGAAGCGGTGCAGAAAATCGCCGAACTGCGCCAGCTGCCGCTGGTATGGCACTGCATCGGCCCGATCCAGAGCAACAAAACAAGGCTGGTGGCCGAACACTTCGACTGGGTCCACACCGTGGAGCGGTTCAAGACCGCGCAACGCCTGAGCGAACAACGCCCGGCGCAGCTGGCACCGCTGCAGGTCTGCATTCAGGTCAATGTCGATGGCGGCGCCAGCAAGTCGGGTGTGGCGCCCGAAGAAGCACTGGCGCTAGCGCAACAGGTGGCAGCCCTGCCCAACTTGCGCCTGCGTGGCGTCATGAGCATCCCGGAGCCAACCCCTGACTTCGCGGCCGCCTGCACCGTGTTTGCCAAAGTCAAGGCGGTCTTCGACAACTTGAACGCCAATGGCCTGGCGCTCGACACCTTGTCCATGGGCATGAGCGCCGATCTGGAAGCCGCTATCCAGTCCGGCAGCACCATGGTGCGGGTCGGGACGGCAATTTTTGGTGGACGACCGAAAGCTGCTTTGTAGGGCGAGCAAGGCAATCAACGCAGCGCCAGATGCGTTGTGTTCTTGACTTCTTCCATCACGGCATAGGTGCGGGTTTCGCGGACGCCGGGCAGTTGCCAGAGCACGGTGCCGGCGAATTCGCGGTAGGCGCTCATGTCGGCCATGCGGGTTTTGAGCAGGTAGTCGAAGCCACCGGCCACCATGTGGCACTCCATGATCTCGGCGCGCACCTGCACCGCGGCCTTGAAGGCTTCAAACACGTTTGGCGTGGTGCGGTCGAGCAGCACTTCTACAAACACCATCAGTCCGGCGCCGAGCTTGAGCGGATTCAGACGCGCCTCGTAACCCAGGATGTAACCGTCCTTGCTCAGGCGCTGCACGCGCGCCAGCACGGCGGTGGGTGACAGCGCCACGTTCTCGGCCAGTTTCAGATTGGACAGGCGGCCGTCTTCCTGCAGGCAGCGCAGGATCTTGATGTCGATGCGGTCGAGTTCGCTCAGGGTGTCGGTCATGACAGGCGGTAGGTTTGCAGGTGGATGCTGGTTTCGGTGCTGCTGATGCCGCGCACCAGCCGGATGCGCTCCAGTATCTGCGACAACTCGGCCAGATTGGACGCGCGCAGCTCCGCCAGCAGGTCCCAGCGGCCGTTGGTGTCGTGCAGGCTGGCCACGCCGGGCTCGCCGAGCAGGCTGGCGATCACCGAACGTGTTTCATTGCCTTCCACGGCCACGCTCATCCAGGCGCCGATTTCGGTCGGTTGCGCGTCGGGCTTGAGCCGCACCGTGTAGCCGACGATGATGCCGGCGTCTTCGAGCTTGGTCACGCGGTTGCTGACGGTGCCGCGTGACACGCCCAACTTTTGCGCCAGCGTTGCCACGCTGGTGCGGGCGTCCTTGCGCAAAAGCGACAGGAGTTGCTGATCTGTTTCATCCATGGTGGCATTCTGGCACCATTGCCTAACTATTTGCCAAATATTTGGCAGAAAGCTCGCATTGTTGCTGATTTACATTGTTCCGGCTTCTTGGGAGACTGCTTGCCATCAACCGGAACCCAACAACATGAAACCTGTCTCACGCGTCCAAACCCAGTTTCTCAGCGCCCAGGATGTGGCCGATCTCGTTACTGAACTCGGCCTGGCCACTGCGCTTGCCGGTGTTGCCGACTACATCACGGCAGACTTTCTGCGCTGGCAGGACTTCGACAAGTCCGCGCGTGTTGCCAACCATTCGGTCGATGGCGTGATCGAACTGATGCCGATCTCTGACGCCTCCACCTATGCCTTCAAGTATGTCAACGGCCATCCGAAGAACACCCGTATCGGCCTGTCCACCGTGATGGCCTTTGGCGTGCTGGCCGATGTGGCCACCGGCATCCCCACTTTACTCAGCGAGTTGACCCTGACTACGGCGCTGCGCACCGCTGCCATGTCGGTGGTGGCCGCGCGTGCGTTGGCGCGTCCCGACAGCCGGCGCATGGCGCTGATTGGCAATGGCGCGCAAAGCGAGTTCCAGGCGCTGGCCTTTCACCATTTGCTGGGCATAGCCGAAATCCGGCTCTACGACACCGATCGTGCCGCTACGGCAAAGCTGATGCGCAACCTGCAGCACACGGCGCTGCGCCTGATCCCGTGCGAGAGCATCGTTGACGCGGTGCGCGGCTCGGATATAGTGACCACCGTGACTGCCGACAAGACCAACGCCACTATTCTGACGCCGGGGCTGATAGAGCCCGGCATGCACATCAATGGCGTCGGCGGTGACTGCCCCGGCAAGACCGAACTGCACCCGGACGTGCTGCGCGGTGCTGCAGTCTTTGTCGAATACGAACCCCAGACCCGCGTCGAAGGCGACCTGCAACACCTGCCGGCTGACTTTGCCGTGACCGAACTCTGGCGGGTTCTCAGTGGCAAGGCCGTGGGCCGCAGCAGCGACCGCCAGGTCACGCTGTTTGACTCGGTCGGCTTTGCGCTGGAAGACTACTCGGCGCTGCGCTTCATGCGTGACAGCGCCCGCGCGCTGGGCCTGGGGCAGGCCCTGTCCCTGATTCCTGAACTGGCAAACCCGAAAGACCTGTTCAGCCTGGTCCGACCCGGTATAAAAACGCTGGCGCTGGCAGCATGAGCCATCTGAGCGCTACCAATCCGGCTACTGGCGGCGTCAGCCTGATCGGCGTCCCCACCGACATCGGCGCCGGCACCTTGGGTGCGCGCATGGGGCCCGAAGCCTTGCGGGTGGCCGGCCTCGCGCAGGCGATCGCGCAGTTTGGCCTTGACGTCAAGGACTGCGGCAATCTGGTCGGTCCGGCCAATCCCTGGCAGGCGGCGGTCAATGGCTTTCGGCATTTGCCGGAAGTCATTGAGTGGAATCAGTTGCTGCATGCGGCGACGTATGCCGAACTCAAGTCGGGGCGGCTTCCGATCATGCTCGGCGGCGACCATTGCCTGGCGATTGGCTCCATCAGCGCGGTGGCGCGGCACTGCCGCGATCAGGGCAAGAAACTGCGCGTGCTGTGGTTTGATGCCCACGCCGACTTCAACACGGCCACCCTCACGCCCAGCGGCAACATCCACGGCATGCCGGTGGCCTGCCTGCTCGGGCACGGGCCGCAGCAGCTGATCGACATCGGTGTGCCCGGGCCAGCGCTGCGCCCGAAGGAGATCCGCCAGATCGGCATCCGCAGCGTGGACGCCGGCGAGAAGCGCCTGGTGCATGACATCGGTATCGAAGTCTTCGACATGCGCTACATCGACGAGATGGGCATGCGCCATGGCATGGAGCTTGCGTTGGCCTTGGTTGATGCCAACACCCACTTGCACGTCAGTCTCGATGTCGATTTCCTGGATCCCGCCGATGCGCCCGGCGTCGGCACCACGGTGCGCGGCGGCCCCACCTACCGCGAGGCGCAGCTGTGCATGGAAATGATCGCCGATACCGGTCGCCTGGCTTCGCTGGATGTGGTTGAACTCAACCCGGCGCTCGACGTTCGCAACCAGACGGCGGAGCTGGCAGTTGATCTAATCGAAAGTCTGTTCGGAAAAAGCACGCTGATGCGCAAGTCTGGTGCATGACGGGAACATAATCAGCCGGCAAATTCTGCCTCCTTTCACCAAAATGCCACCCGATGTCCCGTTTCAGTGCCAATCTGCTTTTAATTCTTGTCGCACTGATCTGGGGTTCTGCCTTTGTGCCGCAGATCTATGGCATGGCACACGTTGGCCCGATGACCTTCACTGGCGTGCGTTTTGTGATGGGCTCGCTGGTGGTGGCGCCCCTGATGTGGATCGAATGGCGTAGCCTGCAGCGCGAGGGTCGCCCGCTGCGGCGCATTGATGGTTTCAAGATTGCCGGCCTGGGCGGCCTGCTGCTGCTGGGATCGGCCATGCAGCAGATTGGCCTGATGAGCACCAGCGCCACCAATGCCGGTTTTCTAACAGCACTTTATGTGCCATTGGTCCCCATACTAGGTTGGTTGTGGTTGCGTCATTTGCCGCACTGGTCGGTTTGGCTCGGCGCCGTGGGCAGTGTTCTGGGCGCGTATCTGCTTTCCGGTGCCCAAAGTTTCTCCATCAGCCGGGGCGATTTGTGGGTGATCGGGTCTGCCGCCCCCTGGGCCTTTCATGTGCTCCTGGTCGGTCGGGTGGCGCATCGCATGGCCGCGCCATTCCTGGTGGCCGGTGGCCAGTTTGCGGTCTGCGGCCTGTTGGCGCTGCTCTGGACTGCAGGCTTTGAGCCGGTCAGTTGGAGCGGCCTGCAAGCCGCGGCCTGGCCGCTGGCCTATACCGGCATCCTGTCGGTTGGCGTGGCGTTTACGGCCCAGGTGGTGGCGCAGCGCTGGGCGCACGCCGCCGACGCGGCCATCCTGTTGTCATCCGAAACCTTGTTTGCCGCGCTGTTTGGCTTTGTGCTGATGGGGGACCGGCTCAACGCAGCCGGCCTGGCCGGTTGCGGCTTGATCTTTGCCAGCATGATTGCGGTGCAACTTTTGCCCATGCTGGATGCAGAAGTCAGGCAAGCCTGATTTCGCGCAAGGGCAAACCATGATGGAAATGCCAGCGATGAGTCAAATTTGTGTCAGTGCCGGGAGTAAACTTTGTCGGTGTTCTTCAAGGCGTGCAACCGGGTCAACCGGTTCAAGGCCTTGATCACTATCGATAGAGAGTAAGTGGGGGATTGCGGTTCTCAAGAGGTCCCCAAAGCAAGGGTGTTGGTGGCGAATTGTCGTCACCAACGTTTTTTTTGTTCACAGGAGATGTAATGCGATTTTTTACCAAGCTCTTTGGAGCGGCATGCTGCGTAGGCATGCTTTTGACAGGCAATGTTCAGGCGCGTGACTGGAAAGTCATCAAGGACGCAGGCACGATTGTGGTTGCGACCGAAGGGCAGTACTACCCGTTCAACTACTTTGACGGCCCCAAGCTGACCGGTTTTGAAGTCGAACTGGCCGAAGCCGTCGTGAAGCAGATGGGCCTCAAGCTCGACTGGCGCGTGGTGTCCTTCGACGCCCAGCTCGCGTCGATCCGGCAAGACCGTTTTGACTTTGCCATCGCTTCGCACGGTTACACCGAAGAGCGCGCCAAAGCCGTTGATTTTGCCAACCCGCACTACTGCTCGGGTGGCCAGATCGTCTCTCTCCCCGGTGGTCCGTTGACGGTGGCTGGCCTGAAGGGCAAGTCGGTCGGCGTGCAGATCGCAACCACCTACTTCGATGCCGCCAAGCGGATTGAAGGCATTGGCGAGATCAAGACCTACAAGGACGAAGCTGCCAACTTTGCCGCGCTCAAGGCCAAGAAATACGACGCCTGGATCTCTGACAAGTACCTGGTCAAAGCCACGCTGGACAAGAATCCCGGCACCGGTGCCACTCCGGGCGCCATGGTGTTTGTCGAGCGCATCTCGATGATCATGCGCAAGAACAACAAGGAACTGATGGACCAGTTGAACAAGGCGCTGGCTGAGGTCATGAAGAACGGCACCTACCAGGCCCTGTCGACCAAGTACTTCCAGGCCGATATTTCCTGCCACTGACATTTGACGCCATGAACTGGAGCAAACAACACCCCGGTTGGGCCATGTTCGCGGCCATGATCGGACTCCTGCTTGTTTTGTGGGGTCTGGCCCTGCCCTTGTCGATGGCGCCTGCGCCTATCGGACCGGCAGCCAGGGAGTTCACCGAAGGTGCGCGGATCACCGTGTTGCTGACGCTGGTCTCCGGGCTCTCGGGCATGGTGATCGGTGTTGTGGCCGGGCTTGGCAAGCTGTCTTCGTTTCTGCCCTTGCGCTGGCTGTGCGATTTTTACGTCTGGCTGATCCGTGGTACGCCGCTTCTCCTGCAGATCCTGTTCGTGTGGCTTGCCTCACCGCAGTTGCTGCCGGATTCGATGCAGCCCTCGGACTTTGCCTGCGCGGCGATTGCCCTGGCGATCAACATTGGCGCCTACAACACGGAGTGCGTACGTGCCGGGATTCTGGCCGTTCCGCATGGCCAGGTTGAAGCCGCCAAGGCCCTGGGCTTGTCACCGTTTCAGACCTTCATGGACATCGTGTTTCCGCAAAGCATGCGGGTGGCCCTGCCGGCACTGGCGAACAACCTGGCCTCTTTGGTCAAGGACTCGTCGCTGGCCTATGCCATCAGTGTTGTGGAACTGACCATGATTGGTTACCGGGTGCAGGCGTCGAGCTATCAGCCGATTCCGGTGTTTTTGACGACGGCGACGATCTACCTGATTCTGACAACGGCGTTCACCTCGCTGACGTCGGCGTTGGAGGTCAAGCTTGACGTCGGCAGAAAGCGCTAGGAGGCCATGATGAGCATACAAGCCAATCTCAAGCCCATCATCGAGGCCCGTAACGTGGACAAGCACTTTGGCGCGTTCTGCGCGCTCAAGGGTGCCACGGCGACGTTCTACGAGGGGCAAGTGACGGCCATCATCGGGCCATCGGGCTCAGGCAAGTCCACCTTCCTGCGCACGCTGAACCGGCTGGAATCGCATGACGGCGGCAGCATCCGGATCGACGGCATCGAACTCAACGACGATTTGAAGAACCTCGACGCCATCCGGCGCGAGGTGGGCATGGTGTTTCAGAACTTCAACCTGTTCTCGCACCTGACCATTCTGAGAAACGTCGCTTTGGCACCGATGCGCGTGCGCAAGATGTCCAGGGTCGACGCCGAAGCCAAGGCGCTGGCGCTGCTGGAGCGGGTCGGCCTGAAGGATCAGGCGCACAAGTACCCGGTGCAGTTGTCGGGCGGGCAGCAGCAACGCGTTGCGATTGCCCGGGCTCTGGCGATGGACCCCAAGGTGCTGTTGTTCGATGAGCCGACTTCGGCGCTCGATCCGGAAATGGTCAATGAGGTGCTGGCGGTCATGCGCGAACTGGCGCACACCGGCATCACCATGCTGGTGGTGACCCACGAAATGGGCTTTGCCCGTGAAGTGGCAGACCGCCTGATCTTTTTTGATCTGGGCGTCATTCTGGAAGACACCACACCGGAAGCGTTTTTCTCGAATCCGGACCATGCCCGAGCCAAGGCTTTTTTATCGCAGGTGCGACCCGGTTAATGGCGCAGCGTCAGCCGCAAGCAATCGACATTTTTGAAATTGATTACATACTTATAGGAATCACCATGAAAGTTAACAAACTCGTTTTGGCCCTGTTGGCTACCGGCTTGAGCGCCGGCGCTCTGAGCAGTGCTTACGCCGACGATGCGGCCCGCATCAAGGCGCTGGAAGACCAGCTGCAAGTGCTGCAAAAAGCCATCGCCGAACTCAAGAGCACGATGCCGACCAAGAAACAGGTGTCCGACTTGACAGATCAGGTCGAACTGCAAGGCAAGGAAGCCGTGGTGCTGGGCGATATGGCCAACTCCTTCCGCATGCCGGGCAGCGAGACTTCGGTGCGTGTTTATGGTTTCGTTGAAGGCAACCTGATCAAGGATTTCAAGGGCACGGCGCCCGGTGACATGTTTACCAACGTGATGGAGCAACCGCTCAACGGTTCGGGCTACACCGAAGGCAAATCGGTGATGACGGCGCAGACCTCGCGCTTCGGCTTTGAGACCTCAACCCCGACCGCTCTGGGACCGGTTCACACGCAGCTTGAAGCGGACTTTTATGCCTACTGCGGCAGCGAATGCAACCGCGACCGTCTGCGCCTGCGCCATGCTTACGGTGAATATGCCGGCTGGTTGATCGGCAAGACCTGGTCCACCTTCATGGACCTGGATGACGGCCCGGAAACGGTTGACTTCAACGGCCCGGTCGGTCAGCCTTTCTCGCGCCCGGTCCAGATCCGTTACACCTACAACACGCCGACTGGCGCGAGTTTCAAGGTCGCGCTGGAAAATCCATCGGATGGCGCCAAGCGTCCGAACCTGGTGCTCGCTGCGAGCAAGAGCTACGACTGGGGCGGAGCCTTCAATGTGCGCTTCATCTCGCATGAGCAGCGTATTGGTGACCTGAGCAAGAACGGCAGCGGTTATGGCTTTGGGGGTTCGTACAAGCTCACCGACAGCCTGACCGTCATGGGCCAGTATGCACAGGTGGACGGTGACAATGACAACGCGCTGATGATGGGTGCCAATTACCCGGATGCCAGCACGGGCGCCGTGTTGCTGGACAAGTCGCGCGGCTATGTGCTGGGTTTGACCAACACTTTCAGCTCGCAACTGCGCGCCACGCTGGCCTATGGCTCGGTTGAGTCGCAGATCAATGCGGCCGAGCCCTATGCGGCCCTGGGCTGGCCCGGCAACAAGAGCCTCAAGCAATGGCATCTGAACTTCTTCTACACCCCGATCAAGAATGTTGACTTGGGCGCCGAGTACATTGGCGGCACGCGCACCACCTTCGATGGTCAAACGGGTGACCTGAGCCGCTTCAACCTGTTGGGCCGTTACACCTTCAACTAAGCGCCATGAACGGCAGCAGTCACGCGACTGTTTCTGTTTCAAGAGAGCCCCGCTGCCTCAAAGCTCCGGGGCTTTTTCTATAACTGCTTAAGGCCCAGCATAGCGCGCGCCTGTGCCGGCGTGGCGATGGGGCGGTTGAGTTCCTGGCTGATACGCGCGATACGTGCCACCAGTTGTGCATTGCTGCTGGCGAGTTCGCCCTTGCGGTAGTAGACGTTGTCCTCGAAGCCGACGCGCACATGGCCACCGAGCAGGATTGCCAGCGTGCCCAGCGTCAGTTGCGCGCTGCCGATACCGGCAACCGTCCACGTCGTATCGGACGGCAACTGCTCCACCATGTACAGCAGCGCCTGTGGCGTTCCGGCCATGCCGCCGGGGATGCCGAGCACAAAATCGACATGCTGCGGGCCTTGCAGCAAGCCTTTCTTGAGCCAGCGGTTCAGGGTTGTGATCATGCCGGTATCGAAGATTTCGAACTCCGGCTTGACGCCGTGCTGCTGCATCGCGTGCAAAAACGTTTCCATGTCGGCAGGATGGTTCATGAAGACGTCGTCACCGAAGTTCACGGTTCCCATCGAGAGCGTCGCCATCTCCGGTGCCAGTGTCACCGGCGCCAGCCGCTCGGCCGGCGTCATGCCAACGGCGCCGCCGGTCGAGACCTGCACGATGACGTCGCAGCGTTCGCGGATGGCGGCGATGATTTGCCGGTAGGTCTCGCGGTCCTGCGTTGGCGTGCCGTCCGCCTGGCGTGCGTGCAGGTGCACGATGGAGGCGCCAGCCTTGACGCATTCCTCGGCCGCAATGGCGATCTCCTGCGGCGTAACCGGCAAGGCCGGCTGCTGTTCGCGTGTGACCTCGGCGCCAGTCAGCGCGGCGGTGATGATGAGTTTTTGCATGATTGAATGAGGAGTTGTCATCCCGGACACGGAAATTGTCATCCCGGACTTGATCCGGGATCCAGGGATTTCAGGGCTTGCTTGCGCTGGCATTGGGCCGGCACAACACAGGTGCCCGATGCCCGACAGACGACGATGGGTTCGATCAGTACATCAGCGGCCGAGGGCTGGCCCGAGAGACCTGCCGACGCGATCACCTTGCGCGCCTCGAACACCATCTTGCGCGAGCTCTTGCCCATGCTGACGATGCGCCCGCTGGCCTCGATGTAGTCGCCGGCGTAAACCGGCGCCAGAAACTCGACGCTGTCGTAGGCGACGAACAGGCCCTCGTCGCCGTCGCTGCGGATCAGCAACTCGGTGGCGACGTCGCCGAACAGGTGCAGCATCTTCGCGCCATCGACCAGGTTGCCGGCGTAGTGGGCGTCATGCGCACTGAGGCGCAGACGGATCAGGCTGGTGTAGTTTTCCATGGTTTTTAGGGGTTCCGTTTGATCCACTCGTGAATGGCAAAGGATGCCACATCCTCGGCGTAGCTCTTGCTGCCAAAGCCGGCGTCGTAGCCGAGCTCTTTGGCCAACTCGTGGCTGATGCGTGGGCCACCCACGACCAGTATCACCTTGTCGCGCAGGCCTTCGGCTTCGAGCAGGTCGCCGAGCTTGGTCAGGTTGTCGAGGTGGATGTTTTTCTGCGTCACCACCTGCGACACCAGAATGACGTCGGCTTTTTCTTCGATGGCGCGCGCCACCAGGTCTTCGGAATCCACCTGCGCGCCGAGGTTGATGGCGCGAATCTGGTGGTAGCTCTCAAGACCCTTGTGGCCGTTGAAGCCCTTCATGTTCATGATGGCGTCGATACCCACCGTGTGCGCGTCGGTCTCGATGCAGGCGCCAATCACCACCATGCGCCGGCCCATAGCGCGCTCGATCAGCGCATCGACGCCGGCTTTGTCGAGCACCTCGTAGTCCGGCTTGGCGACCTGCAGAGTGGAGAGGTCAACGCGGTGCTGGCATTGGCCGTAGACGACGTAGAAGCTGAAGCCCTGGCCCATGTCCTCGGCGTGCACAACAGCCGGCTCCTGCAAGCCCATCAGCGCCGCCAGCCGCTTCGCGCCTTCCTTGCTGGTTTCGTCAAGTGCCACCGGCAGCGTGAATGAGACTTGCATCCGGCCATCGTCGAGCGTGTCGCCGTAGGGGCGGACCCATGAGTTATTGGGGTCAGACACCAATTTTGCTGCGGCGCGAAGCGCCGCACCCTCCGGGCGTGCCGAAGGCACGGCGAATTTGGGCTCAGACCCCAAAAACTCTGACCCCAATAACTCGGGCAGCATCAACGATGGAAACGGGTTGTAGTAATCCTCAGCCTTCTCAATCACCCCGTCAAGCCCCTTGCCCCCGCTGGGCGTGCGCGCAATCTCGGCGAACATGGCCTGGCTGATCGCTGCCGGAAGACCGATGTTCTCGACGGTCGCCAGCATCTGCTCAGCCTCAGACAAGACGGCCTGCGCGCGCTGCTCGATCTGGCCGCCGCGCTTGAATTCGATCTCCGAATGCAGGTCTTTCATCGTGCCAAAGACGTAGCGCGCATTCTGGATGGCAAGAAAGCGGTCCTGAATGAAGGGTGTGTGAATGGCCTCGGTCATCATGCCCAGCAGGTGGATGTTCTGCTGCGTCACGCTGCTCACCACATTGAACAGCGTGTTCTGCACCTGACCCTTGAAGATGTTGCCGGTCATGTGCTTGGTCGGCGGCATGTACTTGAGCGTGGCGTTGGGGAATACCTGGCGCGCCAGTTGCGCGTGCGCCAGTTCCCACAGAAAGCCGTTCTCCATCTCAGGATGAATTTCAAACGCATGGCCCAGACCCATCTGCTCTGGTTTCAGCCCCGAGAGCACCGCGAACTGCTCGTTGATCAGTTGCGAGGCCAGCACCGTGTGCGCGGCTTCGAACGCGTCGGCGGTGGTCAGGTAGTTGTCTTCGCCGGTATTGATGATGACGCCGGCAAAGGCATTGACCATGCGCGAGAAGAACTGGTCGATGAAGGTGCGCTGCATGTTGATGTCGCGAAAGATGATGCCGTACATCGAGTCGTTGAGCATCACATCAAGGCGTTCCAGCGCGCCCATGGCAGCGATCTCGGGCATGCACAGGCCCGAGCAGTAATTGGTCAGGCGGATGTAGCGTCCCACTTTGGCGCCGACCTCATCGAGCGCGGCGCGCATCAGGCGGAAGTTTTCCTGCGTGGCGTAAGTGCCGCCGAAGCCTTCGGTGGTGGCGCCAAACGGCACGTAGTCGAGCAGGCTCTGGCCGGTGGAGCGGATCACGGCGATGATGTCGGCCCCCTGCTCGGCAGCGGCGCGCGCCTGGATCACGTCCTCGTGAATATTGCCGGTGGCCACGATCAGATAAAGCCAGGGCGTCGGGCCTTCGCCGAGTGTTTTGATGCGTTCCTCGCGCAGGGCACGTTGCGCTGCGATCTTTTGGCAGGCGGCTGCGGCCAGCGACTGCGCGCTCTCGCGTGCCGCAGCATCGTTCTTGGCGCGGACCAACGTCAGTTCACCATCGACCACGGCCTGCGCCACCTGCTGCGCGCTGCAACCGCGCTCGCTCATGGCAGCGGCGACGGCCGTGGCCGCACCGTGCTGCAGGATGCCCTGCTCTTGCAGATGGTTGACGACACGATTGGGCAGCGGCACGCCGTTGCCATCAACGCCGTCGATGCCGAGCAGGCGCAGCGTGGCGCGCTCCACCGTGGTCGTGGTGTAGGGGCTCATCTGATCAAAGACCTGGCGCGCAATGCGCCGCGCCGATTCACGCGCCCGCTCAATCTGCGCCGGGTCCAAATGCAACTGACTCATTTGACTTCCTCTAATAAAACGTCACTAACGACGTAGTCGGCAAACGCCTTGCGCGCCGCCGCCAGAAACTCTTCGGCCACAAAGCTGCCACCCATGGGCGAGTAGGGGTTGAGCGTGATGCCCGCGACCCGGATCGCTTGCCAGGCTAGCAGCCGCGCGCCGAGTTGTTCGAGCGCCAGCAGGTCGTTGTTTTCGACAAAGAGCCGCGTGCCGTCGGCCACCACCACGGTCAGACCGGGATGGCGTGTGGCCAGGGTTGTGAGCGCCTGCCACAGCGAGCGTCCGACCGCGCCGCTGAGCGCAATGGCACCGATGTCGGCCTCGCTGTACTGCAGCAGTACGGCGCCGGCATTGAGCGAGGCAATGGGTTCCTGAAACAACAGCGTGCCCGCGCGGTCCCAGAGCGCCACGCCGCCTGTCGCGAACAGCGGCGCGACGAGCGCCTGTGTGCTGGCGTCGACCGGCGCAATGCCCAGGATGGCGAGCCGCTCGCGTGTCTTGCGGATCACATCGGAGATACCGCCGCCGAGCGCCGCGCCAGTGGCCAGAAGCACGGCGTCGGCTATGGCCGGTGAGGCGTGCTGGCTGCGCCCGAGCGCGCCGTCGAGCAGCACCTGGGTTGCGCCGCACTGTTGCAATCGTGCGATGACCTGGCGCTGGTCGCTGCCACGCGATGCACCGGCGATTTCCATCTGGCCCTGATCGAGCGTTTTGACAATCACGATCTCGCCCATGGCGCTGGCGATGCCGGTGTTGTCAATGAACTCGCAGCGGACCTTGGCGCGTGGCAGCGTGGCGCGTGCCGTGGCCACCAGCGTGCCACTCCAGACGCGCACGGGCGGTTTCGGGATGAAGAAAACCTGGTCACGCTCCTCGCCATCGCGCCCGATCGAGGTCACGCCGACGCTGATGCCGTCCTGTGCCGCTTGCGCCAGCAAGTGGTTGAGTGCCACCGTCTTGCCGGTGTTCTTGCTCATGCCCATGACCGCAAGGGTGCGCCATGAGCCGATTTGCAAGAGGTCTCGTGATGCCATCAAACGTAGCGTTCTTCGAACAATTGGCGCAGTTGGGCGTTCTCGCGCAGAAGGCCCAGCGCGAACTCGGCGTGTCCGGTGGCGTAGCCGTTGCCGACGATCATTTCCACGTCCTTGCCAACGCCTTCGGCACCGAGCGCGGCAGCGGTGAAGCTGGTGGCCATCGAGAAGAAGTAAATCTTGCCGTGCTCGCGAGCGCACAGAATGCTGCCCATTTCGGTGTTGGGCAGGTTGACGCAGTTGATCACCACGTCGGCCAGTTTGCCGTCGGTGACAGCGGCTACGGCTTCCATCAGCGCCAGCGCGTTGGTGGCATCGACCTGCAGCGTGTGGTCGGCCCAGCCGAGTTCCTGCATGCGTTGGCAGTCGGCCGCGAAGGGCGAGACGCCGATCACGCAGCCGCTTGGCCCCGCGCGCTTCTTCGCCTCGTAGACGCACAGCGTGCCAGACTTGCCGCCGCCACCGATCACCACCACGGTGTCGCCGGTCTGCACCAGGCGCGCGGTTTGCGCCGGGGCGCCGGCAACGTCGAGGATGGCCAATGCGGTTTTCTCCGGAATGTCGGCGGGCAGTTTGGCGTAGAGCCCGGTTTCGAACAGGATGGCCTGGCCGCGGATTTCGATCTGGTCGCGCTCCAGGTGAATCTGGATGATCTCGTCAATGCGCAGTGGCGTCAGCGAGAGCGACACCAGGGTTGCGATCTTGTCGCCGACCTGCAGGTCAATTTTTCCTGCCAGCGCGGGACCGATGGCGCGCACGCTGCCGATCAGCATGCCGCCGGACCCCGTCACCGGGTTGTGGTGTTTGCCGCGTTGGTCCACGATGGCGCGCACGATGTCGGCCACGCGCTCGGCATCACCACCGGCCTCGGTCTTGATTTGCGTGAAGCTGGCGGCATCGATGTTGAGCGCCGAGACGTCGATCAGGATCTCGTTGTCCCAGATCTCCATCGTGTTGTCGATCTTCCACGCGCCCTGCGGCAGCACGCCGAGCGGTTCGAGCACGCGGTGCGTGCCATAGGGTGAGCCGTGTTTCATGGCGGCTATGTTAGTTGCTTTGCGTCGGCAGGCTGAAGTCTTGGCCGAGACCGGGCATCTCGACCGTCATGCCCTTGTAGTTGCGGCACTTGATGGTGGTGCCGCTGCCATCAAGAAGCGCTTCCTCGCGCACATAGCTCGGGATGATGGGCAGCTTGCCCAGGCCGCCCATGCCATCGACGATGAAGGTCGGCACGGCCGGGCCGCTGATCCAGCCGCGCAGGCCTTCGTAGAGTTCGAGCATGCGCCGGTGCGGCACGATGAAGTGGTGCGCGCCCTCGACCATGTCGGTCGAGTAGACGTAGTAGGGGCGCACACCCATTTCGATGGCCTGCATGAAGAGTTCGCGCATGACTTCGACGCTGTCGTTGATGCCCTTGAGGCAAACCGTCTGCAGGCCCATCATGATGCCGGCCTTTTGAATCATCTTGAGGCGCTTTCGCAGCAGCGGCGTGATTTCCTTCGGGTGATCGATGTGGATGTTGAGCATCTGCACGCGGTGCTTCTCCAGCACGGCGCAGAGTTCGGGCGTGATGCGCGTGGGCATCTGCACCACCATGCGCGAGCCGATGCGCAGGAAACGCACGTGCGGCGCACGTCGGCGCAATTCACCCAGGATCTGGTCGAGCCGCTCGTCGGTAAAGGTCAGCGGGTCGCCGCCGGAGAGCAGCACGTCCTCGATGTTCTTGTTGCCGGCGATGTAGTCGATGGAAGCCGCGATCTGGTCCTTGGCGACCGAGCCTGCCGGCTGCGAGACCATGCGTTTGCGCGTGCAGAAGCGGCACAGCGTGGCGCAGGTGTTGGAGACCAGAAACAGCACGCGGCGCGGGTAGCGGTGCACGACGCTGGTACCGGGGATGGTGTCGCCTTCCTCGCCGAGCTGGTCGAGCGAGGTGGCAAAGCCGGGCTTGGTTTCCTCGTGGTGCGAGGGCAGGTATTGCAGGCGGATCGGGCAGTTCGGGTCGTCGCGGTCCATCAGCTTGGCCATGTAGGGCGTGATGGCAATGGCGAACTTGTCGTAGACGGTTTCGTTGACGTTCTCCATCTTGTTCAGGATGCCGTCGAGCTCGCCGTGGTGCGTGTAGCGCCGGGCGAACTGCTTCTGCCAGGATTCGCTTTCCGGGTCGTAGTCGTCGAGCTCGGCGCGGGTCAGCAGTTTCTTGACGGGATTGAATTCGACGCGTTGCAGCATGGGGTTCCCCTCGGGTGATAGCTGAAACGAGTTTAGGGACGAGTGGCGCCAAGGGAAATCGGCAATCTGCCCGAAAGCAACAGTCGGAATCAGTCACAATGCACCCGTTTCCTACAAACTGCCGGAATTAGCAATGTCTACTGCGCTCGATAGCCTGGACCGCCAACTGATTGATTTGCTCAAGGTCAACGCGCGATTGCCGGTTGTGCGCCTGGCCACGGCGCTGGGCTGTTCGCGCAGCACGGTGCAGTTGCGCCTCAAAGCGCTGGAAGACGGCGGCGTCATCACCGGCTACACGGTGGGTGTGGCCAAGCCCAGTGCCACAGCCACCATCCGCGCCATGGTGCTGATCTCGATCGAATCGAAAAACGAACCCGATGTCGTGCGCGCGCTCTCGAAGCGCCACGAGATCACCAAGCTCTATTCGGTCAGCGGCCGCTACGACCTGTGCGCCATGCTGTCGACCGAATCGACGCACGAACTCGACGCCGTGATCGACCGCATGCGCGCCATCAAGGGCGTGGTCGACACCTTCTCCACCATCCTGCTGGCGACCAAACTCGAGCGGCCGGAGTAGATTGTCAGGAGAGAGAACGCAGCCATGCTCAGCAACACGTTCAGGAACGGCCGCATCCGCAAGGCCGATTACGACCCCGCAGCGCAGCAGCTTGACCTGCATTGGGACAACAAGTCCGTCCTGGCGTACAAGCATGTTCCGCAGGAGGTGTACCGACGGCTTTGCAGCGCCCCGAATCCGGCGACCTACTGGGAGGATCGAATTGCCGAGGAGTATCCGAAAGGCACACCGATGACGCCCGCAACCGGTTCCGATGGCGCCAGGAAACTCAGTGACCTGTTCGGCGATTGAGCCAGGAGCAGGTACCAGGGCGCCGGAGAAGCCTTGGGACCAGACGTGACGCGCGCCATCCGGCCAGCGGGACTCAGGTGCCGTTAAACCGGGGCTTGCGCTTTTCCTTGAAGGCGCGAATGCCTTCCTGGTAATCCTGGCTGTCGTAAACAACGCGCCGCAGACCCTGCACTTTTTCGAATCCGCGCGGTGTCAGCGGCTTTGCGCCTGCCAGCACGCGCAACTGCTCTTTCATCACGGAAATGCTCAGCGGCGCGTTGGCTGCGATGGTTTCCGCCATGGCCAAAGTGAAGGCTTCGATCTGCCCGGTTTCAATGACATGGTTGATCATGCCGACACGCTCGGCACGCTCGGCCGATATGGGGGTGGCGGTAAATGCCAATTCTTTAACAATGCGCAAGCTGGCCGCGCTCATGAAGGTCATCATGCCGCTGACGTTGTAGGGCACGCCGAGTTTGGCCGGCGTCACGGCAAAGCTTGAACTTGGCGTTGCAATGATGATGTCGCAGGCCAGCACAACTTCAACCGCGCCGCCCCAAACACCGCCGTCAATCATCGCGATGACCGGGGCGTGGCAATTCTCGATCGAGCGCACGAGTTCGCGCAGCGGGTCGTTCCATCCCAGCGGGTCACGGCCATCCGTTGGCAGTTCATTGACGTCATGGCCGGCTGACCAGACTTTGCTGTTGGCTTGCGCCCTAAGAATGACGACGCGCGAATTGACGCTTTCCAACTGCTGAAAGCTTTCCATGACCTCGGTGACGAGAGAGTGGCTCAAGGCGTTGTGCTTGAGGGGGTTGTTCAGGCAGATGGTGGTGATGTGCCCGTCGTGGGTTATCTTGATGAAATTCATGGAAAACTTCCAGTGGTATGGAATAAACCCAGCCCGACACAGGATGGGAAGCCCGTGGGCATAAAGGATTCAGACTGGCGATTCTGCCACTTTGTGCATGAAAATTTCGCAATTCCCATAATATTGCAATAGTTGGACGACCTTCATAGTTCGGGTTGCAGCGGATGCATCCATCATTCTTTGATGTCAATCAATCTTCTCCGGGCGCAAAACCCGAATAATCCTGCCCCCGTCGAATACAGTTAGCGGTTATCGAGCAACCCAATCAGAAAGAGGAACGTCATGACTACCGAATCGTCAAAAATCATTTACACCCTTACCGATGAAGCGCCGTTTTTGGCGACCTGTGCGTTTCTACCCGTCATTCGCACTTTTGCTGCTCCGGCCGGCATCAATGTGGCCGAGTGCGACATTTCGGTTGCCGCGCGGGTGCTCGGTGATTTCCCGGAATACTTGACTGACGCCCAGAAGCTGCCGGACAACCTGGCAGAACTCGGTCGCCTGACCCAGTTGCCCGATACCAACATCATCAAGCTGCCCAATATCAGCGCGTCTGTCGGCCAGTTGATCGCCTGTATCAAGGAACTGCAGGCCAAGGGCTACGCCATACCGGACTATCCGGAAGATCCCAAGACTGATGCCGACAAGGCCATTCGCGCCCGCTACGCCCGCTGCATCGGCAGCGCCGTGAATCCGGTGCTGCGCGAAGGCAACTCGGACCGGCGCGCGCCCAAGGCCGTCAAGGAATTTGCCCGCAAGCACCCGCACTCGATGGCCGAGTGGAGCCAGGCATCGCGCTCACACGTGTCCCACATGCACCACGGCGACTTCTACCACGGTGAGAAGTCCCTGACGCTGGACAAGGCGCGCGACGTCAAGATGGAACTGCTCACCAAGAGCGGCAAGACCATCGTCCTCAAGCCAAAATTGGCGCTCAAGGACGGCGAAATCATCGACAGCATGTTCATGAGCAAGAAGGCGCTGCTGGAGTTTTATGAGCAAGAGATCGAAGACGCGCACAAGACCGGTGTGATGTTCTCGCTGCACGTCAAGGCCACCATGATGAAGGTCTCGCACCCGATCGTGTTCGGTCACTGCGTGCGCATCTTCTACCGCGATGCCTTCGCCAAACACGCCAAGCTGTTCGACGAACTGGGTGTGAATGTCAACAACGGCATGAGCAACCTGTATGAAAAACTCGAGTCGCTGCCGCAGTCGCTGCGCGAGGAAGTCATCAACGACCTGCACGCCTGCCACGAGCACCGCCCGGAACTGGCGATGGTGGACTCGGCCAAGGGCATCACCAACTTCCATTCGCCCAACGACATCATCGTTGACGCTTCCATGCCGGTCATGATTCGCAACGGCGGCAAGATGTGGGGTGCCGATGGCCGCCTGAAAGACGTCAAAGCCGTGATGCCCGAGAGCACCTTTGCCCGCATCTACCAGGAAATGATCAACTTCTGCAAGTGGAACGGCAATTTTGACCCGCGCACCATGGGCACCGTGCCCAATGTCGGTCTGATGGCGCAGCAGGCTGAAGAGTACGGTTCGCACGACAAGACCTTCGAAATTCCGGAAGACGGCGTGGCCAATGTCACCGATCTGGCGACCGGCGAAGTGCTGCTGACGCAAAACGTGGAAGAGGGCGACATCTGGCGCGCCTGCCAGGCCAAGGACGCGGCGATTCGCGACTGGGTCAAGCTGGCCGTGACGCGTGCCCGCAACTCCGGCATGCCGGCGGTGTTCTGGCTCGACCCGTACCGTCCGCATGAAAACGAGCTGATCAAGAAGGTCAAGGTCTACCTCAAGGACCACGATACGAGCGGTCTGGACATCCAGATCATGTCGCAGGTGCGTGCCATCCGCTACACCATGGAGCGCGCCATCCGCGGTCTCGACACGATCTCGGTCACCGGCAACATCCTGCGCGACTACCTCACCGACCTGTTCCCGATCATGGAACTCGGTACCAGTGCCAAGATGCTGTCCATCGTTCCGTTGATGGCCGGTGGCGGCATGTACGAAACCGGTGCCGGCGGCTCGGCACCCAAGCACGTGCAGCAGCTGGTGGAAGAAAACCACCTGCGCTGGGATTCGCTGGGCGAGTTCCTGGCGCTGGCGGTCAGTCTGGAAGACTTGGGCATCAAGACCGGCAACGAAAAAGCCAAGATCCTGGCCAAGACACTGGACGCTGCGACCGGCAAGCTGCTGGACAACAACAAGGGTCCGTCACCCAAGACCGGCCAGTTGGACAACCGTGGCAGCCAGTTCTACCTGTCGATGTACTGGGCACAGGAGCTCGCGGCGCAGACGCAGGACAAGGCCCTGCAAGCCCATTTCGCGCCTTTGGCGAAATCGCTGGCCGAGAACGAGAAGAAGATCACCGACGAGTTCAAGGCCGTGCAGGGCAAGCCGGTTGACATCGGCGGCTACTTCCTGACCGACAAGCAGAAAGTGACCGCTGTCATGCGCCCCAGCCCCACCTTCAATGCGCTGTTCCCGGGCTGATTGCGTCTGACGCGTCAAACTCTCTCGACCACCAACGCTATACCCTGACCAACCCCGATGCACATGGTGCACAGGGCGTAGCGGCCGCCGATCCGGTGCAACTGGTTGATGGCGGTGGTCACCAGACGTGCGCCGCTGGCACCCAGCGGATGACCCAGCGCAATGGCGCCGCCGTTGGGGTTGACGCGCGCATCATCATCCGCCAGCCCCAGATCGCGCAGGACGGCCAGGCCCTGGGCGGCGAAAGCCTCGTTAAGTTCGATCACATCCATTTGATCCAGTGACAGGCCGGTCAGCGCCAGCAGCTTGCGCGTGGCCGGTGCCGGACCGAACCCCATGATGCGCGGCGCCAGACCGGCCGTGGCCATGCCGACGATGCGTGCGCGTGGCACCAGGCCATGGCGTTTCATGGCTGCTTCGTTGGCCAGCAGCAACGCGCAGGCGCCGTCGTTCACACCCGAAGCATTACCGGCCGTCACCGTGCCGTCAGGCCGCACGATCGGTTTGAGTTTCGCCAGCGCCTCCAGCGAGGTTTCGCGCGGGTGCTCGTCTTTCGATACCACGATGGCGTCGCCCTTTTTCTGGGCGATGCTGACCGGTGTAATTTCGGCGTCGAAGTAGCCGCTTTGTTGCGCGGCAACGGCCTTCATCTGGCTCGCCAGCGCCATCTTGTCCTGCGCTGCGCGCTCGATGCCGAACTGGTCTGCCACGTTCTCGGCGGTCTCGGGCATGGAGTCGATGCCGTACAACTCCTTCATCCGCTTGTTGACAAAGCGCCAGCCGATCGTGCTGTCGTAAACGGCGTTGTTGCGGCCAAAAGCGCTGTCCATCTTGGGCATGACGAAAGGCGCGCGGCTCATGCTCTCGACGCCGCCGGCGATCATCAGCGAGGCCTCGCCGCTTTTGATGGCGCGCGCTGCCGTGCCCACGGCGTCGAGGCTTGAGCCGCACAGGCGGTTGATGGTGGCGCCGCCCACCGCATCCGGCAGACCCGCCAGCAGCGCGGCCATGCGCGCCACGTTGCGGTTGTCTTCGCCAGCCTGATTGGCGCAGCCCAGCAGCACATCGTCCAGCGTGGCCCAGTCGACTTGCGGGTTGCGTGCCATCAAGGTCTTGATCGGGATGGCCGCGAGATCGTCCGGGCGTACCGACGACAGGGCACCGCCGTAGCGGCCGAAGGGTGTGCGGATTGCGTCGCAGATGTAGGCGTTGGTCATGGGTTTTCCAAAAAGTTAGGGGTCAGGAATTCAAAAGTTCTGAGAGGTCGGCCACGGTAAAGCCGTGGCCGGAACTGGCGGCCAGGTGTTGCAGGTCTTGTTCCAACGCTGTACGGTCTTGCTGGCGTGCCCAGAATACCGGGCCGCCCTGCCAGCGCGGAAAGCCATAGCCCTGCACCAGCACCACGTCGATGTCACTGGCGCGCTGCGCCACGCCGTCGCAGAGCAGCAGCGCCGCTTCGTTCACCATGGCCAGCAGGGCGCGCCTTTGAATCGCTTCAGCGGGCAAGGGCTCACGCCGGATGCCGCGCTGCGCTGATGCGGCCTCAATCAACTGCCGCACCGTGGTGTCCGAGACCTTGTCCTTCTTGCCGTCGGGGTAGTTGTAATAGCCGGCCCCGGTCTTTCGGCCCAGGCGACCCTGTTCGCACAAGTGATCCAGGATGGCGACATAGCGCTCACGCGGGTCGCGTGTGGCCGCGCCAGCGCGGCGCATGCGCCAGGCGATGTCCAGGCCCGACAGATCGGCCACCGTGAATGGCCCCATGGCAAAGCCGAACGCCTCCAGCGCCTGGTCCACCTGTTCCGGCCAGGCGCCGTCTTCGAGCATGAATTCACACTGTTTGCGGTAGGCGTTGTAAATGCGGTTGCCGATAAAGCCGAAGGCATTGCCGCACAGCACCGGCGTTTTCTTTAGCAACTTGCCGATGGTCATGCCGGTTGCCAGCGCATCGGGCGCCGTCTGCGAACCACGCACCACTTCCAGTAATTTCATGACGTTGGCCGGGCTGAAGAAATGCAGGCCCAGCACGTCCTGCGGCCGCTTTGTTGCATTGGCGATCGCGTCCACATCGAGGTAGGAGGTGTTGGTTGCCAGCACGGCGCCAGGGCGGGCGTGGGCATCAATTTTTCTGAACACTTCGAGCTTGACGGCGAGTTCTTCGAACACGGCTTCGATCACCAGGTCGGCGCGGACAAGTTGTGTCCAGTCGGTTGTCGGATTCAGGCGACTTTCATTGGCTGCTGCGACTTCGGCCTTGAGCTTGCCCGTTGTGACGCGGCTCTGGTAATGGTCGACCACGCGTTGGCGGCCTCGCTCCAGCGCGGCTTCGTCTTGCTCCAGCAGGATCACGCTCAAGCCCGCATCAAGCGCGCAAATGGCAATGCCCGTGCCCATGGTGCCGGCGCCGATGATGGCGACCGTCCGAACCGGGCGCGGCGTGGCCTGCAACTCGGCGGGCAGGCGAACGGCGTCGCGCTCGGCAAAGAACTGGTGGCGCAGCGCAAAGGCGTCGTTGGCCAGGCGCAGTTGCTCGAAGGCCGCACGCTCCAGCGTCAGGGCTTCATTGATCGGCAGGTTCAGGGAATTCTTGACGGCCTTGATGGCGGCGACGACCGCGGGGCGCTGCTTGCCGGCGCGAAGTGCGGCCCTTTCAGCAGGTTCGATCAGCGCGGCATCTATTAGCGGCACCGTCAGATCGCGGATGCGGGTCTTGCGCGTGCCCAGGCTGCGCGCGTGTGCGACGGCCGCGGCCTTGAGATCTTCAGCAACCACCGCATCGACGATGTTGAGCTGCAATGCCTTGTCGGCGGAGATGCGCTCGCCGCTGCAAATCATTTCGATGGCACGCGCAACACTCACTAGACGTGGCAAACGCTGCGTGCCGCCAGCGCCGGGGATGATGCCCAGGGTCACTTCCGGCAGACCCAGCACGGTGCCGGTCAGTGCAATGCGTGCGTCACAGCCCAGCGCCAGCTCCAGTCCGCCGCCCAGTGCGGCACCATGGAGTGCGGCGACCACGGGCTTGCTGCAGGCCTCGATGGCGGCAATCACGCCGGGCAATTGCGGCTCCTGCAGCGGCTGGCCGAATTCACGCAGATCGGAACCCGCCACAAACGTGTTGCCGCCGCCGATGATGACACCAGCACTCAATTTCGGGTCGCCGGCGAGTTGTTCAATCGCACCCAGCAGGCCGGCGCGCACAGCCAGTGAGCCGGCGTTGACGGGTGGGTTGTTGATCTCGATCAGCAAAATACCATTGATCACTTCGGTGCGAACGGCGCAGTCGCTTTTATGTAAATTCATTTCCATAACTCCCTAAAAATCTGCTTCAATACTGAAACACGAAAAACATACCAAACACCATGGATTCACAACTAGAGCCTGCAAAACTTGCGCGCATGGAACTGGCCAACCGGCTCTTTTTTCGCCTCTACCAATGCGCCAATTTGTTGCATAAAACCGGCACGCGCGCCGTGGAGACCGAGGGCCTGACCACGCAGCAGTGGGCGGTGCTGGGCGCACTCTCGCGCACCGAAGTCAAGAACGGTGTCAGCGTCAATGACCTGGCGCGCTACCTGATGGTGAGCCGGCAAAATCTGGCGGGGGTGATCGGGCGCATGGAGCGCGATGGCCACATTTGCGTGGAGCCCGATGCGCGCGACCGGCGTTCGCGACTGATCAAGATGACGGATTCGGGTCGGCATGTCTGGCTGGTTCAGGCGCAACCGAAAATCCATGCCTACTACGAGCAGGCCTTGAACGAGTTCTCCATCGGAGACATCACGCATACCCTGCATTACCTGCTCAAGCTTCTGGACAACATGCAGAGTCTGGACCACGGGGGTGAAGATGAAGCGCTGGCTTTGCAGGAAAGCGCCTGAAGCCGCATCGCGTCTGTGCGCCAGACCCGGGGCCGTTCGCTGTACAAGCTGGCGGCCCCGTTTCATGTCTGCGTCAAATTACATCTTGCACAGGGGCGATGCAGGCGGCGCAATGGTTTCAGGATAGGTCTGCTCGATAACCGGACGCAGCACGCCATCGACCATCTTGACGCGCGCCACGTAGTTGGGAATAAGCAACTGGTTATCAGCAGCTCGCACGGTCATCTTGCCGTACAGCGTGTCCACTTGCGTGCCGCGCAGGGCCTTGGTCACCGCCTCAGGTTGCACGCTGTTAGCCAATTTGACACCTTGCAGCAGCACCATCATGCCGTTATAGGCTTGGCCTTCGGTGTCGGAGGGCAGGCGTTTGTTTTTGGCCTTGAATGCGGCAACAAAAGCCTTGGATGCGGGTGAATCCACGTCAGGGGTATAGCCAACATTACCGGGCACACCTTCCATGGCTTTGCCGGTGGCGTTGATCAGGAAGTTTGATACCAGCGCATGGCCGATCAGCGGCGTCTTGGGGATCAGGCCAAAATCAGCTGCCTGCTTCACAAAAGCAATGCCGCCCGACACGTCAGCAAACCAGATGGCATCGACGTTGGCGGCCTTGAGTTGCTGGATGAAGGGGGCGTAGTCCTTAGTGCCCAAGGGGGCGAACAGCTTGAGCGACACCTTTTTGCCCTGGGCAGTCACCGCCGCTTCAAACGACTTCGCAGAGTCCTGCCCCCAAACGTAGTCGGCAGCAAGAATCGCAAAGTTGTTGCCTGGCACATTCTTGACCCACTGGTTGATCATGGCCAGATCCATGGCGTCCGAATGGTTGGTACGGATGAAGCGGGTGTTGCATGACTCAGTGGTCAGCTTGTCGGCCTTGCTGATGGTGCCAAAGAAGGCTGCATCCCATCGCGTCAGGTTCTGGCTGATGGCCAGTGAAACGGCCGAGGTGATGGGGCCAATGATCAGATTGTGTCCATCACGCGCCAGCTTTTCCGCGGCGCGACGACCCGCTTCCGGGTTGCTCTCGTCATCGCCTTCGGCCAGTAGAATTTGCCGTCCATCCACGCCGCCCTTGGCGTTGGCTTCTTCGACAGCGAACTTGATGCCGCTGATTACATCTACACCCATGGATGAAAACGCGCCCGATTTGGACGATACCAGACCGATTTTTACTGGCGGTTTGGTTTGTGCCGCAGTATGCAGCGGGGCTAGCGCAGCAAACGCCACGCATGCCAGTCCAAGGGAAAAATTCAGTTTTTTCAGCATGTCATCTCCTGTTTTTGAGTCTTCGCCGGAGACGGTCCGGCAACCGTTTAAAACATTGAATGGAACGAAGCTAGACCATCACGTGGTTCTCGAGATCCTGCAAACTTGCTTTGGAGTTCTCCACTTTTCCTTCTGCCACCACAGAACCCTTGGCCATGGCCAGATAGCGCTGCGACATCCGTACCACCAGGCTCATGTTTTGCTCAATGAGCAGCAGAGCAGTGCCCTGCCCCGAGACCTTGTTGAATACCTCGGCGAGTTGGTCCACGATCACGGGGGCCAGGCCTTCGGTGGGTTCGTCCAGCAGGATCAGCGAAGGGTTGGCCATGAGCGCTCGCCCCACCGCCAGCATTTGCTGCTGCCCACCCGATAGTGCTGTGCCCGGTGTATGGGCGCGCTCCTGCAGAATGGGAAACAGCTTGTAGATCTCCGGCACATTCCAGGGGCCCTTGCGGCCGGTGGCAGCACCCAGCATCAGGTTCTCTTCCACAGTCAAGTTGGCCACAATGCGCCTGCCCTGCGGCACCACCACCACACCATGCTGGGCCGCGGTGTAGATGCGTGGCTTGGTTACCTGAGCCGCGCCAAAATTAACATGGCCGGCTTTCATCTGGGCCAGACCCAAAATGGTGTTGACCACCGTGGTCTTGCCCACGCCATTGCGTCCGACCAGTGCCACGCTTTCACCGGCGTCGATGTGCAGGCTCAGGCCGTGCAAAATGTGCGCTGATCCATAGTAGGCGTGGACGCCCTCAAGTTGAAGTAAGGCAGTCATGCAGCGCTCCCGAGATAGGCTTCGCGCACGCGCGGATTGGCGCGCACAGCGGCAGGGTCGCCACTGGCAATCACGCGCCCGAGTTCAAACACCGTCACGGCGTCCGAGATGCCGAACACCACGTCCATGTCGTGTTCCACCAGCAGCACCGATACGTCCCAGCGTGAAGTCAGCGCCTTGAGGTGTTTGGCCAGATCGTGTGACTCTTTCACTGACAGACCGGCCATGGGCTCGTCAAGCATCAGCACCTTGGGTCGGCCCACCAGCGCCAGCGCCAAGTCCAGGCGGCGTTGATCGCCGTAGCCCAAATTCTCAGCCAGTGCGTGGCTCAACCGGTCAAGGTCCAGTTCCTCGAGTACCGCCTTGGCGTCGGCTGCGGAGTTCGCAATACCCATTTTGTACGCGGCCAGTTCCACCTGCGTGCCGACCAGCATGCCACCAAAGATGCTGGTGCGCTGGAAGCTGCGCGAAAGCCCGCGCAAGCGCCGCTCCACCGCGCCCATGCGGCTGACATCTTCGCCATCGAGAGTGACGCTGCCGCGCGTGAGTGCACGCCGTCCCGTGATGGCGTCGATGACGGTGGATTTGCCCGCGCCGTTGGGGCCGATCAGGCCGCGAATCTGCCCCTTTTCCAGCGTGATATCCACGCCGTCGAGGGCTTTGACACCGCCGTAGTGAATGGCAACATCCTTGGCCTCAAGTACATAGCTGGTCATAGCTCACTCCTTTGCAGCGGATGCTGCGTGGCCAAAGCCGGGGGATCGCTTGCCTTGAAAGGCACGCTCCACCGCACCGACAATTCCGTCGGGCGAGAACACGATGACGGCAATCAGGGCGGTGCCGAAGATGGCCATGGAATGGGTTGCGTAGTCACCCAGCAAATCTTTGAACAGAAAATACACGATGGCGCCAACGATGGGGCCGATTGGTTTCTTGAAGCCGCCTACAACCACCATCAGCAGGGTGATTGCCGACACACTCCAGTGCAGACTTTCCGGTGAGATAAAGCCAGTGTTCAGTGAGGATAGAAGTCCGGCCACCCCGGTTGTCACCGCCGACAGGGCGTACACCGCAGCGCGTGGCAACGTCGTCGGAATGCCGATGAAGCGGGCGCGCTCCTCGTTGTCGCGAACTGCTTCGGTGATGGCTCCAAAGCGGGTTTTCAAAATCCAAAGTAGCACATAGGTCACCAGCAGCATTGCCACCCAGGCAATCATGAAGAGAACAGCTGGCTTCAGCAGCGTAGCCTGCGGGAATCCGAATAGTGTCGGCGGCCAGTTAATGCTCATGCCATCCGCGCCACCGGTGATGCCCCGTGCCCGCGCCGCCAGCAGGTAGGCCATCTGCCCAATGGCCAGCGTCAGCATGCCAAAGGCAATGCCTGGCACGCGCACAATGACCAGACCGACCAGAAATGCAGCCAGACCCATGGCCACCAGAACTGCCAGAAAGGCCCACTCAGCAGGCATCCAATCGAGTTGAAGGAGGACGCCGATGCCGTAGCCGGCGCCGCCAAAATACAGCGCATGGCCAAAACTGACCAGGCCGTTCTGCTTGAGCAGCACACCCACGCCAAGCGCAAAAATGGCATAGATCACAGCCTGTGTGAATACGCCCAGCAAACCGCTGCTGGTGGTCAACCACATGATGGCCACGCCGGCCAGCAAGGCGAGAAATGAATAGATTCCGATTCGGGTCATGCTCATGTTGATCTCCGGCGGTTCAGGTTCGGCTACCGGCCAGGCCGGAGGGTTTCCAGATCAGCACAGCGATCATGAAGATGAAGGGCAGGAGCACGGACACCTCGGGCAGATACACCGCACCGAGAGACTGCATCATTCCGAGCAGCAAGGCCGCACCAAATGCGCCGGCCAGCGAACCCAGTCCGCCGATCACGACCACCACGAATGAATCAATCAGCACGTCGGAACTCATGTGCGGCGAAAGGGACAAGAATGGCGCGGCCACGATGCCCGCTAGACCGGCCAGCGCACTGCCCAAGCCGACCACACCAGCGCTCAACAGATCGGTGTTGACCCCTTGCATGGAAGTCGTGATGGGGTCGGTGCTGGCGGCACGCACAAAGAGCCCCGCCTTGGAGAATCGCAGCCAAAGCGTCAAGCCCACGGCCACAGAGAGGCCGACCACGATCACGCCAATCCGGTAGGCCGGCAGATCGTGGCCCGAGAGTGAGACGGAGAAATCCAGCAACTTGGGCGTGAACAGCGAGTAGTTGGCCTTGCCCCAAACAAAAACCACGAGGTCTTCCAGAATGAGCAAGAGGCCAAAGGTTACGAGCATCACGTTGAGCGGCTCTCGATCCTGCAGTAGCCGAAAACCATAGCGGTCCAGCAGCACACCGAACACGGCCATGACCAGCGGTGCTACCAGTAGCGCCACCCAGAAGTTGCTGTAACCGGCCACGGTGTAGCCGATGTAGGCTCCCAGCATATAGAGTGCGCCGTGCGCGAAGTTCACCACGCGGCGCAAGCCGTAGATCAGGGCCAGACCCGAGCACATCACAATGAGCAGGGATCCGTACACCAGTCCGTTGAAGAGTTGAATGGTCAGCATGCTTTGTCTCAGGCTGTATTTAATTTTGGAAGCGCATGGTAGACGGTTGTGATCGTTTCAGCTTGGCGCGGTTCAGAGTGACTGCGTCAGCTCTGGCACGGCCGCAAACAGATCGGCTTCCAGAGCGTAGTCGGCAACCGAGAAGATCGGCGCTTCCGGGTCCTTGTTGATCGCAACAATCACCTTGGAGTCCTTCATGCCGGCCAGGTGCTGGATGGCGCCGCTGATGCCCGCTGCGATGTAGAGCTGCGGTGCGACGATCTTGCCGGTCTGGCCGATCTGCCAGTCGTTCGGTGCGTAGCCCGCATCGACCGCTGCGCGGCTTGCGCCAATCGCAGCGCCGAGTTTG